>NZ_JAOQKG010000002.1:209826-452415 GCF_025567605.1 Oscillibacter acetigenes | reverse complement strand
CTATCTGCCCGGCATCCGCAATACCTTGATTCTGGCACTGGTGGCCACCGCCATCGGCTGCCTGATCGGATTCGTCTGCGGCATTCTGAACACCATTCCCCACAGCAAGAACGCCCCGCCCGTCAAGCGGTTCTTTCTGGCGCTGATCCGGGCAGTGGTCCGGATCTACGTGGAGATCTTCCGGGGTACCCCCATGGTGCTGCAGGCGGTGTTCCTCTATTACGGCCTGCCCTATTTTACGGACAACGCCGTGCGGTTTGACAGCATCTGGATGGCCGCCATTCTGGTGGTGTCCATCAACACCGGCGCCTACATGGCCGAGTCCGTCCGGGGCGGCATTATCTCCATCGACCCCGGCCAGACCGAGGGCGCCAAGGCCATCGGCATGACCCATGTGCAGACCATGCTGCATGTGATCCTGCCTCAGGCCATCCGGAATATCCTGCCCCAGATCGGCAACAACTTCATCATCAATGTGAAGGATACGTCCGTCATGTTCATCATCGGCTTCCCCGATTTCTTCTCCGCCCACCGGGCGGCGGTGGGCGCCAGCTACCTGTACTTCCCCTCCGCCGTGGTGGAGATGGCCGGGTACCTCACCATGACGCTGATCGCCTCCTTCCTGCTGCGCTGGTTGGAAAAGCGAATGGACGGCAGCAGCGATTACAAGCTGGCACAGACGGACCATCTGACCATGGCCGCCGGCACATACAGCCACCCGGACCGGGGCACTCCCTTCGATGAGCGGAGCAAAGAGTACCGGGATCGGGTCCGTCAGGAATTGCAGCACGGCCGTACGAGAGGAGATCGCTGACAACATGGACGATATGATTTTAGAGATCCGGCATCTGAGCAAGTCCTTCGGCAGCCACGAAGTGCTGCGGGACATCGATTTCACCGTGAAAAAAGGCGATGTCACCAGCATCATTGGTGCCTCCGGCTCCGGCAAGAGCACCCTGCTGCGGTGCATCAACCTGCTGGAGACCCCCACCAGCGGCGAGATCCTCTACCGCGGCCAGAACGTCACCGGTCCCAAGGTCAATGCCCCCCAGTACCGCTCCCATGTGGGCATGGTGTTCCAGTCCTTCAACCTGTTCAACAACATGACCGTGCTGGAAAATTGCATGGTCGGGCAGATCAAGGTACTGAAAAAGGACAAGGAGACCGCCCGGAAGCGGGCCATGGAGTATCTGGAAAAGGTGGGCATGGCGCCTTACATCCAAGCCAAGCCCCGGCAGATCTCCGGCGGCCAGAAGCAGCGGGTGGCCATTGCCCGGGCCCTGGCCATGGAGCCGGAGGTGCTGCTGTTCGACGAACCCACCTCCGCCCTGGACCCGGAGATGGTGGGAGAAGTCCTCTCCGTCATGCAGGACCTGGCCCAGGAGGGCATGACCATGCTGGTGGTGACTCATGAGATGGCCTTTGCCCGGGACGTCAGCAGCCATGTGGTGTACATGAACCAGGGCGTCATCTGCGAGGAGGGCACGCCGGAGCAGGTTTTCGGCAATCCCCAGAAACAGGAGACGCAGGACTTCCTCTCCCGGTTCCGCAAGAATTGAATCCCGTCTTTCCCGTTCCCGGAGGCTGTGCCTCCGGGAACTTTTTTGTCTTTGTTGCGTCCACCACTTGTTCTTGTGGAAAAATCAGTTTAGAATAGCAACATCTTGTGCTTATGGAGGGATCCGGCCATGCACATTCACGGACTTCAGAAACTGGCCATGGTGGACTACCCGGGAAAGCTGGCGGCCACGGTGTTCACCGGCGGCTGCAACCTGCGGTGCCCCTTCTGCCACAACGCATTGCTGGTGACCCGGCTGGCGGAGACGCCGGAGATCCCGGAGCAGGAGGTGCTGGACTTCCTGGCCTCCCGCCGGGGGCTTTTGGACGGGGTGGTCCTCACCGGCGGGGAGCCGCTGCTCCAGCCGGACGCAGCGGATTTTCTGCGGAAGGTGCGGGAACTGGGCTTTGCCGTGAAGCTGGATACCAACGGCTGTGATCCTGCCCGGCTGGCGGAGATCCTGAACCAGGGCCTTGTGGACTATGTGGCCATGGACGTGAAAAACGCTCCGGCGCGGTATGCCGAAACCGTCGGCATACCGGGCTTCAACCCCGCCCCGGTGGAGGAGAGCATCCGTCTGCTGCGGAAAAGCACCGTGGACTATGAGTTCCGCACCACCCTGGTGCGGGAGCTCCACAGGCCGGAGGACCTGGACGCCATCGCCGCCTGGCTGGCAGGGGCACCCCGGTACTATCTTCAGAACTTTGTGGACTCCGGCAATCTGATCGGCCGGGGATATCACGGCTTTACAGCAGAGCAGCTGCAGGGCTTTGCGGAGCGGGTCCGGCCGTTCTTTGGAGCTGTGGAGCTGCGCGGCATTGACTAGATATGGAAAAATTCAGCGTTTTCACAGAAAATGCATACAAGATATAGTGGCATTTCTAATTGACAAGCCCCCAGGAAGTGGTAGAATGGGAAATACGGGGCGCGTCAGCGCCCATTGACTTGTCAGGAGCAGGGAATTGAATTTATCATAGAGAAAGCAGGGGTTTCATGTATCAGGTTGTCAAGCGGGATGGAAAGATCGCCTCTTTCGACATCTCCAAGATCAGCACCGCCATCACCAAGGCCTTTGAGGCCACCCACATGGAGTACAATCCGGACATCATTGATCTCCTGGCCCTGAGGGTCACGGCGGATTACCAGGATAAGATCCATGACGGCAAGATCACCGTGGAAGACATTCAGGACAGCGTGGAGGACATTCTCAGCAAGGCAGGCTATGCCGACGTGGCCAAGGCCTACATTCTCTACCGCAAGCAGCGGGAGAAGATCCGCAACCTGAACTCCACCATGCTGGACTACAAGGAGCTGGTGGACAACTACCTGCATATCAACGACTGGCGGGTGAAGGAGAACTCCACCGTCACCTACTCCGTGGGCGGCCTGATCCTCTCCAACTCCGGCGCCATCACCGCCAACTACTGGCTCTCTGAAATCTATGACCAGGAGATTGCCGACGCCCACAAGAGCGGCGCCATCCACCTCCACGACCTCTCCATGCTCACCGGCTACTGCGCCGGCTGGAGTTTGAAGCAGCTGATCCAGCAGGGCCTGGGTATCCCGGGCAAGATCAACTCCACCCCGGCCAGCCACCTCTCCACTCTCTGCAACCAGATGGTGAACTTCCTGGGCATCATGCAGAACGAGTGGGCCGGCGCCCAGGCGTTCAGCTCCTTTGACACCTATCTGGCCCCCTTTGTGAAAGTGGACAACCTCTCCCAGAAAGAGGTTAAACAGTGTATCCAGTCCTTTGTGTTCGGCGTGAACACTCCCTCCCGCTGGGGTACCCAGGCGCCGTTCTCCAACATCACCCTGGACTGGACCGTGCCTCGTGACCTGGAGAACCTGCCGGCCATCGTAGGCGGCAAGGAGCAGGATTTCACTTACGGCGACTGCAAGAAGGAAATGGATATGGTGAACAAGGCGTTCATCGAGATCATGACCGAGGGCGACGCCGACGGCCGGGGCTTCCAGTATCCCATCCCCACCTATTCCATCACGCGCGACTTTGACTGGTCCGACACGGAGAACAACCGCCTCCTGTTCGAGATGACCGCCAAGTACGGCACCCCCTATTTCTCCAACTACATCAACTCTGACATGGAGCCTTCTGACGTGCGCAGCATGTGCTGCCGCCTGCGGCTGGATCTGCGGGAGCTGCGGAAGAAGTCCGGCGGCTACTTCGGCTCCGGCGAGTCCACCGGGTCCGTGGGCGTGGTGACTATCAATCTGCCCCGGATCGCCTACCTCTCCCAGACGCCGGAGGAGTTCTATGAGCGGCTGGACCACATGATGGACATCGCCGCCCGGAGCCTGAAGGTGAAGCGCACCGTCATCACCAAGCTGATGGATGCGGGATTGTACCCCTACACCAAATACTACCTGGGCACCTTTGACAACCACTTCTCCACCATCGGCCTCATCGGCATGAACGAGGTGGGCCTGAACGCCAAGTGGCTGCGGAAGGACCTGACCCATCCGGAGACCCAGGCCTTTGCCAAGGACGTGCTGAACCACATGCGGGAGCGACTGATGGACTATCAGGAGCAGTACGGCGACCTCTACAACCTGGAGGCCACCCCCGCCGAGTCCACCACCTACCGGCTGGCCAAGCATGACGTGGCACTGTATCCCGATATCATCACCGCTGCCAAGAACCCCGGTGACACGCCTTATTACACCAACTCCTCCCACCTGCCGGTGGGCTACACCAACGACATCTTCGAGGCCCTGGCCATCCAGGATGACCTGCAGACCCTGTACACCTCCGGCACTGTGTTCCACGCCTTTTTGGGTGAGAAGCTGCCGGACTGGAAGGCGGCTGCCAATTTGGTGCGGAAGATCGCGGAGAATTTCAAGCTCCCCTACTACACCATGTCCCCCACCTACTCCATCTGTCCGGACCACGGCTATCTCTCGGGCGAGCACTTTACCTGCCCCAAGTGTGGGAAGACCTGCGAGGTGTGGAGCCGCATCACCGGCTATTACCGCCCTGTCCAGAACTGGAACGACGGCAAGGTCCAGGAGTTCAAGGACCGGCAGGAGTACCAGGTGGAGAACTCCCGGCTGGAGGGCCGCCGCCTCTGCGACCGGGATGCTGCGACGGAGCCCGCAGCCGGCACCGCGCCCAGCACACCGGCGGAGCGGGGCGAGGACGGCCTGTTCCTCTTCACCACCAAGACCTGCCCCAACTGCAGCATCGCCGAGCGGGAGCTGGAGAAGGCGGGCATCGCCTATCAGGTGATGGACGTGAACGAGCATCGGGAGCTGGTGGCCCGGTACGGTATCCAGCAGGCCCCCACCCTGATCGTCCGCCACGGAGAGCAGGTGGAGAAGCTGGTGAACGCCTCCACCATCAAAAAATTCGCCACTTCGCAGAGCGTGTAAACAACGAAAAAGGAGGGACTCTCGTCCCTCCTTTTCCGAGCTCCAAAATGCCGTCTCTGCGGAGCAGCACCCGCGGTACAGCGGTTACTATGCGGGGGACTGCGAAGTCTCCCTTATCTTCTGTCAGTCATCAGAGAGGAACATCTATGGACCAGTATTTCGACATCATTATCGTGGGCGGCGGCCCGGCCGGGCTCACCGCCGCCGTCTACGCCCGCCGGGCAGGAAAGTCCGTTCTGCTGCTGGAACGGGAGAGCTTCGGCGGGCAGATCGCCTCCTCTCCCAAGGTGGAAAACTTTCCGGGCCTGCCCGCCGTGTCCGGCGCTGAACTGGCGGAGCGGCTGTACAGCCAGGCCGAGGCCCTGGGGACCCGGATCGAACTGGAGGAGGCGCTGGAGATCCAGAGCGGCACGCCCAGCCGGGTGGTCACCGACTACGGTGCCTATACCGCCGGGGCGGTAATCCTGGCCGCCGGGATGCGGCGCCGGACCCTGGGCCTTGCGGGCGAGGATCGTCTGGCCGGCATCTCCTTCTGCGCTGTGTGCGACGGAGCCTTTTACGCCGGACAGGATGTGGCAGTGGCCGGAGGCGGCAGCACCGCCCTGCAGGATGCGCTGTATCTGGCAGACATCTGCCGCCATGTGACGGTGATCCACCGGCGGTCGGACTTCCGGGCGGATCCCATTCTGGTGGAGCGGGCGGAGAAGACCGCCAACCTCACGCTGCTGCGGTCCACCGTGGTGGAGGCCCTGGAGGGATCGGAACGCCTCACCGGCCTGACCCTGCGGAACACCGCTGTGGGAGAAGTCTCCCACCTGCCGGTCTCTGCGCTGTTCCAGGCGGTGGGTCTGCTGCCGGAGAGCCGGCTGGCCCGGTCTCTGGGGGTGCCGGTGGACGAAGCGGGCTTTATCGCCGCCGGGGAGGACTGCCTGACGCCGATTCCCGGCATCTTTGCGGCAGGGGATCTCCGCGCCAAGGAGGTCCGCCAGCTGACCACCGCCTGCGCGGACGGCGCTGTGGCGGCCCTGGCGGCCTGCCGCTTCTGTGTTTGACGCCGGGCCACCTTCTCAAGAATCCGTACAGGCCGCCGGGCGTTCCCGGCGGCCTGTGCTGTTCTCTTCACTCCTCCAGAAGAGGGGGAGATTTTTCGGTCTGGGCGGGATCGCAAGACACCGTTCACCCAATGGAAAGGCGGCCGCCGGTTTTTCGGCGGCCGCCTGGCGTTTATTTGATGGCAAAGGTGACGGAGACGGTGACCTGCTGTTCTCCCAGCAGCCCGCCCTGCGCCACGCAGTAGGTCCCGGCGGGCAGGACGCCGCCCCAGTCCAGCTCTCCCCAGCTGAGGGTAAGCTTCCGGCTCTCTCCCGGGGCCAGCTCATAGGCAATGGCGATGGTGTCCATTTCCTTGTTCATCTGATACCAGCCGCCGTTCACCTGCCGATAGAGACCGTAGTCCGCCCCATAGGAGAAGGTCTCCTCCGCCGCATTTTGCAGTACCACAACCGCGCCGGTGGTAGTGCATTGCTGCAGCTCCATCGTCAGCCCCTCCGGCGCCGCAGACAAGGCAGCCGCGGGCATCCCGCCCAGGAACAGCCGCTGGGTCAGAACGGCCAGCTCCTCCCAGGAGACGTTCTCCGCCGCCTGCAGCTCCGTGGCGCTGCCGGAGAACCACAGGCCGTTCCGCACGGCCCATTGGACAGCCTCCCGACTCCAGGTTGGGATGGTATCCACGTCCCGGTATCCGGCCAGATCCCGGTCGCTCCCCTTCTCCAGCGGCAGGTCCGTGGTCTTGGCATAGCGGTACAGCATCACCGTCGCCTGCTGGCGGGTCACCGGTGCCGCAGGACGGAAGGCACCGCCTGCATAGCCCCCTGCGATGCCGCTGGCCTTAGCCCAACAGAGCGCCTCGAAATACGGAGACCAGGAGCCCACATCCCGGAAGGGTGCGGAGCTGCCCTCGCTGACCACAGGAGCGCCGCCGTGGGCCACATGGGCGTCATACAGGGCGTCTGCAAAGGCCCCGCGGCTCACCGCGTCCGGCGGTGTGCTTCCAGTCCCGCTGGCGGCACCGCACAGCAGCAAGCAGGCGCACAGGCACAATATCCAACCTCTCCAGATCCGACGTCTCATTCGGCGTCACGCTCCCCTTCTTTGTTTTTCCTGACTCCATGCGCCGTGCGGGCCATGAGAACAGGCAAGCCGGTTGGCGCATGAGGGTTTTCCGCATACAGACCCACAGCCCGCGCGCAGGACTTTCAAACCGCACATGGTCCTTCTACCATAGGTCTTTATAGGAATTAGACGATTTTTCCATAGGTTTTGTTTCATCTCCGGCAGAATTTTTTACCGTCGGCGAGCATCACAGGCCGTTGACGATGTTGTCCGGCCGCTCTCCCGCAGCCAAATGCTCCACATTTCGCCACATGTGGGCATGGGCCCGACGGAAGGATGCCTCTGTAATGCCGCCCAGGTGGGGTGCCAGGACCACTTTCCGATGGACCTCCGGCGGCAGCGCCGTCAGGGGGTGCCCCGCCGGCACCGGCTCCGGGGACAGCGTGTCCAACCCCGCTCCAGCGATTCGCCCCTCCAGCAGGGCCTGCCGCAGGGCCTCGTTGTCCACAAGGTCTCCCCGGGCGGTGTTGATGAGGTACGCTGTGGGTTTCATCCGCCGCAGCAGAGCGGCATCCACCAGATTCCGGGTCTCCTCCGTGACAGCGCAGTGGAGGCTGACGATGTCGCTCTTCTCCGCCAGCTCCTCCAACGGCAGGTAGGTGACGTGGTATTTTTTCTCCTCTTCCGGCAAGCGGCGGTGCTTGGTGTAGTAGTACAGCTCGCAGCCGAAGGGGACCAGCCGCTCCGCCGCGGCCCGCGCAATGTCTCCAAATCCTACCAGGCCCACCTTGCAGGCAGAGAGCTCCGTGATCCCCTCCACCATGCACCGCTCTTTCATCTCCATCTGCCGTCCCGCCCGGACGGCCTCGTCCCCCTCCAGGGCATGGCGCAGGAGCATCAGTATCAGCAGGACCGTCTGCTCCGCCACGGCCCCGGCGTTGCAGCCCTTGTTGTTGCAGACGTAAATGCCCCGCTCCCGGGCGGCGGAGAGGTCAATGCGGTCAAACGCCACCCCCTCCGAGTGAATCAGCCGCAGGCAGGGCATGTGTTCCATCAGAGCAGCGGACACCACCGTGATGGCGTCCACGAACAGCACCTCCGCATCAGCGCCGGCGGCCAGAATCTCTGCCTCCGTGCTGTCCTTGTCCAGAAATACCAGCTCCTGCTGCTGGATGAAGGGCATCGCGGGCTGATAGGCCCGGTAACGGGCCTCCGCACCCAGGATCACAATCTTCACGGATAACGCCTCCCTCTTTCGTTCAACTCCATTATAACATCCCCCCGGCGGTTGTCCACGGTGAAAACCCACGAAATCCGGCCGTACAAACGCCTCCGGCCCGTGCGTCCTGCCGTCAACAGCAGACTGGATATGCCGGGGCAAAAAAGGAGGGCGGAATCTGTCAAATCTGCCAGTTGCGGCGCCGGAGAAAATCCGGTACAATAGGTATGACTTTTATGGTATTACCTATTTTAAGATCAGAAAGAGGTGTGACTATGAGCGGTCAGCCGGCCCAGACCAAGACCATCCGCTCTCAGCTGCTTGCCGACATGAAGGACGGTGCCTACGCCAGCTGCGAGCGCCTGCCCCGGGAGAGTGTCCTGGCAGAGAAGCTGGGAATCAGCCGCACGCAGCTGCGGGACATTCTGGCCTCTCTGGAGCGGGAGGGCTTCATCACCCGCCGCCACGGAGTTGGCACCATCATCAACCGCCATGTGCTGAACGTCCAGACCCGCATGGACATTGAGGTAGAGTTCCTGGACATGATCCGCCAGAGCGGACATGAGCCGGCGGTGGCCTTTGTCCGGGTTTCCGATGGGACTGCCGATGCCCAGGTGGCCGCTCAGCTCCGCATTCCGGAGGACACCCCCATCATCCGCATCGCCCGGCTGTGCACCGCGGATGGCCGGCCCGCCATCTACTGCGAGGACGTGGTGGAAAAGGCCCTGGCCAAGGGGGATTACACCATCCAGGACTTCAAGCTCCCCATCTTCCACTTCCTCCAGCGGTTCTGCGGCATCTATCCCTATCTGGATCTGACAGACGTGCGGCCCGCCGCGGCGGATGCCGCCCTGGCGGAGATCTTCCAGGTGCCCATGGGCACGCCGCTGCTGAACATGGAAGAGGTGGACTATGACATCGACGGACGCCCCGTGTTCTGCTCCAGCGAGTATTTTGTGGACGGCATCTTCCGCCACACCGTCATGCGGAAAAAACTCTGAGCCGCAGAAAGGAGCGCTTGCGATGAAAAAAGTTGCCGTCATCATGGGCAGCGACAGTGACTGGCCCGTGGTCAAAGGGGCCTGTACCCAGCTGGACGCCCTGGACATCCCCTATGAGGCCCATATCCTCAGCGCCCACCGGACGCCGACCCAGGCGGCTGAGTTCGCCAAGTCCGCCCGGGAGCGGGGATTCGGCGTGGTCATCTGCGCCGCCGGCATGGCTGCCCATCTGGCGGGGGCCTTTGCCGCCAACACCACCCTGCCTGTCATCGGCATTCCCATGAAGGGGGGCGTCCTGGATGGACTGGATGCCCTGCTGGCCACAGTCCAGATGCCCGGCGGCATCCCGGTGGCTACGGTAGCACTGAACGGCGCGAAAAATGCTGCTGTGCTGGCCGCCCAGATCCTGGCGGTGGAGGACGAGGCCCTGACCCGGCGCCTGGAAGCGGAGCGGCGGAAGATGGCGGAGCAGATCGCCGAGAAGGACGCCAAGCTCCAGGAGGAACTCCTGAAATCGTGAGAAATCGGAAATGAGGAATCGGAAAGTCTTGAGTCCGTCCTGACCGGACGGCTCAAAGTTCCGTATCCGCGCCATCCCGCGGCCGGATTTCTGATTTCTCATTTCTATTTTCTCTTTCCCTTCCGTTTTTCTAATGGTTTATCAATTGCCTATTCAAATATCTAATCTCTCAACAGAAAGAAAGGACGAACGCACCATGCAGAAGCTGGAACAGCTCTATGAGGGAAAGGCCAAGAAGGTCTTCCGCACCGACGACCCGGAACTTTACATCGTGGACTACAAGGACGACGCCACCGCCTTCAACGGCCTGAAGAAGGGCACCATTGCGGGCAAGGGCGTCATCAACAACCAGATGACCAACCATCTGATGCGGCGGATCGAAAAGGCCGGCATTCCCACCCACTTCGTTCAGGAGCTGAGTGAGCGGGAGACCCTGGTGAAGAAGGTCTCCATCGTGCCGCTGGAGGTTATCATCCGCAACCTCTCTGCCGGGTCCTTCGCCAAGCGGTACGGTGTGGAGGAGGGCATCGTATTCGACGCTCCCACCATCGAGTTCTCCTACAAGAACGACGAACTGGGAGATCCCCTGCTGAACAGCTATCACGCCCTGGCGCTGAAGCTGGCCACAGCGGAGGAGATCGAGACCATCAAGAAGTACGCCTTTGCCGTCAACGACATTCTCAAGGCCTTCTGGGCAGAGTGCGGCGTCACGCTGGTGGACTTCAAGCTGGAGTTCGGCAGACTGACCGACGGCACGATCGTTCTGGCGGACGAGATCAGCCCCGACACCTGCCGCCTCTGGGACGAAAAGACCCATGAGAAGCTGGACAAGGACCGCTTCCGCCGGGACCTGGGCGGCGTGGAGGGCGCCTATGCCGAGGTCATGCAGAGACTGCTTGCCCATGATGCCGACTGAGCTGAGCGCCGTGCTCCCGGCCCGCCACATCCAAGAGGAGTGCGGCGTGTTCGGCGTGTACGCGCCGGAGACGACGGATGTGGCCCCCCTGGCCTATTACGCCCTGTACGCCCTCCAGCACCGGGGCCAAGAGAGCGCCGGCATCGCGGTGAACGATGATGGCGTGTTCACCGCGTACCGGGATGTGGGGCTGGTGAACGAGGTGTTTCCGGCGGAGCGGCTCCGCTCCCTGGGCACGGGCACCATCGCCGTAGGCCACGTGCGCTACGGCACCACCGGGTCCGACAACAAGCGGAACGTCCAGCCCATCCTGGTGAACCACTACAAGGGCCGCATGGCCCTGGCCCACAACGGCAACCTCACCAACTCCCACGCATTGCGCCAGGAGCTGGAGAGCCAGGGCTCCATCTTCCAGACCACCACGGACTCCGAGGTCATCGCCTACATCATCGTCCAGGAGCGTTTGCGCGCCCCCTCCATCGAGGAGGCGGTCTCCGCCGCCATGGACCGGATCGAGGGGGCCTACTCCCTGGTGATCTCCTCCCCCACCAAGCTCATCGCCGTCCGGGACCCCCACGGCTTCCGGCCGCTGTGCATGGGACGACTGCGGGACGGGGGCGTGGTGTTCGCCTCCGAGTCCTGCGCCCTGGACGCCATCGGCGCCCGGTTCGAGCGGGACATCCTGCCCGGGGAGATCGTGGTGGCGGACAAGTCCGGCGTCAAGTCCGACACCCGCCACTGCGGCAAGGTCCCCAAGCGGCTCTGCGTGTTCGAGTTCATCTACTTCGCCCGGCCGGACTCCGTCATCGACGGGTCCAGCGTCCACGTGGCACGGCAGCGGGCCGGGGCCTTCCTGGCCCTGGAGCACCCGGTCCAGGCGGACATCGTCATCGGCGTGCCGGACTCCGGCCTGGACGCCGCCCTGGGCTACGCCCGGCAGAGCGGTATCCCCTACGGCATGGGGTTCATCAAGAACAAGTACATCGGCCGCACCTTCATCTCCCCCACTCAGGCCATGCGGGAAAACGAGGTCAATATCAAGCTGAACCCCATCCGCTCCGTGGTGGAGGGCAAGCGGGTGGTGCTGATCGACGACTCCATCGTCCGGGGCACCACCTGCCGCCGGACCATCGACCTGCTGCGGAAAGCCGGGGCGAAGGAGATCCACATGCGGGTCAGCGCACCGCCCTTTGTGGCCGCCTGCTACTACGGTACAGACATCGATGACCCCAGCAAGCTCATCGCCAACAACCACTCGGTGGAGGAGATCGCAAAGATCATCGGTGTGGATTCCCTGGGGTATCTGAGCCTGCAGGACGTGGTGAAGCTGGCGGACAATACCCAGTGCGGCTTCTGCACCGCCTGCTTCGGCGGGGGCTACCCCACCGCCGTGCCCCAGGACGGCGGCAAAGACCGATTCGAGTGCAAGATCAGTGAGAGGGAGAGGACCTGATATGGAGAGTTATTCGGAGAGCTACCGGAAGTCCGGCGTGGACATCACCGCAGGCTACGCCGGTGTGAAGCTGATGGCCCCCCACGTGGCCCGGACCAGGATCCCCGGGGTAGTGTCCGGCATTGGGGGCTTTGGCGGGTTGTTCGCCCCGGACCTGACCGGCATACGTGAGCCGGTGCTGGTGTCCGGCACCGATGGGGTGGGCACCAAAATCCGCATCGCCCAGCTGCTGGACCGGCACGACACCGTGGGCGTGGACTGCGTGGCCATGTGCGTCAACGACATCATCTGCTGCGGGGCAAAGCCCCTGTTCTTTCTGGACTACATCGCCATCGGCAAGAATGTGCCGGAGAAGGTGGCCGCCATTGTCTCCGGCGTAGCAGAGGGCTGCGTCCAGGCGGGCTGCGCCCTCATCGGCGGCGAGACCGCCGAGCACCCCGGCATCATGGCGCCGGAGGACTACGACCTGGCGGGCTTTTCCGTGGGCATCGTGGACAAGGGCGATATCATCGACCCGGACCGGGTCCGCTCCGGGGACGTGGTGCTGGCCTTGCCCTCCTCCGGCCTCCACTCCAACGGATTCTCCCTGGTGCGGAAGGTCTTTCACGTGGAGCATGCCAATCTGACGGTCTACTGTGAAGATCTGGGGGAGAGCCTGGGCGAGGCCCTGCTGACCCCCACCCGCATCTATGTGAAGCCGGTGCTGGCCGCCATCGACGCGGCAGAGGTCCACGGCATCAGCCACATCACCGGCGGGGGCTTTTATGAGAACATCCCCCGGTGCCTGCCGGATGGGATGACGGTGAAAATTGAGAAGGCTGCCGTCCGGACGCCACCCATCTTCAAAATGCTCCGGGAGACCGGCCACATCCCGGAGCGGGACATGTTCAACACCTTCAACATGGGGGTCGGCATGGCGGTGATCGTCTCCCGGGACACGGCGGACCAGGCCCTCTCCGCCCTGGCCCAGCACGGCTGCCCCGGCTATGTGATAGGTGAGGTGATCTCCGGAGAGGAACGGGTGATCCTATGCTGAACAAGGCCCGTATCGCTGTGCTGGTCTCCGGCGGCGGCACCAACCTGGAGGCGCTGCTGAACGCTCAGGAAGCAGGCGCCCTGCCCCACGGGGAGATCGTGCTGGTCCTCTCCAGCAATCCCGAAGCCTACGCTCTGGAGCGGGCAAAGCGCCGCGGCGTGCCTGCCATTCCCCTGTCCCGGAAGCAGCTGGGGCAGGAGCCGTTTGAGGCGGCGCTGATGGAGGCGCTGACGCAGTACCGGGTGGATCTGGTCGTGCTGGCCGGGTTCCTGTCCATCCTGTCCTTGGACTTCGTCCGTCGCTGGCCGGACCGGATCGTCAACGTCCATCCCTCCCTGATCCCCGCCTTCTGTGGGAAGGGGTATTACGGGCTGAAGGTCCATGAGGCAGCCCTCCGCCGTGGCGTCAGGGTCACCGGCGCTACCGTCCATCTGGTGAACGAGATCCCGGACGGGGGGCGCATCCTGCTGCAGAAAGCGGTGGACATTCTGCCCGGCGACACGCCGGAAACCTTGCAGCGCCGGGTCATGGAACAGGCGGAGTGGGTGCTGCTGCCCCAGGCCGCAGAACAGCTGGCCGCCCACATCGCCACGGAAAAGGAGGATCATCTGTGAAACAGGATTTATGTGCCCTGCTGCGGGGCAATCCCTATCCCGGCCGTGGGATCGTGCTGGGCATGACGCCGGACGGCAAGTCGTCCGTGGCCGTCTATTTCATCATGGGCCGCAGCGCCAACAGCCGCAACCGCGTCTTCGCGGAGGAGCCGGACGGCATCCGTACCCAGGCGGCGGACCCCGCCAGGATGGAGGACCCCAGCCTCATCATCTACCACCCGGTACGGCAGATGGGCCGGGGACTCATCGTCACCAACGGGGACCAGACGGACACCATCCTGGAGTTTTTAAAGCAGGGCCTTCCCATGGAGCAGGCCCTCCGCACGCGGGAATTCGAGCCGGACGGTCCCAACTGGACCCCACGGATTTCCGGGCTGCTGGGGCCCAACGGCAGTTACAAGCTGTCCATCCTGAAAGCCGCCGACGGGACCGGCAGACGCTGCCTGCGGCAGACCTTCGAGTATCCCGGCCAGCCGGGGACCGGCCACTTCCTCCACACCTACGCCGGAGACGGCGATCCCCTGCCCTCCTTTACCGGAGAGCCGGAGCAGGTGGCCGTGGAAGGGGACATTAACAGCCTCGCCAGCGCCGTTTGGGACGCTCTGGACGAGGCCAACAGGATCTCCCTCTTCGTCCGCTTCACGGACCTGGAGACCCGGGACTTCCAGCAGCGCATCGTCAACAAGTATTCCGGAAAGGAGACCCAGGCATGAACGAACTGGAACTGAAATACGGCTGCAATCCCAACCAGAAGCCCGCCCGCATCTTCATGCGGGACGGGTCCGACCTGCCCCTCACGGTGCTGAACGGCAAGCCGGGATACATCAACTTTCTGGACGCGCTGAACGCCTGGCAGCTGGTACGGGAGCTGAAAGAAGCCACCGGCCTGCCCGCCGCCGCGTCCTTCAAGCACGTGTCCCCCGCCGGGGCCGCCGTGGGCAACCCCCTCAGGGATGTGGAGCGGCAGATGTACTTTGTGGAGGAGGGCGCAGACCTCTCCCCCATCGCCTGTGCCTACATCCGGGCCCGGGGTGCGGACCGGCTGTGCTCCTACGGGGACTGGGCGGCCCTCTCCGATGTGTGCGACGCCGCCACTGCCCGGTATCTGAAATATGAGGTGTCCGACGGCATCATCGCCCCCGGCTACACCGACGAAGCCCTGGAGATATTGAAAACCAAGAAGAAGGGCAATTACAACGTCGTGCAGATCGACCCGGACTACGTCCCCGCCCCCCAGGAGTACAAGGACGCGTTCGGCGTCACCTTCCAACAGGGGCGGAACAACTTTGAGATCAATGAGGCGCTCCTCACCAACCTTGTCACGGAGAACAAGGACCTGCCGGAAGCGGCCAAGCGGGACATGATCGTGGCCCTCATCACCCTGAAATACACCCAGTCCAACTCCGTCTGCTACGTGAAGGACGGACAGGCCATCGGCGTGGGAGCGGGCCAGCAGAGCCGCATCCACTGCACCCGCCTGGCGGGCACCAAGGCGGACACCTGGTGGCTCCGCCACCATCCCAAGGTGCTGGGCCTGCAATTCGTGGAGAACATTCGCCGCCCGGACCGGGATAACGCCATCGATGTATATCTCTCCGACGAGTATGAGGACGTGCTGGCGGAGGGCATCTGGCAGAAGACCTTCGCTGTGCGCCCCGATCCCCTGACGGCGGAGGAGAAAAAAGCCTGGATCGCAGCCCTCACCGGCGTCACATGCGGCTCCGACGCCTTCTTCCCCTTCGGCGATAATGTGGAGCGGGCGAGAAAATCCGGCGTCCAGTACATCGTTGAGCCCGGCGGTTCCATCCGGGATGACCATGTCATTGAAACAGCCAACAAATACGGCATGGTGATGGCGTTTACAGGGATGCGGCTGTTCCACCACTGAGCGTCTTTGAAGAGAAGCGGGCCTGTCCGGCATCCTGCCGCCGGGTCTGCCGAGTCTGGGCCCGGATAGGGGCAATGAAGTTTCCTTTTCTGATTTGCGATGGCAAATCAACCGGGAAAGCCTGTCCGGTTTTCCCCGGTCTCTCTTCACACTGTTTTATACACGAAGCAAGGAGGACGATTCGATGGATCTTCTCGTAGTAGGCGGCGGCGGCCGGGAGCACGCCATCATCAAAAAACTGAAAGAAAATCCGGTGGTGGAGACGATTTACGCCCTGCCGGGCAACGGCGGCATCGCCGCTGACGCCGTTTGTGTGCCGCAGATCAGCGCCACAGACATCGGCGCTATTGTGGACTTCGCCGTCTCCCACGCCGTGGGGTTCGCGGTGGTGGCGCCGGACGATCCTCTGGCTCTGGGGTGTGTGGACGCCCTCCACGCCGCGGGCATCCCCTGCTTCGGGCCGGACGCCAGAGCCGCCCGGATCGAGTCCAGCAAGGTCTTTGCCAAGGACCTGATGAAAAAATATCACATCCCCACCGCCCAATATGAGGTGTTCGATACGTCCGCTGCGGCGCTCGCCTATTTGAAAACCGCCTCCTTCCCCATCGTCATCAAGGCGGACGGTCTGGCCCTGGGCAAGGGCGTGCTGATCTCCCGGTCCTATGAAGAGGCAGAGGATGCCGTCAGGACCATGATGGAGGACCGGGCCTTCGGGGACTCCGGCAGCCGGGTGGTGATCGAGGAGTTTTTGACTGGCCCGGAGGTCAGCGTCCTGGCTTTCACCGACGGCACCGCCATCGCCCCCATGGTGTCCTCCATGGACCACAAGCGGGCGGGGGACGGAGATACTGGCCCCAACACCGGCGGCATGGGCACCGTGGCTCCCAACCCCTGCTACACCGAGGACATCGCCCGGGTGTGCATGGACACCATCTTCCTGCCCACTCTGGCCGCCATGCGGGCGGAAAGCTGCCCCTTCAAGGGCTGCCTGTACTTCGGTTTGATGCTGACCCCGGACGGGCCCAAGGTCATCGAGTACAACTGCCGCTTCGGGGACCCGGAGACCCAGGTGGTGCTGCCCCTGCTGAAAACAGACCTGCTGACGGTCATGCAGGCGGTGGAAAGCGAGACCCTGGGATCGCTCACCGTGGAGTGGCGGCACGCCTCCGCCGCCTGTGTGATCTTGGCCTCCGGCGGGTATCCAGGGCACTACGAAAAGGGTAAGCCCATCTCTCTGCCCGCGTCGGCACCGGGAAACGTGACCATCTACCACGCCGGGGACAGACTGGACGAGAATGGGCAGCTGGTCACCAGCGGCGGCCGGGTACTGGGCGTCACCGCCACCGGTCCCACTTTGCGGCAGGCTTTGCACGACGCCTACGCCGCCGCCAGGGCGGTGGACTTTGACGGCAAATACCTGCGCCATGACATCGGCCAGCGGGCTCTGGCGGCTCTGGCGGACTGAAACGCATATTTTGATGAGCGCCCAACCGGCGCCGGGAGGTCATACGATGGTAAGACGGATCTATGTGGAAAAGAAGCCGGGGCTCCGGCAGGAGGCCCGGGGCCTGCTGCACGAGCTGCAGACCGTGGTGGGCGTCTCCGCCTTGGAGGACCTGCGCCTGCTGAACCGCTATGACGTGGAGGGCCTGGACGAGGCCGCCTTCCGCCGGGCGGTGGGGACAGTGTTCTCTGAGCCTCAGGTGGACGATACTGCCGCAGCCCTGCCCGCCGGGGACTGCATCGCCTTCGGCGTGGAGCCCCTGCCGGGACAGTTCGACCAGCGGGCGGACTCCGCCGCCCAGTGTATTCAGCTGATGACTCAGGAGGAGCGGCCCACGGTCCGCACCGCCAGGATCTATCTGCTCTTCGGTCCCCTGACGGCGGCGGATGTGGACGCGGTGAAGCGGTATGTCCTCAACCCCGTGGAGTGCCGGGAGGCGTCTTTGGACCTGCCGGAGCGGCTGGCGGCAGAGACCGCCGTCCCGGCAGACGTGGAAACGGTCACGGGCTTCACTGCCCTGGACCGGGCGGGCCTGGATACCCTGCTGGCGCGGCTGGGTCTCGCCATGGACCTGGAGGACCTGTCGTTCCTCCAGGCATACTTCCGGGACTCGGAGCGCCGGGACCCCACCCTGACGGAGATCCGGGTGGTGGACACCTACTGGTCCGACCACTGCCGCCACACCACGTTCTCCACCCATCTGGACCACGTGGAGATCAACGATCCGGCGGTCCAGGCCGCCTATAACCGGTATCTGGCCGCCCGGGAGGAGGTCTATGGGACAGAGAAAGCTGCCCAGCGGCCACAGACCCTCATGGATATCGCCACCATCGGCGCCAAGGTGCTGAAGCGACGGGGGCTTCTGCCGGAAATTGACGAGAGTGAGGAGATCAACGCCTGCTCCATCCATGTCGCCGCCCAGGTGAACGACAAGCCCCAGGACTGGCTGCTGATGTTCAAGAACGAAACCCACAACCACCCCACGGAGATCGAGCCCTTCGGCGGCGCGGCCACCTGCATCGGCGGCTGCATCCGGGATCCCCTGTCCGGCCGGGCCTACGTCCACCAGGCCATGCGGCTCACCGGCTGCGGCGACCCCCGGACGCCGGTGGCGGAGACCCTGTCCGGCAAGCTGCCCCAGCGCAAGCTCGCCCAGACCGCCGCGGCGGGCTACTCCTCCTACGGCAACCAGATCGGCCTGGCCACAGGGCTGGTCAGCGAGGTATATCACCCCGGCTACATCGCCAAGCATTTGGAGTGCGGCGTGGTGGTGGCCGCCGCCCCGGCGGAGAATGTGGTCCGCGAACGGCCCCAGCCCGGGGACGTGGTGATCCTGCTGGGGGGGCGCACCGGCCGGGACGGCATCGGCGGCGCCACCGGCTCCTCCAAGAGCCACAACAGGCAGTCTCTCACCACCATGGCCAGCGAGGTCCAGAAGGGCAACGCCCCGGAGGAGCGGAAGATCCAGCGGCTGTTCCGGGATGGGAATGTCACCCGGCTCATCAAGCGGTGCAACGACTTCGGCGCAGGCGGCGTATCCGTGGCCGTGGGTGAGCTGGCGGACGGCCTGGATATCGATCTGGACGCAGTGCGGAAGAAGTACGACGGCCTGGACGGCACAGAGCTGGCCATCTCCGAGTCCCAGGAGCGAATGGCAGTGGTGGTGGCCCGGTCAAACGCAGACCGATTCATCGCCGCCGCGGAGGCGGAGAATCTGGAAGCGTACCCCGTGGCGGTGGTGACGGCGTCCCCCCGGATGGTGATGCGCTGGCGGGGCAGGACCATCGTGGACCTGAGCCGGGACTTCCTGAACACCAACGGCGCCGTGAAGCACGCCCGGGCGGCGGTTCCTGCCCCCATTCCCGCGTCCCCGGTCTCCCAGGATGCCGAAAACTCCTCCCTCCGCTCCATAGCCTCCAGTCTGGCGTCCGCCTCCCGCAGAGGGCTGGCGGAGCGGTTCGATTCCACCATCGGCTGTGGCAGCGTGTTGATGCCCTTCGGCGGCAGAAATCAGAGAACCCCCGCCCAGGTGATGGCCGCCCTTCTGCCGGTGCTGCCGGGGCAGGAGACGGACCAGGCCAGCGTTATGGCCTGGGGCTTCGACCCGGAGGCTATGGCGGCGGACCCCTACCGGGGGGCCTATAACGGTGTGGTCACCTCCCTTGCCAAGCTGGTGGCCGCCGGGGCAGACTATCGAAGGGCCTACCTCACCCTCCAGGAGTTCTTTGAAAAGCTCCGGGAGGACCCCGCACGCTGGGGCAAGCCCTTCGCCGCCCTGCTGGGGGCTCTGGACGCCCAGCTGGACTTCGGCGCGGCGGCCATCGGCGGCAAGGACTCCATGTCCGGCACCTTCAACGATCTGGACGTGCCCCCTACCCTCATCTCCTTTGCCATCGCCCCCATCCGGGCCGGGGAGGTGCTCTCCCCCGAGTTCAAGGAGGCGGGACATCCGGTGTACCTCTTTGCTCCCGCCAACGGCGGCGCCCAGAGCCAGAGGGAAGCCTGGGAGACCTTCCACCAGCTTTGCCGGGCGGGCAGGGTGTGCTCCGCCTGGGCGGTGGAGCACGGCATCGCCGAGGGGATTATGCAGATGTCCTTCGGTAACTCCATCGGCTTTCAGGCCGAGGGGCGTGAGATCGCCTGGGACCTGCCGTGCCCTGGCGCCATTGTGGCGGAGCTGACGGAGGACACAGACCTCCTCTGCGCCGTCAGGCTGGGCACCACCACGGCGGAGCCGGTCCTCACCACCGGCGCTGACAGCGTCTCCATCGACGAGCTGCTCTCCCTGAACGAGTCCGTGCTGGAGGATGTATACCCCAGCCGAGTCCCTGCCGATCCTGCGCTGGTGCCGGTACTGGAGGCCCCGGCCTTCTCCCGCGCCGCTCCCCGGACAGGCACGGCAAAGCCAAAGGTGCTGATTCCTGTGTTTCCCGGCACCAACTGCGAGTACGACAGCGCCCGGGCGGCGCTACGGGCTGGCCTGGAGCCGCAGATCCTGGTGCTGAATAATCAGACACCGGACCATGTGGCGGCATCCGCCGCCCGGTTTGCCCAGGCAGCCCGGAGCAGTCAGATCCTCTTCCTGCCCGGCGGCTTCTCCGGCGGCGACGAGCCCGACGGCTCCGGCAAGTTCATCACCGCCTTTCTCCGGTCCCCCCAGGCCGCAGACGCGGTGATGGACCTGCTGCAAAACCGGGATGGCCTCGTCCTGGGCATCTGCAACGGCTTCCAGGCCCTCATCAAGCTGGGGCTGGTCCCCTTCGGAGAAATCCGGGACACAGATGCCGCCTGCCCCACGCTGACTTACAATGTCATCGGCCGCCACCAGTCCCGGATCGTCCGGACCCGGGTGGCCTCCAACCGGTCCCCCTGGCTGACCAAGGTCCAGGTGGGGGACATCGTCAGCGTCCCCATCTCCCACGGGGAAGGGCGGTTCCTCTGCCCGCCGGATCTCTTGGCACAGTTGGCGGAAAACGGCCAGATCGCCACCCAGTACGTGGATCTGGACGGCCATCCCACCATGGATATCGACGGCAACCCCAACGGCTCCGTCTGGTCGGTAGAGGGCATCACCTCACCCGACGGCCGGGTCTTCGGCAAGATGGGGCACGCCGAGCGGGTGGGGCCCTGCCTGTACCGAAATATCCCGGGGAATTACGATCTTGGCCTGTTCGATGCCGCAAAGGACTATTTTTCTCTCTAACGGTTGACAGACCGGCCGGAACCGGGTATCATATCTGAAACATCCGCCGGGAGGTGCTTGAATATGGATTCAACCGTTGTGATCGAACCGGCCTATAATGCCCTCTCAGACGTTCGGGCCCTGTTTGAGGCGTACACCGCCATGCTGGTGACGCACGACCCAGCTTTTCAAATCTATCTGGACATCCAGCACTATGCGGACGAGCTGCGCGCCCCCGCCGCCAAGTACGCCCCGCCGGACGGACGGCTGTACCTGGCCCGGGTGGACGGGCGGGCGGCGGGCTGTATCGCCCTGCGGCGGCTGGACGGCGAGCGATGCGAAATGAAGCGCCTGTACGTCCAGCCGCAGTACCGGGGCCGGGGGCTTGCCCGGCAGCTGATCCGCCGGATCACAGAGGACGCGCGGCAGATCGGCTACCGCTGTATGCTGCTGGACACCCTGCCGGTTCTGGAGGATGCCGTCCGCCTCTACCGGCAGCTGGGATTTTACGAGATCCCCTGCTACAACGACAGTCCTGTGGAGTCCACACTGTTTTTCCAGCTGGACCTGTAAATCCAGCTTCCACTTGAAATCTGATGAAATGAGGTGGCCCTATGGCTTATTTTTTCTCCGAGCCCTCCCGTACCTTCAGTGAGTACCTGCTGGTGCCCGGCTACTCCTCCGCGGAGTGCATTCCCGCAAACGTCTCCCTCAAGACCCCGGTGGTGAAGTACCGGCGGGGGGAGGAGCCCGCTCTCACCATGAACGTGCCCATGGTCTCCGCCGTCATGCAGGCGGTATCCGGAGAGCAGATGGGCATCGCCCTGGCGAAGGAGGGCGGCATCGCCTTCATCTATGTCTCCCAGCCCATCGAGCAGCAGGCGGAGATGGTACGGAGGGTGAAGAACTACAAGGCGGGCTTTGTCATCAGCGACTCCAATCTCCGCCTGGGGGACACGCTGGCGGACGTGCTGGCCTTGAAGGAACGGACCGGCCACTCCACCATGGCGGTCACGGATGACGGCACCGGCACCGGAAAGCTGCTGGGCCTCGTCACCAGCCGGGACTACCGGGTGAGCCGCATGGACCCGGCCACCCCGGTCAGCGAATTCATGACCCCGGCGGAGAAAATCGTCTCCGCCCCGGAGGGCACCAGCCTGAAGGCCGCCAATGATATCATCTGGGACCACAAGCTCAACGCCCTGCCCATCGTCTCCGCCGGCGGGCATCTGGTGAGCTTCGTGTTCCGGAAGGACTACGACTCCCACAAGGGCAACCCCCTGGAGCTGCTGGACAGTCAGAAGCGGTATGTGGTGGGCGCCGGCATCAACTCCCGGGACTATGAGGAACGGGTGCCCGCCCTGGTGGAGGCCGGCGCGGACGTGCTGGTGATCGACTCCTCCGAGGGCTACTCCGAGTGGCAGAAGCGGACCCTGGCCTGGATTCGCTCCCGCTATGGCGACACCGTGAAGGTGGGCGCCGGCAACGTGGTGGATGGCGAGGGCTTCCGCTTCCTGGCGGATTGCGGTGCCGACTTCGTGAAGGTGGGCATCGGCGGCGGCTCCATCTGCATCACCCGGGAGACCAAAGGCATCGGCCGGGGCCAGGCCACGGCGGTCATCGATGTGGCGGCAGAGCGGGACCGGTATTTTGCCGAGACCGGCGTCTACGTGCCCATCTGTGCCGACGGCGGCATTGTCCAGGACTACCACATCACCCTGGCCCTGGCCATGGGCGCGGACTTCTGTATGCTGGGGCGGTATTTCTCCCGGTTCGACGAGTCCCCCACCAGCAAGGTGCTGATCGGCGGCAGCTATATGAAGGAGTACTGGGGCGAGGGCAGCGCCCGGGCCAGGAACTGGCAGCGGTACGACCTGGGCGGAGCGGCCAAGCTCTCCTTCGAGGAGGGCGTGGACTCCTACGTGCCCTATGCCGGCAAGCTGTCGGACGGCATGGCCACCACCCTTTCCAAGGTGCGGTCCACCATGTGCAACTGCGGCGCGCTGACCATCCCGGAACTGCGGGAGAAGGCCAAGTTGACCCTGGTGTCCTCCGTCTCCATTGTGGAGGGCGGAGCCCATGACGTGCTGCTGAAGGACACCACCAATTCGGGGAATCAGCGGAGCTGAGAGATTTTTCCTGCCAGAAAATACGAGGCGGCTGGACGGAAGGCCAGCCGCTTTTTTATGGGTCCCACATAGGGGGATTCAGCCGCGATGACGGCTTGTCCCAATGCACATTCCAAAAGAACGCCTTTTGTCGCGCTCCGGCACGTGCATGCAAAGTTGCTGTATGGGGGCGGCATGAGAGGGTGCCTGCGGGTTTACGATGGCATCCCGGCGGGCGCGGCGGAGTGCCGCAGAGACTTGGCAGTTGATTCCCGCGGCGAAGTGCCGACCAAAATCAGGGTGTAAGGACGCCTTCGATCTGCCTCTGTTTTTCTGTCTCGCGCTGCGGCGCTCTCAGTATTTGCGACACCAGTGTTCCGCTGGTTTCCCTCCTTCTGCGCGCTCCGCTTGCCCGCATCGGGCACGCCGCAACCGTAAGGCGGCACAGCCGTCAACGGATGCGCAGTCGCTGCGCGCTCCCCTGGCGGTCGTAGGGGCCGCCCTTTTTGGGAGGGAAATAACGGGACGTTTCCGCATCAGCCCTTCCTGCGCCCTTACGGGGATAAGGTCTTTAATAGTTCTTCTCCTGTGACCCCCAGCTGCGCTTCATCACTTGCAAACGGGATCCGCAGCAGTGCTTCTCCGTCTACTTTATAAATATATATGTAAATGCCGGAACCGATGTCCTGGGTATCGCCCAAAAATGAAAGGACCTCTTCTCGCGTCATGGTCGGTGTCAATTCCCTGACCTGTTCTGATGTCACCTGTGTTGGCCTTTGTATCGGTTCTCCGCTATCTGGCAGCAGGTTCAGAATTTCTTCCGTCAGCAGGCTGCTTTCTCCCGCATCCATCGTTTTCACGGCCTCTTTGATTTCCGTGCGGGAGTA
The DNA here is from genome assembly GCF_025567605.1 of Oscillibacter acetigenes. Classification (NCBI taxonomy): domain Bacteria; kingdom Bacillati; phylum Bacillota; class Clostridia; order Eubacteriales; family Oscillospiraceae; genus Oscillibacter; species Oscillibacter acetigenes. Next base: position 428,527 of record NZ_JAOQKG010000002.1, on the reverse strand, counting down.
GTCGCTCAGATCTTCAACGGGGATCCCGAGGGAACGCAGATAATCCACTGCCGCATGATACTGAATGGTATCCATGGCGAATACGGTCAGCGGCGCCGCAAGCAGCAGGCATAAACAGGCCGCGATCACTTTCCACTTAAACCGCCTCCGCTTCTCGGCTTTGGGATTTGCTCCGGCCTCTTTCACATAGTTCTCATTGATGTCACCGAGGACTTCGCAAAATTCCTCTCTTTTCACAGGTCAAAGCCCCTTTCCTGAAGATAGTTGTGTAATTTCAGCCGGAGGCGATTCAGTGTTACGGATACATGGTTCTCCGTCATTCCAAACCGGGACGCGATCTTGGAAACCGGATCGAAATACCAGTACCGGCAGACAAAAATGCGCCTCTTATCCGCTGGAAGCCTCTCCAAAAAAGTGTCGATCGCCCTTACAAGTTCCCTGCGGTCCACTGCCCGCTCCACGTTGTCCGTGTCGGATACGAGCTCCGCAATTTCATCCAGCACAGCCGGGGCCTCTCCGCCGCCTCGTTTCTCCGCGATATGATGCTTGTATCGGTTCAGGGACAAGTTTCTCGTGAGCTTCCCCAGGAATGCGGACAGAACCCTGGGCCTGTGGGGCGGCATAGAGGTCCATGCACACAGATAGGTATCATTGACGCATTCTTCGGCGTCTTCCCGATTGCCCAGGATGTTCCAGGCGATCGAGTTACAGTAGTTTCCATATTTGCCGGATGTGGCGGGGATGGCCCGCTCATCTCGATCCCAGTATAACTGGACGATTGTTGTGTCATCCATCGGCTTTCACCTCGCTTCTTATTTACCCCTTCACTGATATACACAAGGTTTGCGATCAAATCTTACAGCTTGTTTCGGTCCCTTTTATCATATCATACGACCGCCGCGGCTGATGGGAAAAGGGACGCTTTGTCTCCCGGCCTTGCCATCCCGCGCCCGCTGTGGTATGCTGATAGCGCAAAGATAAAAACACGTCCCGGTTGGTAGTCCGGGAGCGGCCCATGTGCCGTCAGTAACCTGCCTCCTTGGTTGTCCGTTCTTTGTGCGAGACCTTTAAAGGAGGACACACGCATGGGCACAAGCAGGCTCACCATCCTGTTCGACGATCCCTTCTGGATCGGCCTGTACGAGCGGGAGGACGACACGGAGTACTCCGTCTGCCGGATCGTCTTCGGCGCGGAGCCCCGGGACCAGGAGGTCTACGCCTATCTTCTGGAACACTGGCGGACGCTGCGATTCAGCCCGCCCCGGCCAGGGACAGAGCATCTGCCCCCTCCCAAAAGCCCCAAGCGGCGCCAGCGGGAGGCCCGGCGGATGACCCAGGCCGCAGGGATCGGCACCAAGGCCCAGCAGGCCCTGAAGCTCCAACAGGAGCAGGGGAAGCAGGCCCGTCTCGCCCGCACCCGCCAACAGCGGGAGGCGGAGGAAGCGCGGAAGTTCCAGCTGCGGCAGGCGCGTCGAAAGGAAAAGCACAGAGGTCACTGACCTCTGTGCTTTTTTCGGGAACCGTTTTCATACGGGGGTTGCGAAGGCGGCAAACTCTGTTATAATAGCGGTGTTGAAAAATCGCCGCTCCGCTGGATACCGGGGCGAACTGGAAGGAGAACTGCGGGTATGAAGATCATCGACGCCCACCTGCACCTGTTTTCGGAAGATTCTGCCGAGGAGATGGCCCGGCAGGTGGGCCATCACAACAACGTAGACCATCTGCGGGAGGTCTATGGAGAACTGCACATTGCCCACGGCGTGGTGATGGGAAATCACAGTCTGGAGCTCCGGCGGCACGACTACCCCACAGACCTGTTCCACTACTGCGTGGGCCTGGACAGCAGCCTGCTGGAGGACGGGAGCCGGGTGATCCCGGACCTGGCGGACCGGGTGGAGGCGCACCTGCGGCGGGACAACTGCTGCGGCGTGAAGCTGTACCCCGGGTACAACAAGATCGCTCTGTCGGACCCCATGTACCAGCCCATCTACCGCCTGGCAGCCCGTTACGGTAAGCCGGTGGCCGTTCACATGGGGCTGACCGCCTTCTCCCGGGCCCATCTGAAATACTGCCACCCCCTGGCCCTGGATGAGGTGGCGGCAGACCATCCGGATACCCAGTTCGTCATGTGCCACTTCGGCAACCCCTTTCTGGAGGCCGCGGCGGCAGTGGTGGAGAAAAATCCCAATGTGGCCGCCGACCTGTCCGGCCTTCTGGAGGGGCGGGTGGACCTGGACGCCTATTTCCGGGAGCAGGCGGGCTACGTGTTCCTGCTGCGCACCTGGCTGACGGCCATCCAGTGCTGGGACAAGGTGATGTTCGGGACCGACTGGCCCATTGTCAACCTGGGAGAATATATCGGCTTTATCCGCCGGCTGGTGCCGGAGACACACTGGGAGCCGGTGTTCTTTGACAACGCCAACCGCATCTACGGCCTGGGGCTGTGAGACGGCAGCAAAAGAGGAGGCGCCGAAGGGCGCCTCCTCTTTTCTGATTTACGGATCGGATGCTCACTGATTCAGGATCTCCATGAACTCGTCACCGGTAATCGTCTCCTTTTCGTACAGATACCGGGCCAGCTCGTCCAGCTTCTCCCGGTTCTCCGAGAGGATTCGGTTGGCCTTTTCGTGCTGGCGCTTCACCAGCTCCACCACCTGCCGGTCGATCTCCGCCGCAGTCTCGGCGGAGCAGGCCAGGGAGGCGTCGCCCCCCAAGTACTGATTTTGCACTGTCTCCAGGGCCACCATGTCAAAGTCAGGGCTCATGCCGTACCGGGTAATCATGGCCCGGGCCAGCTTGGTGGCCTGCTCGATGTCATTGGAGGCGCCGGTGGAGGCGGAGTGGAAGACCAGCTCTTCCGCCGCCCGGCCGCCGGTAAGCGTGGCGATCTTGTTCTCCAGCTCCTCCTGGCTCATCAGGTAGTGGTTGCCCTCCTCCACCTGCATGGTGTAGCCCAGGGCGCCGGAGGTCCGGGGCACGATGGTGATCTTCTGTACAGGGGCGGAATTGGTCTGCTTGGCCGCGACCAAAGCGTGGCCGATCTCGTGGTAGGCCACCACCTTCTTCTCCTGGTCTGTCAGGATGGCGTTCTTCTTCTGGTAGCCTGCGATGACCACCTCGATGCTCTCTTCCAGATCTGCCTGGGCAGCAAAGCGGCGGCCGTCCCGGACAGCCCGCAGCGCCGCCTCGTTGACGATGTTGGCCAGCTCTGCGCCGCTGGCGCCGGATGCCATTCGGGCCACCTTGCCCCAATCCACGTCCTCCGCCACCTTGATCTTCTTGGCGTGGACCTTCAGAATATCCTCCCGGCCCTGTAGGTCCGGCAGCTCCACCGGCACCCGCCGGTCAAACCGGCCGGGCCGGGTCAGGGCGGGGTCCAGGGACTCCGGCCGGTTGGTGGCCGCCAGGATGATGACGCCGGTATTGCCCTCAAAGCCGTCCATCTCGGTCAGCAGCTGGTTCAGGGTCTGCTCCCGCTCGTCGTTTCCGCCATAGGCGCCGGAATTCCGCTTCTGGCCGATGGCGTCGATCTCGTCGATGAACACGATGCAGGGGGCCTTCTCCTTGGCCTGCTTGAACAGGTCCCGCACCTTGCTGGCGCCCATGCCCACGAACATTTCCACGAAGTCGGAGCCGGAGATGGAGAAGAAGGGCACGTTGGCCTCGCCTGCCACGGCCTTGGCCAGCATGGTCTTGCCGGTGCCGGGAGGGCCTACCAGCAGGATGCCCTTGGGCATGGTGGCGCCGATCTCCTGATACTTCTTTGGGTCGTGGAGGTACTCCACGATCTCCTTGAGATTGTCCTTGGCCTCGTCCTCTCCGGCCACGTCGGAGAATTTGATGCCCTCAGAGGACTTGACATACACCTTGGCGTTGGACTTGCCGAAGGCCATGGCGTTGGGGCCGCCCATGTTCTTCATCATGCGCCGGGAGAGATACTGCCCCAGGGCAACAAAGATGACGATGGGCAGGATCCAGGTCAGCAGAAAGCTGAGGATGGGATCCGTCTGCTGGATGACTTGGCCGGAGAACTCCGCGCCGGAGTCCTTCAGCATCTGTTTCAGGTCCGGATCCGGGATCATGCCGGTGGAGTAGACGGCGGTCTCATCCTTGTTGGTAAAGACGATCTGGTTCTCCTGCTCCTGGATCTCCACTTGGCCCAGATCCTGGTTTTCCGCCATGTCCATGAAGGTGCCGTAATCCACCTCCTGGATCTGCTGGCGGGCCATCCAGGGCATGGCCAGGAAGTTGAACAGCAGCAGAATCAGCATGGCCACGCAGTAGTAAAAAATCAAGGGCCGTTTCGGGGGTCTGACTTCTTTCATACGGGATGTTCCTTTCCTTGTTGTTCCTCACAGTTCATCTGTTGGTCCATGGCGGCCAGGGCCGCCAGCAGGGCGCTGCGCACGCCCTGGGCCGCGAAGTCGATGGCGTACTCCGCGAAAAGGGCCGCTGCCTCCGCCCGCTCCTCCTGCGGGTCCTCTTCCCCGTGCATCAGGCGGGGCAGCCTGTCCCGCAGCAGCTCCTCCATCCGTTTGGAGTAGTCCCGCTGGACGCCCGCCAGCTCCGCCACTGCCGGGGAGCGGCAGCCCTCCGCGCTCTGCTCCAGCAGCAGGGCGTTTTCCCGATAGTCATCCAGCACGTCCGCCAGCAGGTGCCGGATCTTCTCGTGGTCCGCCCCCTGGCACAGCTCCAGGCGGCTTCTCAGCAGGCCGTACTGATGCTCCAGCTCGCAGAGCTTCACGGCAAACATTCCATCTCTCAATTCCATGCGCGCACTCCTTTCCGGTCACTGCGCTGTCTCCGCTCTCATGCTGTGGTTATACCACGTCCGCTCCGTGCGCGCCACTGGCAGAGGAGGCTGTCTGTCCTGACAAAAATGCCCGCGTGTCAAGCTCTTTGACACGCGGGCACATCTGTCAGGTTTCCGGAGGGCGGACCATCTCGCCGGACAGCAGGCGGAACAGCTGATCCGCCAGCTCCTGCCGGTCCAGATCCCGCTGGCGGCAGTTCTCCAGCAGCAGTCCGGTCATCCCATAGGCATAGAAATCCAGGGCAATCTTCCAGTCCCCGGCCCGGAGGGCGGGCGTTCCCCGCCGCTCCCGCAGGCTGTCCGCCAGGTATGTACGGGTGGCGTCCACCATGATCCGCTCTATGGCCTCCCGCCGCTGGGAGTTCAGCAGCCGCTGAACCAGGGGCTGGGATTCTACGGCAAAATCCACGAAGACGCCCAGGGCCTCCTGGGGGGTGGCGGCGTTCAGGCTCTCGCGCACCAGTCGCTGGACTCCCTGCTGAGCCGCCCACTCCACCACATCCACAATGTCCTTGAAGTGGTAGTAAAACGTCTGACGGGAGATCCCACAGACCTCCACCAGGTCCTTCACGGTGATCTTGTCTGCATCCTTCCGGCGAATGAGCTCCAGCAGTGCATCCGCCACAGCGGCCTTCACATCCAGCGGCACGGTCTTTCCTCCCTTTCAGATCCTGTGTTTTATCATACCGGAAATCCGCCGCCTTTGGCAAGTCCTCTCGCTACAAAATTTCACCAGTAGACAGGAACGGGCTTCCTGTTCCCCCTACGGGGATTTTCCTCTTGATTTTTACGGTAGCATTCCATATACTAGGTTATATTGATATGGTGTGACGGAATGGGCACACCATATCATCCGATCCGGCGGACAGGTCTGCCGGCCCTGCATGAGAGAAAGGTTTGGAGATGTGACCATGACACCCCAAAAAATCGCCCTGCTCACGGATTCCTGCGCGGACCTCTCCCCTCAACTGGCGGCGGAAAACCAGGTCTTTGTCGTGCCCCTGCGGATCCTGTGCAAAGACGGAGAGTACCGGGACGGCGTAGACATCCACGCCGCCGACATCTATGCCCGGCTGCGGTCCGGAGAGCTGCCTCAGACCTCCCTGCCCGCCGCTCAGGACATTTCGGACGCCTTTGACGCCATCGCCGCGGCGGGGTATGACGGGGTCATCGCCCTGATGCTCTCCGGCGGCCTATCCGGCACCTACAACATGGTGCGGCTGCTGGCGGAGGAGCGGAGGGACCTGACCATTCGGGTGTATGACTCCGTCAGCGGGTCTCTGGGCACCGGTATGATGATCCTCCAGCTGGCAGAGGAGCTGCGGCAGGGGATGGACTGGCAGACGCTGACAGAGCGCCGGGTGCCTTGGTTGATCCAGAACACCTTCCCCTTTTTCTCCGTGGACACGCTGGAATATCTACAGAAAGGCGGCCGCATCGGCAAGGTGACGGCCATGGCGGGCACCATGCTCCAGATCAAGCCCCTCATCACCTTCGCCGCCGACGGGCAGCTCCAGTCCATTGCCAAGGTCCGGGGCCGGAACCTGGTGATCCGCAAGCTCATCGAGCTGGTGACGCAGTCCCACAACGGCGCGGCGCGGTACAATCTGGCGGTGGCCAACGGCGGCGCTCCGGCGGAGATGGAGATTCTGCAGGGCAAGCTCACCACCGCCCTGCCAAACTACGACCACATCTGGAGCGGCGAGCTGGATGGTACGTTGAGCGTCTACATCGGCGACGGCGTGCTGGGAGCCGCGGTACAGAGACTGGAATAGAGCGTGAAGATAAAGGATCGGAAACAAAAGGACCTGGCGGCCCAATGGCCCCGGGTCTTCTCAAAATATATCATATCTCTTTTATAGTTCTATGCTCAAGAAAAGAGGCAGTCCTGCGGCAAAAGCCGCAGGACTGCTTTTTTAAGGCGTGGCACATCCCATTGTCCCGCCGGATTCGGTCGTGCAGAGCTTTCGGAGACAGTGCTCCGGCAGGACTGAGGCCAGGGCCCCCGCCACGGCGGCGGTCTCTTCCCGGTCCAGGTCCAGGCCCAGGGCCGGCAGCCGCCGCTCCAGGTCCCGGAGGCCCGCTTGCAGCTGATGGGCCAGGGCCGCCCCCGTCTCCGTCAGGGTGATCTTGCCGTAGCGTTCCTTGGTCACCAGGTCCTTTTCCGCCAGGACAGCCAGCATCCGGGTGACGGAGGGGCGGGACACCTGGAGGACCCGGGCCACCTGGGTGGAGCTGACCGCCGCCTTTCCCTGGGACAGCTCGCCAATGGCCAACAGATACCGCAGATGCGCTTGGCTCAGTTCCATGAAATGGAACGCCTCCTTCCGCCCGGTGGGGCCGGGCTTCCGCTCGTCAGGAATGACGGGTATTTCCGCAGTGGCATCCGCCGCAGGCCCCGCAGTCGCCGCCGCAGGAGCAGCCGCCCTTTCCGTGACGCCGGTTGTAGATGCCCTTGCCTACGATGGCCGCAAAGACCACCAGGACGATGAGGGCCGCGATGATAGTGGGTGCGTTCATTGGCTGCTTCCTTTCTTATTTCAGGGCGGCGCGGCGTCCGGCGGCATCCACCGAGCGGATGGTCAGCCGCTCGTCCTCGTACTTGTTCTTACGGAACAGCAGGTACACAATGCCCACAACCAGGACCACGGCCACCACAGTGCCGATGCCGAAGGAGACCTCGCCGGTGATGAGGCCGCCGATCTGATAGACAATCAGGGAGACCACATAGGCGAACACGCACATATAGCCGATGGCAAAGGCGGTCCACTTGGCGTTGTTCATCTCCCGCTTGATGGCGCCCATGGCCGCGAAACAGGGGGCGCACAGCAGGTTGAAGATCATAAAGGAGTAGGCGGAAATGGCGGTGTAGTCCTGTGCCACCAGAGCCCAAATCTCGTCGCCGTTCTCACTGAGCTCCCCAGCGAAGTTGTACAGCACGCCGAAGGTGGCCACTACGTTCTCCTTGGCGATCAGGCCCGTGACCACGGCCACAGTGGCCCGCCAGTTGCCGAAGCCCAGGGGCACGAAAATGAAGGCCACGGCACTGCCGATAGCGGCCAAGACGGAGTTATTCATGTCCTCCACCAGGCCGAAGGCGCCGTTCTCCCAACCGAAGCCCTGGAGGAACCACAGGATGATAGAGGAGGCCAGGATCACCGTGCCGGCCCGCTTGATGAAGGACCAGCCCCGCTCCCAGGTGGCCCGCAGTACGTTGCCCACGGAGGGGATGTGGTAAGCAGGCAGCTCCATGACGAAGGGCGCCGGGTCGCCGGCGAACATCTTGGTCTTTTTCAGGATGATACCGGAGATGACGATGGCCGCCACACCGATGAAGTAAGCGGATGCGGCCACCAGGCCGGAGCCACCGAACAGGGCGCCGGCGATCAGGCCGATGATGGGCATCTTAGCGCCGCAGGGGATGAAGCAGGTGGTCATGACCGTCATGCGGCGGTCCCGCTCGTTCTCAATGGTCCGAGAGGCCATGACGCCGGGGACACCGCAGCCGGTGCCCACCAGCATGGGGATGAAGCTCTTGCCGGAGAGGCCGAACTTCCGGAAGATCCGGTCCATGATGAAGGCGATTCGCGCCATGTAGCCGATGTCCTCCAGAATGGCCAGCATCAGGAACAGTACCAGCATCTGGGGCACGAAGCCCAGCACCGCGCCGACACCGGCCAGGGCGCCGTCGCAGATCAGGCCCACGACCACTTCGTTGACGCCCCAGCCCTCCAGGGCGGCACGGGGGATCTCCACCAGCCAGGCAGTGCCCAGCACATCGTTGGTCCAGTCCGTCAGGAAGGTGCCGAAGGGACCCATGGCGATCCAATACACCGCGAACATCACCACGGCGAAGATGGGCAGGGCCAGGATCCGGTTGGTGACGATCTGGTCGATCTTGTCGGAGGTGGAGAGGCGATGTTTCTCGCCCTTCTTCTTGACGGCCTTCGTCACCAGATCGTTGATGTACGCATACCGCTGGTTGGTGATGATGCTCTCCGCGTCGTCATCCAGCTCCTTCTCGCAGTCCACGATGTGGTCCTCCAGGTGGGCCCGGAGGTCTGTGCTCAGGTTCAGGTCCGCCAGGACCTTCTCATCCCGCTCAAAGACCTTCACCGCGTACCAGCGGAGATATCGGTCGTCCACCATACCCTGGATGGACTCCTCGATGTGGGCGATGGCGTGCTCCACGCTGCCCGTGAACACGTGGGGCAGTTCAGCGGCGCGCTTCTGCTGGGCCATCTTGGCAGCCAGCTCCGCAGCCTCCATGCCGCCCTCGCCCTTCAGGGCGCTGATCTCCACCACCTGGCAGCCCAGGGCGTCACTCAGCTTCCTGGCGTCGATCTGGTCGCCGTTTCTGCGGACCAGGTCCATCATGTTCACCGCCACTACCACGGGCAGGCCCAGTTCGATCAGCTGGGTGGTCAGGTACAGGTTCCGCTCGATATTGGTGCCGTCCACGATGTTCAAAATGGCGTCGGGCTTCTCCTTCACCAGATAGTTCCGGGCCACCACTTCCTCCAGTGTATAGGGGGACAGGGAGTAAATGCCGGGCAGGTCCTGGATGACGATATCCTTGCGTCCCTTCAGCCGGCCCTCCTTCTTTTCCACTGTGACGCCGGGCCAGTTGCCCACGTACTGGTTGGAGCCGGTCAAGTCGTTGAACAGCGTAGTCTTGCCGCAGTTCGGATTGCCGGCCAGTGCGATCTTCATGTCCATCGTTCTCTCCTTCCAAAGTGTTAGTTTAGGCTAACTTTCATCCTGAAAAACAGCGGCAACAGCCGCCATTGATATTTCCACCGTCCCCGCATCATCCGGGAAAGGGGGGCCAGGGGAAACCTCCGGCTTCCCCGGTTCTTTCGCCAGTGGCGAAAGAACAAAATGAAATCATTTTCGGCAGGGCGTGTACCTGCCGAAAATCCCCCGACCCGTGCGTCCCTGGGGCGCACACACCAGTGACCAACGTCACTGGTGTGGGGGAATAGTGGAGGCAGACCGCAGGTCTGCCGGAGCGTAAAGGGGGACGCAGTCCCCTCTTTAAGAGACCTCGATCTTCTCCGCGTCGGCCTTCCGCACACTGAGCTCATAGCCCCGCACATTCAGCTCCATCGGATCGCCCAGAGGCGCAACCTTGCGGACGTGGATCTCCACACCCTTGGTAATGCCCATATCCATGATCCGGCGCTTGGTAGCGCCCTCTCCGTGGAGTTTGACCACTGTGGCGGTCTCCCCCACCTTGACATCTTTCAGGCTCTTCATATTCTTCCTCCTACTCTGCTCTCAAATCATGATCCGGTTCGCCATGGTCTTGTCCAATGCCACCCGGCTGTCCTTCACCTGCAGGATCAGATTGCCGGCCAGCTGGCTGACCACCGTGACATCACTGTTCACCACGAATCCCAGCTCCGCCAGATGCTGCCGGACCTCATCCCTGCCGGTGATCTTGCGGATCGTAACAGTCTCTCCCGGCCGGGCCATTGTCAGAGGCATCATAAAACCTCCCTCCTCTGCAAGACACTTCTTCCACTTGGATCTGTTCTGTGGTTAGCTTTTGCTAACCTTCTTTCGGTTTTGTAGTTTACCATGGCTAACCATGGCTGTCAAGCCCTTTTTCGGAAAAATTTGAAAGCCGTGAAAAAGGAGTCGGCCCCCGCGCGGCAGGCACACCGCGCGAGGGCCATGTTGAGGGGAAAAAAGGAGATAAGTATCAAAGAAAGATCTTTGATGAGCAAATGTTACCAGGCCGCCAGCTTGCGGCCCAACTCCCGGCAGGCCTCTCGGGCCTCTTCATTGGGAGAATCATTGGCGATCAGGCCCGCTTCGTCATACAGGTTGGCGCCCGCCGCCTCGCAGCGGCTGCACCACTCCCGCATCCATTGGCCGTCGCCCCAGCCGTAGGAGCCGAACAGGGCGATCTTCTTTCCGCCCAGAGAGTCCTCCAATCCGGCGAACATGGGTTCCACTTCGTCCTCCTCCAGCTGCTCGGCGCCCATGGCGGGGCAGCCGAAGGCCACGACACCAAATTCAGAAAACCGGGCGGCAGAGAACTCCCCAGGGGGCAGCATGGCGACCTCCGCACCGGACTCCCTGGCGCCGTCTGCGATGCAGTTGGCCATGGTCTCCGTGTTGCCGGTACCGCTCCAGTATACGATGGCTAATTTGTTCATAGCATTGCTTCCTTTCCAGCTTGTGTTGGAGCTCACGCTGCGATCAGCTGCGTGATGGCCGTGCCCTTCCGGAACTGCTCACAGCAGGCGGCAGTGCAGCGGCGGTATTGATCGAAACGCTTTTGTGCCGCCTCCGGGTCGCCGTAGGCCTTCCAGTATCCGCAGCAGGTGTAGTTCCTGCCCCGGTTCCGGATGAAGCCCACCACATCCTCCAGGGGGTAGCCCAGAAAGACGCCGATCTCATGGGGGAATTCCCGCTCCAGGCACAGCCGCCTGGAAAGCTGCCTCAGCAGCTCCTGACAGCTCTGATCCGCCCCATACCCCTGCCCCGCCAGAAAGGCGCGGGTGGATGGCTCCGAGAGGATCGACCGAAGCCATCCGGCCCGGTACAGGTAGATCAGACAAGCACCCGTCTGCGGACAGTATTTCAGGACCCGGATGGTGATGCCGTAAGGGGCCAGCTCTTTGGCCCAGCGGGCCGCGGCCTCCCGGGGCTGCCGCTTGTCAGCGCCCTGATACCGGAACAGGCTGGCCGGCTTCACACCCGCCAGCGTGGTGGCACATTGTTCCACCAGCACCGCTTCAAAGCTCCGTTCCATGACTGCCCTCCGTTCCTGCCGCCGAAGTTAGTTTTAGCAAACCCCGGCGTTGAAAGTATGGGCCGCTCCCGGCCCGCGCCGTTAGTTAGTTTTAACTAACCACAGGTAGAATATACCATAGCCGCTCTGCTCTGTCAAGCCCCTTTTTCAATTTTTCCGCATCCGGGAAAGCGCGCCGGGGATCCACGCAAAAAATTTGCAAAATCTGCCGCCGTCCTCTATACTGAACCAAAAGACCTCTCCGGAAAGGAAATGCCTATGAAAATTCTGGTACTCTCGGATTCCCATGGCGCCGTCAGTCCCATGGAGCAGGCCGTGGAGCAGACCTCCCCGGACCTGATTCTGCATCTGGGGGACTGCTGGCGGGACGGGGAACGGCTCCACGACAGGTTTCCCTCCATCCCCCTGGAACAGGTTCCGGGCAACTGTGACTTCCGTCCCACAGAGCCGGCGGAACGGCTGCTGGAGCTGCGGGGCAAGCGTATTCTCCTGTGCCACGGCCACACCTACGGCGTGAAGCAGTCCCTGGTGACCGCGGGGTTTGCCGCGGAGGAACAACAGCTGGACCTCTTCCTCTTCGGCCACACCCACAGACCTCTGGTGGACCGGCGGGGCCGGACACTGTTCCTGAATCCCGGCAGCATCGGTGCCCCCACCCGCCCCTCCTATGGCGTAGTGACCATCCAGGACGGACAGTTGGACGGCCGGACATGGTGGCTCGCGTGAACACCCCTTGTCAAACCGGCGGTTTTCCTGTATAATGATCGTACTCAGTTGGACATGGGAGGAGAACCCTGCATGGATATCGCCTCAATCGCCCTCCATTTTCTGTGCGCGGCTGTCGCCGGTTTTCTTATCATGAGCATCTTCGGCGTTCAGGCCCTGGTGGCGCTTTGCTCCTCCATCTCCCTGGCCAGACGCCGGAAGCACCAGGTCCCGGCCTTTGATCTGGCGCTGGCACTCCGCCGGATCGCCTGGCGCACGGTGATCGGCTTTCTGGGCGTGGCCGTGATTTCCGCGCTGATGATCTGGCTCACCGCCGCCCCCGGCACCTTTGGATATCTCTTCGGTATGATTTTGTCCTTTCTGAAGAATCTGAATCGGATGACGCCCAACGACCGGAAGAATCAGCGCCGGTTTGAGAAGATGTTCGCGGACTGCTACCCGTACGAGGACGAGCTAGACGGGGACGATGATTTTTGATTGGGAGAAACAACGCCCCGGAGCATTGCTCCGAGGCGTTTTCTTAATGTCCGCAGGTATCGCAATGTCCTTCGCAAGCCCGCAGTTCCTCTCCGTAGGGGATGCTGTTCCGGTCGTAGTAATCCCGGATAGCAGCCCGCACCGCCTCTTCCGCAAGGACAGAGCAGTGGAGCTTATGGGCCGGAAGGCCGTCCAGAGCCTCCACCACTGCCCGGTTGGTGAGCTGCAGGGCCTCGGAAACAGGCTTGCCCTTGATCATCTCCGTAGCCATAGAGCTGGTGGCGATGGCACTGCCGCAGCCGAAGGTGTTGAACTTTACATCGGTAATCACTTGGGTCTCCGGGTCCACCTGGATATACATCCGCATGATATCCCCGCACTTGGCGTTGCCCACCTCGCCCACGCCGTCGGCGTCGGGCAGCTTCCCCACGTTCCGGGGATGCTGGAAGTGGTCCATCACTTTATCACTATATAAGGCCATAGTCATTGTCTCCTTTCAGATCAGATGCGGCCGCAGGCCGGTCTCCAGCTCGTCCCACACAGGGGACATGCCCCGCAGATAGGACACGATCCCCGGCAGGACCTCCAGGATATAGTCGATCTCCTCCGGCCGGTTCTCATGGCTCAGGCTCAGCCGGAGGGAGCCGTGAGCCACCTCGTGGGGCCGCCCCAGGGCCAGCAGCACATGGCTGGGGTCCAGGGAGCCGGAGGTACAGGCGCTGCCGGAGGAGGCGGCGATGCCCTTTTCATCCAGCAGCAACAGCAGGGACTCCCCTTCGATCCCCTCGAAGCACACGTTCACATTCCCCGGCAGCCGCCGGGCCGAATCGCCGTTCAGCGCGGTGTGGGGGATGGCGGTAAGGCCGGCGATCAGCCTGTCCCGCAGAGGCGTGAGGTAGGCGGCGTTCTGTTCTATGGTGGCACAGGCCTCGTCAAAGGCGGCCGCAGCGCCGCAGATGCCGGGGATGTCCTCCGTGCCGCCCCGCTTCCCCCGCTCCTGGGCACCGCCATGGATCAGCGTAGCCAGAGGAATACTGCGCCGGGCGTACAGCACTCCCACGCCCTTGGGCCCATGGAACTTATGGGCGGAGAGGGACAGCAGGTCCACCTGCATCGCCTCCACATCGATGGGCAGGTGGCCTGCCGCCTGGACCGCGTCCGTGTGAAACAGGACCCCCGCCTGGCGGCAGACGGCGCCGATCTCAGCAATGGGCTGGATGGTGCCGATCTCGTTGTTGGCAAACATGACGCTCACCAGACAAGTGTCCGGCCGGATGGCATCCCGGACCTGCTCCGCCGTCACCACGCCGTCCGGCGGAATGTCCAGCAGGGTTACTTCAAAGCCCTCCCGCTCCAGGGCCTGGAGGGTATGGAGCACGGCATGGTGCTCGAATTTCGTTGAGACGATATGACGTTTGCCCCGCTTCTCCCCCAAGGCCGCCGCGGTACGGAGGGCCTGGTTGTCCGCCTCGCTGCCGCCGGAGGTGAAGGTGATCTCCCGGGGATCCGCATGCAGGTTCCGTGCAAAGATCGCCCGGGCGGCCGCCAGCTTCTCCGCCGCCCGCTGTCCCGGCGTATGAAGGCTGGAAGGATTGCCGTAGATCTCCTGAAAGCAGGGCGTCATGGCCGCCAGCGCCGTGTCGCTCACCCGAGTGGTGGCCGCGTTGTCCGCGTAAATCTTCATCTGGTTCACTCCTTTTCCCAGTTAATTACTATGGTATAGTTATCTCACAAAAAATCCTATTTGTCAAGTAGGAATTCAGGGAAAATATACACGGCGGGTTTCCCCGCCGTGTATGTGGATGCAGTTTCAGATGGCCGCCGCCCCCTGCGGCGCGGTCTCCATAGAGCCGGATGCCGGGGCCGCCTGCCGGATTGTCTGCGCAGGCGCCAGCTCCGCCTCCGGCCCCTCCTGGCTCAGATACTCCTCCAGGCAGACGCCGGTGCGGTAGATGTCCGCTGCCGCCGCCTTGCCCACGTAACGGTAGTGCCAGGGCTCGTACCCGATGCCTGTGATGTCGCTCTTCTCCGAAGGATAACGGAGGATGAAGCCGTACTTCCAGCTGTTCTCCATCAGCCACTTCTGCTCCGCCGTGTCCTCCTGTTCCTCGTCCAGGATCTGATAGCCGGCGGCTACAATGTCCAGAGCCAGGCCGGTCTGGTGCTCGCTGGTGCCGGGCTTGGCCACCCACCGGGCGGCCTCCGCCTCCACCCGGTCCTCCGGCACACCGGAGGCCCGGACCCGCGCCACCTTGTTCCGGTACAGCCGGGTCTGGGTGGCCTCTGTCCGGTAAGCGGAGCAGACGATGGGGTTCAGGCCCGCCTCCCGGCAGTCGGAGAGCATGTCATCCAGATCATCATAGATCCGTTCGTCCACCTGGAGTCCATTGGATAACGTGGCCAGCTTGATCTCATATCCCTCCGGCACCGTGTGCCAAGGGTTCACCAGCAGCAGCTGCCAGTCCTCCTGCCCCCTCTGGTCTGCCGGAGCAAGCTGGGCCGCCGGGACAGTCTGGGGGATGTACGGTATCTCAGCCTCCGCCGCCAGGGCGGTTGGGGCCAGCACCAGAACCGCCGTCAGCAGGGCGCCGCAGCGAGTCAGGATTTTCTTTCGTATGTTCATATCGTTCCTTTCCGGCCGCGGACGGCCGTCTGATCTTCTTTGTTCTGTTTTTATGGTACAGCCTTCCGACCGCGAAAACAAGGGAGATTTTGTGAACGATTGGAAACAAAAAGAAACAAGTCCTCCAACAGAGCAAAACGTGAGGGGTGGAAATCAGAGATACGAAGAGGCAGCTTCTATCCAAACAGCAGCGCTCTTCGTTCTCAACTCTCGACCCTTCACGCTTCCCAGGGGATCCCCGCAAAAAGGCCGCCCGGGAGGGCGGCCTTTTTGCGCTTGATTTTGCAGATTACTTGTACATTTCCGGCTTTTCCATGGTCTCCACCTTCAGGAACTGAGAGGTTCCGCGGGAGGCGTTCAGAGCGTCGCCAGCCACGCAGGCCACGTAGCCGTCCCAGGAGGAGGGGCCGGTGAGCTTGCCGGCATGGACGGACTCCACCCACTTGCAGAACTCAATGTCATAAGCCTCGATGAAGCGCTCCTTCCAGTCGGTCATGATGGGCATGGACTCGGCGGGCTTCACGCTGTCCCAGCCGGCGGGACGGGAGCGGCACACCACGGCGTAGGGATCGGGCAGCTTGACGGTGCCGTTCTCGCAGACCACCTCGCACTGGATGTCATAGCCGTAGCCGTCGGCCACCTGGACCTCCACATCGATGAAGCAGCCCTTCTTGGTGCGCATCAGCATCACCTGGGGGTTATCATAGCCCTTGTCGGAGTTGGAGGACTGGCGGACCTTCACGCACTGCACGTCCTCATACTCGTCATCCAGCAGCCAGCGGCAGATGTCCAGCTCGTGAATGGCGACGTTGGTGACACCGTTCTCGGTCTTGAAGCCCGGGCCCTGGGAGACGTTGCGGTGGCAGGCCTTGATGATGAGGGGCTTGCCCAGCTCGCCGGAGGCGATGATCCGCTTCATCTCAGCGTAGCCCCGATCATAGTGGCGCATGAAGCCCACCTGCACCAGCCGCTTGCCGATCTCCTGCTCCCGGCGGATGATCTCCTCGCAGTCCTTGGCGTTCTGGCTCAGGGGCTTCTCACAGAAGCACCACTTCTCCTCTGCCAGAGTCTTCATGACGTAGTCGTGATGGGTAGGATCGATGGAGGTGATGACCACGGCCTCCACCTCAGGGTCCTTGATCATGCCGTCGCAGTCGTTGCCATAGGACTTGATGCCGTACTTGGCGGCAGTCTCGTCGGCGGCAGCAGCCACATAGTCGCTGACGGCCACGACCGTGGCGCCGGGGACCGTCTCGATAATGCGGCGGCAGTGATCCTTGCCGATGGCGCCGCAGCCGATGATGCCGATTTTCAGAACCTTATCCATGATTGTGTACCTTCCTTTATTTGAAAATGAGGATATGCAGTTGTAAGGCCGCCCGTTTCAGCGGGGAAAGGCAGCTATGATGATGTCTGGCAGATGCGCCCCCCATTTTCTTTTTGAGACATCAAAAAGAAAATGCGCCGCGCCCGGTGGAAAAGAAAACATGTTCGGCGGGTCGGTCTGCGCAGGCGCAGACCTCCTGCCGCCGGCGGGGGATGGTTGACGGTCCCTTGCGGCAGTCAGGGACGGAAACGCGCTACCCTTGGGGAAACCACCAGCCCGGGGAAGTCAGGGATACATCCTGCGCCGCTTTTCGCTGCCGCTCTCCTGGCAGTTCGGGAAAGCCCGGAGATCTTCCTGTAGGGGCGGTTATCAACCGCCCGCCGCACCGTGGCCCGGACGGTCATAGACGTGCCGACCGGGGCGGCAGCTCAGTAATCAAGAATAATCTTCCGGCACTTGGTACAGCGGGAGGCTGGGATATAAGGTGGCGTAATAAGCGGGGTATCCTGCCTGCTCAAATGCTCTGCATCCTTAGACAAGTCCGGTGGTCCGGCTTTCCGAGGCTTTGGCAGCCAATAGATTCCATAGTTGCTTTGCAAAGCGCCGCTCCCCATTTCCGCGCCGCAAAAAGGACAATTCAAACGAATCTCCTCCTCTTTCGATACCCGCAGGAAAGGGACTTGGGGAAACCAAGTGTTTTCCCAGTTCTTTCGCCAGCGGCGAAAGAAGATCTTTCAATCATTTTCGGCAGGACATGCGCCTGCCGAAAATTCCCCGCCCCAGGCGCCTGGGGCGCCGTTCACCAGTGACCGATGTCACTGGTGGTAGGGGAGGTCGAGGGGGAGCAAGCTCCCCCTTGAGAGGATCAATACTTCCGGGCGTCCCTCACGTGGTCCAGGTGATCCTGATAGGCCGCCAGGTTCTCCGGCCGCTCGGACACCTCCGTGTCGCCCACGCGCCACCAGGAGCCGTAGCCGTCGGTCATGGTCTTGGGCAGCACCTTGATGTCGAACAGCACCGGGCGGTCCTTCACCTTCTTGGCGTCCTCGAAGGCCGCCGCCAGCTCCTCCATGGTGCGGATGGAGTAGCTCTTGCAGCCGTAGCCCTCCGCTACCTTGGCGTAATCGATGTTCAGGAAGTCACCGAACAGGCCGTCCTTGCTGCGGTACCGCAGCTCCGTGCAGAGCGTCACGTTGCCGTGGCCCACCTGCAGGTTGTTGATGCAGCCGAAGGAGGCGTTATCGAACAGGCAGATGTTGATCTTCTTGCGCTCCATAACAGCGGTGACCAGCTCGCCGTGGAGCATGTTGAAGCTGCCGTCACCGCACATGGCGTAGACTTCCCGCTTGTCGCCAATGGCCAGCTTCACGCCCAGGGCACCGGCGATCTCATAGCCCATGGTGGAGTAGCCGTACTCCATGTTATAGCAGTCGATGCCGGTGGGCCGCCACATCCGCTGCATGTCGCCGGGCAGGGAGCCGGCGGCGCCGATAGCCACGTCGCCCTCGCTCATCATGGCGTTGATGGCGCCCAGCACGGTGGTCTGGCACAGGCCTGCGTCCAGGTCCTTGGCGAACCGCTTGGCGGAGTCGGCGTTGGCGTCGTTGATGATGGGTTTCCAGCTCTTCTTGTCCTCAAAGGTGATATGATCCAGGCGCTCCAGCTCCTTGGCCCACTTCTCGCGGGCGGCGGACACCTCAGTGGTGTAGGGAGCCTTGTAGCCGTCCAGCTTCGCCAGCAGGCGGGGCAGGGCATCCTTGGCGTCGGCCACCACGGGCACGGCGTCCATCTTCAGGGCCTGGAACTCGGACACATTGATGTTGACGAACTTGCAGGTGTCCTTGAACAGCCACTTGGAGGCGGTGGTGAAGTCGGTGTAGCGGGTGCCCACGCCGATGACCACGTCCGCCTTCTTGGCAATATCGTTGGCGGCGGAGCAGCCGGTGACGCCCAGGCCGCCCAGGTTCAGGGGGTGGGTCCACTCGATGGCGCTCTTGCCGGCCTGGGTTTCGCCGAAGGGGATGCCGGTGGCCTCTGCGAAGGCCCGGAACTCCTCGTGGGCCTCAGAGTAACGGACGCCGCCACCGCAGACCAGAATGGGCCGCTTGGCCTTCTTGATGACCTCCGCCGCGTCGGCCAGAGCGGCCTCGGTGGCGGGACGGCGCTCCAGACGCCAGACGCGCTTCTTGAAGAAGCTCTCGGGATAGTCATAGGCCTCGCCCTCCACGTCCTGAGGCATGGCGATGCAGACGGCGCCGGTGTTGGCGGGGTCCGTCAGCACCCGGAAAGCGGAGATCATGGCGCTCATCAGCTGCTCCGGCCGGACGATGCGGTCCCAGTAGCGGCAGACGGCCTTGAAGGCGTCGTTGGTGGAGATGGAGAGGTTGTTGGTCTGCTCCACCTGCTGGAGCACGGGGTCCGGCTGGCGGCAGGCGTACACGTCGCCGGGCAGCACCAACAGGGGGATGTTATTGGCGGTGGCGGTGCCGCAGGCGGTGACCATGTTGGCCGCGCCGGGGCCCACGGAGGAGGTGGCCACGCAAATCTGCTTGCGCTTCATCTGCTTGGCGAAGGCCACGGCTGCCTGGGCCATGCCCTGCTCATTCTGGCCGTGCCAGATCTCCAGGTGCTTGGCCTCCTGGCTCAGGGCCTGGCCCAGGCCCACCACGTTGCCGTGGCCGGGGATGATGAATACACCGCGGACGAAGCGGCTCTGTTCGCCGTCCACTTCGATATACTGGTTCTCAAGGAAACGGACCAAAGCCTGCGCCATGGTCAAACGAACGGTTTTCATGGGGTGATTACCTCCTGTCAGTGATTGGGATAGATGTGGTCGTTGGCATCGGCCTTCCACAGCCAAGCGTGCTCCGGATCGTCGATGCGGGTCTTGTCCCAGGGATCCCCCTCCAGGTGCCGGATGCCCCAGGCGTAGCACATGGCATAGCCCGGCGCGGCGGTCTGGGAGTGGAAGCCATGGTTGATGACGGCGCAGCCATTGTGCTGCGTCTTGAAGATCTCGCCGTTGGCAAAGCCCGCGCCGAAGCCGTCGGGATAGTCGAAGCGGTAGAAGTACACCTCCGGCTGGGGATGGTGGTGGGGCGGATAGGAGCTCCACTTGCCGGGCAGATTCAGCACCTCGCCCAGGACCATCTTGGAGAAGGGGGCGTTGTCCAGGTCGAAGAAGGTCTTGATCTCCCGGGACATGCAGCCCATCAGCTCGCCGCCAAAGCCCTTGTGCTCCACCTGGACCTTGTCCGGGGTGTACATGACGGCCTCATAGGGCGTCTCGTTGACAGTGGCCTGGATATACAGCTCACTGTGGGCCTTGGCGGTGATGGTCACCTTCGTGCCGCAGCCGGCCAGCAGGCAGTAGGCATCGTGGTGGAAGCAGTCCGGCCGGTCGGCCTCCACCTTCTTGCCGTCCCACTCATAGGTGACAGAGCCGGAAAACAGGAGGATTGCCACCTCTTTTTTGGCATCCTCATAGACGTAGGTATCCCCCGCCTCCATCAGCAGCAGGCCCACGTCCATCTGGGTGCCCATGTCGTCCACAGAGGAGTCAATATAGGCATTGTACCCGTTCTTCAGCTCGGCGTTCTTGTTCATATAGGCCATTGGAGTCATCTCCTAAATAAAGATTGTTGCTCAAATTCCATTCGCGCCAGCGGCGCGATGCATTTCAACCATTTTCGGCAGGACATGCGCCTGCCGAAAATACATTGACTTAGCCGCCCTGGGCGGCGTCCCCAGTGACCGACGTCACTGGGGAGGGGGGCGGTCGAGGGGGGACGCAGTCCCCCTTCGAATTAGAGTCCCGTATGCTCCCGGATGTACTTCCGTGCCTTCATGGCATACTCCAGCGGATTGGCCTTGGCAGGATCCTGTTCCGCCTCCACCAGCAGCCAGCCCTGGTAGCCGGCATCCGCCAGCACCTTGAACACAGGATCGAAGTCCACGTCGCCGTCACCGGGGACGGTGAAGGCGCCATTGCGGACGGCCTGCAGGAAGGACCAGTCATTCTTCCGGGCCTCTTCCACCACGGGCAGCCGCATATCCTTCAGGTGGACGTGGCCCACCCGGTCCACGTACTTCTTCAGCATAGCCAGGGGGTCCTCGCCGGCGAAGGTGAAGTGGCCGGTGTCATAGCACAGGAACACATACCGGGGATCGGTGTTGGCCATCATGCGGTCCGTCTCCTCGCTGGTCTGGACCACGGTGCCCATGTGGTGGTGGAAGCACAGCTTGAAGCCCCGGTCCGCAGCGATCTTGCCCAGCTTGTTCAGGCCGTCGCACAGGAGCTTCCACTCGGCGTCGTCCATCACATGCTTGTGGCCGCCGGTGAGCACGGGTACGTCCATCTTGCCCTGGATGGAGTAGCTCTGCTCGCTGACGTTGATGCGGTTGGCGCCCACAGCAGCCAGGAAGTCCAGGTTGGCGATGAAGTCCTTCTCCTCCTCCTCAAAGGGGCGGGTCAGGAGGAAGGATGAGTACCAGCGGCTGGCGATGCGCATGCCGCGCAGGTCCAGGGCCTTCTTCAGCTCGGCAGGATCCTTGGGATACTTGTTGCCGATCTCGCAGCCGGTGAAGCCCGCCAGTGCCATCTCGCTGACGGTCTGCTGGAAGGTGTTCTCCCCGCCCAGCTCCGGCATATCGTCGTTGCACCAGCCGATAGGTGCAATGCCCAGGAATACGTGGTTGGAATCAAACATTGGAATTTCCCCCTTGTGAAGCCTCAGAATTTTTCCAGCGGTCCCGTGAGAGCGGGCCGCATGTTTTGCACACTTCTCTCCATTCTGTGTTCGTTCACAGAAATGTGGAAAGCAATCACACGCCTCTCTGCGTGCTCTCTTACAAACTATCATTTTTAGGGAGAAAAATCAACTTCTTTTCCAGGGCCTCCGCCATTTTTTCTATTTTAGCCAAACGGCTCCTCTCTTTTTCGTAGATATAACCGTACTGTCTCCAACCCCCGCAGCGGATGTGCCCGATTTCTCCCTCGTTTCGTCCACAAAAGACTCCGTCCGCCGGAAATCCGGCCCCCAAAACATCATGGAGAAATTGCAGCTGGCTGTACGCTCCCGGAAAAAGGCATCGGCGAAATCGACACTCTGAAAACCGGAATGTCACCCGATAGTCGGCGGCACATTCGCGCCATACCCCCGAAAGATTGCTGTCCCCAAGAGTACGACAGGCACGGAAAACAGTGAATGAAGGCCACCCGTCCGGAGCCTTTCTCTGTTCAGCAGAATCTACGTTTTCTCTATGGAGTAATAAATTTTTCTAAAATCGGAAATGACTTCTATTTTGCGGTAATGTGCATAAACTAACAATGGCCTCTTGTCATTTGCCGCTGCCAAAATATAGCCATGCAGCTCATCTAAAGACGCTTTCCCGCAAGGTTTCCGACATCACGTTGCCAGTCCGCATACTGGAGAAATCAAACGGAGCTGCCCGAAAAATCCTCCATACTGCAGTTCCGATTGGCCACTGGCCTTGAGTTTGTGGCCACGCGCACGAGGTTCTTCACGAATACCTTGGCAAGGAGCTCCGTCATCCGCATACCGGATGGGAACTGTTGTTTCCGGCGTTCAGCATTGTGCATGCCTAATCAGGGAGGATGGGAAACGGATAATTTTTTTGAGGGGGACGTATCATGCAGCTGCTTTGGCATATATTCCGATGGTTCTGCGGCGGAGTCGTTTTCTGCGCTTTACAGCTTCTTTTGACCGGAAACTGCCATTGGACCGATCTTGCCGTATTCTCCCTCCTGTGTATCCCTTTGGACGCTGTCAACGAACGAATGCCCTGGACATTTCCGCTGTGGCTCCAGGCAGTTTTGGGAGGGATCGTGCTGATTGTTTCCCAGTTGACCGCCGGGCTGGTTTTCAATGTCTGGCTTGGTTTGGGGCTTTGGGATTACACTTCTCTTTTCGGCAATTTTTTGGGGCAGATTTGTCTCAGATATGCGCTTTTATGGCTGCTGTTGGCCGGCCCGCTCTTGATTCTGTTTGATATGATCGGATTCCGATCTGGCGGTCCCTGGCCGCACTATAAGCTTATTTGAAAGAGCACGAAGCCCGTTGGGGCTTCGTGCTTACATCTGGAATTCTTTATGGAGAAGCAGCGCTTTGCTTTTCACAATTAAAATGCAGCTGGCCCAAACCATGCTTCCCAGAAGGACACTCATGGCTATAGATAAAAGTCCCGGGATCAAGCAGCAACTATGCAGCCCCGCAAAGAAGACCGCTGCCAGCGCAGCAGTTGACACCGATACCGTGATCGAGCGCAGCAGCGGCCATCCCCGCATTGCCAGCGTCAGGATAGTCATCAGCCCCAACAGCCCCGCTGTTCCCGCATATAACATCTCCTTCATAACAGGAGAGATCCCCTCTAATACAGCGATCTTTCCGGCTGCGTCAAGCGTTTCCCAATTTTCCAGGAACCGCTGACAGAGGCGCTCAAAAACCGGATGGCTGAAGGCGGATTGTGTAAGGTGCGGCAGAATACAGGCACTGAGAAGGCCAATCCCTGCGGGCATCCATGTTCGGATTGCAGACAGCCGGCGCCGGTCTCTTCGCGCGGCTCCTACCCATCGCAGTAGAAACCAAATACCATACGCGATTGCGGCTCCCGCCAAATCGACCGCCACATCTCGTGCAGCTCCACTGCGCCCTGGAACAAACGTCTGATGAATCTCATCCAGGGCTGCCAGGACGGCACAGAAAACTCCCGCGGCAGCAGACCGGCGCAGGATGTTCCGGACAAAGGGCGCAAGCGCCGCTAACAACAGGATGACCAAAAGGAAATACAAAAACATGTGGGCGGCTTTTCTCTCAAAAAACGAGAGCACCTCAACAGCTGCCCCCTGAATATCGGCCTCGGACCGGGCATACGCAGGCGACAGCACAATTAAGATGCGATGCAGAAGTCCATCAGATACTTTCCCGGAGGCAGACGCTGTCTGGGCGGAAAATCCCCAAATGATTCGATACCAGAGCAATGGAGGAATCCAGAGCAGGAATCTGGCAAGGGAAAAATGATTGGTCATAGAACTCTCCTTATATCGTGTAGGAAATCTGTCCTGAAAAAACCGCCATGCGCTGACATTTCGCATGGCGGTTTTTTGAAAATTCTGATCTTTATCTGAAAGCAGCCTGTTGCGGAATGCGGACCTCGGCGCCTTGCCCGCAGTTCACCTCTTCCGGCTCATGGAAAGTTGGCACAACCCTGTGCAGCGCCTCCCGAATGCAGGAGGAATCATCCTTCTCCAGGGCCTCCTGGAGAATCTCCAGCTTCTCTCTCAGCTCACCGGGAGTAATCGCCGGCTGCCGCTCGATAAAAATCTGGCTGTTCTCCGTCTGCTCAATGTCCCGGCTGGCAATCAACAGCTCCTCGTACAGCTTTTCGCCGGGCCGCAGCCCCGTCTCCACAATGTCAATGTCCCGATACGGCACATACCCGGAGAGTCTGATCATATTTTCCGCCAAATCCAGGATTTTTACAGGTTGTCCCATATTCAGAACAAACAGCTCGTTCTTCCGGGCCATGGCACCGGTCTGCAGCACCAACTGCGCAGCTTCCGGAATTGTCATAAAATAACGGATAATGCGCTTGTCTGTTACCGTGATCGGTCCCCCCGCGGCGATCTGCCGCTGGAACAGCGGTACTACGGAGCCGTTGGAGCCCAGGACATTTCCGAATCGAACCGCCACGAAATCTGTGCCGCTGTGTCCTTTCATGGACTGAAGAATCATCTCGCAAAGCCGTTTGCTGGCGCCCATTACAGAGGTGGGATTGACCGCTTTGTCTGTGGAGATCAGCAGGAACTTCTGAACACAGAACTCATCCGCGGCCCGCACGAGGTTTAGTGTGCCAAATACATTGTTGCGGATCGCCTCCTGAGGGCTGTTTTCCATAAGCGGCACGTGTTTGTGCGCAGCGGCATGAAAAACCACATCCGGCCGGTATGTAGCGAAGATCTGCCGCATCCGCCTCCTGTCCCGTATAGAAGCGATCTCCACTTTCAGATTGAGCCGCCCACCATACTGGTACAGCAGTTCCTGCTGAATATCATAGGCGTTATTCTCATAGATATCCACGATCACCAGCTCTTTGGGATCGTGCTTGACAATCTGTCGGCACAGCTCTGAACCGATAGAGCCGCCGCCTCCAGTGACCAATACGGTTTTTCCAGAGAGATATGCATCCACAGGCGCTGGGTCCAAGTACACCGGCTCACGGCCCAATAAGTCCTCAATGCGGACCTCGCGCAGTTGAGAGCGCATCGGCTTTTGGCGGATCATGTCCAGTGTACTGGGCAAAACAGAAATTTTGATCCGCTCGAGGCCGGACAGTTTCTGTAAAATCTCGTGGCGGCGGTTTTCCCCCGCAGATGGAATCGCCACAATGATCTCCTGAATATCCATCGCGCGCAGGCGCTCCTGCACTTGGCTGATCGTCCCCTTCACTTCCACGCCATGGATTCGTTTTCCCAGCTTGCCAAGGTCGTCATCAAAAAAGCATTGCACACTGTATCGGCTGTCTGGATTGCTCTGGAGCTCATCCAGCAGCTGAACGCCAGCTGCTCCTGCACCGACAATGGCCACAGGGATTTGATGGCTGCCCTTACTAAATAGTACCCGACTGCGGTAAACACGGTAGGCAAAGCGCAGCAACAGCATTCCCAAGACCCAGAGGCTGGCCACACAAGTCAGGAGCATAAAGGAAATTATGCTCTGTAGAAAAATGCGGCTCAAGACCTCGTAGAGGAAAAATCCGCAAAATGCAGCCATGAGCAGCGACAGGTATTCCTTACTCTCAGCGTACCGCCAAAGGCTGTCATACGTGCGGAATAAAAGTTGGAAAAGCACTGTGCAGGCATAAAGCAACGCAAAATTTTGAATCAGCTGAACGGATTGTCCAACTGCATCCGTCAGATTATATCGCAGAGAAAACCACGAGAAAAAAGTCGAAAAAACAATTAAAATCAGACTGTCACACAAAAAGAGAATCTGTTTTCGCAGATGATTCATCTTGCCCATACGCTCCTAATTGCATTATGTGTCGTTCCCCGCTTAATTTAGGTTACGATCATATAACAAATTATACAGCGTTATGGCCGAAATTTAAAGTGGCAAATATATCTTTCTGCCATCTATTTTTTCAAATCCATTTTTCGGCTAGATTTTTTTAATTTTGTGTTTGTCATAGAAAAATGGATAAAATGGCGCAAAAAATCAAGTGTAAGCAACTCCTGCTATCGGAGTGCGCACAGGAGGACGTGAGTTTGTTTAGCGCCCCAGCGTGGAACTTTTCATATCCATTTTCAATTAACAAAAGTTCCTAGGCGCCACTCATTTTTTGCTTTTTTACCGCTAAGGACATCCTGTAATTCTGTTTCTACACTTCTGTAGTCAGTAACTTATTTTTACTTTTAACACAGGTCATGCGGATCTCCCCTCTTGTTTGTCCGGATGCGAATATATATCAATATTCGCACCAAAAAGCGAAATAGCCTCCACCACCCGAAAAACTATATCAAAGCAGTTTTCCCCTGTAATGTCCCATACTTATGACACATCAAACTGCCGTGCAAAAAGTTCAACCGCGAGAAATTCATAGATAGACGGTTCCGCTTGATTGCGGGTTACCATCTGTGCAAGCGCCTCTTTTTTGAAGTACTTCTCTGTACGGCAATCCTCAATGTACGCCAACAGATAATCCCGCGAAAACCTCCTGCCCCACTGTGTCACAGGCGCTCCAAAGCCCATTTTATTCGTGCGCCAGGTAACTTCCCGAGGCATTCTTCTGTCAAATGCCTGCCGCATCAGATACTTGGTGTAACCATTTTTGATCTTGTACTCAGGTGGAATCCGACAGCACAGTTCCACGAACTGATAGTCCATAAAAGGAATCCGGCTTTCAATTGAAGCCGACATATACAACCGGTCGTCATAGCGTACAATATGTGTCAACTGGGTTGCCGTCAACTCCGTGTATTGGAGATTTTCCAGTATTTTTGGATACAGCAACTCCCGCAACTCCACACGATTGCGCTGGTCTAACAGGTCGGGGTTGATGAACCGGCCGGCACGATGAAGCTGCCGTGAGTCCCGCACCACTGGCTGATTAAAGTAGAGCGCATAAGCGGCCAGATCTCTCACAGATAATTTGGAATGGCGACTGGCCTGACGAAATTCTGACACCAGAGTCTTCCACTGCTTTCTCTTGATCAGGGATGCGAAAAAGAATGCATAATAACGCTCGTAGCCAAGCATCAATTCATCACCACACTGGCCATTGAGAATCACCTTATAGCCGCGGCGATTGATTTCATCCAACAAAAATTTGCTGCCTAAAAGAGAGAGTCCACAGCTCCCTTCTACATGCCACACCAAATTCTCAAAACGCTTTTCAATGTCCTCGGCATCCGGTAGGATCTGGTTACCTGTACAGCCGCAGGAACGGTTGATAAGATCGGCAAAGAACCACTCGTCACAGGAGTTGTTACCAGGATAACTGGTAGTAAACGTT
The DNA here is from genome assembly GCF_025567605.1 of Oscillibacter acetigenes. Lineage (NCBI taxonomy): Bacteria > Bacillati > Bacillota > Clostridia > Eubacteriales > Oscillospiraceae > Oscillibacter > Oscillibacter acetigenes. The sequence continues at coordinate 401,262 of NZ_JAOQKG010000002.1, read as the reverse complement.
TGCAACCGTGAGGGGTCTTCCATCTGCGAACACATCTCAGTAACCATGCAGGAGGAATCCAGCCCTCCGGACAAAAGCGCCCCCAGGGGGGCGTCGCTACGCATACGCCAGCGGCAAGACCTGGAAAACTCCTCTGTCACCAACCGCACCCACTCCGCCTCGGTTTTACTGTTATCATAATGAACATGCAACGTCCAATAGGAAGAAATGGTAAAGGAGTCGATGGTGTTATGACCGGCCCCCAGCTGCACAACAAGCTTATGGCCAGGTCGGAGGGTCTTCATGCCTTCAATCAGAGTCTGATCGTTATAATCACTGATATGATATATCAGGTTAGCTGCCAAATAAGAGGTGTCAAACCGCCGTTGTACGGCACCATCCTGACAAAGCTGCTTCAGTTCTGATCCAAACATGATACGGTTTCCCTGGCGCCAGTAATGGAACGGTTTGGCTCCCAGCCGATCTCTGGCGCAAAACAGCTTATTTTCCTGTCCATCCCACAAAGCAAACCCCCACATGCCGTTGAACTGTGTGAGACAATCTTCACCCCATTCGCAGTAGGCATACAGTAAAACTTCCGTGTCGCTGGTGGTGTGGAAGGTATACCCCAGAGCTTCCAGTTGGGCGCGAAGTTCCATGTAGTTATATAACTCCCCATTGTAGATGAGGGTGATATCCCGTTCCGGCAAATACATCGGCTGATGACCACCAACGCTCAGATCCAAGATGCTCAGGCGGCGATGACCAAATCCCAAAAAGGAAGCGGTCCCCACGGCAGTTTCCAGCGGAGGGACCTCCAGCCCTTTTACTGTATCGTTCCCCCCGAAAAAAGATGTCCCACCGGGGCCAATCAAAGCATATCCCTCGTCATCCGGCCCCCGGTGACGGATGACATCCGTCATACGCCGCAAGATTCCAATATCCACTCCACGGTCTAGATCCAGATAACCACTGATGCCACACATAAAATAATTCCCTTCATTTGATATTCGTTGCCCGTGGCAATGCACACAGAGATACAACTGCTTTCTGCGAAGATAGCCCCAAATTGAGGCCAGCATTCGAGGCAGAATGCCTGCACGGCTCCAAAAAAGCTGAGTGGGGACAGGCAAAGAATCATAGCGTGAGCGCGCTAGCAGACCACTCAAAAAAGAGGCTACTCTGCATATGGGACGCGCCGCTTTCTTTCTGATCTCTGCAGAGCGTCCTTCCTCGGACTATAAAAATTACCAGCCGCTAATAGAAGGCTCCTCTTCAGTAGCGATATTTTTCCTGCTCATCTTTGTTTGCGCGAAAAATGACATGGCTTGATAAGCCCGGTTTTCCATACCGCAGGGATGACCAAAACACTATATCCAGAGAACACAAAGAAAGTGGTCAAGCACAGCCGAATCAGCAGCGGCAGTTCTGCAAGCCATTGCTTGCAGCCCCACGTCAAAAGGATGGACAGGATTCCACCTATCAATATGTTCGGTGTTAAGTTCCAAAGAGATTTCAACGACAGGAATGATGCGGTCCGGCGAGCAGACTGCACATTCAGCATGCCGATTACTAGGGTGGCTACGCTGCTGGCAAGGGTCACTCCAAATACACCGAACTTTCGACAAAGCAAAATGCTCAATGTAACATTGCAGGCGATGCCGATGACACTGTTTACCGCGGGGTGCTTAGAGTCCTGATATCCGTATTGGACCCGGCTATATACCTCACGTAACGCCAAAGGGATAAAACTCAGGCTGTAGCCCATCAATGCCTGGGCTGTCATAGCCGCCGCTTCCGCGTCAAATGCGCCGCGGCCATATATGAGCAGGACTATGTCTTCCGCCTGGCTTACTGCGATCACAGTGACAGGCAGCAGCAGAATCACCAGAACCAAAATCGCCCGTTCTGTCAGTTGGGCCACAGCCTGTTCCTTTTCCTGCGAAATATATTCTGTTACATGGGCATAAAGCACGGAGCAGAGGGAGCAAATCAGTGTCCCTACCAGATTGGAAAGTGTAGCGGCATAGCTCATGGCAGTGACCGTCCCATCCGCCAGTCCGGATACCAGGATTTTGTCTACCATTTGGTTGATATAAACTGCACCATAGCCGATAGAAAGTGGTCCAACCATTGCGAGAAGCGAACGGACCTGCGGATTACGGAACGGATTTCTACTGCTCTTCCTCAAATAAGTCCGCGCCTGATAACCCAGAAACCCGGCGCTGAAGGTTGCATACAACCAATATCCAATGACTAGGGAGTCCACGCCCAGATAGGGCGCTCCCAAAATAATCACGATAACCAGGATCACGCTTTGGTACAATCCCTCCAGTTGACCTGGGATAAAGCGTTTGTTGGAGTTGAGAAGTGCATGAAAAACCGCCATCCAAACCAATGGAATGAGGATCGGGGAAAATAGGCGAATATAGCCCCCGAGCTGGCTACTCAATTCCTGGGAATAGCTTGGGGCCAGCAATTTTGAGATCCAGGGGGAAAGCATAAAAATGGTCGCTGAAATCGCCGCTACAACGATGGTGCCTGCGCAAAGGGTGTCGCTGGCAAACTGCCCGGCTTCATTCTGGGTCTCTTCCTTCACATGAATATAAACAGATACCACTGCGGTAAGCATCACTTGAACCAGCAGATATTGGATGTCGCCGATAAATCCATAGGACAGATTGATCAGGTCAGTCTCGGCATTGGCGCCAAAAATGCCGGCGATTACCATCTGCTTGAAAAAACCCAGCGCCTTGACCAAAATCAGCACGCCACTGACAGAGAGAATATTTTTCAGCAAACGAGACTGCATCCCAGAGTATCCTTTCAAATCTTCAAATCACTGCTGCAGAGACTCCTTTTTGTAGGAAGAAGTCTCCCGGCATAGGACAAAAAAGCCGCCAGCACAGATACCCACAAGTCCAAAGAAGATCACAAAGGCCGTAAATGCCTCCTGTCGGGTGGCGGGCCGGGTAGTGTGGCCGATCTGGACCGTCACGTCCTCCTGCTCCGCCGAGAAGGTGATATTCAGATGGTTTTCCTGCGCAATCTCCTCCAGCAGGGCCACTGCCTCTTCCGCCCGCGCATCCAGCGCCCGGGCGGCGTCATCGAGGCGCTGCGCCATTTCTTCACTGGCCTGGCGCAGCGCGGGATACTCGTTTTCCAGCAGATTCAGCCGGGTATCCAGCTGTTCCAGATCCAGCTGCAGCTGGCGGTATTCCGCTGCCTGGGAAAGAATGGAGGCGTAGATCTCATTGACGGCGGCGTCGCTGGTACTCAGGCCGCCCACGGTATCCAGCAGAGATCTGGCATACTCGGATTTGCTGATATTTTGCAGCAGCGTCTCCCGCTCCCGCCGATACTGAGCCAGAGTGCTCTGACGTAGCTCATCGGGCAGGTAAAACGCATCCGGGGCGTTCAGATCCCAGTAGATAGGAACAAGCTCGTCCTCATCAAAGATCAGGATTTCTTCTTTCATCTCTAGGAGCTGCTCTTGCTGCGATTCCGTAATAGAGGAATCGTTCCGCACACCGTCAATGTACGAACAGAGGACCTTGCGCTGCTCCTTGATGTAGTCGTAACAGTCCACATAATAGGTGATACCCATGGGGACCTCCGCAAAGTCCACCGGCTCCCATGCCTGGGCGCTGCCGGACCCTTCCGCCGAGGCCCGGCCGGAAAAGAAGAATCCAGCAGCAAGACCCAGCAGGAGGAACCCGGCCACAATGACCAAAAATAGTTTCCAATCGCGCCGGAACCCGGAAATAAGGTCCTGAACGCGCAGTTCACGATTGTTCATTCTTTACGTGCTCCTCTTTTTGTACAGGAAATAGATACAGGAAGATACAGGCCATCAGGAATCCTCCGGACAGCAGGACGGTACTCCAGGAACCGTTGCAGAAACTCATAGCAAAAAACACACACAGCCCGATATAGATCTTTTGGGGGATGTCTCTGGCTGCCGCATCCAGCAGCCGGAACAGGATCACCAGGATCAGCGGCATCAGGAAAACCCCCAGCACGACCGGCAGATTGGCATACATATCACCCACCAGACCGTTGTTGGCGCTGGATCCGGTCCCCATATATTCTCCGATCACCTTGGGGATCTTAATGGAATAGACCGGGTCATAGGACAGCTTCCCCAAAATCCCGTCCCGGAACAGATTCAGCGGGTGCTCCCGGAAAAATTGGGCGTACACCTCGCTGAGCTGGACAGGCACGTACATGAGCCTGCGCACAAACAGGGACATGGGGGTGAGAAACTGGGCCCCGGCCTCCAGCACCCAGCAGCCCATGACTCCCAGTGACAACAGCCCGGCGCACCAGCGGTACATCCATTTCCGGTACAGCAGGTAGCAGAACAGCAGTAAAAAGAGAAACAAAAACACGGACTTCTGTGCGCTGATGGAGTAATAGAACAGATAGACTACCACCAGCACGCCTACCGCCACGTACCGGCGCTTTTGCAGCCAGTACAGGATCAGCACGGACAAAATGACCGTCATCCAGGAGAGAACGTAGGCAAAAAGACCGGGAATATCGTAGGCTACTGCCTCTGCCCGGATCCCATAGACATCTGAAAGGTTCAACTTCAGCCGGAATCCGGTATAGATCCCCGAGATCCCCATAACGAACAGGCACGCCCCCACACTCACGAGAAAAAATAACAAGGAGGTATGCCGGTGGGGCAGTTTGGGCACCAAGATGGTGGGCATACGCAGCTGCACCGCCAGCAGCACCAGCCAGTACACCGCCACTGCGCAGAAGAAGCCCAGATCACTTCCCTTGCATCCCAGATAGGACGTCATCGGGAGAAAGTAAACATAGTTCATCAGCGTCACCAGGATGGAGGAGGGACGTTCCTCCTGTCCCTGGAGCCCCACCACCAGGGGCAGACACACCAATACCAGCAGCCAGGAAAGGGCGTATTTGATCCACACCAGATCCGTGGTAAAGCCGCTGTAGGCGTAGATGGGAGAGAGCTGCGTAAGGTACATGAAGTCCAGCACCAGCCGGTAGAGGAGGATCAGTCCGCACTGGAACAAAAACTGATGCCTCCGGCTTACGCGGGAGAGCTTCTCCAGGGATTGGGCCGCCCGGCTCCCACGCAGTTTTTCTGTGACAGATGGCAGCTTCATTTACCCGTTTGTCTCCTCTTTTTTGTCAAACCGGCCTGTGAAGTCCAGGGAGGCCACGTCCTTGAGCGGCAGTTTCACCGGCATTCCGGTGGCCGCGGACTGATACATGGCAAGGATCATCTCCAGCGCCCGGCGGCCGGCCTGAGCGTCGATATACGGGGCCCGGTCATGGACGATGGCGTCCATCATATCCGCGTAAACGGCGGTATGGCCGTTGCCGTAGACATTGCTGGTGGCCTCCTGAAGCCCCTGCAGGGCTGCGTCCTCCTCCCGTTGGTCGGCAAACTGCCAGACGTCGATGTTATTGGTGGAGGTACCGCCGATCTTCACCGTTCCCGTCTCACCGAAGAGATACAGCGTCTCTTCCAGGTTTTTGGGGTAGACGTTGGTGGTGCCCTCGATGGTGCCGATGGCGCCGTTGGCGAATTTCACCACCGCCATGCCCACGTCCTCACATTCCAGATAGTGATGGAACTGCTGAGCCGTCTGGGCATAGACCTCCACCACATCATCCCCCATCATCCAGCGCAGAAGATCCACGCCATGGATGCACTGGTTCATCATGCAGCCTCCGTCCTGGGCCCAAGTGCCGCGCCAGGGGGCCTGGTCGTAATAGCCCTTGTTCCGGTTCCAGCGCACATGGATGGAGCCGTGGGAGAGCTTGCCGAACCGGCCCTCCTCCAGGGCCTTCCGGGTGGCCTGGACCGCCGGATTGAACCGGTTCTGGTGGCAGGCGCACACCTTGACATGGTGGGCCTGGGCAGCCTCCACAATGGCGTCGGCATCCGCCATGGACATGGCCATGGGCTTTTCGATGATGACGTTGACGCCGTGGGCGATGCAGTAGAGGGCGATCTCCGCGTGGATTCCGCTCTCCGTGGCAATGGCCGCCAGAGTGGGCTGCTCCGCCTCGATCATCTCCCGATAGTCGGTATAGCGGCGGATGGAAGTGTCCTTCTCCAGGCCGTGCTTGGCCAGGAGGGTCTCCATGGCCTCCGGCTTGACGTCGCACACAGCGGCCAGTTCCAGGTGGTTGTTCAGCACGGCTTTGATGTGGTTGACGGCGATCCGGCCGCAGCCGATGAGCACGTATTTCATGTTGATGGTCCCCTTTTATTCCTTGAAAATTTCCTCGTACAGGGCCAGAAGCTTTTTTTCCTCCACGCCCCAGTTGAATTCTTCCCGCACGGCCTGACGGCCATTCTCTCCCATCTGCCGGGCCTCCTCCGGATGATCCAGCAGATACCGGATAGCGGAGGCGATCTCCTCCACGTTCTCCGAGTCCACACAGATGCCGCAGTGCCAGCGCTCTACGAATGCCCGGTTGTAGGCAGACCCGTTCATCACCACCGGCAGCCCCATGGCCAGATACTCACAGATCTTGGTGGCCAGATTCTCAGCCTTCCAATACTGGCCCTGGTTCAAAAGCGGAGAAAGGCCCACCCGGCTGGTCTGCAGAAGCGCTGCCACCTGGTCCTTGGCCAGGACGCCCCGGTAATCTACGCTGGAAAATTCCGGCATCTTCCGGAGCTGGGCCTCATAGTCCGCCGGAGAGATCGGGCCAGCCAGCGCAAGTGTACACTTTGCCGACGCCGCAGCCCGGATCGCACTGGTGATGCCCCGGGCCTCCGTCAAAGAACCTGTCAGGCAGATCTGATCCTGGTTCCGTACGGCTTCCGGATCATACCGCTCATAAAAATCCTCCAGCTTGACGCTGTTGTCTACCAGCGCTGTGTGGGGACACCTTCCCGCAAAGGGGTCCTCTCCGTTCACGGTGCAGGGAAAGATGGCCCCGTCCAGGCGCCGGAGGACGTAACGCTCATACCGCGCATATCCAAACGCAATGATCCGCGTGCACCAGCCCGGCAGATAGGGTTTTTGCCGCAGCTGCACGGCATAGAGCTCGTGACTGTCGAAAATCACCTTTTTCCCCCGGCGCTTGAGCTTGATTCCGTAGGGAAGCAGCTCCGGATCATGAAGGTGATAAAGGTCTGCGTCTACGGCCAGTGCCGCCTCATACACTTTGCGGGCAAAGGAGGTCATCCGGGTAAGCCGCCCGCCGGAGGGCTGTCCCACACCGATGATCCGGACACCGGAGTTCTCCCCGCTCTCTCCCCGCTGCACCAGAAAAACCTGGTAACCGGCCTTTGCCAGAGAGACGCACTCCTTTTGAAAAATACGCGTGTCTCCCGGCTGATGGGCACTGGTCATATGGCATACTTTGATCATTCCTGAAACTCCTTCATACGGACGCGTTCCCAAAAGAGAAGCTGCCGGCTTTACAGAACCTCGATGTTCTCCCGGTTTTGAATGTGCTTGGTCACATTCTTGCAGTCAAAGACCGGCACGCCGCACTCGGCCACCATCTGGTAGTCCACCTTGGTGTGGGCCGTGGTGATGATGACCAGATCATAGGCTTTGACGGTCTCCGGCGTCAGCGCCTCCAGGCCCTGATACCACTGGCCTTCATGACGGTACTTGGGGATAAAGGGATCATAGAAATCCGTCATGGCCCCCGTTTTATGGAACTCCTCGATGACCCGGATGGCGGGGCTCTCCCGGTAGTCGTCGATATCCTGCTTGTAGGCCACGCCCAGCACCAGGACCTTGGAGCCGTTCAGAGCCTTCTTATAGCGGTTGAGGATCTTTCCGGCCCGCTCCACCGTGTACTCAGGCATCCGGTCGTTGACCATCATGGACGCTTCGATCATGGAGGTGTGGAAGCCGTACTCCCGGGCCTTCCAGCTGAGGTAATAGGGATCCAGGGGGATGCAGTGGCCGCCCAGGCCGGGACCGGGATAGAATGCCTGGAAGCCGTAAGGCTTGGTTTTGGCGGCGTCCACCACTTCCCAGATGTCAATGCCCATTTTATTGCACAAAATGGCCAGCTCATTGATCAGACCGATGTTTACGTTCCGATAGGTGTTCTCCAGGATCTTCTCCATCTCTGCCACGGCGGGAGAGGATACGGTGGTCACGTCCCCATCCAGAATGGAGCGGTACACCATGGAGATCACCTCCGTGGCGTCAGCACCGATGGCACCCACAACCTTGGGGGTGTTGCTGGTCTTATAGATGAGGTTGCCCGGATCCACCCGCTCCGGGGAGAAACCCAGGTAAAAGTCCTCCCCGCACTTGAGGCCGCTGCCCTCCTCCAGGATGGGGCGAATCAGCTCCTCCGTGGTGCCGGGATAAGTGGTGGACTCCAGCACTACCATGGATCCCCGTCTGAGGTGCTTGGAGATGGCGATGGTGGAATCCCGGACGTAGCTGATGTCCGGCTGCTGGTGCTTGTCCAGCGGCGTGGGCACGCAGATGGCGATGAAATCCACATCACACACCCGGGAGAAATCCGTGGTGGCGCTGAGCATCCCGGCATTCACCAGCTTTTCCAGATCCGCGTCCACCACGTCGCCGATGTAGTTTTTCCCGGCGTTCACCATGTCCACCTTTTCCTGTTGGACATCAAAGCCGATGGTGCGGAACCCGTGTTTCGCCTTATCCACCGCCAGGGGCAGTCCCACGTATCCCAGACCGCAGACACCCATACACAGGGTCTTGTTTTGGATCTTTTCGATCAGTTCTTCTTTCATGGACATATCAATTATTCCTCCAAAGACTTTTTCAAGTTGGATAAAAATTTCTGATGATCAATTGCAAAGTTGCCGGAGACTGTCTGCCCGGCGGGAACTTCTTTCGTCACGACAGACCCGAGGGATACCCGGGCGCCGTCGCCCACGCGCACGCGGTTGGACACAATCGCCCCGACGCCGACCCAGACGTGATCTCCCACCCGGCTGTTCCCGCAGCAGCGGCTGCCATTCGCCAGCAGGCAATTCCGACCGATATGGGAGCCGTGCGCAATGAAACACTGGGCATCCACTTTTGTATTTTCTCCAATCCGGGTCTCTTCCCAGGGAAAAATCCCGGTACTGATGGCTACCTGTTCAAAAATTTCCACATGGTCTTCGATGATGATCCGGGCAGTATCCTCCACAGAGACATTTTGACCCTGTGTATCCTTTGAAAAAGAGAATCCCTTGCAACCGATCACCGCACCGCTGCGGATGGTCACATCATTTCCGATGATCACGCGTCCCTTGATGACCACAAAGGGTTCAATTGTCACGCGGTCTCCGATGACGACGTTTTCACGGTCAATGGCTGCCAGGGGACTGATGGAGCACCCCTCCCCCACCACAGTAGCCGCAGAAGCGCCCACATAATCCGGATGGCGAGCCAAGCGGTTGTGAATCTCAAAGAGTGCAGCCTTGGGCCGGTCACAGAGGAACACACCTTTGATATGGGGCGGGATCTTTTCCGCCAATGCGGAGGTAGTCAGCACACAGGAAATCTTGGAATTATCCAGAGCCGGGAGGAATTTTTCCTTTTCCAGAAACGTCAGAAACTGGGACTGCTCCTGTTCCGTGGCAAATGCGATGCAGCTGAACTCCCCATCTGCAGCCAGCGTACCGGAAACGCCCCGGACAGCTTCAGATAATTTCATCACAGACCCTCCAAAACCGCGTCGATAACCTTGCGCTGCTCCGCCTCTTCCAGATAGGGATGCATGGGCAGGGAGAAGGTCCGGGCACAGTAGTCGTCCGCGTTGTGGAAGGTCTCTCCGTAATGAGGCTCGTCCCGGAACACCGGCAGCGCGTGCTGGGGCGTGGGATAGTAGATCATATTGGGGATCCCGGCCTCCTTCAGGTAGGCCACGATGGCGTCTCGCTGGGCGGTGTCCTTCGCCAGCAGGGCATACTGGGCCCAGGCGCTGACGCAGCCCTCCGCCACAAAGGGCGTCACAAACCGGCCGGCAAACGCCTCGTTGTACCGGTGGGCCACCATCTGTCGGGCGTCCATCTCATAGGTGCCCAGGGCCCTGAGTTTGGGCAGCAGCACGGCGGCCTGCATAGCATCCAGCCGGGAGTTCATGCCTACCCGCACATTGTCGTACTTGCCGCCGGGGCCCTTGCCGTGGACGCACAAAGACCGGCACAGCTGATCCACCGCGTCGTCATCCGTAAAGATAGCGCCGCCGTCACCATAGCAGCCCAAAGGCTTTGCCGGGAAGAAGGACGTGGTGGCGATATGGCCGAAGGCGCAGGCCTTTTTCCCATGGTAGGAGGCGCCGAAACTCTGGGCCGCGTCCTCGATGAGGAACAGACCGTATTTCTCGCAGATGGCCCCGATGGCATCATAGTCACAGGGATTTCCCAAAATATCCACTGCCACCGCAGCCTTGGGGGTCAGCTTTCCCTCCGTCAGCACGGCCTGGATCTGCCGCTCCAGGCCCGCCGGGCTCAGGCAGTAGGTGTCCGGCGTGATGTCACAGAATACAGCAGTGGCCCCAAACATTTTGGCCGGCTCCGTGGAGGAGATGAAGGTCATGTCCGGGCAAAACACCGCGTCCCCGGCACCCACACCTGCCACCATATAGGCGATCTGTAGGGCATCCGTACCGTTGGCGCAGGTGATGCAGTGCTTCCGGTCGGTGAAGGCCGCCAGCTGCGCCTCCAGCTCCTTCACATAAGGGCCGCCGATAAACTGGGCAGAGTCCAGCACGCCCCGGATATTGGCATCAATCTCATCTTTTAGTGCACGATACTGTGCTTTTAGATCAATAAATTGCATATTCTTCACGCTTTCTTTTTGATAAAGGGCTTTGCAGGGTTTCCCACCACGGTCTGACCGGGGGCAACATCTTTCACAACAACGGCACCCAAGCCTACAAACGCATTCTCTCCGATGGTGCACTGATTGCGGATAATATCGCCGGCGAGATAGGCATTCTCTCCCACATGCACGCTGCCGCTGACACTGCACGGAACTGGCATTGCCGCATTTCTTCCAAACCAGCAATTATGCGCGATATGCCCCAGCGCATCGATCTTGACTCCGTCCTCCAGAACGGTGTCATCAATGGTTCCACGGCTGATACAGACGTTTTCACCGATCAGAACATCGTTGCCGATACTGACGCCGCCAAAATGCTTCACCATGACCTTGTGATGCCCGGCATCCTCGGTATAGGCATATCCATCGTGACCAATCACAGCACCGGAGTGAATATCACACCGGCTTCCCACCGTCACCCGGTTCAACAGCACCACACTATTCCAGATGACCGTATCATCCCCGATGGTGATGTCCCCATCCAGCGTGCAGTTGTGGCCGATCCGGACGTTTCTTCCCAGCTTGACCCGCGGACCGATATAGGTAAACTGCCCCACGGCGGGCCGCTCCTCTGGTTGGGCATAAAAATGCTCAATCGAAGAAAAAAATGCGTGCTTGCTTTCCGGTGTCCGGATCACATTGGGAGCGTTACCGCCATCGACATCCTCCGCAACGAATACCAGAGCCAGACCCGTCAGATCCATTCCCAGCGGGATGTTCTCCTGCTTTTTGATCCAGGTGAAGGACCCCTCCCGGTAGTGGGAGAGAGAAGAAAATCGGTCCACTTCCCTCTCCGGGTCACCTGTAAAAGAAAACGGGATCCGGGCCGTCTGCAGAAAATCCAGAATTTCCTTAATTTTCATAAACACCGATCCCTCATCACAATGCTCGCCAAGTCTGTGATATTTTCCTGCATCTGTCCATAGCGTTCCGCATTTGCGGAACGGATAAACGCACTCACGGTTTCTGTGATGGATTCGTCTGCTTTGTGGTACCAGAAGGCATGGGTCAGAATGTGCAGGCGGTCATATGTTCCGGAACGGATGATTTCCTCCACTGGTTCCCGCCATCTCCGGCGGCTGTCCGAGAGGTATTTGAAATCATGGAAAAACGTCTGCCCATAGGAATTGATCATGCCGGGAATCTGAAGGTCCGACTCCAGCGTGGCTTGGGAAGGCCGGTGCATAGAGACGGTAGTCACCGGCGTCTCCAGAATGGAAGCCAGGATATCACGCTCATGGAGGATGCGGGACACTGTCTCCTCCGGTGTCCCTTCCAGATAGGCCTTTTCGTCAAAGTGCAGCCCAACTTCGTGCCCCATGGATTGGATGGACCGGAGCTTTTCCACGCTCCCTTTGGAGGCCGGGTTATAGAAATCGCTTGTAAGCAGCACGAAATAAGTACTGCTCACACCCAGCTCCCGCTCCACCCGGGCTAGTGCCATCGCTTGGCCCAAGCTGCTGTCAATATCATGCCGCAGGATCACACAGCGAGCTGTATCCTGCCAGTTGTGATAGGAACAGACCCGATATCCGCCCGTCTGAAGCAGGTGTATCAGGTTTTTGTATGCCGAATAGGTAAATTCCACACGGCTCATCCCCTTTTTTCCAAAATCTCCATCAGTTCCTGTGTTAAAACTCGGAAATCAAACCGTGCGGCAGCTTTCCTGGCATTGCCGCAAAGGCTCTCATAGGCCTGGGGCGAAAGCACCTGAATCTGCCGGATGGCGGCAGGAATCTCCGATACACTCGAAAGACAAATCCCGGCTTGAAATTGCTCCACTGGATTATATTTTGCAGGGAGATCCATCAGGATGGGCCGCCCGGCCGCAAAGCAGTCGAACATCTTGTTGGGGCTAATACCAAACCGGAACAATTCCTTTCCCTGATCTCCGCCATGGATCAAGTTGATATCGGCCCGGCTGACGATGCTGGGGATATACTTCTTCTCCACCTTTCCCTTGAACACCACATTTGAGATCTCTTCCTCCCGGACCCGCTGCTCCAGCGCTGCCCGCTGATCTCCGTCTCCCCAGATCAAAAATTTTACCCTGGGGTCTGTAACCTCTTTGGCGGCGTCCAGCAGCAGACCCAGATGATTTACCTTCCGGATGGAGCCGGTGTAGACGACCTTGAACACGGAGGGATCCTCCAGGTCCGGGTCCTGCACCGTATAGCGCGCCCGGTTCTCATCAAAGACTGCCAGATCCACGCCGTTATTGATATAGTGGATCTTGGCACGGGGGATCCTCCCCTCCCAGCCCTGCTCGACGATATAGTCATATCCGCCCTCGCAGGTGAACACCACGTCATCCGCCTTTTCATAGATCCACTTCTCCAGCCGCCGAAGGGCCAGCACCGCGGGATTCCGGGGTCCGGCGATCCCATAGGCCACAATGGACTCCGGCCAGAGATCTGCGATCTCCGCCACGCCCCGGCAGCCGTATTTCCGGGCCAGATGAATCCCCATGGCACAGGACGTGGGGGGCATAGAGGTGGCCACAATGGCATCGGGTCTGGGGAACTTCCGGCACACACCGGGCAGCTTCCAGGCGAACTCGCAGATGTTGTAAATCCGCTTGAGCCCGTTGCCCTGGTAATCCATGCACCGGATGTAGACATAGTGCACGCCGTCCACTACCTCATCCCGCCAGGGAGCTCCGTCGGTAATGAGATTCATGTTGGAGTTGTGAACGGTACTGGCGGCGAAGATCGTCACCGTGTGGCCCATGGCCATCAGATACCTGGCAAAGCAGGTCTGCCGGGCCAGGGGATAATATTTCGGAGGCACCGCGTAGTGGTTGATGAGCCAAATATCCATGGAGCAACGATTGTCCTTTCTTTTGCTTATCCCCGGATCACAACCGCCAATGTTTCAAAAATCAGGGCGATATCCTGAACAACACCGGCCCGAGGGATGTACGAGAGATCCAGACGCAGCTTTTCCGGCAGGATCTCCTGAATATACGTACGGTTGGGATCGTCGCTGGCGGCAAGCAGGTCGTTTTCATTACGATAGCGGATGGATGCCACCCCCGTGATCCCCGGACGGACCAGAAACACCTGCCTCTGCTCCTCTGTGTACAAATCGGTATACTCCTGTACCTCCGGCCGGGGGCCTACAAAACTCATATCCCCCCGCAGCACGTTGAACAGCTGGGGCAACTCGTCCAGCTTGGTCTTGCGCAGGATTCGGCCCACCGGTGTGATCCGGTCATCCCCGGAAGCCGTGATCTTCAATCCGGAATTTTCCTTCCGCATGGTACGGAACTTATAGATGATAAACGGTTTGCCTCCCAGCCCGATCCGTTCCTGACAGAACAGGATACCGCCCGGAGACGTCAGTCCTACAGCCAACGCCGTGATCAGGAACAACGGACTGAGGACCACCAGCCCGCAGGCCGCACAGACGATATCAAAGAGCCGCTTGGCGGCCATTGCACCCCGTCCGGGCGGGGCAAGGCGCTGGAACGTTTGGGTATTTGCCATGATTCCTCCTACAGGATCTCCCGCAGTGCCCCGCAGATCCGCTCTGCCTGGGCCTGGGTCAGTGTGGAATACAGCGGCAGCGTCAGCTCCCGCTCATACAAGCCATAGGCGTTGGGATAATCCTCCATCCGGAATCCCAGATCCCGGTATGCCGTCAGCAGAGGCAGTGGTTTATAGTGGACATTAGAGGCGATTCCCTGCTGGGCCAGAGCATCAATGACGGCATTGCGCTGGGAAAGGGTCTTCCCCTCCAGCTCCGTCAGATACAGGTGGCAGCTGGAGCGGCCATCCTCCGTCAGGTGCCGGGCGGGGCGAATGGCCGTACTCGCCAGCAGCTCATGATACTGCTCCACCAGGGCATACCGCTTGGCCAGCAGTTCCTCATACCGGTGCAGCTGGGCCAGGCCAATGGCGGCCATGATGTCCGTCATGTTGCACTTGTAAAGAGGCGCCACAATGTCATATTCCCACGCGCCGGCCTTGGTCTTAGCCAGGGCATCCTTGTCCTGGCCGTGAAGGCTCAGCAGCATATAGCGACGATAGAGCGCCGCATCATCCAGACCCAGATCCCTGCGCCAGGTCACTGCGCCGCCCTCTGCGGTGGTGAGATTCTTCACCGCATGGAAAGAAAAGGTGGTGAAATCCGCCCATGCACCGCTGCGGATGCCGCCGCGGACCGCACCGAAGCTGTGCGCGCCATCCGCGATCACCGCGATCCGCCCCAGCTGCGCCTGCAGAGGAGATGCCGGTGAAAAGTCTCCCCGGCGATCTTCCACGATGGAAAAAATACGGGTGTAATCACACAGGATCCCCCCCACATCCACCGGGATGATGGCCTTGGTGCGCGGCGTAATGGCTTTTTCAAGCTGTGCATAATCCATCTCATAACAGTCCGGCTGGCTGTCCACCATCACCAGCGTGGCGCCTACATGACATACCGGGCTGGCTGTGGCTGTATACGTATAAGCCGGTACGATCACCTCGTCCCCGGGGCCGATCCCCAGTACACGCAGCGTCAGCTCCAGGCTGGCGGTAGCGGAGTTGAGACACACCGCGGTATCCGTTCCGCAATAGGCCGCGATCTCCCGCTCAAACTGTTTGCTCTTGGGACCGGTGGTGATCCAGCCGGACCGCAAGGTATCCACCACTTCATCGATCTCCGCCTGGGTAATATCCGGCGGGGAAAACGGGATCTTTTCCATATAAACAACACATCCTGCTTTTGATTTGACCGGCTGGGTCCGTATCGCACGCCAGTCCGGCGGTACTTCCCAGATTCTAGATGCTACCCACAGATAAACTTCTGAATGAGAAAACATCTTCTCGTCATTTTTCCTAGTTAATCAGCTTATATTTTAGCACATTTTTCGACGCAGCTCAAGTTTTTGGGTAACTTTTGATAAGTTTTCCGGCTTATTCTTTTTCCTTTTTGCCATAATTCTGTAAAAGCAGGATAGTTCCGATGGATTCAGGACCATTCTGTTTTCTTTTCCACTTATTCCTGCTGCCCGGCAAATACCGCAGAGAGCAGCGCATACGCGGCAGAGGCATCCAGGTCCTCCGTCTCCACGGTGGTCACACTATCCGCGAGAGCCTGATTGGCCTCATCCAGCGCCACCGGAACCAGCAAATACTCGTTGGCCTGCTCCATCTGTTCCATGGTTGCCAAGACGCCTGCCACAAACGCATCCATCTGCGACTCGTCCAGTTGCGCAAAGGCCTGTCCGTACAGATCAAAGGCACTGTTCCACGCATCGGCATTAGACCGCTCCTGAGCCAGTCCCTCCTGCATGATCTCAAAGAAGCCGGAGAGATCCTGCAGGGGCAGATAATAGTAAGCGGCGACTTTATAACAAGCGTCAAAGTCCCCGGTCTCCCGCAGTTCCCGGGCACAGCGGGACGCCACACCCAGATTGAGGCTGCCCCCCTCCTGCAGTGCATTGACCATCCGGTTGACCTTATAATCCTGATCGGTATAGGCGTCCATCCGATCCAGCTTTTCCATGCTGTCCAGGAATTCCGACCGGGTCATATCCGTCGTATCGAAGTCCCTGAATTGCGCCTGTGCCATCTGGCTGCCCAAAAGCATCGCAAAGGAAACGACCAGCCAGAGTGCGGCGGCCAGGGTCCCTACGACCCGGAGGATCCGCACGCCGCTTCTCCCCTCCGCGGGCTCCCCACAGGAGACAACACTCATAAGGACCAGGAAAAACGCGGCACACTGGAACATCCGCACGGAGAAGGAGATCTCCATCAACCCGTGGAGATTCATCATCACCCAGCAGGCAAGCAATACCGCAGCCATACCATCCTGCTGTGTCCGCAGCCGCCGCACCAGCAGCCATGCCGCACCCAGCATCAGCGCCAGGAACGCCGCAAGACCCAGCAGACCCGTCTCGTCCATCACCTGCAGGATATGGTTATGCAGATAGAGGGACTGGTAGAAGAAGGGCTGCACCGAGGTCAGCAGACCCTCCGTAGCGCCCAGGCCGTGCCCCGTCAACGGTGATTGCGTAAACAGGGTCCAGCCGTCCTTGAGATACTGCACCCGCAGCAGGAAGCTGCGGTCCTGAAACAGATTCTTCTGGAACCGGCTCACCAGGTTTTCCGGCAGCAGCGTATAGGATGTGGGGATCTTCGTACCGTCGGAGAGGGACAGAGAGCGGATCTGAGTCCCCTCCGGTCCCCGGAACTGGAAGAGTACCCGGGTAATCCCCTCCGGCACGGTAAAGGAGGCCTCGGACAGCGGTCCGCTGTAATAAGTCTCCGTCCGGTTTTCCATCTCCTGCGCCTGGGTGGAGCCATAGGCCATCAGAGTGATCTCATCGCCGTTGTCCCAGTCGCCGGTGATGGTATAGGTCTCCCCGGAGGTGACGTCCGCGCCCCGGTAAAGAACATTTTCCTCCGTGCAGACGAAGGGCTCCGTCAGCGTAAAAGCGGCCACCGTTCCCGCAGCGCAGAGCACCACCAGACCGGTAGCAATCCCCGCGATCAGGCGGGGGTGTCCATTGAGAACCTCTGCCGCCTTCTGGCCCAAACCTTCATACAGGCCCCAGAGCACAAGTCCGCATGGCAACGCGGCCAATGTCCCAAGAACAGAGCCGGAGGAGAGCAGCGTCATAGACAGCAGACCGAATGCGCCCATGGATAACGCCGTGAAAAACAGGAGCAGGAACAGCTGGCCCCGCTGCCCTTTTCCCACAAACAACAGATAGCAGAGGACTGTCGCGCCAAAGCAGAGAATGGCACCACGGCTCATCGCGGTAAAAAAGGCCACTGCGGACAGTCCGGTCAGAAAGCAGGCCGCAAATCGCTCCCACGGTTTCCGTCCTGTACGGATCAGGTAGAGTCCCACCAAGACCGCCAGCGCCATCAGGCTGCCGGTCAGGTTTGCGTCGTTATAGATGCCGTCAAACCGGGCGCCCGTATAGGTCGCTTGATCCAGGCTCTGATAAGCTGCATCCCCAAGCCCCTCCATAAAAGAGGCAAAGCCGCGAAAGAGCGGTCCCCGGCACCCGGCATCGATACATAGAAGCCCAATCACTCCGCACACGGCAGAGAAGCTGAACAGGAGTCCGCCGGCGTTCTGTTCCCGTCCGCGTGCCAACAGCAGCAGGCCCAGGGCTCCGGACGCCAGCAGCTTGGCATATTCTCCGTAAGCGTAGGCGCCGAAGCTCGTATACAGGCTGGCGGCCCCGCAGAGGATCAAAAAGGCCAGAAACCCCAGGACCGGGATTCCCAGGCGGCCGCGAAACCGTGCATAGCCCCCCCTGCCAAAGGACAGCGCCAATGCCACAGCCGCCAGAATCAGGCTCATGGGAACCGTCTGCACCGTCATGGCAAAAAACAGCAGCACCGCAAATCCCACAACAAACAGGCGGTCATACAGCGGATGGTCTTTCTCCGGCACAGGCGCCGCATCATTCACCGGTTTTGGAACCACCTCTGCCGGCACGGTTTTTTTTCGCTTCATGAAATTGCTCCTCTCGCGAGAATAGTCTTTTACCGCGCAAAATTATATCAGATTTCTTGTTCATTGTCTATTCCAATGGTTTCATTTATGTATCAAATTAGCAGATTATATTTGTCACTCATTTTTAATCATCCTTCGCTTTTCAGTCCGCAGTCCGGACAAAGGGAATCCACCTCTGCGAGGGGCGGAATGCCTGTGTATTTTTATTTTTCAACGATGTGACATCCGTTTCAAGAAAGCGCGGGCCCGCCTTTCAGACCAAATCATTCAGAGAAAGAGCGGTACCGGAAAGCGCATTGGATGTCATCACAATCCTCGGCTGATCTGATGCATCAAAAAATTTCCATAATTGGCTGCTACCAAATCTTTAATTTTGCTACCAGACTTTCCAGGGTTTCCAAGCTTTGCAGCCGTTTGGTAGCATGAAAACTCAAAATGCTACCGAAGTTGTTCGGAAAACCGCTGGCCCACAAGGGCCGCAAGCCGTTGTGCGAGGAGTGTATCTCTCCAAACGAAAACGGGAGCGGAAGGCGGAAATTTAAAGGAGGTAAACACCCAATGAAGAAGTTCCTTTCTCTGGTACTGGCTCTGGTGATGACCATGTCTCTGGTCACCGTCAGCGCCGGCGCCAAGGACTTCAGTGATGACGGCAGCATCACCTACAAGGAAGCTGTCGACGTCATCAGCGGCATCGGCGTTGTCGACGGTTATTCCGGCGGCGACTTCAAGCCCACTGAAGTCCTGACCCGCGGTGCCGCCGCCAAGATCATCTGCAACCTGATCCTGGGGCCCACCACCGCTTCCTACCTGAGCGCTGACACCGCTCCCTTCAAGGATGTGCCCGTGACTAACGTGTTCGCAGGCTACATCACCTACTGCTCTCAGCAGGGCATCATCAACGGCTACGCCGACGGCACCTTCCGTCCCACCGCCACCCTGAGCGGCAATGCGTTCATGAAGATGCTGCTGGGCGCTCTGGGCTATGACAGCGCCATTGAGGGCTACACCGGTGCCAACTGGACCGTGGCCGTCATCAAGCAGGCTGCCGGTATCGGCCTGGACGACGGCAACGACGAGTTCGTCGGCTCCAAGGCCGTGACCCGTGAGGAGGCTGCCCTGTACGCCTTCAACATGCTGCAGGCCACCATGGTCGAGTACGACGCCAAGACCTCTGTTGACATCAACGGCGCTACCGTGACCATCGCCGGCGACAAGGCCAAGGAAGTTGCGCAGGGCTCCTACGACAACAACATGCACAAGCCCAACCTGCAGTTTGCCGAGCGCTACTTCGACAAGCTGGACAAGACCGAGACCACCGACGACTTCGCCCGTCCCGCCACCAAGTGGACTTTCAAGGGCGACAAGATCGGCACCTATGCGGACGCCGCTGATGTGACTTACACCAGCAACGTGAAGCTGGGTGATATCTACAGCGATCTCGACATGAGCGAGAAGGACAAGAACGCCGAGGTCTATTACAACGGCGTCGAGGCCGATGATGTTGCCGTGTCCAAGGGCAACACCGTCAAGGTCTCCAGCTCCAGCGCCAACAACAAGCTGGTGGCTGACGGCAGCACCGTTGAGGTCTTCTACGATGAGGACAACAACGATGTCACCATCTGCATCATCGACACCTATGTGGGCACCATCTCCTCCAAGGAAGAGAAGGTCTCCGATCCCTATGTTGTCGTGAACTCCGAGAGCCTCGTGACCGAGAAGGACGCTTCTACCTCTGTGTCCATCTCCGGCAGCAAGGCCCGCTTTGAGACCAATACCGACAACTTCGAGGAAGACGATGTGGTCCTGTTCACCTACTCCCAGAGCGCGGACGAGATCAAGTCCGTTGTGAAGGCCGAGTCCGTGGAGGGCACCCTCGACAAGTACACCCTGGGCAAGAACCTGACTCTGGCCGATACCGAGTACAAGTACTCCAAGAACATTGCGTTCTCCTTCGGCTCTGAGACCAGCATGACCACCAAGAGCGACTATGTCATCTATCTGGATACCAACGGCATGGTCATCTATGTGGATGAGCAGGAGTTCGACGCCTCTCAGTACGCGTATGTGCTCTACACCCAGAGCAGCAACAGCCGCTTCGGCAAGGATCAGGTTCAGCTGGTCATGTCCGACGGCTCCGTGAAGACGGTGGATACTGACGACGATTACACCTCTCTGGAGGGCACCATCGTCTACTACCGCGCTGACGACAAGGGCGAGTACGCTCTGCGTCAGGCCGCCAATGTTCATAAGAATGGCAACCCCACCATCACCACCACTGCCGATGCCAGCATTGCTACAAATGGCGTTCTGTCCGGCGGCGCTAACACCTTCGAGATGAAGAACACCCGCGCGGCTATCACCACCAAAACCGGCACTACGGTGTATGGCAACAGTGAGACCGTGTTCGTGGTGGCTGAGAGCGATGCCCGCGGCAAGACTGACTATTCCGTCTACAAGGGCATCAAGAACGCTCCCACCATCATGTCTGATGATCCGACCACCTCTCCCGCTGTGGAGACCAAGGCTGTTGAGATGGTCTACACCACCAGCGGCTCCAGCGATGTGGTGACCTTCGCCTTCATCGACGCCACCGGCGCCTATGTCACCAACGGCAAGCGCGATGTGGTGTTCCTGGCTGCTGAGTCCGCCACCAAGATGATCACCGATGGCGACAACAACCAGTACTACCTGTACAACGCAGTTGTGGACGACGAGATCACCACCGTGAAGGTCAAGGCCGCTCAGGATGCTGGCTCTGTGGTCGTGGCTGGCAACGACACGGTCAACCAGGTTGTGACCAATGCTGACTACAACAACAAGGGTCTGCTGACCTCCGCTGATGATATCTCCACATCTGATTACACCACCCTCAAGGGCACCGGCGTGTGGAAGCTCTCCGGCTCCTACAGCATCGGCCTGAACGGCACGACGGCTTCCGCCAGCGTCCGCTACACGGTTGCCTCTGACGCCAAGATGTACTACATCGATACCGATGGTGTTATCACCAAGATCGACGATGTGAAGAACATCAGCTCCGACTCCACTGCTACCTACATCGGCCTCCTCGATGTGACTGACGGCGACATCGCCTACCTGTTCATCCAGGAAGTTGACAACGGCAAGCAGGAGGGCGCCGGTAGCAGCGGCGTGGTCCTGAGCGGGATCAGCGCAAGCTACAGCAGCGGCACCGTCACTGTCACTCTGACCGGCACGAACGCCGGACAGGTCTACCCCGTGACCATCTCCCTGGTCAACGGCGGCACCCTGGTGAAGCTGACGACCGCCAACGTGACTGGCGCCGCGACAACGACGACCGCCACCATCTCTGCCGCTCTGTCTGCGGGCTCCACCTACATGGTGACCTGCGGCGACCAGAGCTTTGTGTTGGGTGTCTGATTACCCGCCAGAAGGGTGATTGTACCCGCGGTTGAAAATTCCCCCGGACTTCGGTCCGGGGGAATTTTTTGTTGCACGAAATTCTGCAATTTCTTCCGGTCAGGGGGGATTGGATAGCGGGAGTTTTCCCGCCACAATTTTCGGGAAAGGGTGAAGAATTTGCAGCAGACCAGTCAATTTCATCTCAACCAGTGGGAGCTGACGGACCGCATCCGGATGGAGGATTTCAACGGGGACAATCAGAAGCTGGAGACAGCCCTGGCCTCCCTGGCAGCCGCGGACGCGGCGGAGCAGCAGGCGAGAACGGCTCAGGATGCCGCCATCCGCCGGGAGGCAGCCGCAGCCGCCGAGGCCGTCCCACTGGTAAAACTTCTGGAAGTGCCTGTCACGCAGGAAGCAGCGCAGGTGGATGTGGATGTATCACAGATCGACTTCACGCAGTACACGGAGGTGTGGATCGTCCCCATCCTCTCCACAGCCTATCACTATATCTATCTGCGCTGCAACAATATTGCGACAGACAGCTATTTCCATCCGGGCACGCACCAAAACTACCTGTGCCGCCTGGAGATGAGCGGCCTCCTGGGTCAAGGCAAAGCAAAGATCCGTCTGGCAACTTATCTCTCCCCCATTGCCTGTATCTGTGAGCATATCTATGATACATCGAACCCGCCCTATTACAGCACCATCCCCTCCATCGCGCCGAAGGACCTGAAGACGCTGAACTTTATGACGGACGCCGGAACCATCAACGGGGAAGGGAAAATCATCCTCTGGGGCTGGAAACTGTAACCCAAAGGAACGCCCCCGGACAAAAGTCCGGGGGACCTTCGACTCTTCCGGTGCTGGCGGCGAAGGAACGGCTCATTCACCAGTTCGTTTCCTCTGCCAACTGGGCCAAAGCCTGTGCAAATCCTCGCAAGCCGTGTGTCCGTGCAGAGAGAAGCTATCAGAGGGCGTGCCGACCGGCTTTGACTATGCCTGACACATAAAAAGGATTCCCGGACAGAAGTCCGGGAATCCTTTTTGTCTTAGTGCATCAGCACGTTGACACAGTTCCTTAGGCAGTGAACGTTGCGTTCTGACCGCCGCAGGAGACCATGTAGATACCGCCGCTGGCAGCGATGCTGGCCAGAGTGCCCACGGACAGGACAGCGGTGGTGCTGGTAGCGCCGGTGGCGCCGGTGACCGTGTAGGTGCCCAGCTCAGTGGTCACACCGGCAACGATCATCTTCAGGGTGACCTTGTAGTTCTGGCCGGCGTTGGTGCCGTTCAGAGTCAGGGTCAGGTTGGGAGCAGAATAGGTCACACCAGTGATGCTGGTCAGCTCCTGTCTGCCGCCGGAAGAGGACTGGTCGTTATCCTCGAAGTACTGCTGGATGAACAGATAGCTGATCTGGCCATCCTCCAGGACGTAGGTCACGACATCCTCGTCGGAGCGGCGGATGTTGCTCACCGCACCCTCGGTAATGGTGCCGTCATCGTCGATGAAGAAGATCTTCGCATCGTCGGCGACCACATAGGTGGACTCAGAGCCGTTGCCGTAGCCAAGCACGACGTTCTCATTGTTCACCTTGTTGATGCCGGTGACGGTGCCGGAGTTGCCCAGTTTGTCCAGGCCGGTGATCACACCGTCGTCATAATCGGCGCCAGTGAAGACCACGTTGCTGCTGAAGGAGCCGTTGGAAGTTCTGTTGTTGATCTTCACGCTGGCATCGACCTTGACGCCCTCAACGATCTTGCCATCCACAACTGCGTTGTAGGTGTAGTACTCGTTGTCGGAGTCCTCGATCTTCTTGCTGCCGGACTCGAAGGCGAAGAAGATCACGTCGTTGTTGCCGCCGGTGACCTTGTAGTCAGCCTCGTCCACGCTCAGGTACACGATGGTGGCAACGCCGTTGTTGCGGCAGTAGTAGCTCATGCCGATGGCATTGGTAGCCGGGCTGCTGTCGTTGTCGTCCACGATGGTGGGAGCGTTGTTGATGCCGGTGTAGGCGCGATAGGTAGCATTCTTCCAATTCTCGCGAGCACCGCTGTCATAGGTGCCCACCACGAACACCGTCTTGCTGTCGGCATAGATGTAGTCGGTGCCCTGCTTGGCATCGGAGGCGTTGGTCACGCCCTTGTTAGTCAGGTTGATCCGGGCCACGCCGTTCCGCAGCTCGAAGGAGTCCTCGGCCTTAGCAATGCTGGGATTCTTGGTGTCGAGATCCTTCAGGCGATACTCGCCTTTGGAGGTCTCCTTCACCAGGACAATCTCAGATTTGGGATCACCAATCTGCAGCTCAGAACCATAGCCAGCGAAGTCGTTGGTGTAGTCCTCCTTGGTGTCGACGGTCTTCATCTTGCCGTCATAGGTGATCAGAGCAGCCTTGTCAGAGGCGAAAGCAACGCTGGAACCCTGCAGAGCGCGCAGATAGGCGTAGTCAGCGATGTTGTACTCAGTCTCCTCGACGTAGATGGCATAGCCGTTGGCATCCAGGTACACGACATACTCGCTGTCGATGCCCAGGCTGCTCTCGCCGCCGTCCACAGAATACATCTTGGAGAAGTCATACTTGGTCTCACCCAGGTTGATGGACTTGCCGGAAACCTTTCTGGTCAGAGTGCCCTCAGCGGACTCAGCAGCCTTGACAGACTGGATCTCGTTGTTGGCATAGGTGAAGAGGACGATCTGGTCGTTCTCGAAACCAGTGGTCTCGAACTCGTCGTTGGCACGCAGGCCGGAGGTGGCGCCGTTCTCAGCAGCCAGCTCGGACAGGGTGATGTAAGCATCCTTGGAGTTGGTCTTGGCCACAACCTTGTTGACCTCAGCCACGTAGGTGTTGATAGCCACGATGGTGACATCGTTGGTATCCTCATCCAGATAGGCCTCGACCAGAGTGCCGTTGCCGACGTTGCACTTCGCAACGGGAGAGTTGGTGAACTTCAGCTCGCTGACCTTCAGGTCGTTGCCCTTGGAGACCTTGGCGGACTCGCTGGCCTCAACGCCGTCCACGAAGACGGGAGCAGCCTCGTCCTTGTCGGACATGCCCAGGTCAGAGTAGATCTGGCCCAGCTTCACGTCGGCGGTGTAGGTGGCGTCAGCGGTCTTGGCGAAGGTGCCAACCTCAACGCCCTTGAAGCGCCAGGTGTTGGCGGGACGGCCGAAGTCATCGGTGGTGTCGGTGGTCAGGCGCAGGTCGGTGAAGTATCTCTCAGCGAACTGCATCTTGTTGTCGTCGTCGATGTAGCCGTCGGTACGAGAGGTGTTCTCGATCTCCTTGGCCTTGTCGCCGGCGATGGTCACGGTAGCGCCGTTGATGTCGACAGAAGTCTTGGCGTCGTACTCGACCATGGTGGCCTGCAGCATGTTGAAGGCGTACAGGGCAGCCTCCTCACGGGTCACGGCCTTGGAGCCGACGAACTCGTCGTTGCCGTCGTCCAGGCCGATACCGGCGGCCTGCTTGATGACGGCCACGGACCAGTTGGGACCAGTGTAGCTCTCGACAGCGCTGTCATAGCCCAGGGCGCCCAGCAGCATCTTCATGAACGCGTTGCCGGTCAGGGTGCCGGTGGGACGGAAGGTGCCGTCGGGATAGCCGTTGATGATCTTCTCCTGGGCGCAGTAGGTGATGTAGCCTGCGAAGGTGTTGCTCACGGGCACATCCTTAAAGGGAGCGCTGCTGGCGCTCAGAGCGGAAGCGGTGGTGGGCCCCAGGATCAGGTTGCAGATGATCTTGGCGGCGGCACCGCGGGTCAGGACATCAGTGGGCTTGAAGTCGCCGCCGGTGTAACCGTCGACAACACCAATCTCGGAGATGACGTCAACAGCTTCCTGATAGGTGATGCTGTCGTCATCACTGAAGTCCTTAGCACCAGCGCTGACGGTGACCAGAGACATGGTCATCACCAGAGCCAGTACCAGAGAAAGGAACTTCTTCATTGGGTGTTTACCTCCTTTAAATTTCCGCCTTCCGCTCCCGTTTTCGTTTGGAGAGATACACTCCGCAAACGCGGCCCCCCCCAAACTACCTCGGTGAGCGTTCGGCTTTAGAAGTTCAGAACGCCTGAGTGAAGCCTCTTTTTTACACGGTACACATACCGTGGCTAGCCATTCCTGTATCTGTACCGGGCAGCCAAGAGCGATTCCTCATTTGTTCTAGACGCATCATATCAGATCAATTTTCTGTTTGCAATAGATTTGCAGCTCTTGTAATATAACCGTAACATTCCGGCAGATCGTCTGCGATCCATACACTTTGATACGCTCTGTCCCAATATATATAATGTATGGCTTGCCAGATGTTCCTCCCGACCCCCCTCCCGGTTTGGGCCGTTCTTCTTTTAGGGTAAGGCTGTACCGTCTGCCCTCTATTGCTTACCGCCCAAATACATGTTTCGATTTGTACAGATAAAAATAAACATTGCTGCATCCGTCCCTCTATGGTAGAATGCAATCGTTACATTTATCATACAAAAAGGTGTATTCTATGGATTTATTCGATACTTTTTTCGGTGAGCTCCTCATGACATTCCTCATTGCCATGGTGCCTGTGCTGGAGCTGCGCGGTGCAATTCCGGCCGGTATAGCCGCCGGTCTGCCGCCAGCCGCAGCGGCGGCTGCCGCCATCCTCGGCAATCTCCTTCCAATCCCCTTTCTCATTCTTTTGCTCCGCCGTATTTTTGGCTGGCTGCGCAAATCCAGCTGGGTTGGACCGAAAATCGACTGGCTGGAACGCCGGGCACACCTCAAGGGCCGAATCGTGAAAAAGTATCGCACCATCGGCCTGATCACCCTCGTAGCAATCCCGCTGCCGGGGACCGGGGCCTGGACCGGCGCCCTGGTGGCCGATGTGCTGGACCTCCGGCTCCGGACAGCCCTCCCCGCCATCGCGCTTGGCGTCCTCATCGCCGGAATCATTACCACCACCGTGACCTGCGGCGTCATTCGAGTCTTTTGGTGAGTTTCGCTGTACGTGTGTAATCAGCCGCCTGCGGCGGCTGATACTCCTTTCTATACAGGAACTTCCCCATGTGCGATGGGGCAGTGACCGGAATGACCCTGCGCCGCATTCGCCCGGAAATGTACAACTGGTGGAAATGGCTTCCGGCAGGTATTCATGCAGCAGGAAAATAAGGTCCTGCCGTTTTTCAGGAGATGCGCAGAACTATCCTCTATTTGAAAAGCAGTCGTAACTTCAAGCAGCCTGCCAGCGTCGGTTCCCCACCGCTTTAAGAGGAAGGTCCCGGCAGATCAAACATTTTTTAAAAGAGTGGGCCGGGGCTGGCCTGTACTCCATGGCTGATGCGTTGCTGCGAAAGATGTCCGGTGCGAGGGAGCGACAGTCCGGCCGCCGCATCCGTTTCATATTTTGCGCTTTCATTTTGCTCCGTTTGTATTTAGCAGGCAACATAGGACTCCTATTCAGAAAAGTCCAAAGCCATTGCGCAGAAATGGCTTCGGACACAAAACGCCCCTGCCGATCAGAACAACGACAACTCTCTGTTCTAATCAGGCAGGGGCATTCAGACGGACCGGATGAAGCTGAAGCTGTAAGTACCCTGTCCCGCTCCCTTGCACCCACGCCGTTGACAGTGACTCCCCAAATTTTCTGATTTGTTCCGGCTAAGGGAAGGCGCCGCCTGTTTTCATCAATTCGGATCGGCTTTAACAGTCCCATGTCCGGAACTGTTTACAGTTTTTTTACAAAGGCTACGTTCTTGATTTCCCCGCCGGATATGATAGGATTATGCTCTGAGAAAGGAAGGTCCAGATGAACTTTTATCAGGCGATGCAATTAGATGTCTCTGTATGTAAGGGGAAAATCAGAAACGCAGCGAATCCGTCTGAACGGCACAAATTGATTGCGGCCTTGATTGTGAAGGATATCCTCTGTGTTCTCTTTGCAGTCGTTTTTATTTCTATTCTAAACTTTCTGTTTGGAGATGAAAACAGCTCTGCCGCCGTGGTAATCTTCTGCATTCTGCTGACGGTCCGGTTTGTCGACTTCGGCTACTGCCTCAAAAGCTCCCTGATAAACTTCTTTATTGTCTTTGTGCTGCTGACCTTCAGCCCTTGCATTGCGCAGTCCGTAAATCCGGCGTGGGGGTTTCTGATCAACTTCTTGAGCATCGGCTTTATCGTGATCTCCGCCTGCCACGAGCCGTTATACGGAGGGGCGGGCCTGTACCTGTTTGCCTATATGTTCCTATACGGGAATCCGGTTGGCGGACATCTGCTCGTGCTCCGGGTATTCGAAATGCTGCTGGGATGCCTGCTGTGCGGAATCATTTTCTACATCAATCACAGGAAGAAAGATTACGGCAAAACGTTCTCGCAGATCGTGAAAGACTTTTCCCTCTTTGATCCCCTCGGAAAATGGCAGTTTCAGGTGACGCTTGGATTATCGCTTGGAATCCTTGTCGGAGAACTACTTCAGGTAGACCGGATCATGTGGGTGGGCTGTGCCTGCCTGACGGTCCTATCGCAATATGGCGAGCGCCCAAACAAACGGGCATTTCAACGCCTGGGCGGCGTCGTGGCTGGGAGTGTTTTATTTGGGATCGTATACCAACTGCTTCCGGCTTCCGCCCACTCGTATCTGGGAATCTATTCAGGATTGCTGCTCGGCCTCTGCGCCGCCTATCATTGGAAAACCCTTCTGAACTGTTTTGGCGCGCTTCTTATGGCTACAAATATCTTTGGGGTAAAATCAGCAATTATCCTCCGTATTATAAACAACATCATCGGGTGTTGTTTCGGCGTCCTTTTCTATTATGTATATAACTTTATAGTCGACCGGTTTGCCAATGCCAGAACGGGACGGAGTTGACAATCATAACGAACAGCCGCTGTGGGAACCTCCACAGCGGCTGTCTTGAATTGTTGACCAGAGGATGAAAATATATAGAAACCTGCCCTGTCCCATACT
The DNA here is from genome assembly GCF_025567605.1 of Oscillibacter acetigenes. NCBI lineage: Bacteria > Bacillati > Bacillota > Clostridia > Eubacteriales > Oscillospiraceae > Oscillibacter > Oscillibacter acetigenes. The sequence goes on along the minus strand of NZ_JAOQKG010000002.1, from coordinate 372,695 downwards.
TAGTTACTCATTTTGGTCTAGGATTTTTCCACCTCTCTTTTGGTCAAGTCACGTCGGCGCTAACAGCGCAGGCACCTCAGCCGTATTCTATCTTCCAGATATGGAATGCTTGGCCTCATTTGACGGAGTCCACTCCAGGGTCATGTCCTCAAACTGCTTTTCGTGGAAAATCATCCGCTATTCCACATTCTCCGCCGAAACGAAGCAAGGAACAGGCCATCCGAAGTTTTCCCTGCTCCTCTCCAACAAAAGCGGATGCCGGGCCATCCGCACCGCCGATAAACCCGCTCCCTGCTACATACGAAGTAGTCTTCGGCTGATCCGGGGCGCAGGGCGCCTGTCTGGGGCGATCCCCGTCGCCGCGGTCCGCAAGGGTCATAGCGCCGTCCTGCAGTTCCAGCGTAACGGTATAACTCATGGCGGCACAGTGCTCCGGATACTCCGTTCCTGCCTATGATCCCGGCTTTTCTGGGTGTGCAGAAATAGGCACGGTCATCCGCCCATTTCTCGATCCCCAGCAGCGCAAGGTCAATTTCCTTTTTGAAACGCTTGGTATGCAATATCCCGCAACCGTACAACCTCCTGCCGGTGGATTTTCGAGGCATTGTATCCTGGCACAATACCCAAAATCAGCCTGCGGACAGTCACTCCAGTCCGTCAACTCCCTGCGCCTGCCGGTGTGTATAACGGCGCAGGATCACCACAAACCAGGTGAACACGACGATGCCTTTTGCAATGCTGGAGATGCTGATGCTCCACCAGACCCCATCCAGCCCCAGTACCGTGGCGCTGAGGAATACAGCCAGAGGGATGCGGGCGGCGTTCCCGATGATACCGGCCAGCGTGGGCGGCATTGGGCGGCCCAGTCCCTGGAACGCGCCGGAGGAGGTGATCTCCAGGCACATCAAGATCTGGGAGTAACCCATGATCCGCAGATAGCTCACGCCGGTCTGCAGCACGTGGTCATCCGGAATGAATATCCGGAACAGCGGAACAGGAAAGACCACCAGCATAAGTGTGGTGAAGCCGCTCCAGACAACGATCATACCGATGGCTGTCCAATACCCCTTACGGATGCGCTCCATCCGGCCCGCGCCGAAGTTTTGTGCGATAAATGCGTTGACCGCCGTGGCAAATCCCTCCGCCGTGGTATAGGAGATGGACTCGATCTGCGAACCGACCTTCTGAGCCGCGATAGCGGCGTCCCCCCAACCCGCGACGAGCCTGGCGAGGATCATGGAGAGGCCGGAGAAAAACATGCTCTGGATGGAGACAGGCAAACCGATTTTCAAAATCTCCGCCCAGGCCCTCCACTGACTGGCCTGGAATATATGGATTTGCGGAAAAACGGTCATCTCGCGGCGGGCTGCCAGAAGGAACATGGCTGTTACGATGGCCTGGGCCAGAACGGTGGCTGTGGCGGCTCCGGCCACGCCCATCTGCGGGAATGGGCCGATCCCAAAGATCATAAGCGGGTCCAGAATGATGTTCCCCACCAGCCCGATGGCCGTGGAGCGCAGAACCACCACGCTTCCCCCCATAGCGGTGAACATCCCCGTAAAAATCTGATTGAAGAATGAGAAGAAAAATCCGGCCGCCACAATTACCAGATAGGTGCGTGCGTCCGCGATCACAGAGGGCGTGTTCAGCCTGAAAAATGCGATCAGCGGCCCGTTGAGTGTGATACAAAGCGTTGTAAACAGAACCACCAGCAAGGCCCCGAGATGGAATGCCGCCTGCCCATAAGAGGCCGCACGTTCTATATTTTGCGCGCCCAGCTCATGCGCCACTTTGACCTGCCCGCCCAGGCGCGGGATCATGGCAAGGCCGTTGGCGAGCCACAGATACATTCCCGCGGCGCCCACCGCCGCCACCGCATTGGCTGATACGCGGCCGATCCATATCATATCCGTCATATTGTAGGCCATCTGGATCAAAGACGTGGCCATGATGGGCAGGGCTAAACTGGTCAGGCTCCGAACAATGGAGCCCTCCAGCAAATCAACTTTCTGCATAGCGGGGGATCACCTGCCTTTGTGGAAGTAGTCTGAAAAAATGATATTCCGGCCCTTAGAAATAGTCGGATATATAGGGCGGCTGCTGCTCAATCGCGTCCTCCAGCATGTCAATCGTCTCCCCGCCGGCGTGGATTCTCCCGATTTTGGCGAGGTAGTCCGGGCGCTTATAGCCCATCAGCATGGTCGTCATGGTCTGGATGCTGATGCTGTCGGCGCACGGCTCGGAGATCTTCACAGCCGTCCCCCTGCCGTCCTTTGATATCTTCAGCAGGAACGAGCCCTGGTTGCACTCCATGATTGGGTCCGTCATGGAGAAGCGCCACTCCCGCTCCGTACCGTCCGCCTTGAAGGGATAGTCCGCGACGAACGCGGGGAAATCCACAATCCTCGCCATATAGTAGGGAGAGATGGACTCCTTGATGCTGGCGTCCTCCAGCAGGAAGGCCAGCGGCTCGTCCGTATAGGTGCTGCCCTCCACCCGGTCGATCATGGAGAAGTGGGCGGAAACAAAGTTCCACAGCCCCGTGCGGGCCTCCTCATGATTGAAAATCATGTCCTTGATATAGAACACTTCATTTTCGATCCAGTAGATGATATACCCGTCCGGCTCCTCATTCTCGTTATAGTAGATTGCCGCCATGATATCGTCCCGGTCCCAGAGCCAGTATTCGTTCCAGGCCAGCTCATCCCGGAGGATGGCTCCGTGGGTATGCTCGGCAAAGCGGGCGTAGGTCTCCTTCAGTTCCTCGCCGTCCGCCTTCACCCGGCGCACGCTGCCGGCGACCTGGTGGTTTTTCGGAAGCTGATAGTCCTTGATCTCATACGAGATCTTGTCCGAGATCAGTTCCCAGCCCTTTCGCCGGTAATAGGGGATCGAATAGGGGTAGAGATAGCAGATATACTGCTTTTTCTCCCTCATGTTTTTCAGGGCCTGCTCCAGCAGCTTGTGCATCAGGCCCATATTGGAGTATTCCGGGTAGGTCCCCACTCCCGTCAGGCCGCCCATGGAATAGGTCTTCCCAAAAACCTTGACGCGCATCGGATAGACCGCCACCTGGGAAACCAGGGTGTCGCCGTCAAACCAGCCGATCACGTCCGCTTTCTGCATGGTTGGAAATTTCGCCCGGATGATCTCCTTCTCCTGCCAGCCCACGGAACTGAGCTCCTGATCCGTCACCTGGAATACATAGCGCAGCAGGGCGTTATATTGTTCCAGATACTCATTGCCTACCGGCCGCATTTTCAAATCTTTTTTATTCATCAAGAATCACCAAATTCTCCGTTTCATACAAAATATATCCATCGTTATAGTATAGGGGAAGTTCAAATAAAAGACAAGCCGCCCCATGGCCCAACACAATCCCAGTTGTCTCAAAGCAGGATTACGCCCCAACAAGACAGCGCCGCCAGAAATCCGGAAGCGGCCGCCTTGTTGGGGCTGTCCACAGTCGCTATTCTCATTGAGCCAAAGAGGCCGGAACCTCTGCCGCAATCAGCAGGCCGCATCATTGCCTTTCCGCCGGGACAGGCGCTTCAGGATGGCCGCTTCGATCTGATCCCCATATTTCATCCCCAGAAGAAACAGGACTAACCCCGCTACACCGATCAAAACCATCGCCCACGGAGAGACATGAAAGGCGGCGCCGCCCAGGGCGCTGGCAAAGAGCAGTCCCCAGGGGCGGGCAAGCAGGACGATCACCGCAAAGCAACGGAATGAGAGCGAGGACAGGCCGGCCAGGATGCACAGAAGATCGTCTGGGAAAAAGGGGAAAAGGAACGCCAGAGTGAGGAACACCGGAGCCTTGGTCTGGAGGATCTGCTGATATTTTTCAGACAGCCTCCGGCTGACAAAACGCCCGGCAAAGTCCCGGCCCAGCACCCGGGCCAACCAGAACAACAGCAGGGAACCGGCGACTACTGCGGCGAAGGTGAGGAAAAAGGAAGGCCATGTTCCAAAGAGAACACCGCCCGCGGCAGCGGTAATATTGCTGGGGATCGGAGCCAGCACGACAGAGAGAAATTGGAGCAGGAAAAAACACAGGTGGGAGTATGGCGCAAAGTCGTCAATGTAGGCCCGCAGGGATTCCTGAGAGGACGCCGCCTGGAAAAAGCCGGTGGAGTATAGGAACCATCCACCTCCGACAATCAGAAGCCCCGCTGCGGTCAGGAAGAGAATACGCTGTCTGGATTTCGTAAAAGACACCTCTTTATCGTTGAGCCGTGAAAGGCATTTTATCACACGTGAAGGGGAAAACGACAGAAACTGTCTTAACATTCTATGAAGGAATCGTAAATAAACATGGTCAGGGTCCCGGATTTTCTCTTTGCCGCAAAGGTGTGGACGCGCTCCCCGCGGCGCTCCATGCCCCGGCACTCATAAAACGGGTAATTGCAGGTGGTGTCTGTGAACAGGAAGAAATTGCTGATCCGCCGGTTCCTCATGTAATCCCGCGCGGCATCAAACAGCTTCTTCCCCAGGCCGATGCCCCGGTATCTGGAATTGACCGCAAAGAAGGCAATCTCTCCCTGGTACTCGGTCTGGGTGTCCTGGAGGAGCTGCTGGTCGATCTCTTCCACGCCGGAAAAGAACCTAGTGACCATACGCCCCTCTTTGGACAGGAACAGCGACGCCACGGAGAGGAGCATCCGCAGTCTGAGGCGGAACGGGCATCTCTTCTCCCTGCGGTCTTTGACCATGATAATCCCCACCGGGACTTCATCCACCAGCGCGACCTGGGTAAAGGTCTGATTGGTGAGGCAGCTGTCCAGATAGGCCCGCGCCAGCTTCTGCGCCGCCTTGGGGGAGGCAAACTTGTCATACTGCCACGTCTCCCGGATGATCCCGATCAAAGCCGGGCGGTCTGATGTCTGGTATTCTCTCAATACGATCTGTCCATCCATTTTGTTTTCTCCATTTCTTCTTTCCAAAATCGTCTGCGGGATCTCCTGATACCGCTTCAGCACATAGTCCCGCTTTTTTGTGAACCACCGGTACTCTGTAATCAAGGCTCCGACCACAAACAGCGCACCTGCGATCAAAAGACTGTGCTGGAAGCCCGCCCATTTCAGGACACAATAGCTGATGCCGGACGAGAGCAGCGCGGCGGCCAGATAAATACCAATCGCGTACTGCTCCACCTTTTGCGGCGGCAGGGTGAGAAAGAAATCGTCCCATTTTTCGCTATTACCCCTGAACTGCTTCCCTTTCAGCCAAAAGAGCAGGAAAACCAGGCCCAGGCCGCTCCACAGGCACAGAAGCCATTTTCCTGCGATTACGGCCAGCAAAATCACCAGCTTCAAAATACTCCCCCCCTGGAATCAATAGCAGTAGCGCCGCCGGTATTTCAGGAGCATGACGGCGGACAGGACGACTGCCGCCAGCTCCGCGGCCGGTGTCGCCAGCCAGATCCCGGTGACGCCCAGAATGACCGGGAGGACCAGCATGGCGATCAGTGTAAAGACAAAGGTGCGGGAAAACGCCAGCACTGCCGAAATGAGCCCATTGGAAAGTGCGGTGAACATCCCGCTTGCAAAAATGTTGAAGCCCACAAAGAGCAGGGCCAGGGAACAGATCCGGTTTCCTGCCACAGCCAGGTCATAGACAGGTGTTCCGGGCCGGGCGAAGATGGACACCAGCGGCTCTGTGACAGCCAGAGAAACGAGCACGGTGGCCGCCGCGATCGCGCCGATGATTTTCAGGCTGGTGCGGACCAGCTTCCTGAGCTTCTCATGGTTCTGTTCCCCGTAATAAAAGCTGAGCATGGGGGCCACCCCGTAGGCATAACCGGCATACAGGGACCCGGCAAAGGCCAGCACATAGGAGATGATGGTAATTGCGGCAACGCCGTCCTCCCCTACATATTTGAGCATCGTCCAGTTGAACATCAGCGTGATGATGCCGTTGACCAGCGCGGTGGCCATTTCAGAGCAGCCGTTCGTGACGGCTCTCCCGAGCGTTTGGGGCCGGCAGACCGGCCTGACAAAATGGAGCAGGCTGTTCCGGTTGGAGAACACCAGCAGGCCCACGATGGCTGTGATGGAGTACCCCAGGCCGGTGGCAACCGCCGCCCCGCCGATCCCCCAGCGGAAAACGGCGATAAACAGGTAGTCCAGCACGATATTGGTCACGCCGCCGGCGACGGAGCAGAGCAGGGAAAGGGACGCCTTGCCTGCTGCGATCATATAGAGGGTGAAGTTATTCATCAGAAGAATAGGGACGGTGAACAGCAGGTAACGGCTCAGATATTCCCAGCAATAGGCGGAGACCTCCGGGGACAGGGACATGGAGCCGAAGATCTTCCCCATGAACAGATAGCCCAGCCCGCACATCACAAGGCCGGTCAGGACATTGACCAGGATCAGAAACGTAAAGTCCTGCTTTGCTTCATCGGGCTTTCCCTCTCCCATCTTTCTCATGATAGCCGCGCTGCCGCCGGTTGCGAGCATGGTGGAGATGGCCGTCACCAGCGCGATGACGGGATAGACCAGATTGAGGGCAGACAGGGCACTGGTCCCGATCAGGTTTGAGACGAACAGCCCGTCCACCATCGTATAGAAGGACATGAATACGCTCATGGCGATGGTGGGGACTGCAAATTTAAGAATGTTTGTCAGGGTGACGGGTCTGCTGTATGCAATTTCATTCTGCACGGAAATTCCTCCTGCTTCTTGTGGTAGTTACCGGCATGGAGTATCATAATCCCTACAGTTACTGTACGGTCAAGGGGGTTTTTGAAAATGCTGCGGGAAAAACCGAAGCTGTTTACCATCGGCCAGTTTGCCGCTCTGCATGGGATCAACAAAAAGACACTCATGTGGTATGATGAGATCGGGCTGTTCAAGCCTGCGTTTATCCACGAAGAAAATGGGTACCGGCTATACAGCTATTACCAGAGTACGGAGCTGGAGGTGATCCTGCTGCTCCGGGACATGAACGTGCCCATCCGGGATATTCAGGAATTTATGAAAAACAGGTCCGCTGGGAGCATGGCGGACCTGCTTCGGGATAAAATCTCAGAACTGGACCGGACGATCCAGGGGCTGAAGGCCGTCCGGTCAAAACTGTGCAGCCGCCGCCAGGAGATGACCGAACTTTTGGACCTGGACCTCTCCGAGATCTCCCTCATTGAGCGGGAACCGCAGTATCTGGCGACGGTGCAAACATCACCGGAAAAGTCCCTGGAGGAGGAGATCGAGCTGATTCTTGAGCAGACCAAGAAATATCAGCTTCCGCGTATGTACCAGACTCCCTACGGCTCCATGCTCCCGGTGGAAAACCTCCTGGCCCGGAGGTTTGAGGACTACTCCAAGCTGTTTATCGAACTGCCGGACACGCAGAACAGGATGGGACTCCACAGGCGCCCCGGCGGGGTCTATTTGCGGGCATTCTGCATTGGGAATTGGGACAGGCTGCCTGCCCGCTATGAAGCGATCCTCCGCTACGCAGAGCAGCACCATTTACAGTTCTCCGGCTATGCCTATGAGATTGGGATCAATGAACTGGTGATCGACAGAATCGAGGACTATATTACAAAAATTGAAATCCCGGTTTTGAATTTCAATTGACAACAAAAAGCCAGGGTGCAGCAATCTGAAAAGATCACCGTTCCCTGGCTTCTTCATACTCTATTCGCTGGACTATGCGTTTTAATGCCGCAATTTCATACCCGGTTTTAAACAGAATGAGGCCGCAAGCACTCTGCGGCCCATAGGGTTCAATCGTAAACCAGGATTTGATTGAGGGCTACGCTACGTCGTCAGTAACATGAAATGTAACTTTACATGCCGTCGCATCAATCTCGCAAATCATCGCATAATAAGTTCTTTCTGTGCAAATATTCCCGTCAGGAGTAAGACTGACAAGCACCAGAGCGGTTCGCTCATCATCAATGTCAACAGCTGTAACGGCATCCTGAACAATTCCTGTATTTTTTCGTAAATTCCGATCTCCACGGACCAAGGTTATAGGAACGCAAAGGCGCTGTCTTCACAAATTCTGTTCTATCTTGCGCGTATATATGCAGCCCCTTTATCACTGCGTCTTAAAAATTATTTTATCGCAAACGTTGAACTGCCCAGCGGCGGCAATGTCCCTTACTAAAACAGAGCAACGGCAGCGGATAACCTGATCTTCCAGCTGTTCCTGGGCGTGTTCGATCGTCTCCCGCGCAGTCACCCCCTGACCCGTCAAATGACAGCAAATAGAATGGGCCACTGTTTTGACGGAATCCACATACAATATCTCAGAAACCGGCAGCCGTACCGTTTCATCGATCCCGATGGGCAGTTCGACGGTGTCCCCGTCCGCGCTGTTTTGCTGCTCCGGCACCGCCATTTTCAAATATCGAATATACTCCCGAACCATCTCATTCTGATCCACACATTTTCAATAAACCCAAAGGGCCGCACGCCGCTGCGCAGAATATCCATGCCCTTCTCCCCATGGCCGGTAACAAAGACGATTTTCCCGCCGGGGTCCGTGTGGTAGATCTGCCGGACAAGGTCCACGCCGTTGGGGGGAATCCCTTCCCAGGTCATAATCGAGAAAATAGAGATAGCTTCCACCGCTGCGGATAAACTGGAGCGGCTCCTGACCAGCAGAGGCCAGACAGACAAGTTGGCCTCTGCTTTGCTTTGCCGGATCGCCCGTTCCAGCAGCTCGGACAGAAGCTGCAATGTGAAGGGATCGTCGTCGCAAAGAACGATCGGTACCATAGGCGGAATCCTTTCTTGTCCATCTTTTCCCGCAGTATATCAGATTGAAAGGTTTTGTCCTGAATAAATGCAATTTGTCCTGAACGCATAGGACTAACTCGCATTTAAAGCCGAGGACGCACATCTGGGGCCAAAATCCAGCCTATCGCTCTTCATTCATGCTACAATGCCGCCGATAACAAGAGGGGATAAAAACCAAGGATGTCCCCATGAATCAAAAGGCAACACGAAAAATTACCCCCGCGGCTGTCAGGCTGCTGGCATTGGATGCCGTCCGGGGGGCCGTGATTGGAATGCTGATCGGGACAGGCGGGAGCAAGGTTCTGCTGGCGGCGGCGCTGCCGGAAAGGAAGCTGAACTTGTTGTATCGTCCTTTTGCAAAGGTCGGAAAAGCTGCGCTGATGCTATACAGCGTTCCATTTGTATTGGCATGGATTTTGATGCTGTTTGGACTGACACCTTCTCTTCCCTCGCACAATTTCCCGGCGGGGATGTTGTGGTCATCCTCATCACACTGGCTGCTGGCTGGATAGGATATTTGATAAGGCCTATCTAATGTGAAGCGAGATGGTAGATATAAGAATCAGAAACAAACGCATATAGCATCTTGTTGGCATTTTTAACAATAATTTCTTGTAACCCCTTGTGAATTTATCATGAATTTTCGCCGCCCAATAAATGACACTTCTATTCCCTATTGTTTTTTTCTCTGTTCTCGATTACACTTATTTTAACTGGAGGAAGAATTCCATGAAAGTAAAGAATAGCCTGGACGAAATTTTGTATGAGCATATTGTTGAGAGCCTCATTAATGGTGATTATGAGATGGGACAAAACCTGACCTTGGACGAACTGGCTCATCGCTTCGAGGTCAGCCGAACGCCGGTGGTTCAGGCCGTTAAATTACTGGCCAATGACGGGATCCTTCAGATCATGGGTAATGGCCGCATCTATGTGCCGGAGTATGACCAGGAGCATGTGCGCCAGATGTGTGAAGTCCGTCAAATGGTAGAGGGACATGCGCTGGAGCGGTTTATGTCCGGCCTTGGGCTGTCGGCAGAAACCGTATTAGCCCAGTTGAATCGTTACAGTGAAGAGGGTGTCCGCCTCACCGGCAGTTCTTTTTCTCCAAAAGAATTCGCCATGTTGGACCGCCGCTTTCATCGGTTGCTTGTAGAAGCGTCAGGGAACAGGATTCTGCTGGAGACGTATGACCGGGTACAGGGGCGCTTTCTAGTGTCCAACTATCTGCTTTGCCCTTTGCGGCTCCGGGACTTTAGCGGCACAGCCAGAGATCACGTTCGCCTAGTAGAGTCCATCCGTTCCGGAGATATCACGAGGGCCCAGCACTGTTTACAGCAGCATATCGAAGGTGTGCTTCGCCGGTTGTAAGGATGGGGCCATTTTTTAATTATTTATTTTTAATTAAAAATAAATAATTAAAATCAGGATGCTATTTCCAGTTTCCAGACGCCGCCTCTCCCGGCAGCAGGACACATCTGCGGTGCCGCTGGTACAGGATGAAATTTGTAGTCAATGACGAAATGGAGTGAATATGATGGAGCCTATGATCTGCGAAACATTCCTGCAATTCCGATATCTCAGCGACCTGGGTCTCTCGCCGGACGGTCGGTACACTGCCTATATCCGCCAGCAGGCGAATTTGGCCTCCAATGGCTATGACGCCCGGCTGTGGGTCTATGACCACAGTACGGGGGCGGACCGTCCCCTCAGCTCCCTGAGTCCGGTGCGGGCTTTTTCTTGGATGGATAACCGGACCATCCTCTTTTCCGGGATGCGAGGCACAGCCGGTTCCGCTTCTCAGGATACCACTACATATTACGCGCTGCCGGTGGATGGCGGCGAGGCGCAGCCCCTGTTCACCGTCCCCATGCGGGCGGGCAGGGCCCGGCGCTTAACGGACGGGCGGTTCGTTTTCACCGCCACCGTGGACATGAACCGCCCAAATCTGGACAGTCTGAGTCCCCCGGAGGAAGCTTCGGCCCTGGAGGAATACAAAAACCGCACCTATGATGTGCTGGAGGACATTCCCTTCTGGGCCAACGGCCTGGGCCTCACCAGCGGGCAGCGGTCCCAGTTGTATATCCACGACCCTGCGTCCGGCGTAACCACCCCCCTCACCGCGCCGCCCTTCAAGGTTACAGGCTTTACCGTGGAAGATGGCCGGATCCTCTATACCGGTCATCGCTTCACGGATGTCCAGACTCTGCGCCACGGTGTTTTTATCTGGGACGCGGCCAGTGGAGAGACCCGGTGCCTCCTGGAACAGGACCGGTATCTGGTGAAGCTCTTTGCCCTTTGGCGGGACCAGGCGGTTCTCTGTCTTACCGACGGGCTTGGCTATGGAAATGGGGAAAATGGCGATTTCTACACCATCCCTCTCTCCGGAGGAGAACCAGAGCTGCTCCTCCGCCACAGCCATCATTGTGTGGGCAACACCGTGGCCACCGACAGCCGCCTTGGTGCCGGAGAGACCTGGCGCGTCTGCGGAGACACGCTCTATTTCCTCTCCACCGTGGACCGGGACAGCCGGATTGAGGCTTTGGATCTGACCTCCGGCGAGGCCCGCCCCCTCACCGGGCCGGGCAGTGTGGAGTATTTGGATGCCGCGGCAGACCGGCTGGTGTACCTGGCGTTTCGGGAAAACCGGATCGGAGAGATCTACACTCTGGAGCATGGCCGGGAGATCCGTCTGACCCACGCCAACGACGGGATCTATGACCGCTGCGCCGTCTCCACGCCCCAGCCGCTGGAGGTGGATACCGGAGGTCCGCTGCCGGTCCAGGGGTGGGTACTCCCGCCGGTGGCCTACGTTCCCGGCAAAAAATACCCAGCCATTTTGACCATCCATGGCGGGCCCCGCCTGAGCTACGGCTCGGTGTTCTTTCACGAGATGCAGGTCCTGGCGGGAGCCGGATACTTCGTTCTGTTCTGCAACCCCCGTGGAAGCGAGGGCCGTGGAAATGACTTTGCCGATATCCGGGGCCGGTTCGGGACCATCGACTATCAGGATATCATGGCTTTCTTGGACGGAGCCCTGGCCCGCTGGCCGGACATCGATCCCACCCGTTTGGGCGTTGGCGGCGGGTCCTATGGCGGTTTCATGACCAACTGGATCATCGGCCACACGGACCGGTTCCAGGCAGCCTGCTCCCAGCGGTCCATCGCAAACTGGACCGGGATGGAGGGCACGGCGGACATCGGCTACTACTTCGCCAAGGGGCAAACCGGCGCTTCCCACCGGGAGGATCGGGATCTCCAGTGGCAGCAGTCCCCTCTTCGCTATGCCGATCATGTGACCACGCCCACATTGTTCCTCCACGGTGAGGAGGACTATCGCTGCTGGAAACTGGAAGCGATCCAGATGTTCACCGCTCTCCAGCTGCGGGGAGTTCCCTCCCGGCTGTGTCTTTTCCCAGGGGAAAACCACGAACTCTCCCGCTCCGGCCGGCCCCGTCAGCGGCTCCGGCGACTGGAGGAAATGCTCCGCTGGTACCAGCGGTATCTCAATAAACAGGAGGCATAATTATGGAACGCATCAAAGCAGATGACTTGTACGCATACCGATTCCTCTCCGAGGTGGCGGTCGCACCCGACGGGGCTCACGCAGCTTTTGTGTCCCGCCGGGCCAGAGATGATGGAAAAGGCTATTACGCCTGCATCCATCTGCTGGACACCGCAACCGGCGCCGTTCGCCCCCTGACCGGCAACGGCGACGAGGCCGCTTTTCGCTGGCTGGATTCAAATACGCTGATCTTCCCCTCCTGCCGGACCGGGGATCAGCCTGGTAAAACCGCCTTTTACCGGCTGGACATCCGGGGAAGCGAAGCAGAACGGGCTTTCACCATTCCCCTGTCGGTAAAGCAGTTTCACCCCCTGCCCGACGGAAGATGGTTCGTCCTGACCCGGCGGCCCATGACCCCTCCGGAGGACCTGCCTGCGGACCAGCCTCAGCCCGGCCGTGACTATACGGTTTTTGACGAACTGCCCTTCTGGGCCGACGGTCTGGGGATGATTAACGGCACCCGGATGAGCGGATGGATTTTCGATCCTGCCGACGGCTCCGTAAACCAGATCACCCCTCCCACCTATGACATGGAAGGAGCGGCAGTCTCTCCGGAAGGCTCTCGGATCCTCTATTGGGGTGTGAGCTTTGAGGGAATCCGGCCTGACTACCGGCAGCTGATGCTCTACGATCTGGCCACCGGCCAAACCCGGTCACTGGTCCCCGATAGGAAATATCGGATCACCCAGGTGGGCTGGTGGGGCACGGATATCTGGTTCGAGGGCGGCGACCCACACACCAGCGTCTCCCGAAGCCCCAAGCTCTATCTGCTGAATCCGGCCACCGGGGACTGCCGGACCTTCTGCGCCCCGGACGGTTTTTTGGGTACCTCCGCCATCGGGGATATGTCTTTGGGCGGCGGCAAGGTCTGTGCCGTCCAGGGAGACAGTCTCTATGCCGTCCGTCTCCAGCGCGACGTCACCGCCCTGCTGCGCTTCGACAAGGCGGGGAACTTTGCTCCTGTGGCCTCCTATGAGGGGATTGCCTGCTTTGATATCATTGGAGAGAACGCCTATCTGGCAGCTTTCCGGGATCACCGGCCTCAGGAGCTGTACCGCCAGCCCCTCTCCGGCGGGGAACCGGAGAGGCTCACCCAATTCCACGACGCCTTTCTGGAGACCCGCCAGATCTCACGTCCGGAGCACATCACGTTCCGCAGCCGGGACGGTCAGGAGGTGGATGGCTGGGTCATCCGCCCCTCCGGATACGAGCCGGGGAAGAAGTATCCCGGCGTATTGAACATTCACGGCGGCCCCAAGGCGGCCTACGGTTCCCAGTACTACCATGAGATGCAGCTGCTGGCCGCTGGCGGTCGGTTCGTGTTCTATACAAATCCCCACGGCAGCGACGGTCGGGGGCAGGATTACTTCGATCTGGTAGGTCGGTGGGGCACCATCGATTACCAGGATCTGATGGACTTCACCGATGAGGTGCTTCGCCGTTATCCGGACGTGGACGCGGATCGGTTGGGCGTGTGCGGCGGGTCCTATGGCGGCTACATGACCAACTGGATCATCGGCCACACCCAGCGGTTCAAGGCTGCCTGTGCCATGCGGAGCATTTCCAACTTTGTCACCTCCATCTCCACCTGTGACAAGGGGTATCTGTTCCTGCTGGAGCACATGGGCCTCAATGCCCTGGAGCGGAAAGGCGTCATCTGGGACGAGAGCCAGATCCTCTGGGACAAGTCTCCCCTGAAGTACGTCCGCAATGTCACCACTCCCACCCTGTTTATCCACTCCAACACCGACTACCGCTGCTGGATGGACGAGCCCCTGCAGATGTTCACCAGTCTGCGTCAGCAGGGTGTTCCTTCCAAGGTGGTCCTGATTCATCAGGAGGGCCACGAGCTCAACCGGTCCGGGCGGCCGGTCAACCGTCTGATCCGGCTCAACGCTCTGTGCGACTGGTTCGACCAGTATCTCTAAAAGGCTGCGCCGGGCGGCCCTTTCAATAAACAGATAGAGAAAGGATGAATGACAAGTGTTTGATATGTTGCTGTGGTTCGCAGTGGTGATGGTTCTCTTCGCTGTCGGCGACGTAGTGGCCAAGCTGACCAAAGCCCGGATCTCCTCGGTGTTCGCCACGCTGATGCTGTTCCTGGTCCTGTTCGTCGCCGGCGTATTGCCCGCCGACATCATCGAAAAGGCCGGTCTCAGCGCCGCTTCCAGCTGGAGCGTGCCAATGCTGCTCTTCGCTATGGGGTCCATGATTAACCTGCGCCAGTTCATGGATGAGTGGCGGACTGTGGTCACTTGCTGGTTCGGTATGCTGGCGGTAATCATCGGCGTCTCACTGACCATCCCTATCATCGGCAAGGAGATGGCCCTCAGCGCCATCCCGGTAGTCAACGGCGCTCTGCCCGCAACGCAGATCATGACGGAGGCTGCCACCAAGGCTGGCTATCCTCTGGCCGCCGCGCTGGCTGCCATTACCTTCGCCGTGCAGAAGTTCGTGGGTACGCCCTTTGCCTCCAGCGCCAGTCTCCGCTATGCCCAGGGCCTGATCGGCGAATACCGGAAGGCCAAATCCAGCGGCACCCTGGACGAGTTTATGGCCGCCGCGGGCAAATCCGAGAATCGGAACAGCGAGGCAAAGACAGCGTCCAAGAGGATAACATTGGCCGAGAAATTTGACGGCTTTTATTCCAGCAATGTGTGCATTTTGCTGGCAGTAGTCGGCGGCCTGCTCTCTGTATGGCTGGGTGAGCTGACCCACATCAACTACGCCATCCTGGGGCTGGTGTTGGGCGTGATCTTCACCCAGCTGGGTGTGGTGCCCAAGAACCTCCTCCAGAAAGCCCAAGCCAGCGGTTTTATCAACATGGTGGTGTTCGCTGCCATCATTCCCGCCCTGGCCAACATCTCCATATCCGACCTCATCGACCTGATCCTCCCGCTGGTGGTTGTGTTCGCGGTGTCGGTACTTTCCATCTTTGTTATGATGAAAGTCCTGCCGGTGTGGAAGATTCTGGGGGATAAGTCCATGGCCTTCGGCGTAGGCTTCTGTCAGATGCTGGGGTTCCCCTCCACTTACCTAATCTCTGTGGAGGTATGCAATGCTGTGGCGGAGGATGAGGATGAAAAGGCCTTTCTGATGAGCCGGGTCATGCCTCGCCTGGTAGTGGGCGGTATGGCCGCAATGGTCTCTATTTTGGTGGCCGGTGTGATGGCCGGTATGCTGTAAATTGCAGCCGATCAGATCCTAAAAACTCGGATTCCCTTTAAGATGTTTTCGGGTGAGGACATGGCGGATCACTTCTAAACTCGAAAAGCGACTCATTCCCGCTTGATTGAAGTTCTCAAAATTCGTGACACCTCCCTGAAATTTGTTATAGCAATATAAGCGTCAAACAGGAAACCGCCAAGCATCAAAAGAGGCTTGACGGTTTCTTGTTTGCTGCTCACTCTAAAGGGCCGGAAAGCCAAAAACTTCTAAAGCCCCGCCCGGCAGAGCCGAAAAGCAAATCACAGCAGAAATCTTTTAAGAGAATAAACAGAAGATCTGCCAGCGTGCCGGTCAGGAGACGTTCCAATCGGCTCTTGCGAAATGCAGTCTGTTTTATGGGGGAGATGACACCTTCTCGACGCCATGCATTTACATAAAGGAACAGGAAAGATTGCTTCATGCAAGCTTTAGCGCAACTGCTTAAAAAACCGAAGAAGATGTCTTTGAGCCAATTCGCCGTAGTTCTCCCCCAGCTATGCACTACGGGTCAGCTTTGGTTTATTCATTGTCAGTCAAAACAAGATATCCACCATCATGCGGTTTATCAATAGAATATTCACTGTGGAGAAAGGGAACGGATCACAGCCCGTTCCCTTTCCTCACATAACGATATCGTCAAATATTAGTTTACGATTGCAGGAATCCAATCATTTGTTGCCAAAGAGCTGCCCAAAACCGAGTTCCGCTCTGTAGCGGATAAAGTTAGCGTACCATCGTCTGCAACATATACATTTGCGCCATAACGGAAATGAACTCCCATCATACCAGCCATTCCTCCAACACTGACCATGTGAATCTGCTGAAGTGCTTCTCCAATGGTCCATGTTTCCGTATTCAACTGGTACAGGTATGCATAATCCGCAAATGTCACACCCTCGCTTGGCGACCAAAGCCCTATCATATAAATATCATTTGTCCCATCCTCAGTAATCAAGCCAAAACCTTGAAAGTCCTTATCAGATTCAAAACTTCCAACTTCGGAGAACCGGGCGTTTTCAATGCCATTTGATGCCAATGCACGATAGACATGGTACACAGTATTCTCGCCATCTAAATGGGCAACTATCATCACGTAATACTCAATGCCGTTTTTATCCTCATAAGAAGTAATCCCCAAAGCACCAGCCTTATGGCTTACAGCTAAGTCAAATGTCTCAACTCTTCTTAGTTCTTTTACGGCCAATGAACGCAAATCATATAAAGCTATATGCGCGGAAGCATCTTGTTCAGAGGGAACCAACAGATAATCTCCCATTACTTGAACGCCACCAGGATGTCTCCAATTCTGAAGGTATGTTTTGAACCCCCACTTGTCACTGCCCGTTTTGGGGCCGGCGACAATATGCGCATAGGGCGCAGTTCCTACACTATGCGTCAGAATAGAATATCGAGTATGATCGCAACTATCATACTGCGCATATCCCTGGATATGATTTACGGTAGGGTCATAGCTGCCGGGGAAACCTTCCAAATTGCTTTGAACACCATCAATCGGAAGCGCAGCAAATTTATTTTTAACATCGACAACTTTATTCGCACTATCCGCAGCAGCTTCTACCACGTGAATGGCTTCCAGAGAAATCTCATTAACCTCGTTGCCGCCTCTCAAAAACGATGCATAAACTGTTCTTCCCTCTGTCGTACTTCCAATTGCCAATACAGTGTCGGGGCCGTCACTATCTCTTGTATGCTGGCCAGAGCGTTGACCAAACCACCAATTATTTCTAAACAAGGTGCTCCCCTGAGCAATAACAACATCAGGAAATGTAACACTTAGACCCTGCGGATCATCGGCAGTATCCACAACCAAATTCAAATCACCGACAAAGGCAAAATTCAAATCATCAGCAGTCTGGTCAAATGTTGTTCTATCTCCGTTCACAGAAGGATCATTATATCCTGAGATCTTTGAATTGAACCATGATGCAACGCTTTCAGAGGCACTGCGCCCAACGCTGAATGTAAATTCCCCATTTTCAAGTGTATGCACCTGTCCAACATAGTTGCGACCATCAGGATCTTGCCCGTTTGTAATACTGAGATCCTTTATTACGAATGTTCCACTTACGATGCCAAGTCCGTCAGCTGCTGATATTGTAACGGCATTTGACCGGTAAGCCATATAAGTGGAGGTTCCTTCTGCCCCCGCAGTACTCATTAACATCACAACAGCGATAGCCAAGCAGAAAAGCCTTTTCAAAATTTTCTTCATCTCAAACACCGTCGCTCTTCAAATTGTATGAATTTGGCAATGCTCAAATAAGGAGATGTCTCAGTACTTGCGCAGATCTGTATTATTTCTGTGTGGTTTTTACCTTTGCCTTGTGATTTTTCCAGGCAAACAGCAAAATAGAACCTACAGCAATCAAGATAAAGGCACAGCTGATAGGACGGGTAAAGAAAATGTCCAGACTCCCGTCAGACAGCACCAGTGCCCGGCGGAAGTTTTTCTCGGCCAAAGGCCCCAGCACAATGCCGAGCAGAATGGGAACCAACTGAAAATCCATCCGGCGCAGGAAATACGCTACAATGCCGAAGATCAGGATGATGTAGATATCATACATCCGGTTATTGGTGGAATACGCACCCGCAATGCAAAAGGTCAATACAATAGCCGCCAAAATCTCGTAGGGAATACGGGTGATATGCGCGTAAAAACGGGTAAAGCCACTGCCCAGAATATACATAAACACATTGACCACGATCAGGCCCAGCATAATGGCATATAGAATATTGCCCTGCTCTTCGAACAGCGTGGGGCCGGGGATCATGCCGTGGATCATGAATGCACCCATCAAGATAGCGGTGGCGCCGTCCCCTGGGACCCCCAGCGTCAGCATGGGGATCATCGTTGCGCCGCAGGCGCCATTGTTGGCGGACTCGGAGGCGGCCACACCCTCGATCTCGCCGTGGCCAAAAGTCTCGGGATGGCTGGAGGATTGCTTCACCTGGTTATAAGAGATGAACGCCGCCAAACCACCGCCAGTTCCAGGGGTTGCGCCGATAATGACACCGATCAGGGAGCCAATGCCGATTGGTTTGCGGCATCGCCGATACTCGTCCTTCGTGATTTTATCTCTGGTGATGGCTGAAGAACTGATAGTCTTGTGGTCGGTCCTTGGATCATACTGGGACTTCATCATAATCTCAGAGATAGCAAACAGTCCAATGAGGGCGATGATCAGGTCGATACCACTCATGAGCCGATTGCTTCCAAAGGTAAAGCGGGCGGTGCCGCTGATATTGTCCATGCCGATGGTAGCCATGAACAAGCCGATGCAAGCGCCGATCAGTCCCTTGAAAATACTGTTGTTAGAGACGCCCGCAATCACGGATAGTCCAAAAACTGCCAAAGCAAAATATTCGGCAGGGCCAAACAGCAGTGTGATTTTTGCGATCTGGGGAGCCAGAAACAGTAGGGCAAATGCGCTTATAAGGCCACCGATGGTTGATGCGTACAGTGCCATTTGCAGTGCCTTGAACGCTTGTCCTCTTTGGGTCATGGGATAACCGTCAAACAGCGTTGCCGCATTGGCCGAGGTACCCGGGGTGTTGATGAGAATCGCAGTGATGGAACCGCCGTAGGTACCGCCGCAGTAGATGGCCAGCAGCATTAAAATAGCCATCGTGGGATCCATGCCATAGGTCAAGGGTATACAAAGGATGAGACCTAAATCGGAGGTCAGTCCGGGGATAGCACCCACAATAATACCGATTGCCAGCCCCACCGGAATAATCAAAAAGTTCTGCCACTGCAGCAGAACTTGCAGTCCGCCTAAAAATTGTTCCATAAGTATTCTCCTTTTCGATCAGGGCAGGGAAATATGAAGAAGCACCTTGAATACGTAGTACACGATGCCCACCATCCCCAGAGGAATCGCATAGTAGTACCACTTTCTGGCTTTATAGAACATCATGACCGCCAGTACCAGCAGGATTGTGGAGACAATATAGCCCAGATGTCCAATCAGGAAACAGTAGGCGATCAAAAGCAATGCGAACACTACGGAACGCATTTCTTTTTTAAAGGCATTGGAGCGAAAACTCTCTTTCGTCACATACAACTCCTGCTTCTCCCGGACGAAGATCCCCTCCAGCAGCAGACCGACAGAGCAGAGGAACATACCACCAATGGCGATACGGGGGAAGGTCTGTGCGTTGATTGGCGTTTTCTCCAGCGTCTGGACCTGTACGGGAATCAGGAACCACAGCACTGCGCTCAGAACCACAAAAATAGCGCCCGATATTATTTCTCTGTTATATCTGATTTTCATAATTCAATACCTCTTTTTAAAATGGGTGCCCCATATCTCGGCGATATGGGGCACCGCAGAGTGTCACTGCACCAGAGGAATATACTCGGTCATCGCCTCGGTCTGAGCTTCTACCATATCAACGATCTCGCTCTCAGTGGCCTCCCAGGCTTCCATGCCCATGCCTTTCATAAATTCCTGGAACTCGGGATCAGCATAAACCTCCGCGATGAAGTTGGTCAAAACTTCCTTCTTGCTGTCATCCACAGAGGAGCGGACCGCAAAGTAGTCCATGCCGGTGAAGTCCACGTCGACTCCCTGATCCCTAAAGGAACTGATGTGGCCAATGCCTTCCACCTCCAGCCCCTCGGGAATGAAGGTTCCCAGGCAGTTCAATTCGCCGTTGATCACATAATCGCGGTAAGTCGGGGGAGAACCGATAGCCACGTCAACATGGCCGCCCACCAACGCATTGATGGCCTCCTGGCCGCCGTCGTAGGGAACAGGCTCAGCGGGGATGTCCAATAACTTGAACAGGACGGAAATCATAGTATAGCTGTCGTTGCCAGGGCCGCCTGTGGTAGCGTACTTGATTGTGTTCCCCTCTGCGGCATAGGCTTTCAGCTCGTCGATATTGGTGATGCCGCTCTTAGAGTTAGTCAGAACAACGAACTCCGTGATACGCATACCAATCAGAGGCGTAATATCATCCAGTGTGTAGTTGACATTAATGAAGCTGGGAGTCAGTGAGAACAGGGGGCCGTTGGCAACCACCATGGTATAACCGTCATCCTCCGCCTGCAATGCATCGTTCATGGCGATAGTTCCGGAACCACCGGTATGGTTTTCCACAATCACGGGCACACCCAGATACTTCTCACCATAGGAGGCAACCTGGCGGGCAATGGTATCGGGTCCGCCGCCAAGGCTCCAGGGCATAATAATAGTGATCTGCTTTTCAGGGAAAGCGCCGTCCGAAGTCGCGGGAGTTTCCTGCTGGGAATCGCCTGCGCTGTCAGGTGACGTTCCCGTGGTTTTGCCGCCGCAGGCAGCCAAACTCAGAATCATAGCGAGTGCGAGGACCAGCGACATGAGTTTTTTCATTGTTTTCTCTCCTCTTTTCATTGAATTCTAATAAACTCCGGTATAACCATCCCGGAATCCATTACAAGTTTGATAGCCTGAAAGCCTTCGGGCTGTGAGAAATAAGGCGGATACTCTCGCTCATCCGAAAACAAAAAGTGTGGTGGATGCTCCGCCGGAAAGATTGCGGCCAGCTTCTGATATACCGCCTGATTCGCGCTATGATACCGTCTATCAGATGCCGAGGTCGTAATAATATACTCCAACGGCATATTTTTCATAAAAGATTCCGAAATTGAATCTATTTGTCCATGATGCGGCAATTTGAGAACGTTTACATTTTTGAAAAAAATTTCAGGCACCTCATCCCATTCAGATGGACAGCTATCCGCCGCGCTGAGAAAAACGATGTCTCCCAGTTCGAAGCGCAACAGCATACTGGTGTGATTGGATGTAGCGTCCAACCGGATCAGGCACTCAGTCACGGCATCTGTATCCGCCTCAAGACTGTATGCCCGTTCCACGATCTCCATATATGCATCTACAACACAGCTTTTGGGTGCCAGTATCCGCATCTTCGTGTCTATTCCAAATTTCAGTACCTGTCCTGCTTTCAACACGGTAACAGGAATGCCTTTTTCCTTCGCATGAAGCAAAATCCTCCGATACGCATTCAAGGCCGCAACATATAGCGGTACACTGCGGGGAGCGTTACTGGCTGGAGTCAGTTCACAGCCTTTTAAGAAAGGCTCTACCGGGTACGGAACATAGAGATGATCTACCACTGTCTGCTGTAATACCGCCTCCAGCCCGCATACATGATCTTCATGGATATGCGAAATAATCACAGCATTCAAATGCTCAATCTGCTGTCTGGCAAGATAATCTGCTGACCGAATGCGATAAGAATCGCCTTCAAATTCTGACTCCAGGGCACTTCCTCCATCCAGCAGTGCAGTATACCCATTCTTTAACTGAAAGAGGATTGCGTCTCCGTAACCGACATTGATGACTGTAACACACATGGCATCACATCCTTCCGCACTTTGACTTCACCATTTAAAACGCTCTATCAGGAGCGTGTCAAATTTCTACATAGCATCAAGCGGTTCCCCGCACTATAAGCTCCGTAGGAATTTGAATATGCGCCTTTTCTACCGGCATCCCCGCAATTAAGTCAAATAACGTTTGCATGGCAAGGCATCCCATCTTAGCAGCATCAATTCGAACAGTGGTCAACTCGGGTTCCACCACACGGCTGATATAGCTGTCATCAAACCCTATGATCGCTATATCTTCCGGCACTCTCAGCCCTGCCCGGGTAACTGCCTTCATGGCGCCTGCGGCAATGGTGTCATTGGTGCAGAAAAAAGCTGTGGGGCGATCCACCTCCCGCAGCATCCGGGTCATGATTTCCTCGCCATCTTCCAGCGCCGGCTCAATATCAGCAATAAAACGATCATCAACGGGAATATCATACTTAGCAAGAGTTTTAACGAAGCCCTCTATACGAGCTTCACTAACTTGTGGTGAAAACCGGCCGGACAACAGGCCGATTTTACAATGTCCCAGCTTGCAAAGATATTCCGTAGCCTGCACAGCACCGCCATAGTGATCTGCCGAAATGCACACTAAGCCATCCATATCCAAATAGTTGTTTACCAACACTACCGGAATGCTCTGTTTACGAAACTCTTCAATGACCCGGATATCAACCTCGCCAGCAAAAATCACTCCATCCATGTGCTTTTTGATATAAATATCTCCATTGGGCAGGTGGATATCCTGACTGGTCGTTACGAACAGGCTGTAATTCCTTCGGGTTCCCTCCTGCATGGCTGCTTCCAGCATCGGAGAATAAAAAGGATTCAAAATAGCGGGATACTGCTTTTCGTGGATAATAAATGCAATATTTTCTGTCTGTTGCCGAACCATCGCCCTTGCGATGGCATTAGGCGCATAGTTCAACTGCTTCGCTGCCGCATATATCTTTTCACGCGCCTTCTCACTGACTGCTTCCGGAGACGCATATGCTCTGGAAACTGTTGCCTTTGAGTAACCACATAACCGTGCGACGTCAATGATTGTTACTGCCATGTATGTATCCCACGCCCTCTTGAAAACGTTCTCATTTTTAAGGTCAAAAAAACACTGGCACTCTATTGTGAAAAATAAACAACCAGTATCGCCGCGTCCTCTTTTCTTAACATGTTTTTAACATAAAGCCGCCATCAAAAAAAGTCAACACTTTTTTTGACAAACCACACTATTTTGGAATCATTCCCAAATTTTGCATGTCTTTTTTTGCAATTTTGACTTAAGCAGTAGGCCCCTGTTATTGCTGCACAAACAAACTCATTCCCAAATAGCATTATATGGATTTGGCGCGCTTTAGCGGCAGTATCAGGAGCTGACACAGGATCTCCGAAGAAAACGAGCCGTACATATTACGGGCTCTCTTCCCTGCCCCGCACAGATGAACCACGGGAATGCTTTACAGAGTTCTCATTCGTCTGCCTGTGGAATGATGGGACATTTGTACGCTCTGGGGGCAGCTACGGCGTGCAGACGAGCCAACATCACATTCGATAATATCCAGGCCCTTCACTTTCATGTCCTTCGCCACACTTTCACAAGCAACATAATTTATGGCGGGGCGTCTTTAAAGATGTCCGAGAGCTGCTGGGCCTTTCCAGCGTGAACACCACCATGAACATCTACGCCCATGCAAAGAAAGAAACCACAGGTTCTTCCGCCCGGTTTCTGGATAAGGGGGCGGGTGAAAGCTGAGAGCTTTCCCTTACAGACATCTCGTAAGGAAAAAAGCAAGGGAAATGGCCAAGAAAATATCCCCGGAAACCTTGAAAACACAAGGATTTCCGGGGAGCGCGGCCCAAATGTATTAGAAAAATGACAGGAGGAATTCAAAATGTGCAGAACCCCAAAAGGTGGTCATCCTGAAAATCCGTTCGAGCAAGCCGGGAGAAAGCCGGATACACCCAAGCGGCTGCAGCAAAGCACGTACACTTGTTGTATGAGGCAGGGACTTCTGCCCCTCCATTTGGCATCGTGTGCCGCATGGCCGATCTGTACCATTGCAGTCCAGCTGACTTCCGTCTTATGGAATACAGGCCGAAGTGATGGATGGAGTCTGTACCGATGTGACATTGATTTCAGCCGTTTCCTGCGACAGGGACTTCGTTGATTCACTTGCCAGCGTTATGACAGAGGGCAGCTTAACCCTATACATCTGTTCGATGTGGTGTTGGATGCGCTGTCCTGATATTTTCCGCCGCTGGAGGGCGTGGCAGAGCCACGCCCTCCTCTTGGCTTCTCAATCCGCCATTTTCAGGCTCGGTTTATTCCTCTTCATCAAAAAGTCTGAAGTTCGGATCAACGGTACCGATTCCCAGATAACGAGCCTTGTAGTCCTTAAGCAATTGGAAGAACTTTCCGCTCAGTATGACAATGACAATCAGGTTTACAAAGGCAGGTATTCCCGTTGTCAAATTGGCGATTTCCCAAATATCCGCACCAGAAATATCGTTTCCCACCGCAGCCAGAAGCACTACAAGGAACCCGGGAATGGGGTAGATTACCTTAAATACGTTAATCAAGGTCCGCTTGAGCTTTTCATTCGTGCCGCACAAATGGCGCAACAGCACTTCGAAATAAGCCCACCATCCGGTAGTAGTAGAAAGAGCAAAGAGGAAAATGGCCACCGTGATGATGATAGTTCCAACAGGCCCAAGCACTGTTTCGAAAGCCGCCAAGGTCAATGGAGCACCATCCAGGCCGGAATCCCACAGGCCGGTAACGACGATAACCAAGGAGGTAACCGTGCAGATACACATCGTACCGACAAAAACCTCAAATGCCCCCCACAATCCCTGCTTCACCGGATGCTCCGTTTTGGCGGAGGCGTGAATCATAGGCGATGTACCCCAGCCAGCCTCGCTGGAGAACATGGCGCGGGATAAGCCGGTTCGGATAATCAAAGCCACGCCCGCTCCCATGAAAGCGCCGGTGGCTGCGGTCCCGGTAAATGCATCGCTGATAATCAGTCCAAGCGCTGCGGGCAATTGTGTGATATTTACTATGATAATCACGATTCCGCCTACCAGGTAAAAGACGCACATGGGGGGAACTACTTTCGCCGCCAGCTTGCCCAGCCAAGGAATTTCACGGACAGTAGCCAAATAGGTGAGACCAACATAGACTAAACCTACCGCCAGCATGGGAATGCCAAAAGTGGCGTTGACGGACTGTGCGACCGTGAAGTTTTGCATGGAAAAGACATTTCCAAAAATGCCGATCCCGAAGATAACCGCCAGCACGCCCCAGAATTTGAAGCCCTTATCCCGTCCCAACCCTTTCTCCATATAGTATGTAGGCCCACCATAATAGCCGCCCTTTTCATCCTTTGAACGGTAGTATACCGCCAGGGAAACTTCGGCCATTTTCATCATCATGCCCAAAAAGGCCGCAACCCAAATCCAAAAGGCTGCACCCGGTCCGCCCACCGCGATAGCGGTCGCTACGCCGCCGATATTGCCAACACCCACTGCTCCGCCAACGGCAATGCTGATTACTTCCAAGGGTTTCATCATGCCCTTACCGTTGTCCTTTTTTGAAAAAAGTGTTCCAATGGTGTTTTTCAGAATATGCTTTAAGTGTGCGATTTGAAAGAATTTGGAGCCGACCGTAAAGATAATGCCAGCCAACAGAATAAGTACGATGAGAGGCATTCCCCACAGAAGGTCCGAGATCGTCTTAATAATGGCCATAACAAGTTTTCTCCTTTTTCTATATGTCTGTCATCACACTCGTGTATAGTGCAGGCTCACTGTCCGGATTACCTGCTCAAAGGCCGGTACATCAGTTTCATTGGATACCAATACCAGAACACAGGGTTCTCTCCCATATAGAATCCCCACATCATTCGTAATCCCCTCATCCTCGCCGGTCTTGTGCTCCACCCGCACGGTGGGCGGAAGCAGGCTGGGGATTTTATGGTTAATCTGCTGTTGCGATAGCATCGCCCGCATTCGCTCAGACGCATTGGCACTCACGCAGCGTCCGTGGTAGATTTCCTCCAGAAGGCTACCGATCTCCTTCGGTTGACATAAATTCTCCTTTCCCTGACGTGCGGCCTCCGTGTCAAACAGAAAGCGAAAAATCTTGGTTTCCTGAAGGCCGAGCACCCGGAATCGCTCATTCAGGAACTCAATGCCAAAGCGGCGGATTAACACATTCGTAGCCGTATTGTCACTGATAGTAATCATCAGCTTACAGAGGCTTTCTATGTCATACGCCTGCGTACCGGAGATATGCTGCAATGCGCCGCATCCGGGCACTTTGTCGCCGTCCCGGACCAAGAGCCGCTCCTGCAGCACACCGGGATGCTCCCGCTCCTCCAGCAGGATGGCCGCCAAAATTGGCAGTTTAATTACGCTGGCCGCTTGGAACAACTCCGTTTGGCGGCTTCCGTCCGTTTCTCCCGTGACTAGGTTTTTGTAGTAAAATCCGATATGCCCCGGAACTGAGGAAAGCTGCCGCTTCACATATTCGTCCATGCCGTCTCTCCCTCCTGCTCCATTGCTAAGCGCGAATGGCTCGTCCTAGACTTGACTGCTTGACTGTTCCGTGTTCCACAGCGATTTTTCCCCCAATCAAGACCCATTCTATCCCTTCCGGAGGACGGTCGGGATGCTCAAACGTAGCACAGTCCCGGATCCGATCCATATCAAAAATTACGATGTCTGCATCTGCGCCCTTGCGTAAGGTCCCCTTTCTCGTCAGCCCCAGTTTTTGGGCCGGCATGGCACTCATCTTGGCGACCGCATCATCCAAGTTCATCTTCCCGGCTGCAACATACCGGCACAGCAGGCGTGGAAACGCCCCTGCACCTCTCGGGTGTCCTTGCCCCCGATCCATCAGCCCATCACTGGCCAGCATAATGGCCGGATGAGACAGGGCCAAAGCTACATCCTCCGCCTTCATAACATGGCAGACCGTCAATGTGTCCGGTGCTGTCTGACGCAGTTCATGAAACAATCTCTCCGTGCATCGTTGTCCCTTGTACATACCCTCGCAGATTTCTATCGCAGAATACTGTGTGCAGTAACGCTCCAAAAATCCCTCATCGTAGGTTGTTTCCCCTATTCGCGTGCTGAAAGCGTCATACGGATAGCAATCTCCGCTCAGTTCCATACCGGAGGCGCGATATCTATCTATGAGGGCCAGCAGTCGTTCCATCTGCCCAAATCCCCCCATGCTTCCCACATGGGAAACTTGAACCGGAAGATCCAGCTGCCGCCCTATGGAAACCAACTCCTCCACCGCGCCGAATACATTATCCGCGTCATCTCGCACATGGGCGGCCACAAGACGGCCATGGCTTTGGCAGAAGCAGGCGGTTTTCACCATCTCATCCCGTGTCACACCGGGTACATAGCGAATACCGAAGGACACCCCAAAGCAACCTGCTTCCAGAGCCTCTTTGACCAGCCTTGACAACCGTTGTTGTTCATCGGGCCGAATTGCACTGTACTTGTCCCGGTGCCCGGCCTGCTCCCGCAGGAAGGTATGGCCAGCTAGTAGTCCCATATTGATCGGGCCGCCATCACGGTCCATCAATTCTAAATACCGCAGAGGCGAGACCGTATTGATACCGCAGTTTCCACCAATCGCTGTAGTGACTCCCATGCGAAGCATGGAGGTCATAATGCTGGGAATCAGTCGCCCCTCCTCTGGGTCATAAGGATCCTCGTGCATGTGGATATCCACAAAACCAGGTGAAACCACCATCCCTTCGGCATCCAAAATCACATCAGCTTCCGGCTCTTCAGCAGTCAGCCCCTGAATACGCCCGTCTTCCACTAGCAGATTATTTTTGGAGTGAACATGACTGGCCGGGTCTACAATCAGTCCGTGTTTAATCAGTGTGCGCATCACTTTGCCCCCTTTCTCCGTCCGTCAGCCATTCAGGCAGGCCCGTATTTTGCGGCACGCCTTCATATCCTTGGCGGCGGACAACCAGCGCATCCTCTCCGAGGTTCAACAGCACAACCATCGGCATACAATGCATATTGTAATTCTTCTTCATCCGTGCTTCTACATCCGCCCAGACAAAAAGATAGCGCCCATCGGCGCCGAACAGTACCACTTTGCGGTGATTCACTCACATTACAGAGGGGGATTCATTCTAGAAATTATGCTCTGGACAGCGTAAGGGTATCATACCATAAGATCACGAAAAAGCCAATTATATAATGAAGTTATTTTCCATCTCCTGACTCCAGTATTCTGAGCACTTCCTTGTTAGAGTCGGAGACCATTTTCCGGGTCTTGTTGAACGCATCATGCTCCTTGTCTGCCTTGACGACGGCCGCTTGTCTGGGGGCGCGCCCTTATCCCAAAATATCCTATCGGCGGAAAACCAGAAGCTCACTGACACAGGCGGCAAATTTCCACATGGCGAAGGTGCTCTGGCGCTCGATCAGATACTCAATGCAGTTGGAATACCCGCTCATCGTACGCCCATCCAGCACGCGTTTCCAGGCGATCAGGTCCATTGGTCTTGCTGCGGTCCGCACTGGCACAAATGATCTCTGCCCGGCTGTGCCCTGTGACGGCGTAAAAGCCCGCAGAACTGTTTTATACCATGGTGTATAGAAGTCCCGCGCGGTGGGCGGCCCGCAATGACGGATACGGGTTGTAAAAGCGTGCCTCCCTTGTTTTGGTCTTTCTCCCCATCGCTCCGCAGGGCGTGCTTGTTGTATTTTTGCAATGACTTCTTCCTGCAATTCGCCTTTCTGAACGATATTAGTTTCCTTTCTGAGAATGGCTTGGAATGGCGAGAAGGCAGATGTCGCTCTGCTGACAAATCCGCATGGGATATGTCGCGTCACACGGCAGGATATCGGTCTGCTGAAGCTGTGCTCCGGACAAATCAGGATCACTTCTCAGCCTTTGCCATCATCCGGTTCCGCAGCAGAAATCCAGTAACCTTTGTTGTTGCAAAGATGGTCCATGGCCAGGCGCACAAGCGCAGGCCACCGTCCCGCCATGTAGTTGATGCGTGCAGGACAGGATTTTGGGATGCAGAAGATGAAGAACTGCCATACGCTGTCGGAAGCTCTGAGGACGGAGCGCTGACCGCCGCATTGGTGACGCGATCTGAA
This sequence comes from Oscillibacter acetigenes, assembly GCF_025567605.1. Classification (NCBI taxonomy): domain Bacteria; kingdom Bacillati; phylum Bacillota; class Clostridia; order Eubacteriales; family Oscillospiraceae; genus Oscillibacter; species Oscillibacter acetigenes. The sequence goes on along the minus strand of NZ_JAOQKG010000002.1, from coordinate 343,627 downwards.
AAAGCGGTGTGTGCCATTGGTATTGGGGCAAAGACAGCAGTGGCGAGGTCTGCTGTCTGATCGGAGACTTTTTATCTATCAGTAATACGCCAAAACAAAGCCAGCCGGGGATCTTCAAAATTTCCGGCTGGCTCTTATAATGTTCACTCCATTGCTTTCCGATATGGGGATGCAGCAGCTCCCTATCAGCTCTGCTTTTCAGCTTTCAGGAATACGGACGGTGCGCGCTTATAAGTCGCAAGGCTCACAACGACCAGTGCGATACCGCAGGCAACCGTGCCCGGCACCGCCGCCCCAAGGCCGAAGGGCTGGCCTGCCAGCTTCCAGCCAACGCAGACAACAAACCCGCCCAGCAACCCGGCCATGACGCCGGTCTTGGTTGCCTTCTTCCAGAACAGCGCTGCAAATGCGGGAATCCCAGCCGATGCGGCATAGAAGCTCCAGGCGAACATGAGGATGTTGTATGCATTGTGGATGTACAACGCGATCACCAGCGCGCCCAGGGGCAGGACAATGGAGAAGATGCGGGAGAGGGAGATCTCGGTCCGCTCCGGCATTTGGGGACGGATGGTCTTTCCGATGTCGTGGACGCAGGTCTGCACAGATACCAGCAGATAGCTGTCCGCCGTGGACATGATGACCGAGAGCATACCGGCCAACGCAAGTCCCGTCAGACCGGCGGGAAGGATCCGGATCGCCAGGGCCGGAACGACAGCGTCCGTCGAGCCATACTGCGCCAGGATGTCGCCGCCGAGGATCTGACGGCCCACAACACCCATGAAGTAGACCAGCACAATGGTCACGCCGTATACGGCCGTACCCAGGAACATCCCGCGCTTTGCCGCCCTTCGGCTCTTGGCGGCAAATGCGCGCTGCCACATTTCCGCACCTGCCATGGTGAAAACCAGATAGGTGATGATGTCTCCCAAAATGCTGCCGTCAATATGCGGCTCCACCAGCGCCGGGTCCAGGTTGGCCGCAAAGTTCGCAAAGCCGCCCACGTTGAACAGGGCCGCCACCGGGATCAGGATATACACGAAGACGATCAGCATATAAAATTGCAGCACGTCGGTGTATACCACGCCGAACAGGCCGGAGGTGGCTGTGTAGACCATAAAGACCACTGTTGCGATCAGCGCGCCCATCTCATAGGAGAGGCCGAACTCTCCCCCCAGCATCCGGATGATCGTGGCCGTGGCGGTGACCTGGGAGGCCACCGTCCCCATCATGGCGAACGCGATCAGCACAGAGAGGGTGATCTTGGCTGCCCGGCCAAACCGCCGTTCAAACAGCTCCGGGATAGAGGTGATCCCGTACTGCATCCCGATATCCGAGATCTTCCCGGCGATGCCGGAGAAAATGAACATTCCCAGAAGGTATGGAATTGCGGTAAGGACCGCCTTGAAGCCGTCGGTATAGGCCACACCTGCCCGGCCCATCAGACCGCTGCCGCCGATGATCGTCGCGCAGACGGTGGCCATCAGCACCATCGGCCCAAAGGACCGGCCCGCTACATAATAATCCTTTGTGTTCTGGATCCGCCTGACGGAATAGACCCCCACCAGGACCATGATGACAAGGTATGCCGCAATGATTCCCAGATCCAAAATCGTCAATACGCTGTGATCCATCAAAAATGCCCTCCTTTTCTTTGTTTGCTCCAGAGGGCCGCACCTGCATACCTTTGTCCGGCAAGATCTTCAGCAGCTGTCTGCTTCCATTCACACCCACATTATATATGTTTCGGCGCAGCCCTCTACCCATAAGGGCAGATCCTGATCCATATTCTTCACCCCTTCTAACCACGTCCTCTTGTGGCAGTGAATATATGAACATTATAATGTTACTTGAAAAAAATGTCAATTTGTCCGATATGTATCAGAAATTCTTTATTCAAAAAGTATATATGCCATCCCGCCAGTTTTGCCAACCATGATACCTGGACCAAGGGACGCTGTATACTGCACAAAGAAAAACTGCGCATCCATACAAGCCCCTGCCTGCTGGATGCGCAATTTCCTATATCATCTACCATCATTCATGCGTCAGCAAATACTCTTTCAGTCCGCTGAGAGACGCCCTGCCGGCCTCTGCCCCGAGGTCATAAACAGCCTGCAGCTTGGCGGGGTCCTTTTCCACACGCCTGATTGGGAGTGGGCCATTGGGCCGAACCACGAAGAGCCCCCCGCGCTGCTCCATCCCTATGATCTCCTCCACCTGCCGGTTATAGACTTCCCACCGCCGGTTCAGACTCTCCGCAAAGGCCGGATAGCGATGGTAATAGAGGCGGTTGAATCGCTGAAGCCATGCTGCGGGCCGCTCTTTCCGATACTCCAAGGGACGTGTGAGCACGAGAACGGTCTTGTCGTAGCCCAGACTCTTGCAGAAATGGACTGGAATACTGTCGCTGACCCCGCCATCCAGGTAGAACCTCCCATCCAACTCCACAGGCCGGGAGACATAGGGCATGGCAGAGGTGGCCCGCAGGACCTCCATCTGACGGAACGGCTCTGTGATCCGGATATACTCCGGGGCGCCTGTGTGCAGATCGGTGACCGCGGCATAGAAGTCAACGCCCGATCTCTGAAAGGCCGCTTCATCAAATACGTCCAGCTTGGAGGACACCTCATAGAAGGCAAAGTCGGCGTTGATCAGATTGCCCGTGGTCAGCAGCGAGCGCAGCCCCATGTACCGCTTATCCCGGATATACTTCAAATTATACCGTATGGCGCGTCCCTTCTGACCGGCGGGAGCATTGATCCCAAACAGCGCACCGGCCGACACACCGACGATTCCATCAAAGGATATCTGTTCATCCATCCAGGAGTCCAGAACGCCTGCGGTAAACATTCCGCGCATGGCGCCGCCCTCCAAGACCAAGCCCGTTTTCATCCCTGTCCTGCCTCCTGTGATTTTGTCGATTTTGATATTTTACCACAGGAAAAGCCAAAATGGAATGCCTTGTACGGGACACAGGATATCGATCAGAAAGCGCAGAAGTTGATACGGCGGGAAGGACATTTTCCTTGACGGTTCTTTTATTTAATGATACATTTAGGTATGTAAGTTTTCTTCGGAAACGAGATATTTCTCTACTGGCGGTAACAGTCCGCGAGCGATCAGCTAATCCGGTGGAATTCCGGAGCCAACAGGTTCGGTCTGGAGGGGAGAAGAAGGCTTTCTGGTGCCGTGCCGGATGCCCATCCTCCTCAAGCAAAAGTGTATACTCTAAGCACCCGGTACAGCCATCTCTCTGCGTCAGGGAAATGGCGCCGGGATTTTTTATTTCCGGCGGCTTCTCCCTCGGAAGCGTCCAGTATGAATACGGAAGGAGCCTTGCTATGGAGCCAAACCTGCAGCCAAACCCATTGGAAACGGATCCCATACCCAAACTGATCGTTCGATACGCCGTTCCCACCTCACTGACACTGATGGTCAACTACCTCTATAACATCGTGGATCAGATCTTTGTCGGACAGGGCGTGGGCATTACAGGAATGGCAGCCACTAATATCGCGTTCCCGCTGACCATTCTGGTCAATGCTGTGGCATTGATGCTGGGAGACGGATGTGCCGCCAATATCAGTCTGTGCCTGGGTCGGAAAGAGCAGCGGGAGGCGGACAGCACCATCAGTCACGCCCTCACCCTGATCTTGGCCAGCGGTCTGCTGGCCGCTCTGGCCTGCGGCATCTTCGCCCCGCAGATCGTAGTCCTTTTCGGCGCGACGTCGACTGCCTATGCAGAGTCTCTGTCCTAATATGCGCGCCATCGCATGGGGGATCCCGTTCCAGCTCCTTTGTCCCGCCTTCACCGCCATTATCCGGGCGGACGGCTCCCCGCAGTACATGATGAAGTGCATGATGACAGGGGCGGTCATCAACCTGATCCTGGACCCTATCTTTATCTTTCCGCTGAAGATGGGCGTTGTGGGCGCCGGGATCGCCACGGTGATCGGGCAGGTGGCTGCTGGATGCCTGGCCCTGCTCTACCTGCGCCGCCTCAAAACCGTTCATATCCGGCGGGAGGACCTGCGCCCTACACGGAAGCTGACCTGTCGTATTCTGGCACTGGGCTTCCCCAGCTTGCTTACGCAGATGCTCTCCGCTCTGGTGCAGATTACCCTGAACAATCTGATGCGGGCCTATGGAGCCGCCACAGTCTATGGCAGTGACATTGCCTTATCCGTCTACGGCATGATGATGAAGGTCTACCAGATCGCTCACTCCATGTTCGTCGGGGTGTCCTCTGCCATCCAGCCCATCAACGGCTATAATTTCGGCGCCAACCACTATGCGCGGGTCCAAAAGACATTCCATATAGCTTCTCTTATTGCAGTAGGCATTTCAGTGGTGTGGTTTCTCATTTTCATGGTGTTCCCGCGGCAGATCGCAAGCTGCTTTGTATCGGACAATGCGCTCTATCTGGATTGCGCACAGCACTGCTTCCGGCTCTATATGCTGGCCTTTTTCCTGTATGGCCTTCACATGACCTCAGCCTCCTTCTTCCAGGGGATCGGCCGGCCTGGTAAGTCCCTGCTGATTCCTCTGGCCCGGCAGGGCTGCTTCCTGATCCCTCTGGCGCTTCTGCTATCCCGCTCCTTCGGGCTGGACGGCGCACTTCTGGCCGCACCGATAGCCGATGCTCTTGCGTTCCTGCTCTGCCTGCTGCTGGCCCGCTGGGAATTTCGGAGTTGGAGAAGAAAGGGCTGGCTGTGCAAAGGAGAGCGCAAATATCGCGCATCATAAGCGCACATGTTCCGAAGCCCCTGGATCGAGCATTTATAAATGAAAATCTATCATTGGGAGGACGATTCCCATGACAACGCGGACCCTTTCATTGCAGTTGGAGGAAGATTTCACCACACATACAGCCGCACTGTTTGTAAGCCATGTCAATGTCTTTCAGAGCACCATCCGCATAATCGCCGGTGAGCGAAGCATCAATGCGAAAAGTCTTCTCGGGGTCGTCTCCTTCGGCTTTCGTCAGGGACAGCAGGTACAGGTCGCTGCAGACGGCCCTGACGAAGCCGAAGCTGTAAACGCGTTGTCGCAATTTTTCCAGTCTTCTGCTTCCGCATGACTTGTCTGCATATAGGAGATGGAGAAGAACCTCAATGAAGCCATTCAACACAAAAGAGAGATTCTCTATTCCGAACCTGATGGGATATTTTCGGCTCCTCCTCATTCCGGTATTCTGTTACCTCTATCTGGCAAAAGAAGCGTACCATTGGGCCGCAGGTGTTGTCCTCCTCTCCAGTCTCACGGATCTGTTTGATGGGATGATCGCAAGAAAGTTCAACATGATCACAAATTTGGGCAAGGCGCTTGACCCGATCGCGGACAAACTGACACACGGTGCATTGGCTCTTTGTCTGGCCTTCCGCTATCCCCAGATGTGGGTCCTGTTTGGTCTTATGGTGCTCAAGGAGGGCTACATGGTGGTTATGGGCCTGCTCTTTTTCAGAAAAGGGAAAATGCTCAATCTGAAAATATCTTAGGCATACGAATTCCTCCACACCCGTGTGACTTTTCTATCAAATGATCCATTTGAAGATGTGAACGGTTTTCCCTTTTGGGAGAAACAAAAATGTAACACGAGCGCATACTTACTTTTGCAGGCCGGCTCCGTATGGAGCGAATACACATGCATTAAGACAACCATTTTATTTATTTGGTCATTTTTGATGGACATTTTATGTAAGGAGATCCGGTAGAATTTCCGGTCCTGATGGCTGCGTTCTACGGCCTGCGTAGAAGTGGGGTTATGGGACCGCGGTGGAGCGCAATCGACTTTGAGGGAAATACTCTCACGGTCGACCATACTGTGGTCCAGTATCGTTCCGATGGCAAGAACCGGATGAAAAACAAATCCAGCTGCAGAACGATGCCGCCGGTTCCCCAGTACCGGGAACTTCTGTTGCGGATGCAGGAACGGAAAGCCGCTTGTAAAGAGTTCTGCGGAAACTGCTACACGGAGTCGGAGTACATCTATGTCAACGAGCTGGGTATCCCATATAAGCCTAATTTTGTGTCCGACCATTTCAAACGGGTCCTGAAGCAGCACGGCCTTCGTCCGATTCGTTTCCACGATTTCAGATATACGTGCGCATCCCTGCTTCTGAAAAACGGAGTCGCGGTGAAGGATATTCAGGATTGGCTGGGACACTGCAGCTACGCTACAACCGCCAATATCTACGCGCACCTGGACACGGATTCCAAGAAACAGCCTGCAACGAAAATGAACCAGACAGTCAGCATCACCCCTGGCATCTCAGCCGCGATTTAAGCCGGAGGAGAGAACTCGGGGAGAGAACCGGGCTTCAAAAAGAAAATACTCAGGTTTTCAATTCATGAAAAACCTGAGTATTTTCAACTGGTGCCAGTGGTGGGACTCGAACCCACACGGTGTCGCCACCAACGGATTTTGAGTCCGTCACGTCTACCAATTCCATCACACTGGCCGGTGGATACTGGTTTATTATACAGGAGGTCGGAGCGAAATTCAAGTCCTTTTTCTCACGCCCTGACGCCGTACCGCTCCGCACGCAGGACGATCCGCCGGGCCCAGCGGCTATGGGTGTTGTACTCGTTCATCCGGCCGCCGTCCTCACTGGCAGAGACCAGACTGCCGCTGCCGGTATCCCAGTTCAGGATAGCCCGGGCGTCCGCGTAATCCCGCTGGGAGACGCGGAGCATTTCGTTCACCACGGGGATCTGATTGGGATGGATGACGGTCTTGCCGGTGAAGCCATTCAGCAGATCCAGCTCCATCTCCCGGCGCAGCCCCTCTTCCCATCCCTCGCCGGAGTAATACTCCCATACCGGGCCGGACACCACGTATTGAGTGCCGAAAGCCGCCACGATGTCGATGAGGATATCCGCCACCGGGCGCAGGTCGTAGATGGTCCGATTTGCCGGACGGCGCAGGCCGAAGGCGTGGGAGAGGTCGTTCCCCCCCACCCGGATGTTTAAAATGGAGCCAGACACGGTGTCCAGCTGGGCCCGCACCTCCGTCAGAGCCTCCCGGCGAGTCTGCGGGGGAATCATGGCCGCAGACTCAAACACCGGCATATAGAAGTACTCCTCCGTCCGGCCGATGGAGCGGATGGCTGCAAGATAGGCCCCGCAGTTCTCCAGGAAAAACTTGGGCAGGATGAATCCGCGGAGAATGGAGGAAAACGGGGCGTACTCCTCCGCCAGCCGCAGCAGCTGCTCCGGTGACCGGACCCGGACAAAAATGGGCGGCAGAAAAAAGGAGCCGCCCTCCGCAGCGGACGCGATCCGGGACAGCGTCCCCCGCAGCATCCGCTCCGCGTCCGCCACGGCGTCCTCCCGCACCGTGTCCTCCAGGCAGAACGCCAGAGAATACGGCGTTGGAAACCGCTGCTCCACAATCGCGCCCACAATCGACCCGTGGGCGTTGGCAGGGCAGTAGAGCAGTGCTCCCACGTCATATCCAGTCAACTTGCTTCTCATGCTCATCCTCTTTTACCTTCAGATCAGCGGCCGGCTTCGGCCGGGCACTTATGGGCGCTATTATAGCACTTCCCGCCGGAGAAGAAAATACCCGCGCCATGCTGACGAATGTAAAATTTTTGTGGATTCTCAAGCTATGCTCCATGCATCTGTTGAAAATCCTCTCCAAAGCCGCTATAATGAGAAACACAAATCTTGTGATGAGAAAGAGACTGGGCTACGATGTTTCAACAGGCGGGAACGGCACAACTGAATGATTATTTCCGCCCGCTCTCGGAACGGGGCGGGTCCCGCGTGTTTTTCTGCCGGATCGCCGGGTACGGGGAGACGGTGGCCGCTTTTCTGCGCCGCTACTATGAGGCGGCCCGCCGGTCCGGCGTCATCATCGACGGGCGCATCCCCAACCCCACGCCCGACAACCTGTCCTATTTCAATGAGATGATGGGGTCCGGTTTCCAGATGGACCGGGATTTTCTCTCCCAGCGGCTGAAAAAATGGCTGCCCCGGATGACGGACGGGCAGCGGGACGCTGTGGTGACGGCCATGTATGCCACCCTGGACGATATGCGCCGGGCGGGCAAAAACGACAATATGCTCCGCAATGCCTACATGAAATACATGTGCTGGCTCTACTACAAGTTCGAGCGGATCGTCAACGTGCTGGGCGGCGAGACGCTGCCCAAGATCCTCTATGCCGGGGACGTGAGCCATTATGAGCTGCAGCTGCTGACGGTCCTCTCCCGGGCGGGGGCGGATATCGTCCTGCTGGAGTGCGGCGGCGACCAGGCATATCTCACCGTGGACCCCCAGTCGGCCCTGTCGCACCTGTATCAGGCCCCTGGCCTGGGGTCCTTCCCGGCGGGCTTCGGTGTCAAGCAGCTTCAGGCGGAGCTGGAGCGGGAGGTGCGCCGCCAGCGGCTCTACGGCACGCCGCCCTCCCTCTCTCCCTGCACCAACGCCTGGGTGCAGAAGGCAGAGCTGAACGCGGCGCTGACGGCTGTGCAGGCCCGCGGAAACGATCCCCGCTTTTTCTGCAACCTCTTCCTCTGCCAGTACGGCGTGGAGGACAATCTCACCTATACCAACGACCTCTTCGCGTTTTATCAGTCCCTCCAGGGCGGCGGCCGCCGGATCTGCGTGGTCAACGGAGACCCCGCGCCCCCCGGGCCGGAGGAGATCGCCGCGGTCAAGCGGGGCAACTACGCCTCCGCAGAGCAGCTGGCGGCGGGTCTCGCCGCCAACATCCGGTATCCGGCCAATGTGGAGCTCCAGCGCCTGATGACCCGAGCTTTCATCGATCTGGTGCTGGAGGAGGGGGAGCGGTGCGGCGGCAGCGTCTCCAAGCTCACCAGCCGGGCGGTGTACCTCCTGTGCTGGCTGAACCGGTATCAGAAGGACCTCTTTCCGGACTGGAAGGCGCCGGAGGTGGCGGTCTTTCTCCAGTTTGGCAGATGCGCGTCGGACACCGGAGCCCTGTTCCTGCGGCTGCTGGCCCGCCTGCCGGTGGATGTCCTGTTGCTGCTCCCCAATCTGAATGAGGGCAGCGCCCTCCACACCCCGGATCTGCTGGAGGTCCACTGTCCCCAATCCGTCTCTCTGGACCGCTTCCCGGTGGACCAGAACCAGGCCCGGGTCACCACCGCCGCCTATCAGGCGGAGCGGGATCTGGACCGGCTGATGTACCAGGATACGGGACTGTATCGGAACCAGCAGTACGCCAAGGCCTCCACGGTCCTGCTGCAGACCATGTACGAGGAAATCCCGATTCTGTGGGACCAGGAGATGAAATACCGTCCCAGCTTTTCCGCCGCGGGGGACACCGTCACCCTGCCGGTGATCTGCCAGAAGATCTGCGGCGTGAAGGACGGCAACGCCTCCCAGTACTGGCTGGACATCAAGAAGCTCATCACGCCGGACACGGAGGTGGTCCGGTCTGTCCCCTGGGTCCAGGGCACGGATCCCAACCCCGTGAAGCCGTACGCCACGCAGTTTTTGAAGAACGGCAAGCTGCTGCGCGGCAAGATCAAGTCCCACAGCGCCTATCTCTACGGCATCCTGCGGGCGGAGATGCAGGAGCACCTGTTGGACAAATTGCAGCTGCTGCTGGACCAGAAGCTGATCCGCGGCACCTTTGAGAACGGCACGGAGTACACGGTGATCGCCACCGCCCTGAATCTCCCCAAGGACCTGCTGCGGAAGATCCAGAAGTTCGACTTCACCAAGAAGAACCCCAAGCTCATCTACATCAACCCCACAGAGGAGAGGATCTCTCTGGAGGACAGCATCCTCACCGCGTTTCTAAGCCTGGTTGGCTTCGACGTGCTATTCTTCGTCCCCACCGGCTACCAGTGCATCGAGCAGCACTTCACGCGCCCCTTTGCCAGCGAGACGCAGATCGGGGACTATCTTTACGACCTGCGGATTCCTGATTTCAACACCGTGCAGGAAAGCGGACTGCACTCCATCAGAAAACTATTTGGAAGGAGTATATGACTTATGGGCCTGAATCTCAGCAGACCGACCCCATCCCAGCCTCAGCCCTCTCAGGGACAGGCACCTGCCGCCCCCCAGGAAGAAGAGAGCTATCAGCAGTACGACATCTCCGCCGACCGGCAGATGATGACCCAGACGCTGGTCAACTCGCCGGAGGTGGATGCCCTGGCCAGCCAGATCGAGGTATACAACCTGGAGTCCATTGTCTCCTTCGGCGCCGGAGCAGCAGACGAGATCTCCAAGTGCTCCGACGTGGTACTCAACAGCATGAACCTGTCCCAGCTGGATGACTCCAGCGCGATGCTGAACACGCTGGCCAAGATCATGGACAAGTTCGACATCGAAGAGATCAAGGAGAACCCCGGCCTCTTCGGCAAGCTGTTCGGAAACCTCCGCAAGCAGCTGGACAAAATCCTCGCCAAGTACCACACCATGGGCGATGAAGTGGACAAGATCTATGTCCAGCTGAAGCAGTACGAGGCAGACATCAAGCAGTCCAACCGGAAGCTGGAGGAGATGTTCCAGGCCAATGTGAACTACTACCACGAGCTGGTGCGTTACATCCTGGCCGGTGAGCAGGGGTGCCGGGAGCTGGAGGCATACATCGCCCAGCGCCAGGCGGATATGGAGGCCACAGGGGACAACTCCATCCAGTTCGAGCTGACCACCCTGAATCAGGCCCTGATGATGCTGGAGCAGCGGACTCAGGACCTGCGGACGGCGGAGAACGTGGCCATGCAGTCCATCCCCATGATCAAGACCATGCAGTTCAGCAATATGAATCTGGTGCGGAAGATCAACTCCGCCTTCATCATCACCCTGCCGGTGTTCAAGCAGGCGCTGACCCAGGCCATCATGCTCAAGCGCCAGCGGCTGCAGACGGAGGCCATGAGCGCCCTGGACGCCAAGACCAATGAAATGCTGATCCGCAACGCCCAGAACACGGCGGAGCAGGCCAAGATGACCGCCCGTCTGGCCTCCGGCAGCTCCATTAAAATCGAGACGCTGGAGCAGACCTGGCGCACCATCGTCAGCGGCATCGACGAGACGAAGCAGATCCAGGAGAACGCCCGCAAGCAGCGGGTGGAGGACCAAAAGCGACTGGAGGCCATCAAGGCCCAGTTCGACCAGATGTATCACATGCCGGACAAGGGGTCCGTGAATCATTAAATATTGGGAACGGAGGAAATCACTATGCCGATCAATCTTTCCAAGGGACAAAAAGTCGACCTGACCAAGGGCAACCCCGGCCTCACCAAGATCATGGTGGGCCTGGGCTGGGACGTGAACGCCTTTGACAGCGGCAGCGCCTTTGACCTGGACGCGGCTGCCTTCCTGCTGGGCGCCAGCGGAAAGTGCCCCACGGAGCGGGACTTCATCTTCTACGGCAACCTCAAGCACAGCACCGGCGCGGTGGAGCACATGGGCGACAACCTGACCGGCGAAGGCGACGGCGATGACGAGCAGATCATGGTGGATCTGGCCAAGGTACCCGCCAGCATCGAGCGGATCGCCTTCACCTGCACCATCTATGACGCGGAGAACCGCCGCCAGAACTTCGGCCAGGTGTCCAATGCCTTCATCCGCATCGTGGACCAGTCCACCGGCACGGAACTGATCCGCTACGACCTGGCGGAGGACTTCTCCATCGAGACGGCCATCGTGGTGGGTGAGCTGTACCGCCACAACGGCGAGTGGAAATTCAATGCCATCGGCAGCGGCTTCCAGGGCGGTCTGGCAGCCCTGTGCGGCCACTACGGCATTGACGCTGAGTGATTACAAGGAGGAATATCATGCCTATCAGTTTACAAAAAGGACAGAAAGTCAGCCTGACCAAGGGGAATCCCGGCCTGACCAAGGTGGTCGTGGGCCTGGGCTGGGACGTGAACAGCTTTGACACCGGCGGGGATTTTGATTTGGACGCGGCGGCCTTCCTGCTGGGAGAGAGCGGCAAAGTGACCTCCTCCGGGGACTTCGTGTTCTACGGCAATCTCAAGCACAGTTCCGGCGCGGTAGAGCATCTGGGCGATAACCTGACCGGGGAGGGTGCCGGGGACGATGAACAGATCCGCATCGACCTGACGAAGGTGCCCGACAACATCCAGCGCATTGCCTTCACCGTGACCATCTACGAGGCGGAGAGCCGCCGGCAGAACTTCGGTATGGTGAACAACGCCTTCATCCGCATCTTCGATGAGACCAACGGCCAGGAGATGCTCCGCTATGACCTGGGCGAGGACTTCTCCATCGAGACGGCAGCGGTGTTCGGTGAGGTCTATAAGAACAACGGCGAGTGGAAGTTCAACGCCATCGGCAGCGGCTATCAGGGCGGTCTGGCGGCCCTGTGCGCCAACTACGGCGTGGACGTGGAATAAGCATCCCGACAGGGAGCATCAGATCTCTCCGGCCGCGCCCGGGGGCGCGGCCGGACATTTTGAAGGAGGAAATATATATGTCTGTGAGTCTGCAAAAGGGCCAGAAGATCAGCCTGACCAAGGGCAACGAGGGTCTTTCCAAAGTCATCATCGGTCTGGGCTGGGATGAGGCCGCCAAGTCCAAGGGCGGTTTGTTCGGCAGCCTGTTCGGGTCCTCTGGCCCCGCCATCGATTGCGATGCCTCTGCCTTTGTGCTGCAGAACGGCAAGCTGACGGACAAGAAGGACATCGTCTACTTCGGCAATCTGAAGCACTACACCGGCACTGTCCAGCACATGGGCGATAACCTGACCGGCGCCGGCGAAGGCGACGATGAGCAGATCGTGGTGGATCTGGCCCGCGTCCCCGCGGAGTATGACCGCATTGTCCTGGTGGTGAACATCTATCAGGCAGTGCAGCGCCGCCAGCACTTCGGCATGATCCAGAACGCGTTCATCCGCATCGTGGACGCCCGGAACAACCAGGAGATGTGCCGCTACAACCTCTCCGAGAACTACGACAACATGACCGCCATGATCTTCGGCGAGGTCTATCGCAACAACGGCGAGTGGAAGTTCAACGCCATCGGCCAGGCCACCACGGATCCCGGCCTGGTGGAGCTGGCCCGGCGCTATATGTGAGCGGCGGCCCCAAAAAAAGATATTGAAAATTTGAACCGCGGGAGGGGTCTGCTGTGCGCAGGCCCCCCTTCCCGCAGCGAATGGGTGTAACAATCATGCATTTTAATGGACTGACTGACAAACAAGTTGAGGAATCCCGAAAAAAATACGGGTCCAATGTGATCCCCGACTCCGAACCCACCACCTTCTGGGCGGAGTTCAAGGAGACGTTCAAGGACCCCATGATCCGGATCCTGCTGGCTATTGCGGCCCTGATGATCGTCATGTGTGTGCTGGGCTATGCGGAGATCTATGAGCCCATCGGCACTGTCGTGGCCGTGCTGATCGTGGCATTCGTCTCCGCCAAGACCGGCGTGGCCAGCGACACGAAGTACCGCCAGCTGAAGGACAGCACCAAAAAAGATCAGTGCAAGGTCTACCGCAACGGTCTGGTCACCGTCATCGACGTGGATGACGTGGTGGTGGGGGACAAGGTCCTGCTCCAGTCCGGCGACAAGGTGCCGGCGGACGGCGTGCTGATCCACGGAACTTTAAGGGTGGACAACTCCGCCCTCAACGGCGAGGCGGAGGAATGCCCCAAGACCGCGGCGGACGAGTCCTTCCCCCTGCCGGAGGACATCACCGGCGACACCTTCGTGGACGCCCACTCCCTGTTCCGGGGCGCCGTGCTGTTTGACGGCGAGGGCGTGCTGGATGTGCGCAAGGTGGGCCTTGCCACCATGATGGGCAAGATGGCCGAGGAGATGCAGGACGACGAGCCGGACTCTCCCCTGAAGGTGAAGCTCGGGAAGCTGGCGGACATGATCTCCCGCTTCGGCTACATCGGCGCCGTGGTTATCGCCATCATGTACTTTGGCTACTTCATCCTCTCCGCCGGCGGGTTTGCGGCGTACTTCTCCTCCGGAGCCCCAGTCATCATCCAGGACATCGTGGAGGCTGTGTCCCTGGCGGTGGTCATCATCGTGTGCGCCGTGCCGGAGGGGCTGCCCCTGATGATCTCTCTGGTGCTGATGCAGAACACCAGCAAGATGCTGGACCACAACGTGCTGGTCCGCAAGGCGGAGGGTATCGAGACCGCCGGCTCCCTGAACATCCTGTTCAGTGACAAGACGGGCACCATTACCAAGGGCCACCTGGAGGTGGTGGAGTTCTTCACCGCAGACGGCGTGGCTATCCCTCTGGATCAACTGGCCCAGCAAACCAAGCTCAAGGGCCTGATCGATCTGGCCATCGGCAAGAACAGCCAGTCCATGTATGACGGCAGCGGCCGCGTGGTGGGCGGCAACGCCACGGACCAGGCGCTGATGCGCTTTCTGGGGCAGGAGACCTTCCACAAGCTGGATGAGGTCTCCTCCTATGCCGTCACCAAATCCCAAAGCTTCAACTCCGCCAATAAGTTCAGCCAGGCCTACATCGCCGGGGCGGGCCGCACCTTCTACAAGGGCGCGCCGGAGAAGTTCCTGGCCGTGGCCCAGAAGTACCTCAGCCTGGACGGGGACGAGCATCCCCTGGACCTGGAGTCCCTGAACGCCAAGATCGACGAGCTGGCAGGCAAGTCCATGCGGGTGCTGGCCTTCGGCTACTCCCCCAGCGAGATGACGGAGAACGCCATCAACGCCGACACGGTGCTGATCGGCCTGGTGGGCATCCGGGACGACGTGCGTCCCGAGGCCCGGGAGGCCATCGCCGAGGTGCAGAAGGCCGGCATCCAGGTGGTCATGATTACCGGCGACCGGCTGGAGACCGCCGTGGCCATCGCCCGGGAGGCCGGGCTGCTGCGGACCCGGGACGATGTGGCGCTGACCTCCACCCAGCTCAACGAGCTGTCCGACGACGAGGTGAAGAAGATCATCCCCCGCATCCGGGTCATCGCCCGCGCCCTGCCCACGGACAAGTCCCGGATGGTGCGCCTGTGCCAGGAGCTGAACCTGGTGGTGGGCATGACCGGCGACGGCGTCAACGACTCCCCGGCCCTGAAGCGGGCGGACGTGGGCTTCGCCATGGGCAGCGGCACCGAGGCCGCCAAGGAGGCCGGCAAGATCGTCATCCTGGACGACAACTTCAAGTCCATCAAGGACGCCATCTGGTACGGCCGGACCATTTACCACAATATCCTGAAATTCTGCAGGTTCCAGCTGGTCATCAATGTGGCCGCCGTGGTGGTCAGCGCTATCGCTCCCTTCTTCGGCGTGGAGGAGCCCCTGAAAGTCACCCACCTGCTGTTCGTGAACCTGGTGATGGACGGCTTGGGCGCCATCATGCTGGGCAATGAGCCCGCCCAGGAGCGGTATATGTCCGAGCCGCCCCGCCGCCGGGATGAGAGCATTGTCAGCAAGTCCATGATGGCCCAGATCGTCACCATGGGCCTGTGGCTGACGGCGTTGAGCTTTGTCTTCCTGAAAGTGCCTTTCTTTGACAGCTTCTTTGCCAGCACGGAGCAGAAGCTCTCCGCCTATTTCGTGCTGTTCATCTGGAGCGCCCTGTTCAACGCCTTCAACGTGCGCAGCGACAGCTTTGACATCTTTAAGGATCTGAAGCTGAACCCCGGTTTCATGCGGGTGTTCGTTATCATCGTCCTGGTGCAGGCGTTCATCGTCAACGCTGCCCTGATCCCCGTGCCGGTATTCGGCTGGATCAGCAATATGTTCAGCTGTGTGCCCTTCCCGCCCGCCGGGTGGGCTGCCGCCATTCTGCTGGCGTTCACCATGATCCCCGTGGACATCCTCCGCAAGGTGATCGTGGGACGGAAGTAAACCGAAAAAAGAGGCAGGCATCCAAAATGCCCGCCTCTTTTTTCTTCACCGCCTTTTTGCCAGCACCACGCCGAATACCGTGCCGGTGACGCCGCCCACCAGATGCATGAAGTTGGCCACGTTGTCCCGCAGGGCCACCATGGCGTACACCTCCTGCCCCAGATACAGGACCGCTGCCAGGATCAGCGTCAGGGGGATGCGGCCGTCCTTCATGCCCGCCAGGGAGGCCAGCATAATCAGCATGAACACAATGCCGCTGGCCCCCAGCAGGGCGGAGCCGGGGAAGAACACGCATTGCAGGATGCCGGAGACCCCCGCCGTCAGTAGAATGCCGGCCAGCAGCGTCCGGCTACCGTACTTCTCCTCCAGCGGCGGGCCGATCACCAAAAGCAGCAGCATATTGCCCAGGAAATGGTCGAAATCCGCGTGGCCCAGCACATGGCCGAACAGCCGCACATAGAACAGCGGATCTGCCAGGGAGGAGCGGTAGACACAGAAGGCGTGCAGGGTCGTCCATCCTCCGGTGATCCAGTCCAGCAGCAGGACACCCAGGGACAGCAGGAAAAAGGTCAGGATCACCGGAGAATTGTATTGCAGCTTTTTCATGGCGCGCTCCTCCCCGCCGGCCGCGGCGGTGTTGTTTTTCCCATCTTACCACAGATTCTCCGGCGGCGCAATTTGAAATGGCCGAGGCGCGGGAAAGAGGTTTCTTTGGGGTGGAAGCTGTGCTATAATCAAAGTCTCACCACGATTTCATGACACGACGAAGGGAGGGTGCCGCAATGCACCCATATACGGCCGCAGACACGCTGCGGATCGCCAAGCGATACAACAACCCCAAGCGGAGCTACCTGCTGGTCAATCCCCTGCAGGCCAAGCACATCCCTGTGAGCCCCGCGGCGGCTCTGGAGATGATGGGTGCCCTGGGGGACCAGGTGGCCGCCAAGTACCCGGAGGCCCGGCTGGTCATCGGCTTTGCCGAGACGGCCACCGCCATCGGCGCCGCCGTGGCAGCCCGGCTGGGGCCGGACTGCCTCTATGTCCACACCACCCGGGAGGCGTTGGACGGAGATTGGATCCTCTTTCGGGAGGAGCACAGCCACGCAGCGGAGCACCGGCTCTGTGCCGACCAGCTGGCGGACTGGATCGACCGCAGCCCCGCCATCGTATTCGTGGATGACGAGTTCTCCACCGGGCGGACCCTCATCAACATGGTCCAGCAGCTGCGGGAGCGGTATCCCCGGCTGGGCGAGCGGCGGCTGGCAGCTGCGTCCATCCTCAGCCGGGTCTCTCCGGAGAACCAGGCCAGGCTGGCAGAGGCCGGCATTGCCTGTGAGTGCCTGGTGCGGCTGGAACATCAAGACTATGAGCGGATGGTGACCGGGATCCCTGTAAAGGAGGCGGCTCCCCCTGCCCAGGGCCCCCTGCCGGACCTGCGGACGCTGTACACGGCGGAGCCTCTGCCGGACCCACGCCGTGGTGTGGCCGTCGGCTGCTATACGGACTGCTGCCGCGCCGCCGCGGAAGAGCTGCTGTCCCGCCTCCGGGAGGAGCTGCCGGACCAGGGCGCCCTGCTGGTGCTGGGGACCGAAGAGTGCATGTATCCTGCCCTGACGGTAGGGTCGCTGGCGGAGCAGACGGGTCTCTGTGCCACAGTACGCTGCCATGCCACTACCCGCAGTCCCATCGGCATCTGCCCCGACTCTGCCTACCCCATCCGAAACGGGGTGCTGCTGCCCAGCTTCTACGGTGGGGACCGGAAGACATATCTCTATGACCTAGCCGCCTATGACGCCGCTCTGGTGGTGACGGATGCGCCCGCGGCGGTGGACGGGACCGCCTGCACCCGGCTGGCGGCGGCCCTGGGGCAGCTGGGCTGTCCCCGACTCTATCTCTGCAGAATTTGAGAGGATCTTATGTTCAGCACATATCAAAGTCAGGATGTGACCATCCTGCTGAAAGACATCACCGGCCTGGTGACGCCCCTGGGCACCCGGGAGCGGGAGGCCAGGATCCAGAGCGGTGTCCACTACTCGGAGATGCTGCCCCTGGAGTATGAGCCCTCCCCGGCCTATCTGGCCGCCTATCACGACGCCCTGGAGCGGTACGCCGGCATCACAGCGGAGGCTGTGGCCCGGGCGGCGGAGCAGATCTGGGAGAGCAGGGGAAGGCAGTGCGCCCTGGTCTCCCTGGCCCGGGCAGGGACGCCCATCGGCATTCTGATCCGCCGCTATCTCCAAGGCCGGTACGGTGCCGACCTCCCCCATTACACCATCTCCATCATTCGGGGCCGGGGCATCGACCGCAATGCCATGGCCTATCTCCTGAACCGCCACGCCCCTGGAGATATCCAGTTCGTGGACGGCTGGACCGGCAAGGGCGCCATCCAGCGGCAGCTGGACGCAGCCATGACGGACTACCCCGGCGTCTCGCCGGGGCTGACAGTTTTGTCGGACCCGGCCAACGTAGCGGCCATCTGCGGCACCCATGACGATTTCCTCATCGCCAGCTCCTGCCTGAACTCCACCGTGTCCGGCCTGTTGAGCCGGACGTTCCTCCGCGGCGACATCATCAGCCCCGGGGACTTTCACGGCGCTGCCTTCTACCGGGAGCTGAAGGACCAGGACCTGACGTACCAGTTCATCGACACCATCCAGGCCCATTTCCCCGCCTGTGCCGACGCCGTTCCCCCGCCCCGGCGCAGCGGCCGGGCCGGACTGGAGGAGGTGCACCGGATCGGGGCGGACTTCGGCATCCGGGACATCAATCTCATCAAGCCCAGCATCGGGGAGGCCACCCGTGTCCTGCTGCGGCGGGTGCCCTGGAAGGTGCTGGTCCACAGCCTCCGAGACGAAGCCCATCTGGGGCACATCTACCAACTGGCCAGGGAGAAGGGCGCGGAGCTGGTGGAGTATCCCCTGGAGAACTACCGGGCCTGCGGCCTGATCCGGGACCTGGCGGACACATAGCCATGGGAACGATTCTGTTTGCCAGCGACCTGGACAACACGCTCCTCTTCTCCCACCGGCACCGGCAGCCCGAGGACCGGTGTGTGGAGCGTCTGAACGGGGCCGAGCAGGGCTTCTTCACCCGGGAGACGCCAGACCTGCTGCCCCAGGTCGTCCAGCGGGTCCATCTGCTGCCCATCACCACCCGGTCCATCGAGCAGTACCAGCGCATCCAGTGGCCGGACGGCACGGCGCCCAGGATTGCCCTGACCGCCAACGGCGCCGTCCTGCTGCGGGACGGTCAGGTGGACCGGGCGTGGTACGCCGCGTCCCAGGCGCTGGTCCGGGACCACCGGGAGGCGCTGGCCGCGGTCCTGGATCATCTGACCCGGCAGGGCGGGGCCACCTCCGTGCGGTGCGTGGAGGGTGTGTACGTCTACGCCGCTTATCCGGACATCCCGGCGGCGGAACGCGTGGCCCGGGATTGGTGCGGCGGCTCCGCCCTCCAGGCGGTGGTCTCCGGCCGGAAGGTCTATTTCTTTCCACCGGGGATCGACAAGGGGACCGCTCTCCGCCGGGCGGTGGAGCGGTTCGGCCCGGAGCGGGTGATCGCCGCCGGGGACAGCGTCATCGACGTGCCCATGCTCCGTCAGGCGGACCTGGCCCTGATCCCGGACGCGGAGCTGCTGCCCCGGCTGCCCCGGGAGCGCACGCGGGTGTGCGGCAGGGACTGCCGCTTTCCCGACTTTGTACTGGAGAACGTGCTCCGCTATGCCGCCTCTCTGGAGAACACTTGATTTTTCCACCCAAAGATTCTATACTGAGGTTATCAAAATAAGGGGAGGATCTGTCTATGAGCGAGTATTCCGGCAACATCCGGGATCTGCCGGTGGTGACCGGCGGACACTTCATTGAAAATTCCACCAAGAAGATCGTCTTCGGGCCTGACGGCCGGTTCTGGAACGACTATGTGATGCGCCTCTTCACTCTGGAGCCGGAGGCCGAGAGCAGTGTCCACTCCCACCCCTGGCCACACTGGTTCCTCTGCATCCAGGGGGAGGGCTATTTCCTCATCGACAAGGAACGGGTGCCCCTGGAGTTCGGCACCTGGGTCCATGTGCCCGGCGGCGTGCGCCACAACTTCGGCAATACCGGCAAGGGGCAGCTGATGGCCCTGTGCATCGTGCCGCCGGAGGGGGATGTGAATCCCCTGAACGGGTGCTGAACCGTTTGCCTGACCCTGCCAAAAAGAGACCGGACAGAAATCTGTCCGGTCTCTTTTACCGTGTGCGATTAGAAATAATGCCCAAAAAGCTTCATGTACAGCGGCATTTGCCGGTATTCCCGGTGCGCCGGATCATGCGGGAATCGCTGTGCCCGTTCCGGCCCCTTTCCGGGGAGCCTGCCAAATCACTCTGCCTCGAAGCCCCATGCCTTTTCAAAGCCATCCCGGGTAGCACCGGCAATGCGGCCCGGCATCTCGGCGCTGCCCACCAGAATGGCGTTCAGTCCGGCGGCCCGGTAAGACGCCTCCATGGCCTCCTGGCTGTGGGTGCCCATGGCCAGCACCACGGTGTCCGCGGCGATGGTCTTGGTCTCACCGGTAGCCATGTCCTCCACGGTCACGCCGGTATCAGTGACGGCAGTGAGCCTGTGGCTGGTGTAGACCTCCGGATCATAGGGCTTGATACGGCTGTAAATGTCGTTGAACACCACGCCGAAAATCCCCTGGCCCACGGTGGGGTTCATCTCCACCATGGCGAGGCTGTGGCCCTGCTCCAGGATCATCTCCGCGCACTCCAGGCCCGTCAGGCCGGTGCCCACCAGCACCACCTTGCCGGTGCAAGGGGCCTTACCCAGGATGACGTCCTCCGCCAGCACGGCCTTGTCGATGCCGGGGATGGACTTCGGCACCACCGGCGGCGCACCGGCAGCCAGAAACACCCCCACGGGGTGCAGGGCCGCCACGGTCTCCGGCGTGGCCTCGGTGTTCAGCTTCACGGTGACGCCCAGCTCCCTGGCCTCCAGCGCCAGCACGTCGGTGACGTCCTGGAGGTTGGCCTTGTGGGGCGGCAGCTTGGCGATGTTCAACGTGCCGCCCAGGGCGGCCTCCTTCTCCAGCAGCGTCACGGCGAAGCCCCGCTTGGCCAGGATGACGGCGCACTCCAAGCCGCCGGGGCCGCCGCCCACGACTACCACGGGGCGGCTGTTGCCGTTCTTCTGGAGGTCCTGCCAGCGGTAGCGGTACTCCCGGCCCAGCCGGGGGTTCAGGGAGCACTCCACCGGCATGGCGTTGCCCAGCAGCCGCTCCCGGCAGTACATGCAGCCGATGCACTTACGGATGCTCTCCGGCTTGCCGGCCCTGGCCTTGTTCATGAACTCCGGGTCCGCGAACTGGCTGCGGCCCAGGGCCACGAAGTCGCTGACGCCCTCCTCCAGCAAAGATTCGGCGAAATCCGGGTCCTTGATGGTGTTGGTGGCGATGACGGGAATGGACAGCGCCTCCTTGAAGGCCTTGGCCACGTGCTTCTTCCAGCCGGGGGTGTAGGAGAAGGGCTCGCAGTTGGCGTTGCCGTTCCAGGAGCTGCCATTGGAAATGTTGATGCAGTCGATGCCCTGGGCCTCCAGGTGGCGGCCGATCTCCAGGCCGTCCTCCAGCGTGAGGAAGCCGGGCTCGTCGGTCATCTCGTCGCCGCAGATGCGGACCGAGATGGGATACCGCCCCAGCTTGGCTCGGATGCCGGCGATGATCTCGTCGATGAAGCGGCAGCGGTTCTCCAGGGAGCCGCCGTACGCGTCGGTGCGGCGGTTGTAGTACTTGCTGAAGAACTGGGCGATCAGATAGGAGTGGGCGCCGTGGAGCTCCACACCGTCATAGCCCGCCTTCTTGCAGCGGATGGCGGCGGCGATGAACTTCTCCTGCACCCGCTTGATGTCCTCCAGGGTCATCTCCCGGGGCACCTCGCCCCCGGGCGCCATGGGGACACCGCTGGGGCTCAGGTTCTGCCGACCGGTGAAGGCGCTTTTGGAGGTGGCGCCGCCGTGGTGGAGCTGGGCGAAAATCTTGGCGCCGTAGGCGTGGACGGAGCGGGTCAGCTCCTCCGCCTCCTGGACGTTGTAGTCCTGGGCCATCCGCAGGTTGTGCTGGGTGGGGATGGAGTCCACGTCGTCCACTCCGGTGTACTCGTTGATGATGAGGCCGATGCCACCCTTGGCCCGCTCAGTGTAATAGGCGATCAGACGGGGTGTGGCGTTGCCCCGAATGTCCGCCAGGTCTGTGCCCATGGGGGACATGACGGCCCGATTCCGGATGGTGAGGCCGCCGATGCGGCCAGGTTCAAAGAGCTTTTTGTACGCCATGGGTCAGCCCTCGAAATTGCGGTTGTGGCTGAAGTGACCGGGATTGGCCACTGGGGCGATGGTAGAAACCCAGCGGTTGGTGTAGTTGAAGAAG
Organism: Oscillibacter acetigenes; assembly: GCF_025567605.1. NCBI lineage: Bacteria > Bacillati > Bacillota > Clostridia > Eubacteriales > Oscillospiraceae > Oscillibacter > Oscillibacter acetigenes. The sequence goes on along the minus strand of NZ_JAOQKG010000002.1, from coordinate 321,448 downwards.
CCGGCCACAAAGGCGGCCTCCAGGATCTCGTGGTCGTTGAAGCCCGCCTTGCGCAGGTTCTCGATCTGGGTCTCGTCGATCTCGTCGGCGTGCTTGGTGACATACCAGGCATACTCGCACAGGGCATACTGCTTCTCCGTCAGCAGATCCTTGGCGGAGCGGAAGTTGTAGCAGAGCTTATCCACCAACATGGGATTCTTGGTATAGCCCCGCAGCGCATCGCCGTGGGTGGTCAGGCAGTAGGAGCAGCAGTTGATGGAGGAGACTACCACGCCGATCATCTCTTTGTCCGCGTTGGTGAGGTAGCAGGTGTCCGGGTTGAACAGGGATCCCTTGAAGTCCAGGAAGCCGATGTACTGGGATGCGTTCAGAGGCAGGACCTTGAACAGGTTGTTGATAAAGCCCCAGTTCTTCTCCATGGTCTCCACGTTCTCGTTAAAGACGGCATATTCCTTGTTGGTCATCTCATTGCGGTTGGGCTTTTCCAGCCGGGAGAGCTGTTCATCAAATTCCAGTGCCATAGTGCGATCCTCCTGTAAAAATAAGCTGGTTTCATGATAGCATAAAAACGTTTGAGTGTAAAGAAGCGCAGGCGCGGCAGAGTGCAGCTCTGCCGCGCCTGTTGGGTCCGGATCAGTCCACCGGGCAGATGGCGAAGCATCTAGTGGGGAATCCGGTGCCGTCCTTCAACTTGGGAAAGCCGATGACAATCAGGCTGCCCACGGGCGGGACCTGGTCCAGATTCCGCATGACCTCAATCTGGATCCGGTCCACCTGGAGGATGTACTGCTCACCGGGATAGGGATAGGCGCCCTCCTTGGTGGTGACGAAGCCGGGATCGGTGTCCGCCGGCTCGTGGCCGATGGCTCCGATGTTCCGCTCCTCCACCAGCCACTGGATGGCCGCCTTGTCCCAGCCGGGATAATGGGGCACGCCGTTCTCATCGGGATTGTCCAGGTTGGGCTTTTTGTACCAGTCGGACCGGAAGGCCACGAACGCTCCCTCGGGGATCCTGCCGTACTGGGCCTCCCAGGCCTTCAGGTCGTCCACCGTCAGCATGAAGTCGGGGTTGGCGGCGCACTCGGCGGACTTGTCGATGACCACCAGGGGATACATCAGCTCCTGGACGGTGATCGCGCTCATGTCCCGGCCGCTGCCCCAGAAGTGCCGGGGCACGTCGGTGTGGGTGCCGTACTGGCTGGCCACGCTGTACTGGATACAGCGCATAGGGGCCATCATGTCCTCAGGCGTGCCCTCCGCATAGTCGAACAGCAGGTCCGCCTGCAGGGGCTTGAAGCCGAACCAATGGGGCGTCTCAGGACTCAACTCATGGGTCAGGTCCACCCACTTGTACTTGGGGGACTTCAACTCTTTGATCTGCTCCCACAGTGTCAAATTCGCCATAACGTGTTTCCTCCTTTTCATGTGACGGGGTATGCTTGTCTCCAAACGCGGTATGCGTCTCGATAGATGCAGTATACAGGGAAATCCCAGAATTTGCAATCTGCGAAGTGTAAAAAAATATTGTCCGCGCCACAAAACCATTTGTCTTTTTCTGCTTTGATGTGGTTTTCAGACAGCAGCCCGCCCAGTCTCTTCCGGCGCAGAGAAAGGCCGCCGCCCGTAAGGGCAGCGGCCTTTTTTCGTTGCGCTATCGCTCCGGCGGTACCGCCAGCTGGAAACTCTCCCAGGTGTATTCCGCCGCCTCCACCTGGCCCCAGGTGTACCCGGCGGCCTCGCACTCCGCCCAGGTGAGATAGCGGAAGTAAAACTCCACTTCCAGGTGACAGGGCAGGATGTCCAGAATGATCTTTCGGATCTGGTCGAAGTCCTCCGGCTCCCCGGCCACCTCCGGGAAAATCACCCGCAGCTGTCCCCCGCCCATCTCCAGCGCCCGGGCGCGGATTCCGCAGCCCCGGATCGTCCGGTCGATGGCCGCGGGCGTCAGGCTGTCCCCGTCAATCTGCAGAAGGGCCGCGATGGCGGCCCTCCGGTCCTCTGCCGTGACGGCGGCGGGGCGGCGGGCAAACAGGGCCTCCCGCCGGGCCAGCCCCTCTCCCTCCGCCGTGGCAGTCAGCGCCTCCCGCTCGATCTCCTCCAGCCGGCGGCTGACTGTGTCCAGCCCTGTTCCCAGTGCGCAGACGGCCGCGCCGCTGGCGGAGTGCTCTTCCAAGTCATAGATTCCCAGCGGTGAGAGCAGGCTGCGCAGGTGCGCCTCATACATCGTCGTCCGCCTCCATTTCCGTCACCGTCACCCGGCCCAGCATGGGCAACGTTCCGTCCTCCGCCGCCAGATCGGCGGCAGGGGCCAGCAGGCGGTAGTTCTCCACGCCCTCCACGTGGTACAACAGGTCCCCCAGCTCCGCCAGCAGTACCGGCCCGCCCAACCTGCGGCCGCTGAAAAAGCTCGCCAGAGCCTGCTCTGCGGCGGCCTTCACCGCGGAGAAGTCCGCCCCCTCCCGGACGGCCAGCTCCGCGGACACGTCCATCTCCACCGCCGCCGGGGCCTTGACCTGCACGTCCACGGCGATCTCCCGCCGCTCCTGCAGGTCCGCCTGGACCGCCGCCAGCAGTGTCCCATTCGGCAGTCCGGCCGCCGTGGCGATGTATACATCCACTGTGCCGATCCCCCGGGCCCGGCCCACTGCCCGGGCTGCCGCCACGCCCTCATGGCCCATGGCGGTCTGCTCGTACCAGGCCGCGTTGGCCCCGTTGGGCAGCCGCTGATAGCTCTCCAAAATCCGGCTCCGCAGGCTCGCGTCGTCCTCCTGGTCACTGCCGCCGGTAAAGGGCGCCGGATTGGTGCATCCGGTGATCCCCACCGGGCAGGCGGTGAGGATCACGATGGTCCCCGCGGCGGCATTGCCGCTCCGCCCAGGCTCCAAGGCCTCCGCCGGAGCATCCACGGACAGCTCCCCTGCTGCCAGCACCGCCTCCGCCGTGGTTTGGAACCGGGTCTCTCCCTCCGTCATGCAGGCCGTTCCGGCGGCGATGCTCAGAGCCGTGGACGGCGCCCGCTCCACAGAAAAGCGGAGCGTTCCCACCGCCTTCGTGGCCGCCGTCCGGGCGATGCCACGCATCTGGGCGTGGTAGTCCAGATACACGCCCCGGGCCGTCTGGGGAAAGCTCTGGTCCAGCACCCACTCGCTCTGGATGCCCAGGGCCTGCAGCTCCGCTGCCGCAGCGTACAGCCGCACGGCCAGATCGCAGTCTGCCTCCGGTGTGAAGCCCGCCCGCTGGGCGAAGGCCGCCAGCAGCGTCTGGTAGATCTCCTCTGTCGTTTTCAAACAACCGCTCCTCTCACGATACCTCCACGGTGACGGACAGAGCCTCTCCCTGCCAGGTGAGGCCGACCGTCACCTGTGCCCGGCCGCCGCCGGATTCCGTCAAAATCACCTGCTCCACCGTCAGCCCCGGTTCCGCCGCCAGGGCCTCCGCCACATATTGTTCCGCCGCGCTCTGCCGTCTGGCGGCGGGCAGCTGTCCCAGCTGCCACAGCCGGCTCCCCAGCTCCGGCAGGAATGGGAAGGTCCCCCGCCGCGCTGTCAGGCGGAAGAGAACCTGCTCCAACAGGGCCTCCCGGCCCTCGGTCCGCCGCAGGCCACCGGTCCCGTCAGGCACATAATCTCCATTCCGCAGGGAAAGTCCCATCTCCATCCCCCCTCAGCTCTCGCAGGGCGCATAGGGCTCCCCGTTCACCGTCAGGCTGCCCTGGATGCGCACTTTGCCCTGCAGCTCGATCTCGCCGCCGCTGCGCAGGTACACGCTGTTTCCGCCGGGGGTGAAGAGATAGACCTCCCCCGGTCCCATGCCTTCCGGGATCAAAGCCTGCTGCTGTCCTGCCACGCACTGCTCCTCCCCGCCAGGGCCACCTTTGATAACCAGTACCGCAGCGCCGCTCTCCGGCATCCACACATAGCCGCCGGGGCCATACACCGGAAGCGCCCGTACCTCCCCCCGGGTGACCACGCCCACGCTGTCTCCGGTAATGGTGGTCATGCCCAGATCCGCGTCCGCCGTGGGCGCCGGCGCTTTCATCTGTCTCGATAGCCACATCTCATATCCGCTCCCTCAGTATCAATGTACAGACCTCTCCCGTCTCCGGGGAGGCCGTGTTTTCCGCCTCGGCCACCCGGTACTCGCCGGAGAGGCCCATGGCCCCCAGTTCCAGCCGGACCGTGTCCCCGGGAAACGCCGGGAAACACCCGGCCAGCCCCAGCTCAATGGTCAGTTCCTCCTCCCGGGACTGCCGGATCTGATACTCCCCGGTATACCGCATGGCAGCCCAGGTGCTCTGCCCCGGGGTGTAGACCACCCGGCGGCACTGGCCGCCCCGGTCCAGCATGTCCCGGTTCTGCACGCTGTAGGACACGTTCCGGGTCTTGTCGATGACCAGCACCTCCGTCAGCACACCGTAGTGGTCCTCCCGCAGGGTGCAGGAGAGGATCGGGCTGGTCCCGTCGATGACGATCCGCCGCCCGTCGTCCCGCTCCGGCGCCGCCACCAGCAGCCCGTCCCGCCGGAAGCGGGGCGAAAAGCCCCCATAGGTCCGGCAGAAACCCTCCAACGCCTTCCACTGACTGGTGCCGGCGGCCACGGTGTAAACAGAGTCCGCCGACACCGGCGCGATCTCCGCGCAGGAAATGCCGTAGGGCGCCGCATGGCACCGGACGATCTCCGCCAGCGTGGCTCCCTGGTACGTCACCGGCCGGGACTCATTGTCCAGCAGCCGGGCGGCGTATCCCCGGCCGCAGATGGTCACCGTCAGTCCCGCCGCCGTCAGCTTCACCTCGTACTCGTCCACGATGCCCCGCAGCAGCACCCCGCCGTTCTCGTCCAGCGCCAGGAAACCCGCCGCCAGATGCAGCAGCTCCGCCATGGTCCTGTCGTACACGCAGGTGACCTCATAGCTGTCGCAGGGCACGCCGCCGGTGTAGGTGATATTCCAGCGCAGCAGCACCGGCAGCTCAAAAATCCGGTGGTCGCTGGTGATGATCCGTCCTCTCATGGTATCCTCACCTGATCCCCCGGGTAGATCAAGTTGGGGTTCTTGATCTGGGGATTGGCTGCGATCAGGGCGGTCAGCGCCACGCCGTACCGCCAGGCGATCCCCCACAGGGTTTCTCCTTTCCGCACTGTATGGACGGCACCCCAGCCTCCGGCGGGAATCTCCGGGTCCGTTCCGCCCTCTGGCTCCCCTTCTACGGGCACTTCCACCAGCCCGCCGGAGGCCGTGCTGTCCTCCCAGAAGGAAAAGCGGTAGCGCACATAGTCCGGCAGCGGCTCCTCCATCAGCTCCAGGGTCACGAAATAGGCGCTGACCGTCCGCCAAACCGGGTGCACCAGCAGCCCCGGCCCGGTCTGGTCAAAGACCTCCGCCAGCGTCTGGAACTCCTCGTAGGCCCGCTCCCCTGCAAAGGTACCCTCTCCCCGGAAAATGCGGTATGTCCGCCCCAGATCCTGCAGGTACCAGCCCCCCAGGGGGATCTTGTGGGCTGCTATCTGCCGCCGGTACTCCACCGCGCAGCTCTCCGGGTTGTGAGGCCAGGTGTAGTCCTTATAGCGCATGGGTTTCAGCAGCAAATTCTCACCTCCTCAGTCATACAGCGGGAATCCGCCGTCATACCGGCGGGCGTCCCGCTGCACCGTGCGGGACAGCGCCCTGGCGCTCTCCATCATTCCTGCCGCGCCGGAGTCCCGGCGTCCCGGCAGAAAATAGAACGTCTCCTCCGCTTCGCCTCCGCCGGGCATTGTTGCCCCGCCTCCATCAGACAGACCGCCATCCTCCGTCATGGGATTCCGCCTCCCGGCAGAATCGGCGGTCTCTCCGGTGCCAGCCGGTCCGAAGGCGGCCGTATACTGCCATTCTGCACGCTTCCGGGCCAGGACCAGCCGCAGCGTCTCCCCCGCCGAAGTGGGGCCAGTCTGCCTGTCGGCCCCAGCGCCCGCGAAGCTGTTCCCACGAATCTCCCATCCGCCGGTCCCAGACGCCGTCCCGTCCGTCTCCCATGGGGCAGGCGCTGCCGGAGACGTTCTCTCCGTGGCTGGAGAGGCGGCTGCGGCCTTCGGCTCTTCCGCACTTCCGCCGCCCAGCATCAGCCGCCCCAAGGCGGTCCGCTGCCGCAGCAGCATCTCCCGGATGTATTCCATCTCAGCCCTCCTTCAACGCCTGGAACCGCCCCTGATCAAAGTCCCGGTTCACCGCCGCCGGAGCGGGGGAGGGTTCCTCCCCCGCCAGACGGCGCAGCAGTGTTTCCATCTCCCCGGCGGTCAGCCGGGTCAGGACCGCCGCGCCGTCGGGGAACACCGGCTTCCCCTGGCGCAGGCAGCTCTCTGCCAGCACCTGGGCGTTGCACAGCAGGGCGCGTTCCAGGGGCTCCTCTGCCAGCTCCCGGGTCCCCCGCCAGATCTCCAGCAGCCGCCAGGCCGTGGGCGGCCGCAGCTCGTCCAGTTCCTCCATCATGCCGTGGTCTCGATCCGCTTGGAGGCCACCACGGTCACCTTCTCTGCCACCATGGCATTCAGCTGGCCCTCTTCCTGAATGGCGCTCCACTGGCAGCTGCTGTAAATGACCTTCCGGTCCGGCTTGCAGATCACCAGGGAGAAATCCCGCAGGTCATAGAAATTGATGCCGTCCGTCACCGCGTCCTCAGTGGCGTACAGCCGTGTCAGCTCCAGGGTGTACTTCCGCTGACCCTCGATGGTGGCCACCGGCTCGCTCTCGCCGAACGCCTCTACGCTCTGGCTGGATTTGCTGGCCCGGGCGGTGTAGCCCTGCACCACCGCGATCTTTCTCCCATCCAGCTCCAGATAGATGTCCGCGCTGGTGGGAAATCCCGTTGCTTCCATACCGTCTCCTCCTTACACCGTGATGTGGACCGTCAGATAGATCTGGTTCAGCCCATGGGCCACCGCGAAGCTGAACTCCACCAGACACACGGTGGGGTCATCCTCCGAGGCCGTCACCGTCACCTCGCCATAGCTGTCGATGATCTCCTCGGCCACCTTCTTCTCCAGCTCCACAATCACCTGAGAGCGGATGGCGCTGCGGCTTTGGGCCGTGTTTTTGGCCCGGGCGAACTTGCTGCGCAGGGCCTGCCGTACTGCCGGGATCACATCGTCCACGATCAGGATGGTGGTCAGCTCCCGCCAAGTGGTGTCCGCTGCACCGCCGGTTGTGGTCCGGGTGGTGATCCCCCGCACCGGGGATACTGTGCCCGCCGTGCTCTCCAGGGGCGTCACGCCGCCCCGCACCAGCAGGTCGATGTCATTGTCGGTGTATGCGGTGCCCAGGCCCCCCAGCCCCCGGATCTCCGCCCCGTTGAGCGGCACTCCCGGGTCCCGTCCGGAGGCGATGACCCCTGCCAGGGCCGCTGCGGCGAACACGCCGGGCAGCGTCTTCCCGCCGCTGTCCAGGGCATCGGGCCCCACCAGCACCATTCGCTCGCTGTTTAGCGCCGCCGCGTGGGTCACCAGCTCCGCTGCCGACTCACCGTCGCCGCCCACCACGGCGATCCGCTCCATCCGGGCGGCAGAGGCATCCTCCACCGCAGTCCGCAGCGCCTGCTGCACCGTCTCCTCGGCGCTGTCGCACACCAGAATCCGGGCCTCCTCCCCGCCCAGGGCCGCGAAGGCGTCCTGGTAGTCCTTCACCGCGCCGGCCTCCGCCACCCGGACCGCCGCCACAGTGGAGGCACCATTGGCAAACAGCAGCCGCAGGATGGTGCTCATCCCCGGCGTATCCGCTGCGTCCTCGCCGAAGGCCGCCACGCCCGCGGCATAGCCCGTCAGGGTCACCACCTCTCCGGCGGTGCCCTTCACCGCCTTGGCCGCCACGCCAATGACCTTGGCGGCCCGCCCGGCGGATACCACCGTTGACGCGTCATAGCTGGAGTACACCCCCGGCCGCTCATGCATTGTCTCGCTCAAGTGGTCACTGCTCCCTTCAATCGAAAGTCCAAAAATACCGTGTCGCCCTCTTCCGCCCGGGCCAGGAAATACGCCCGGCACCGGAGCCTTCCCCGCCGCAGGAACAGCCCTGTCTCCCGCTCCCAAGTCAGGGCTTCCCAGTTCAGCTCACCGGGGCGGATGCCGGCGGGCAGCCTTCCCAGCAGCACCTCCGCCGCCGTCTCACAGCCCTGTTCACAGTCCGCAGCCCGCTGTCCCCGGATCTCTATGGAGATCACCGCCTCCAGCTGCTTTCCATACAGCTCCCGCGGTGCGCCGGCCTCGGTATCGAAGACCTCGCCCAGATAATTGCAGAATCCCACGGTCCGGCTCTCTGCGGTCTCCACAGCCACCGCTGCCACCGGGCAGCCATACCGCCTGGCCCGCTGGTCCGGATAGGCGTCCAGCGCCGCCATCCCCTCCGCCGCCAGGGCGGAGACCACTGCATCCCGGATCTGACTCAGCTCCCGCATTCCGCCGCCTCCCGCTCCTGTTCCAGCGCCGCCCAGTAGTGGGACAGCGCGTTACCAATGTAGTAGGGCCTGCAGCTGCGCACCCGGAAGCGCGTGGCCTCCCAGGCCAGAGCTTCCCCCTCCTCCAGGGCCGTCTGCCCCAGATACAGCCACAGCCGCCCATCCACCCAGCCGATGGAGGTAACGTCACTTCGGGCCCGTTCATCCCGCTCCGTCATCGGCTGTAAAAACGCCCGCACGGTCCGCTCTCCGTCCGCCGTGTCCACGGTGACATCCTGTCCATATCGCTCCAGGACCTGCCGCACCCAGTCTGTCATCCTCTCACTCCCCGAAAGCAAAAATCGTCCGGCACCGCAAAGGGTGCCATCAGCCGTTCCGCCGTGCGCCGCAGGCTCTCCGCCAAAGCGCAGCTCTCCGCCGCGCCGCGGATCCGCACGGACACGCTGCCCGCTGTGAAGCCGGACACGCCTTCACCGCCCCGCGCCGCCGCCAGGTCCGCGGCGGCGGTGAAGGCCACGGCGCAGGGGAACGCCTTGCCGCAGTCCTCCGCCGTCATTCCCGGCCGCAGCCGCTTCTCCCACTGCTGCTCCGCCGCCTGACAAAGCAGTTCCAGCAGAGCCTCTTCCGCCTCCCCGGCCCCGGAGAGTTCCCGGGCCAGGGTCAGGACCGTCTCCTGTGCCCCGCTCATACCACCAGGACCTTGGATGCCTCCGTGAACAGCTTGGCAAATCCGGAGATGGAGGTGATGGCCGCCCGCTCCAGCTGGCGGTCAATGAGCTTGTCATACTCCACCGTGATCTCGCTGCCGCAGATCTGCTCCAGGGCGTAGTTCCTGTCCAGGCCGATCAGGATCCCCGCCGGCATGGCAGAGGTCCGCAGCAGTTTTGCCCCCAGGGGCGTGGTCAACGTGCCGGTGCCCTGGAAGTTCAGCCCCGTCAGGGGATTCTGGAACTCATCCAGCTTCAGCATGGCCAGCATCACGTCGCTGCCCACCAGCATGGTGTTCATGGTGTAGGGGTCGAACTGGCTCCAGAACTCCAGCAGGGCGTCATAGGTCAGCGTCCCCTTGGTTCCGGTGATAGGCTTCGTGCCGATGGTGTACTGCTGTGCGGCATTCTGATTTCCGTCACCGTTGCGCAGCACCTCGATGGCGTCCTCCAGGTGCATCCGGCCGATGTAGGCGCCGATCTGCCGCAGAGTCACAGAAAACAGGTCCAGCCGCTGGAACCGGATAGCCTCATAGGAGGCTACCAGCATCCGCCCCCGCTTGTAGAGGTGCACCAGGTTCTCCTGGGTGCGGACGGTGGTCTCCGGGATCCGGGCGCCCTCCTCCACCCGGCGGAGCTTTTTGTCCTCCTCGCTGGGCACGGAGGCGATGGACCGGTAGTCCATGCCGTCGAACTTGGTCACCGTGGCGGTGATGGCCGGCAGGATGCTCTCTTCCTCCATCCCCTGCCGCACCACCCGGGAGACGAACTCCGGGAACAGCACGGCGGAGTCGGAGGTGTGGAAGAACTTCTCTACCATGTCGCTGCCCGCGCCCTTTACATGGATGTCAAAGCGCTTCAGCTGCCGCTGAAAGGCGTCCAGCCCCTCCAGAGGCGTACCCCGGTAGTGTTCGCTGGGGTCCAGCTCCTCCAGGGCCTGGGAAAAGCTTCGGCTGCTGCGGCCGTACATTCCCTTTTCCAGCTTGATGTTCTCAAAATGATATGCCATCGTCTCTCTCCTCCTCACAGTACAAAGGTCACGGTCTTGGCGGTGGTGTCCACATCCACCACCAGATAGGTGCTGCCGTCCGCGTCCGCCTGGACGCCGCCCTCGCCGTCGGCGCTGAGGCCGCTCCAGCCCAGGGCCGGTGCCGCTCCTTCTGCCGGTACGGTGTACCCGGCGGTGACCATGCCGCCCAGGGCCACGGCGCAGGCGTCGCCGCCCCGGCCGACAGAAAGCACCATGCCGCAGAAATCGTCGCCCGCCGCGCAGGCGGCCACCGTGCCGTTGGCACTGACCTTCACCAGCTCCCCCTCCGCCAGATCATCACAGGCGAAGGTGGCGGCCCACTGGCCGATCCCCTCATAAGAAAGCTTCATGCTTCATCCTCCCTTAGATCAGAAATTCTGTCTCGTCCTCTGTTTTTGCCGCTCCCCGGCTCCGCAGCTGCGGCACAGGCGGGAACCGGCGGGCTGCCTGGGCCCCGTAGACCCGCTTCAGCTCCAGCAACTCCGGCTCCTCCAGATGCTCCGCCGCCTTGGCCAGGGCGCCGCCGTCCATGCTGTCGTCCGCCAGCATGGCAAGCCGCGTCACCTCCCGCCGCAGCTCCCGCAGGTATTTCCGCCCCAGCTCCGCCTGGGCCCTCAGCTGTGCCATCCCCTGGTTCTCGTGGCCGTACCGCTTCAGGACCCCCGCCTTCCGCTGGGCTGGCACCGCCACGAAGGACCACTCGTATGCGTCGGTGGGATCCCGCAGCTCCAGGTAGCACAGCTGCTCCCCGTACCGCTGCCCTGGCGTGTGCTGGCAGGTGCCGCCCTCTGCGCCGCAGATGGAGCACACCCGCCGGGCCACGCTGCACCCTACGCTGACCTCCCGCTTGATGCCTCCCTCGATCTCCGCGATCAGATCCGCGTTTTTCTCCGTCCGCAGCAGATAAGCCCAGGCCTTCAGCCAGCAGTAGCCGTCCCCTACCGCGGTCACCTGGGCGCCCTCCCGCACCATCTCCGTCCGGTAGATGCGGGCGGTCTGCCCCTCCGCCGTCCACTGGTGGTCAAAGATGCCGCTCTTCCCCACGAACAGGTCGCCCAGTGTGTTGAGCGCCGCCGTATCGAACCGCTCCCAGTCCCGGTCCACCTCGTTGTCGCACAGCCGCAGGGAAAAGGTGTACACCTCCTCTGCCCGCAGGGGTGACTTGGCAAAGCGGTTGATCGCCGCCAGCTCTGCCTCCGCCGGCACGCCTCCCGTTGCCTCCAGATTTTTTTCGAGTTCTTTCATACCTCTCTCCTTGTATGGAACGCGGCCGCCTCCGCCGCGTCGTTCTCAAGCCGCAGCTTCCGCGCCTGCTCCAGATAGAGGGCCGCACGGGCGTCCTCCACCTCGTCCTGGAGGTTGATGTCCTCCCACAGGACTTCAAAGCCGCAAGTATACCCGTGCATCCGCAGCCACAGCCGGCAGATCCGCTCCACCACCGGCGTAATGGTCCGCCGGATGGCCGTGATCTCCGTGGTGAGCATGTCCGCCTGCTGGGAGCTCATCCGCTCCGTGGAGCTCCAGCTCAGTCCCAGCATAAAGGGCGGGATCCCCGTCTTGGCCACCACCTGTTCCAAAATCTGCCGCACCGGCACCTCGCTGTCCAGGACGGGCGCGTCAGCGCCGATGACCTGGATATCCACATCTCCCACAGCCACAAAGTCCCGCACGCTGCCGCTCCTGGTATCCTGCATGGCCCGGGACCACTCTCCTGCCAGCATCCGGCTCCGCTCCTCCGCTTGGCCGTTTCCGCCGTCCCGGCAGGTGACGGCGAAGCGCAGGCTGCCGCATCGCTCCCAGTTAATCCCGATGGTGTGGTAGATCTTCATCAGGATATCCGTCAAAAACGGGAGCCCCCGCAGAAGGGACACGCCATAGGGGCTGTCCGCCTCAGGATTCAGAGGCGTGAACAGCAGCAAGTCCTGACAGGGCAGCGGCCCCATCCGCCCCTGCTCGTCGGGGCCGCAGATTGTAAATGCCAGGGGATGGTCTCCCTCCCGAATCTCAATATCCTCCACCCGGCCCCACAGCACGGCCGCAATCTCCCGGTTTCCTGCTGCGGGCACGATCTCCCCGATGGCTCGCCCGCAGGTCAGCAGAGCGTCCAGGTAGCCCTCCAGAAAGGCATCGACCCCATACTGCCCCCGTCCAGCCGGGACCGTGCGGAGGAATTCCCCCAGCCCCCGCTCTGCCGCCGGGTCGGAACAGGCCGCCGTCACACCGCCCACCATCCGGATCAGCTTGTAGATGGCGGCGTCCACCACCGGCACCGCCTCCCGTACTGCCCGGTACAGCCGGATCTCCCCACTGCGCATGGGCACATACTGCCCCAGCAGTCCAAATGGGTGGTATCCCGTCTCCCGCAGCTGGACCGACGCTCCCGCCGGCGCCGTCTGTTTCCGAAACCACTTCAACTTCCAAACCTCCCGTCCATTCCTTACCGCGGTCCCTCAGGCCCGTCTCTCCACCCAGGTGGCCGCAAAGCCATTCTGCTCTTCCGCCGCCAGATCCATAGCGAAGTACCGCAGATCGTCCATGGCGTGGTCCTGCTCCTTTTTCGGAGCGTCCCGCCGCCCCTTGTCGTCCCAGCAGTACGTTTCCATCTCCCGCAGGCAGTCGGCGCAAGCGCCGCAGATCATGATCCGCCGCCGCTTCAGCAGGTCCGCCGTCACCCGGATGCCGTCGGCCACATCGTTGTCCGCCCGGACCACCCGGAATCCCTCCCGCCGCAGCGCCTCGATGAAACTTGCCGCCGACGGGTCCACGATCACCCTTGTGATCTCCCTGCCCTCCGCCAGCTCCCGCAGGTCCCGGACATACTCTGCGTCGGTCTTCTGCCGTCCCTCCCGGCGGGAGTCGTAGTAGAACTCTCCCACCCGGTACCAGATCTCTCCCTGCCGGCCCCACAGGCCGAAGGAGGCCGGGTTGGCGGTGCCGTAATCCACAGAAATCCGCCACTCCTGAAAATCTCCCTCCGGCACAGGCACGCTGTCCCGGTCCCGGTCGAAGAAGTCGTACACCCGCCCCTGGGCGGCTGTCCACTCCCCCAGCACGAATCGCCGGTAAAAAACGCCGGAGTAGGCGCTGCGATAGCGGGCCCGGATCCGGGGCGACAGGGCGGGGTTGTCCTCCATGGTGAAATGAAGGTACAGGGCCCGCCGTTCCCGCGCCCTCAAAATCCACTCTCGGTAAAACCAGTGCTGAGGGTTCTCCGGATTGCAGTTGAACCACAGGCGGCTCCCCGCCACGCTGCACCGGGCGACGGCCTGCTCCACAAAGCTCCGGGGCATCAGGGCCGCCTCGTCCAGCAGCACCCCCGCCAGGGTGCTGCCCTGGATCAGCGCCGCGCTGGACTCGTCCCGCCCGCCAAAGAGCAGGAAATGGTTTTCATGGCCCCCCAGCCGCACGGTCAGCAGGTTCTCCGACCGCCGCTCCCAGCAGTCGAAGCCCAGCCGCCGCAGATAGGGCACCAGCTCCGCCAGCAGGTTCCGCCGCAGGGAGGTGATGGTCTTTCCGCACAGTCCCAGCTGCCGTCCGTTGAACCTGGCCATGGCCCAGAGGAAGAAGGAGAGCCCCATGGAGAAGGTCTTGCCGCTGCGGACGGCCCCGTCGCAGATGATGGCCTCCCAATCTCCCGGGCGGCACCACCAGGTCAGCACCCTTCGCTGCTTTTGGGAAAACCGCATGATCTCAGCCGTCGTCCCACCCTCCTTCCTCCCCGGCAGCTTCCGTCAGCACCCGGTACAGCTCTCCGGCCCCCTCCGCCTTTTCCTCGCTCAGGAGTCCGTACAGAGCCTCCAGAGCCCGGATGCGGTCAATAAGCTTCACTTCCACGCCGCCCTTGTCCGTCACCTTCAGCTCCGCCACGGCAGACAGATCCAGCGTCTCCAAATCCGCCTCTTCGCTGTGCAGGGCCAGCCGCGCCGCATCATTCACCCGGCCGAAAGCCAGCTGGGCCAGACGCCGTACCACATCCTCCCGGTGCACCTGCCCAGCCGCTGCCTCCCGCATCCGCTCCAGCCGCCTGCGCACCATCTTCGTCTCCAGCACGGCGTATCCATCGGCGCAGCCAGCCATTGCCGCTGCCTGGTCCGGGTCCATGCACTGGAGATACTTCCGGCAGAATGCTTCGGCCTGCCCCTTCAATTTCTCCAAGGACGCGTACCTCCTTTCTCAGTCGTTCGATAATAACCGCCTTCCGGCCAAAAGTTGCACGCCGCCGGGCATCTCTTTTGACTTAATAATAAAAAAACGCTGTACCGCGGGCAGGAGATCCCCGCGGTACAGCGTGTTGCGCTCCAGATTCAATTGTATGGCTGGGTGAGCCGCCGGTTGGAGCCGGTCAGGCTGCCTCGCCGTCTCTGCCCTGCCGCAGCAGCTCCGCCGCCGCTTCGGCTCCCTGGACGCCATAGAAAATCATCCCCAGGGCCCGGTCCGTCTCGTCATGGCTCTGGACGTCGACCTTGGGATGGCAGGCCCGCCAGCGGAGCAGCTTCTTGGCCTCCTCAAACAGGCATCTGCCCAGAACCAAGCTCTTTCCCTTTGTGGTTCCACCCACTACCTGAAGATCGTCGATGTCAGACAGTTCCATGTAGAAAAACGTTTTGTCCCGGGTCATCAGAATGGCCCGCTGGTTGGTGATCCAATACTGCTCCCCCATGAGGTTCCGGCGCTCCGCCACGGGCGAGATCAGAATCACCGCAGCCACCAGCAGCACCAGGCCGATAAATCCCATACTGGGCGCCTCGGTCCTGGAAAGATACACGGCCAGCAGCCCGCCGCCCAGTGCCACCGTCAGTCCCCACTTCAGCAGGATCTGCTTTTTTGCCTCTGCCTCCAGAAGCGAAAACGGGGCGGGACGGCCCTGCCAGCGGACCTGCTCTCCCGGCCGCAGATATGTTTTGAGTCTTTCCTCCATACTGATACACACTCCTTTTGTTTTTCGGCAGCTCCCTGCCATCCATTATTATACGCATTCCGTTGTTCAACCGCTGACAAGGTCCATTTGGGGCTTGTTAAACGTATGCAAAAATCCACAGGTTTCCCGCCTATGTTCTTTAACGTTTTTTAGTGGAATCTTAACACCTCTTTCTGCTATAATAATGTTTCAAGCCCCACAGATGTAAGGAGGACCTGCTGTGAAGATCACCCGTTCCAGTTTGAAGCGTACCTTTTCCTTCTCCTGGCGCGACCTTCTGGTCTCCGCCGCCATTCTTCTATGCGCCACGGGGGCCTGCGCCCTTCTGCACCAGACGGCGGACACCATCGACGGCTTTGCCTCTCCGGTCTATGTGCTGGCCGTGCTCCTGATCTCCCGCTTCACCAGCGGATATCTCTTCGGGCTGATTGCGGCGGTGCTGGGTGTCATCGGCGTCAACTATGTGTTTACATATCCCTATATGGCGTTTAACTTCACCATTTCCGGCTATCCGCTGACAATGTTCACCTTTCTGGTGGTCTCGCTGGTCACCAGCACCCTGACCACCAAGACCAAGGAGCAGGACCGCCTCCGGATGGAAAACGAAAAGGTGAAGATGCGGGCGGATCTGCTCCGCTCCGTCTCCCACGACATTCGCACCCCTCTGACCTCTATCATGGGTGCCACCTCCGCCATTTTGGAAAATCCCGCCCTCTCCCCGGCCGAACAGCAGTCCCTTCTGGTGGATGTGCGGGATGACGCCCAGTGGCTCATCCGCGTGGTGGAAAATCTGCTCTCCATCACCCGGATCGGCAACGAATCGGCCAAAATCACCAAGGAGCCGGAGGCTGCGGAGGAAGTCCTGGACGAGGCGGTCCGCAAATTCCGAAAACGGTTTCCCGCCGTGTCCGTGGAGGTCCACGTGCCGGATGAGCTGCTCCTGGTCCCCATGGACGCCATCCTCATCATGCAGGTCCTGTCCAATCTGATGGAGAACGCCGTGTTCCACGGCGGAACCACCACGCACATCGCCCTGTCCGCGCAGCGGGATGGCCCCTGGGCCCGCTTTTACGTGCAGGACAACGGCCAGGGCATTCCCCCCCAGAAACTGCACACCCTGTTCAGCGGTGCGCTTCGCTGTGAGGACTCGTCCCCCGGCGACGGAAAGCGGAACATGGGGTTGGGCCTATCGGTCTGCATGGCTATCATCCGTGCCCACGGCGGCACATTGGAAGCAAAAAATCTGGAGTCCGGGGCGGAATTTTCCTTCTGCCTGCCGCTCACTAAGGAGGAAGTATCATGACGATTCGTGAAAAAATTCTGGTAATTGAGGACGAGAAGAGCATCTCGCACTTCATTTCCACGGTCCTCAACAACAACGGCTATGAAGCCATGCAGGCCCAGACCGGCGAGGAGGCGCTTTCCATGATCTCCTCCCACTGTCCCGACCTGGTCATTCTGGACCTCGGCCTGCCGGACATGGATGGTCTGGACATCCTCCGCAGCCTGCGCAGCTGGTCCAGCCTGCCGGTGGTGGTGGTCTCCGCCCGCTCCCATGAGCGGGACAAGGTCGCCGCATTGGATCTGGGGGCGGATGACTACCTCACCAAGCCCTTCGGCACGGACGAACTCCTGGCCCGGGTCCGCACCGCGATCCGCCACACCCGCACCATCTCCGGTAATGACGAAATCGCCCGGAACGGCACCTATACAGTGGGAGAACTGGTCATCGACTACAATAAGCACCAGGTCCGTGTCCGCGGTGAGAATGTCCACCTCACCCTCAGCGAGTTCCGCATCGTGGCCCTGCTGGGCAAATACGCTGGCAAGGTTCTGACGTATGATTTCATCATCAAGGAGCTGTGGGGCCCCCGGGCCAGCGGCGACAACCAGATTCTCCGGGTAAACATGGCCAACATCCGCCGGAAGATCGAAAAAAATCCCGCCGAGCCGGAGTATCTCTTCACAGAGATGGGCGTCGGCTACCGCATGGCGGAGGGCAGCTGATCCGCTCCGCCGTCCGCACAGGCGCATGAAGAGCTCCCAACCGGGCTTCTTCATGCGCTTTTTGTGCATCGCTCCCCAAAAGTAAGCGCATTCTTGATAAGGCTGTCGTTTTCTTAGCGACATCTTAATTTCCGTGAACTATTTTTTAACGCTTATGCGGCCAAAAATCTGCTATGCTTATAGCCAGAAGCCCGCGTGTCCAAATCGAGGACCTGGCCGCGGGTTAAGGAAAAGGAGTGTGTGTTTTTATG
The DNA here is from genome assembly GCF_025567605.1 of Oscillibacter acetigenes. Taxonomy (NCBI): domain Bacteria; kingdom Bacillati; phylum Bacillota; class Clostridia; order Eubacteriales; family Oscillospiraceae; genus Oscillibacter; species Oscillibacter acetigenes. The sequence continues at coordinate 304,115 of NZ_JAOQKG010000002.1, read as the reverse complement.
GCAACTTTCTTGATCGGCCTCGTGGTCTTGTTCGTAGGCGCAGCCATCTATGGCAAGTTCTGCGAAAAGGTCTTCGGCCCCGATGACCGGGAGACGCCCGCTTATTCCAAGCAGGACGGCGTGGACTACGTTCCCATGCGGGGATGGAAGAACAGCCTCATCAACCTGCTGAATATCGCAGGCACCGGCCCCATCATCGGACCCATTCAGGGCATCCTGTTCGGGCCCATCGCATTCATCACCATCCCCATCGGCAACGTAATCGGCGGCGCTATGCACGACTATTTCTCCGGCATGATCTGCCTCCGCGACGGCGGCACCCAGATGCCGGACATGGTCCGCAGATACTCCAACAAGGGTGTCTTTACCGTCTATAACATCTTCCTGAGCGTGTTGCTGCTGCTGGTCGGCGCGGTGTTCATCTATACCCCCGGCGACATCGCCGCCACCCAGGTCTTCGGCTTCTCCGGCGCGGTGAATGATCCCACCACCTGGATCATCTACGGTGTTATCTTCGTCTACTATCTGATTGCCACCGTGTTCCCCATCGACGCCATCATCGGCCGCATTTATCCCATCTTCGGCGCCATCCTGCTGTTCTCCGCCGTGGGTGTGTTCATCGGCCTGTTCGTCAAGGGCTATCCCCTGCTGAACCTGTGGGATGACTGGCATGGCATCGCGTTCGACGCGTGGGCTGTTGATGCAGCCACCGGTGAGCAGGCGGCCTTCAGCTATGGTCAGTACTTTGACGCCAACCACTTCATCCCCATCTTCTTCATCACCGTGGCCTGCGGCATTCTCTCCGGCTTCCACTCCACGCAGACCGCTATCATCTCCCGCACCATGAAGAGCGAGCGGCAGGGCCGCATGACCTTCTACAATATGATGGTCCTCGAGGGCTTCATCGCCATGATCTGGGCCGCCGCCGCCATGGGTGTGTACAACCTGGGCCTGCAGGAGGTCAATGCCTCTCTGGCTACCGGCACCATCGGCGTGATCTGCAAGGATATCCTGGGGCCTGTGGGCGGCATCATCGCTCTGCTGGGCGTTATTGTTCTGCCCATCACCTCCGGCGATACCGCGCTGCGCTCCCTGCGCCTGTCTGTTTCTGAGTCCCTGCACATCGACCAGAGCTCCAAGGCCAAGCGCCTGGGCCTGTCCGCCATCATCTTTGCGCTGGTGGCTGTGATCCTGGTCTTCGCAAAGAGCAGCCCCAGCGGCTTCAACACCCTATGGCGTTACTTCGCATGGTCCAACCAGACCCTGTCCCTGTTCGCATTCCTTGGCATCTCTGTGTGGATGTTCGAGAACAGCAAGGCCAAGTGGGTGTGGATCCCCCTGATCCCCGCTGCCTGGTACACCTTCGTCACAGTGACCTACATCGCCAACGCGCAGATCGGCTTCCATATTCCCTGGACGCCCGCTTACATTATCGGTGTCTGCGCTGCTGTGGCCTATGTTGGCATCGTTGTCTGGTACGGCAAGAAGCGCGCTGCCCGGCTCCAGAAGCTGTAAGCTGCAGTGTCTTCCAAAATCAAACCCGTCCCGCCAAAAGGCGGGACGGGTTTTTTACTGCCTGAACTCCCGCATATTTTCAGGTCCGTCCAGCACAAATATTCGTGTTCACATCCGGTCCTTAAAAAATTTCTCCCTTTTAAGTTAATTGTTGCTACTGCTTGGGTAGCCAACTTCAATGTAGATTTATTCATCAGAAGACATAATAAGAGGCAGGAACCATAATGGTTCCTGCCCCTCTCACTATTTACCATCTTTTGAACAAACCAACCTTCTTTGGTTTCTCCCCCTTAATACTTAACTCGCTATAGACAAAGCCAAGCATCTCTGTAAGCACATTTTCAAAATCTCGTGTGTTATCTGCATAACCAGATACATAATGTGCAAATTCGTGCATAAGCACGCCGGCAAATGTTTCTTTAGACTTCAAAATACTTCTCTTGATGATTATAGCATTCTCTGCCGGATCCCATATGCCATGAGTTACAAAGCCAAATTCATCCATACGAATAGTCTCGGAAATTTTAATGCTTGGTATCTTTCTCCTGTATTTCTTATTAACGAGTTCAGTAATTGGTGTTACAAGGTCAAAAGTTTCTTTTTCATCACCTGTTAAGTTTTTGTACTCAATAAATCTGTATTTGTATCCCTGCCTATATTCATCGGATACAGTCTTAAATGTATTAACAACATCTGATATTTTCCCGAATACTGCATCAGTTACCATGATGAGTTCTCTTCCGCTGTGCGCTAATATCTCGACTTGATCATTTGTAAGTTGTGCCCGCTCAGATGGTGTCATAAAAACTACATTTCCGGATTTGTTTAGAGTCTTCGCTGCATAGGCTGCAATATCAACCCATCCTGTTTCGTCTTTATTTGCCCCAGTCATTACATTCCCTATGTCGGCAACGAGCGGTCGCATGACTTTGGTAGAAACGCAGTTCTTCAAAATATTTTTTATTGTTTCCGAATAAGCAGTACGCCCCAAATTTGATCTTTCACGGTTTAGAGCTTTCTTCATTTGCGCATTCATGCTTGTAATATTGTAGCTAAATAGGAAATTATCTTCTGAAGCTATTTGGACACCGTTGGCATATATGAAAGACTTACCATCACCTTTATTTGTATATACTTCGCCATAATTTGTTTTTTCCAAAAGTTCCAAATCACTATTAAATACCAAAAACATAGATTTCGCTTTTTGCAGGTCAGCTTGTTTTACACCAGTAAGCACTACATCTGTGCCTACCATTGTAGGATACTTGGGTTCAAAAAAGACTGCGTGCAAAGTTTGTATGTCAAATCCTGCCTTTTCAGCCATAGTAAGAGATATAGTTGAGTATTTGGAATGGATTGTAACTCCGATATGGTTTCTGTAAAATACGCCAAGTGCGTCTTTCAATCCCACGCCAAATTTACCAATCAAGTTAGTTGCAACAAGTTTTTCTTTGTTTTCATTCTGAGTAAAATGTATGTATTGCAACCCGCGTCCGTAGTCTCTAATATGACACACACCATCAGAATAAGAAATCTCGATTTCTTTCGTCCCTGTTAAAGTCATTTCGTCCAAAGCATTGGCAATTATTTCTCGAATTGCATGCTCAACACCCCAATGCTCAAGAACTTTTTCAATGTTCAAGTCAAATAAATTATCCATTTGAACTCCTCCATGCACAATAGCTCTTTGTGAAAGTATATCATATTTAGCGAATTAGTGGCAATGTATCTGCACCTCCCAATCCTTTGATTTGAAATTTATATTTCTTCTGACCACAAAGCCAAATGAAAAGAGGATACCCTGTTTCAAAGGGTATCCTCGTGCAGATGTGACTATTTATTCACGTATTTCAAATTTTATTCACGATTATACATAGCAACACTTATCTTGAAAAGGGACAAAAATTTTGGAACTTTGTTAGGTGAGGTAAACGAATTTTTAATTGTTTTCTCTGCGATATTAACAAATTCTTTATAAATATGAATAAATTATTTACAACTCCTTTCTTCAGTGCTATGATAAAGCCAGAATCTGTCCGGGAAACTGGGCATAAAGGAGTGTGTGTTTTCTATGGCAACCTTTCTCATCGGCCTGGTGATTCTGTTCGTAGGCGCAGCCATCTATGGCAAGTTCTGCGAAAAGGTCTTCGGCCCCGATGACCGGGAGACGCCCGCCTATTCCAAGCAGGACGGCGTGGACTACGTTCCCATGCGGGAATGGAAGAACAGCCTCATCAACCTGCTGAATATCGCAGGCACCGGCCCCATCATCGGACCCATTCAGGGCATCCTGTTCGGGCCCATCGCATTCATCACCATCCCCATCGGCAACGTAATCGGCGGCGCTATGCACGACTATTTCTCCGGCATGATCTGCCTCCGCGACGGCGGCACCCAGATGCCGGACATGGTCCGCAAGTACTCCAACAAGGGTGTTTTCACTGTTTACCAGATTTTCCTGAGCGTACTGCTGCTGCTGGTCGGCGCGGTGTTCATCTACACCCCCGGCGACATCGCCGCCACTCAGGTGTTTGGTTTTGACGGTGCTGCCACCTCTGTCTCCACCTGGGTGATTTACGGTGTCATCTTCGTTTATTATCTGATCGCCACCGTGTTCCCCATCGATGCCATCATCGGCCGCATCTATCCCATCTTCGGTGCTATCCTGCTGCTGTCTGCCGTGGGTGTGTTCATCGGCATGTTCGTCAAGGGCTATCCCCTGCTGAACCTGTGGGACAACTGGCAGAGCGCCACCTTCAATTATGGTGAGTATTTCACCGCGCAGCACTTCATTCCTGTGTTCTTCATCACTGTGGCCTGCGGCATTCTCTCCGGCTTCCATTCCACGCAGACCGCTATCATCTCCCGCACCATGAAGAGCGAGAAGCAGGGCCGCATGACCTTCTACAATATGATGATTCTGGAAGGCTTCATTGCCATGATCTGGGCCGCCGCCGCTATGGGCGTGTACAACCTGGGTCTGCAGGAGGTCAATGCCTCTCTGGCCACCGGCACTGTCGGCATCATCTGCCGCGATCTGCTGGGCCCCGTGGGCGGCATCATCGCCCTGCTGGGCGTCATCGTTCTGCCCATCACCTCCGGCGATACCGCGCTGCGTTCTCTGCGCCTGTCCATCTCTGACTCTCTGCACATCGATCAGAGCTCTAAGCCGAAGCGCTTGGGCCTGTCCGCCATCATCTTCGCGCTGGTGGCGGTGATTCTGGTCTTTGCGAAGAGCAGCCCCGATGGATTCAATCTGCTGTGGCGTTACTTCGCATGGTCCAACCAGACCCTGTCCCTGTTCGCATTCCTGGGTATCTCCGTATGGATGTTCGAGAACAGCAAGGCCAAGTGGGTGTGGATCCCCCTGATTCCCGGTGCTTGGTACACCTTTGTTACAGTGACCTTCATTGCCAATGCACAGATCGGCTTCCATATTCCCTGGACGCCCGCCTACATCATCGGTGTCTGCGCTGCTGTGGCTTACGTTGCTATCATTGTCTGGTACGGCAAGAAGCGCGCTGCCCGGCTCCAGAAGCTGTAAGCTGTAACTATTTTCTGAAACAAACCCGTCCCGCCAAGTGGCGGGACGGGTTCTTTTTATCCCAAAACCACGCCCATGCCTGTTAGAACCCCCAGCACCGCCGCCATCACGGGCGCTGGGGATCGGCACAGGCGGAAGGACTCCGGCAGCAGTTCACCGAATACCACGTACAGCATCGCCCCGGATGCTCCGCCCAGTGTGAGCATCTGCAGGCCCGGCCCCATCGTTCCCAGGCAGAAGCCCAAAACCGCCCCCAGCACCGTGGGCGCGCCGGCTACCGCTGTGGTCAGGACTGCCCGTCCTCTGCTGGCACCGCCTGCCGCCAGGGGAACTGCAACAGCCATTCCCTCTGGAATGTTGTGGAGCCCGATCACCAGTGCCATCATTCGCCCATCCTCTCCCGCTTCGGCCAGATCCGCAGCGTAGGAGGCGCCGATTACCATCCCCTCTGGCAGGTTGTGCAGGGCAATAGCGGCTGCCATCACCACACCTGCCAGAAAGAGCCCTCCCCGCTTCGCACCTGCCTGCAGCCCGCTTACCAGCTCCTCCAGGAGCCAGATCCCCCCGCAGCCCGCCAGTACGCTGGCAGATGCCGCAGGAAGCGCGGAGAGCCCTGGCCCCGCCTGAATGGCATCGGTCAGCAGGTCTGCACACACCACAGCAAGCATCATGCCCGCCGCAAAGCTCAGCAGCACACTCACGGTCCTGTCCGTACCTCTGCGGAACAGATAGGCGGCCAGGCCCCCCAGCCCGGTCCCTCCCATGCCTGCCGCGGCCGTGACAGCTATGATCGTACCCACAATCTTCTCTCCCTCCCATAAAGATGGGCCAGGAACACCGCATAAGCGGCATTCCTGGCCTTTCGCGTTCTTCTGTATCCGTTGTCGACTCACAGCAGCATATACAGCAGCAGGAAGATCAGCCCTCCGCCTGCCAGCATGAGATCAAAGGAGAAGGTCTCTTCCGTTAGGAAACGGAGGGGTTTCCGTCCGTATGTGCCGAAGTTCTCGGCCCGCTTCGGCACAAAGATGCCGGGGGCCTTGGTAAAGAGGATCCGCTCCCCCAGCAGCACCAGCCAGTCGCCTACGGAGGCGGCCACCCGGGCGCAGAGGGCCCCCACAAAGGTCAGGGCCGACAGCAGCGGGCGGTATACCAGATTCTCCAAATCCAGCCGGGCCGGCCAGCGGTCCAGATAAACCATGCCATCCGCCTCCCGCCGCATCAGCAGCCCTCGGACCACCAGGAGATAGACTGCTGCGCCAATAGCTAGGGAGATGCATGCGCCCTTCAGGTTGACCCAGGCAAAATAATGGACGCTGTGACCAGGATCTGCCCGCAGGAATCGCCCCGCCCATTGGGCCAGAGGCTCCATGGTCAGTCCCGGAGTCAGGCCCAGCACCAGCAGCAGGGCTGCGCCCACACTCAACGCCGCATGGGTGCCCGGGGACATATAGTCCTTCAAGGCCGGCCGTTGGCCAACAGCACGGCTGGAGACAAAAATCGCCACGAACAGCTTTGTCATGTACGCCGCTGTCAGTCCGCCGGAGAGCAGAAACAGCCACTCCACCGTCGTGAACCAACCTGCGGCGGCCCCCGCGTGCTCCAGCACATGGATGTACTCCACGATGCTCTCATGGAGCAAGGTCTTGCTCACATAGCCGGAAAAACCCGGTACGCCTGCAATGGAGGCCGCCCCCACGAAGAACAGGACCTTCAAAACCGGCTTGTTCCGCCCCCAGCCCCGGATGTCATTGAGATTCAGCGAGTGAGTTCCCAGATACACCACACCTGCCGCCACAAACAACACCAGCTTGATGAGGGAGTGGTTCAGCATGTGCAGCACCGTGCCCCAGGCCGCCAGGGCGTTCTCGCCGTTCAGGAAGCCCTGCATGGCTGTGCCCACCAGAATAAAGCCGATCTGGGACATGGAGGAGCAGGCCAGCGTCCGCTTCAAATCGACGGAGAACAGCGCCAGCACAGCTCCCAGCACCATGGTCACCACGCCCAGGGCCAGTACCACTGTATTCCAGGGAAGCTCTGTCCAGAACAGATACCGGCAGAGAATGAGCACACCGAAAACACCGCTCTTGGTCAGGATGCCGGACAGCAGGGCAGACGCCGGTGCCGGCGCCACGGGATGGGCTTTTGGCAGCCAGATGTGCAGGGGGAACATCCCGGCCTTGGCGCCAAATCCCACCAATGCGCATCCACCGGCCACGTACATGGACCCGCGCTTCTCCGCAGGCAGCGCGGATACCGCCTCCGCCATAGCAGAAAACTCCAGCGTCCCCAGCAGCTGCTGGAGGAGCAGCAGGCCCGCCAGCAGCGCCATGCCGCCGATCACAGCCACAGCCAGATACGTCTGTCCGGCCTGCCGGGCCTCCTCCGTCTCGTTTTGCACCACCCATACATAGGAGGTGAAGGACATCATCTCAAAGAACACGAACAGCGTGAACAGGTCCGCTGCCAGAAACACCCCCATCAGAGCCCCCAGCGTCAACAGCCAGAAAAAGTAGAAACGATTACAGCCCTCGGCGGCGGCAAAGTAGCTGGGGCAGTTGAGGCCGGTGGCCGCCCACAGGAAGGCGCTCACCAGCGCCAGCAGGCTCCCCAGACTCCCGGCCTGAAGCCGCAGGCCAAAGCCAAAGACCCCCGGCAGCTCCAGGGCAGCCCCGGGCCACAGCAGAAGCAGCAGTGCAGCGGCCAGCTCCACTGCGGGAATGATCTGGATCAGCCAATTCCGGTATCTCCTGTCCCGCCGCCGCAGCGGGAACACCCAGGCAGAGAGCAGCATGGGGAACAGGACCAGAAACAGCAGCAGAATGTTTCCCATCGTCTCCCTCCCTTACCAGTTCCGCGGAACCGCGTTCCATAAAAAGCCGATCACTTCGTTGGACAGCAGCGCCAGAATCACACCGGAGGCGGTCAGCAGCACCAGCGGGATCCACATGGTCCTGGCCGGGTCGTGTACCCGGGCCAGTGCCGCACGGTCCAGCTCTCCCACCGGGAAATAGGCCCGCACCACAATAGTCAGCATGTACAGCGTCGTCAGCAGCGTGGACAGAATCAGCGCGGCGATGCCCGCGTAGGCCAGCGGATTCACCGAGGCCACTGCCGCCTCCGCAATCATCCACTTGCCTGCGAAGCCTCCCAACGGCGGCATTCCGATCAGCGCAAAGGAGGAGACGGTGAATGTGGCAAACACCACCGGCATGGCCCGGCCGAAGTCCTCCATCTCATAGATATACTCCTTCCCGCTCTTGAGAATAATGGCGCCGGCGCAGCAGAACATGGTGATCTTGGTGAATGCGTGGTAGACCATGTGGGTCATGCCGCCCACCATCCCTGCCGGGGTCATCAACGTCAGGGCAAAGAGGATGTAGGAAAGGTTGCTCACCGTGGAAAACGCCAGCCGCCGCTTCAGATGGGGTGTCCGCAGCGCCCGAGCGGAGCCGTAAACAATGGTCACGATAGCCGCCGTCATCACCACCGTCTGGGCCCAGCTTCCCCGCAGGAAATCCGCCCCGAAGCCGTAGTAAATTAGCCGCAGCACTGCGAAGGCGCCGGCCTTGACCACCGCCACTGCATGGAGCAGTGCAGACACCGGCGTAGGTGCCACCGAGGCGTCCGGCAGCCAGCCGTGGAAGGGAAATACTGCCGCCTTCACCCCGAAGCCGAAAAAGGCCGCCACAAACACCAGCTCCAGCGTCCGCTCGTTTCCCGCCGCCAGACTCTGATCCAGAATGCCGCCGTAGGTGAAGTTCAGGTGTCCCACGCCGTAATTCAGCAGAAAGACGATCCCGATAAAGGCAAACGCCGCGCCGGAAAGGGAGTACACCAGATACTTCCGCCCGGCATACCGGGCCTTCTCGTCCATGGCGTGCATCACCAAAGGCAGCGTGGTCAGCGTCAGGACCTCATAGAAGAAATACAGCGTCAGAAAATCCTCGGAATAAGCGATACCCAGCACCACACCGTAGGCCATCAGCCAAAAAGCGAAGAACCGGTTCTCATGCCCCTCGTGGGACATATAGTCCAGCGAGTACGCCGTCACCAGCGGCCACAGCACGGACACGATGGCCCCATAGACCATGGACGCCCCGTCGATCCGCAGGGAGATGGAGAACGCCTCGTTGAATCTCACCATGATACAGGCCAGAAAGCCGCTCCCATAGAGATAGGTCAGCACGATACAGGCCAGAGACAGTGCTGTCGTCGCCAGGGATGCCGCCATGATATAGATGCTCCGCACCCTCCGGCTCTTGGGCTGCAGGATCAGCAGCGCGATTCCCAGCACGATGGGAACCAGAATGGGCAATGTCAGAAATTGGCGCACAGACGTACCTCCCTTCTCAAAGCTTCCCCACTGTCAGGGGAACAGCCGGGCCGCCAGAAGACCCAGCCAATGCAGCAGGCCGCCGGGCAGCAGACCCATCAGCACCACAGCCGCGGCAAAGGCAATCATGGGCCATGTCATCTGGACTCCCACTTCCCGCCGCTCCGTAATAAAATCCCGGCCGGGGAAGAATCCCTCTGTCACCACCGGCAGCAGGTATCCCGCCGTCAGCAGGGCGGAGACCACCAGCACCACCAGCCCTGCGACGCCAAAGGCCTGGATCGGTGCCTCCAGGCTGGCGGTGAGCAGGTACCACTTGCTCACGAATCCCGCCATGGGCGGAATCCCGATCAGGGAGAGGGCCGCCAGGGTGAAGCACCACATGGTTACCGGCATCCGCCGGCCGATGCCCCGCAGTTGATCCACCCGGGTGCAGTTGGTGGAGAAGATGATGGCGCCCGCCGCCAGGAAGAGCGTATCCTTGGCCAGGGCATGGAAGACCATCTGCAGAAGAGAGGCCTGGACGCCATCCGGCGTCAGCAGCATCAGGCCGAACAGCACATAGGACACTTGGCTCACCGTGGAATAGGCCAGCCGCCGCTTCAGCTGCTTTTCCCGATAGGCCAACATGGACCCCACGAACACCGTGGCCAGCGTCAGCGTCAGCAGCACATATTGGGGCCAGCTGCCCGCCAGAAACTCCGGTCCAAACATATAATAAGTAACCCGGATCACAGCCACCACGCCACCCTTGGTAATGACACCGGAGAGCACGGCTGAGGCTGGGGCCGGCGCCACCGGATGGGCGGCAGGCAGCCAGGACTGCATGGGCATCATGCCCGCCTTGGCCCCGAAGCCAACGATCATCAGACAGTATGCCACCAGCAGCAGCGGCTGGTGCTCTGCAGCCCGGGAGAAATCGATGGCCCCACCCGGCTGAAAATCCGGCACCGTCAAGTAATAGGCGATAAAGAAGTAGCCGGCCAGGGCCATGCCCGCGCCGAATACGGAATACCCCAAGTATTTGAAGCCTGCCCGGCGGGCCGCCGGCGTGGCATTGTGCAGCACCAGCGGCACCGTAATCAGGGACATCATCTCGAAGAACATATACATGGTCACGAAGTTGGCCGCCTGAGCAAGGCCCATCAGTACCCCCAGCGTCATGGTATAAAATCCCATGAACTGATTGCCCTGCCCCGCATGGCGGATGTAGGGTTTTGTAAAGACCACCACCGGCGCCCAGATGCACACTGCCAGCACCATGAAGAACTTGGACAGCCAGTCGCTGTTCAGCACCAAGCCCAAGTCCCCCTGGATGGTCAGCAGCCACAGCCGCTGGGTGGGCATCGTGCAGTTAGCCAGCACCATCACGGCGGTAATCACGATCAGCGTCACCACCAGCCAGTCACGGTAAGTCTCATTTTTCTGCCGGAATACGAAGATCCCGCCGATCAGCGGCACCAGAATAGGCAGCAGCAACAGCATGGGCGCACTCCCTCACAAACAACAAGTCTCAAATCAGCCGGACACCCGCCTCGATCAGGTCTGTGATCGGGTGGTAAAAAATGCCCAGCACAAAAATTCCCACGATCAGGATGGCGGCAGCCGCGGTGAAGGCCCGGTCCGCAGCCAGATCCCCCGGATGCACGTCGGCTAGGACCAGCGCCTCATCCTCCGCCGGGGGCTTCACCCAGATGGCCAGCAGCGCCGGAACATAGTACAGTGCGTTCAGCACCGTGGACAGGGCGATGGTCAGCAGGATCATCGCCGTCATACCGGTGGGCACGGCCGCGCTGGCAAAGTAGAGCTTGGAGACAAAGCCGCCGAACAGGGGGATGCCGATCATGGACAGGGCCCCCACAGTGAAGCCCAAGCCCGCCCCAATGTCCCGGTAGGCGCTGCCCCGCAGGTTCTTCAGGCTCTTGTGGTGGCCGCTGACGGCGGAGAGTCTGCCGGCGCAGAGAAACAGCAGCGGCTTGCAGCAGGCATGGACCAGGATATGGAAACAGGAGGCGATCAGCCCCTCGATGCTCCCCAGGCCCACACCCATGAAGATATACCCCACCTGCGCCACGGAGGAATACGCCAGCATCCGCTTGATATGGTTCTCCCGCATAGCAGCCAGAGAGCCCAGAATCATTCCCAGCAGCCCAAAGGCCAGGATCACGTCGGTGACTCCCAGCTCCACCATCAGCTCCATGGAGAAAACCCGCAGGATCATCACCAGCAGCAGCACGATGTACCCCTTCAGCACCAAGCCGGACAAGATGGCGGAGGACGCTGTGGTGGCGCCGCCGTGGGCATCCGGCAGCCACAGGTGGAAGGGGAACATGGCGCTCTTGACGCCCAGTCCCGCCACCAGCAGCCCTACAGCCACCGTCAGCGGGAGCGTGTAGCTCTCCGAGAGCCGCAGCTCCGCCACTGCCTCCGCCAGAGAGGGCATCAGCAGATAGCCGGTGATGCTGTTCAAAATGGTCAGCCCGATCAGGAACAGCCCGGACCCCACCAGGCTCATGAACAGGTACCGGATGGTGGCGATCAGATTGGGGCCGTTGTCCTTGGCCATCACCAGCGCGCAGGCCGCGATGGTGCTGGTCTCGATGAACACATACCCGGTGAACATGTCGTTGGTGTAGGTCAGTGCCAACAGGGACGCCTCCAGCATGTTCACCATGACAAAGTAAAACTTCTGCTTCTCCGGCAGGATGTCCTGAAACAGGTCCCGCCGCCCGCCCGCCAGAGCAAGGGCCATCACCAGGGAGAACACGGCGGCCAGCAGTGCCTGAAGCGGCCCGCAGTTGATGGCGTTGCCGTACGGCGCCAGAAATCGCCCCATGGCGTAGGTGAAGCTCACTCCCTCTGCATAGGTGTATTCCAGTACCCAGCCGTTCAGCAGCGCGGATGCAGCGCACACTCCGATGGTGATCCAGTAGCTGATCCGCCCGCTGCGGATGGCCGCGGTCACGATGGCCGCCAGGATAGCCAGAAAAATCGAAAAGAAGGGAAAGTTCTCCACAAACGGCCGCATCAGTCGTCCTCCTTCTTGGCCCGCTCCAGCAGTTCCCGCATCTCAATGGTGCCATAGCGGCGGTAGATCCGCTGGATCAACGCCAGGGAAAACGCCGTGATGGACACAGATACCACAATGCCGGTCAGCACCAGGCCGCTGGGAATCGGATTGATGTACAGCGGGTCGAAGCCCCGGTCCCCCACGATGGGCGCGACGCCCCCGTCAATATACCCCAGCGAGGCCAGCAGCAGGAAGACGGCCGAGTCCATGATGTTGAATCCGATCACCTTGCGCAGCAGATTCTGCTGCAGCATCAGATTCGTGAAGCCGATGCCAAACAGGATGACAGCAGTGACCGCGTAGCGGTTCTGGATGATCTCCTCCAGCATTCTCTTCTCCGCCTCCTCTCAGATCTCTCCCCTGGAAAACAGGGCGTAGAATCCATATACGGTGCAGGCCACCACCAGCCCCACCGCCAGGTCGATCAGCAGGATCATCCCGGTGAGGTAATTGGGCAGGCCGTTGGCCCCGATGAAGATGTAAACGCCGTACAGCACAGCATACAGCAGCAGACCGAAGGTCCGCACCGCGCTGTACCGCCTCTGGTTCATCAGCACCCGCGTGTGTCCGGGGCCAAAGGCAGCGGAAAACAGGATCAGTCCCGCCCCCAGGATAGTCCCGCCGGAAAACCCGCCGCCCGGCGACGTCTCGCCGTTCAGCAGCACATAGATGGCAAAAAGGAAAATAAAAGGAAGCAGCACCCAGGCCACCTGCTTGAGGATCAGGTCAGAGCGGCCCTGCACGGCGGTCTCCTCCCGCTCCATCTGCTGGAGCTCATGCTCGCTGGTGTTCTTCCGGTCCCGCAACAGCAGGATCATCACCGCCGACACCGCCAGAAACAGCACGCAGCTCTCCCCCAAAGTATCGAAGCCGCGGTAGCCGATAATCATGGCCGTCACCACGTTCTCAGAGCCCGTCTCCTCTTCGCTGTGCTCCAGATATCGCTCCGCCACCTCGTTGTTGATGGGGTTGTCTTCCTGGCCGAATCCGGGCATGTTCATCACTGTGGTGAACAGGATAATTCCCAGCGCCACGCAGATCACCGCCGCGGCGATGGGATACCAGTTGAAAAACTTCCGCAGCCGGTCCTTTTCCCGCCGCTCGAACTCCTCCTCTGACGGGCGGAATTCCCGGTGGGGGCGCTGCTCCATGACGAACAGTGTCCGGTCCTTGGGCTCCCGATCTCCGTCCACCCAGGAGATAAACTGTTTCAGCCGGTCCGGCTGCTCCTCTTTTTTACTCATCCCGTGTCCCCTTCAGCGCGTGGATCTTCTTCAGCGTCAGGAAAAAGAGGATGCTGGTCACACCGGCGCCCACAGCCGCCTCCGTAATGGCCAGATCCGGGCTCTGGAGCAGGCTCCACAGCACCGCCATCATCAGGGACAGCGCCATATACACGATTACCGATGCCAGCAGCCGCTTGCACAGCGGCGCTGCAATAGCACACACGATCACCCCGACCAGCAGGATGTATTCCAGAACGATCATCGTACCTCCACCTCGCATTCCTTTTCCAAATCCGGGACTGTGGATACCTCCATCTCCGCGACCAGATGGCTGCACACCGGACTGGTCAGCCATAAAAACACAAAGATCAGCAGCGTCTTTGCGGCGGACAGGGACCAGCCGTGCAGCAGCATCAGCCCGATCAGAACGCAGAAGATACCCAGGGAGTCCCCCACTGCGGCGGCGTGCATCCGGTTGAGCACATAATCGAACCGGAACAGCCCCAGCACAGCGGAGAAAAACACGAACAGGCCGAACAGGAAACATGCCAGCCCGGCTGCGGTCACCAGATTATCGATCATGGGCGTTTCCTCCCGTCTTCTCCCGCTCCGGGCGTTTCCGCCGCCGGGCCGCCACCAGACGGGAGACCACCACCACCGCCAGAAAGCTCAGCAGCGCGAACACCAGGGCCACATCCACCAGAAAGTCCTCCCGCAGCCAGACGGAGAGCAGCACCAGCTCCGCGATCACCAGCGTACTGATGACATTCACGGCCACGATGCGGTCCGTAAACCGGGGGCCCAGCACCGCCCGCACCAGCGTCGCCAGGATCAGCAGCGCCAGCACCACGGCGCCCGCGGTCAGCACCCAGGTCCTCACTTGTTCCATTGGGCCGCCTCCATCCTCTCCAGCCGCTGCTGGAAGGAACTGTCCTCAATCCCCTCTGCCAGCGGCGTGTCCAGTGTGTGCACCAGCATCCGGCCGTCCTCGGCCCGCACGGTGATTGTCCCCGCGGTGAGCGTGATCGAGTCTGCCAGCATTGCCCTGCGGCGGTCTGTCTTCAGCGGGGTGTGGAACCACACCAGCTTGGGTTCGATGCCCTTGGGGCGGGTGTAGATGATCCGCATGATTACCAGTCCGGCCTTCAGCATCTCCGCCAGCAGGTGAGCAAAATACCGCGCCATGGCCCAGATTCTGGAAGGACTGCCGCAGAACACCCGCCACTGATAGCCCAGCACCCGCTTGCAGAACCAGGAGATCAGCGCCGAGACTGCAACGCCCCACAGGCAGGTATGGACACTGATCCCGCCGGACAGCAACAGCCACAGCAGGAAAAACAGCAGGAACATCGCTTTGCCTCCCTCTTTGCGCTGTATACAAAAAGAGACGTCTCAGCAAGTGGTGTGTTTCCTCCCTCAACGGCGGATGGCACACGCTTGTTGGACGTCATCGTCTACCCGTTTTTCGTTAAAAAACGCACAAGCTTTAACATTATTTTAACGATTCTCCACGTCTCTGTCAACTATTTCAGCGGTTTTGACCCTCCTGGCACGCCGGAAAATATCCACAAATCTCTGAATCAAATTTCGGCGTTCTGACAAAGCGTCACAATTCTTCCAAATGTGCTCTGTCAAGCAGCCGTCTCTTCCGTCATATTTTCCAACTCCCTCCAGTGGGCACCGCATATCCCCACCCCGGCCTGCATAGTCTCCAAAGGAGGTGATGTCCAACATGACGATCCATGTGGTCCAAGCCGGCGAGACGGTCGGCTCCATCGCGGAATCCTACGGCGTCGATCCCGCCCGCCTGGCCGCGGACAACGCCGTGCCCCCCAGCGGCGCCCTGGCGGTGGGACAAACTCTGGTGGTCCGCTTTCCCCGCCAGGTCCACGCTGTCCGGGCCGGGGAGACCCTGGCTTCCATCGCGGAGGCATACGGCACCACAGTCCGCCGCCTCTGGCAGAACAACTGGCCTCTGGGCGGCGGAGCAGCCCTCCAGCCCGGACAGGTCCTGGTGATCTCCTACTTTGACGAGCCCCTGGGCGCCGCCGCCTTCAACGGTTATGCCTACCCCTACATTGATATGTCCCTTCTGAATGCGGAGCTTCCCTATCTCACCTATCTGACCCCTTTCACCTACGGGATCACCGCCGACGGCGATTTGCTCCAGCTGGAGGATGACGCTCTCCTCTCCGCTGCCCGTCAGCGGGGCGTCCGCCCGGTGATGCATCTGTCCACCATGACAGAAACCGGTCAGTTCGACACCCAGCGGGCCACCCTGGTCCTGACAGACAGCGCCGTCCAGGACCGCCTAGTGGATCAGGTCCAGCAGACACTCCGCCGCCGTGGCTACGCCGGGCTGGATGTGGACTTTGAATTTCTCCCCGGCCAGCTGGCGGCGGCCTACGCCGCCTTTCTCGCCCGCCTGCGGCGGCTCCTGAACTCCCAGGGCTTCTTTCTCTGGGCCGCTCTAGCCCCCAAGACCTCCGCCCGGCAGGCGGGACTTCTGTACGAGGGGCACGACTATGCCGCTGTGGGTGCCGCTGTGGACGGCGTGCTTCTGATGACCTATGAGTGGGGCTACACCGCAGGACCGCCCATGGCGGTATCCCCCCTGCCCAACGTCCGGACCGTGCTGGACTACGCCGTGACGGAGATCCCGCCGGAGAAGATCTTCTTGGGCCTTTCCAACTACGGCTACGATTGGCCCCTGCCCTTTGTCCAGGGCGTCACCCGGGCGCCCTCCATCTCCAATCAGCGGGCCATCGAGCTGGCCATTGAACATGACGTGGCCATCCAGTACGATGAGACGGCCCAGGCCCCCTTCTTTCACTACACCGCAGCAGACGGCACAATTCACGAAGTCTGGTTTGAAGACGCCCGCAGTCTTTCCGCCCGTCTGTCCCTGATCGCGGAATACGGTTTCCAGGGTGCCGGCATCTGGAACCTGATGCGCCCCTTCTCCCAGCTCTGGCTGGTCATATCCTCTCTGTATCATATTGAGGATTGATTCCCCTGCGGAGTATTTGAAAAAGCACTTGACTTGGAGTAGACTCCAAGTGCTAAAGTGTTCTCATCAAAAGACAGCGCCCCGCAGGCGCAAAGGAGGCTTTTCAGTATGGCGCTTTCCGCATCTGCCAAAGACTATTTGTCCCGTTTCTTTCCCGGCCCTCCTTCCCCGCTGTGGGAAACGGATCCGGAGTTTATGGAGCTCTTCGCCAATTTCGCCCTGGACGAGGTGGTGAACCAGGGGGACCTGGATGACGCCGCCAGGATGATGGCCATTCTCGCTGCCCTACTGGGCTGCCAGGGTGTGGAGGAATACCGCGTGCTGCTGCCCGCCGCCCTGCGGGCCGGCATCACCCCTGTCCAGGTAAAGGAGATTCTCTATCAATCCGTGGCCTATCTGGGGATCGGCCGGGTGCGTCCCTTTTTCTCCGTGACGAATCAGGTGCTGACGGAGCAGGGCGTCGCCCTGCCGCTGGAGCCCGGCTCCACCACCACGGCAGAGACCCGGCTGGCCGCGGGCAACCAGGCCCAGGTGGATATCTTCGGTGAGGGGATGCGGGGCTTTCAGAACAGCGGCCCGGAGGAAAGCCGCCACATCAACCGCTGGCTGGCGGACAACTGCTTCGGCGACTACTACACCCGCGGGGGGCTGGACTATAAGCAGCGGGAAATGATCACCTTCTGCTTCCTGGCCGCCCTGGGCGGCTGCGAACCCCAGCTCACCAGCCACGCCGGTGCCAATCTGAGGATTGGAAACGACAATGCCTTCCTGATCCAGGTCATCTCCCAGTGCCTGCCCTACATCGGCTATCCCCGCAGCCTGAACGCCCTGCGGTGTGTGAACGACGCGGCCCAGGCCGCCCGCTGAGAGGAGAACGGCCATGACCATCGCCGAAGTGAGCAGGAAGTATGATATTTCAGCGGACACCCTTCGCTACTACGAGCGCATCGGCCTGATCCCGCCTGTCCCCCGCACCAGGGGCGGCCTGCGGGACTACGGGGAGGAGTCCTGCGGCTGGATCCAGCTGATGAAGTGCATGCGGGCCGCCGGGGTGCAGATCGAAGCCCTGATCGAATATGTGGACCTGTTCCAGCAGGGAGACGCCACCCTGGACGCCCGCAAGGCCCTGCTGGTAGAACAGCGGGACCAGCTGGTGTCCCGGATGGCGGAGATGCAGGCCTCTCTGGACCTGCTGAATCAGAAAATCGACCGGTACGAGCAGGGTATGATGACAGCTGAACAGCAGCTCCGCCGTCTTCACGCGGAGCGCGAAGGCGCCTGAGAGGCCCAAAAAGGACAATATACTGTCGAAGTTCGACAATATATTGTCCTTTTATCCTTTATTGGAGCGTTTCAGCGGCCGTCTGCTCCAGGCCAGCCACAGCGCCCAGGACGCCGCCGCGCTGGAGGCCAGCACGGCCAGGAAATGCCCCATGCTGTTCTCCACCAGCGGACCTTCCAGGCCCAGCACCTCCGCGCCGCCCCGGACCAGCACGATGCACCAGGGGTGCAGGACATAGATCAGTGAAGAGAGCTTGCGGCAGCTCCGCCTTTCTCCGCGATTCAGCCCCAGCAGAAGGGAAAACAGGCAAACCATCACCAGCGGCAGCAGCATGTACATGCTGTCGTGCCGCTGGACCTGAAGCCCATGGAGCCAAAGCCCCTCTGCGGTCATGGCCGCGAAGGCGGCGCACAGGCCTGCAGCGGAGGTCCTCACGCTCCACCGCACACCGGCGGCTCCCAGCAGCAAAAATAGCGGCGTGAAAAACAGTCCGTTCCGCGTATAGGCAAAGATTTGGAAAATCTCCCCGTACAGCGCCTCCAGCGCCGGGAGCTGGCAGGTCAGTCCATAATAGCTGTCTCCGCCCAGGCCCACCAGGTAAAGGAGCCCGGCCGCGGTCAACGCCGTCCGGGAGCCCAGCCGGAGCAGCCCCCTGGCCACTAGAACACCCAGAATCACGCCTGGAAAATACCACAGGTGATAGAAGGTCCCATCCAGCAGGAGCTTTTTGACCCACTCCGCTGGCCCATAGCCGCCGTTGTACCAGTTCAGCGGCAGATACAGCAGCACCGCCGCCCCGTAGAGCAGACAGGTCTTTTTCAGAAAGACGCCGGTCCTGCGCCACTGGTCCTTTGCCAGAAAATAGCCGCTGACCATCAGGAAAAACGGCACCGCCACCCGGGCCAGCACCCGGGTGAACCAGAAGTCCCACAATGGGGAAACAGACACCAGCGGGGAGGTGTGGTTCGCCACCACCAGCATCACCGCCGCCAGACGGAAGAGATCCAACGCCGCGCCCCGGCGTCCGTCTGCCATACCTACACCTCCCAAACTGTCACGACAAATCCGTTCCGGTTGTCGCCGGAGACCTGGCAGCAGCCCTCCGGCAAGCGGAGCTCCGTCTCATCGCCGGCGCAGGGCATGTAAAACACCCGTGCGCTCCGCCCATGTTCCAGGCGGCACGTCCTGGGCGCTGTCTGCACCCAGTCCAGATACTCCTCCAGGCACAGGCCCTCCCGCTCCATCAGCAGGGCATGAGGCGTCCCCACATACCGATAGTGCCACGGCTCACAGGCGATACCGGTCAGGGACTCCTTTTCCCGGTGGTACCGCTGGATGAAGCCATACCGGGGCGCCAGTCGCCGGAACCGCCCGCAGGCGCCTTCCTCCGGAAAATCGGGCCGGATGAAGTCGATCTCCCGCGCTGCCCGGCCCAGGTCGATGGCAAGCCCCGTCTGGTGCTCGCTGCACCCGGGGACCGCCACATACTGCCGGGTGAACGCCTCTCCCCGTCTTTGCAGGGTGTCCTCCCAAATGGCCTGCTGCTCCGCCTGACTGCGCCAGCCGGAGACCGGCACGATCTCCCGCGCCCCGCCTGCTGCCTGGATGCAGGCGGCCAGCAGCCGGGCGGCCTGCCGCTCCAGCAGGATATTGGGATACCGCTCGTCCGCTGCTGTCAGCAGCTGCCGCGGCTCCTCCGCCAGGGGATGCTGACGGTTCACCAGCACCAGCGGCCCGGAGCGCATCTGCCGCCGGCTGTACCGCGCCGCCCTCATAGCTCGGCCCCCAGCTGGATCAGGCGGCTCACCAGCTCCCGGAAGGGGATGCCGGCGGCACGCATCATGGCAGGATAGCGGCTGTGGGGCGTGAAGCCCGGGATCGTGTTCACCTCGTTGAACACAATCTCCCCCCAGGGGGTGAGGAACAGGTCCACCCTGGCAAATCCCCGGCAGCCCAGTGCCCGGTAGAGGACCTTCGCCGTCTCCCGGATCTCCGCTGCCTTTTGCGGGGCGATCCGGGCGGGGCAGTGGATGGCCGATGTCTGGAGGGTGTATTTCTCCGTATAGTTGAAGAAGCCCCGGGACAGCTCCACCTCATCCACCGCCCCGACGGTGAGCTCCCGGTTCCCCAGCACCGCACAGCCCACCTCAAAGCCGGGAATGGCCTCCTCCAGCAAAATCTCGCCGTCGTGGCGGAAGGCCGCCTCCACCGCCGGAGCCAGCTGTGCCGGCTCCTCCACCCGGCTCACGCCGAAGGAAGAACCCGCCCGCACCGGCTTGACAAACAGCGGCCAGCCCAGTGTTTCGGCTGCCGTCCGGAGCTCCTCAAAGGCACAGTCCTCCGGGAAGAGACGGCTCCGGGGCACCCGTACCCCCGCCAGAGCCGCCAGCTTGTGGGCTCGGTCCTTGTCCATGCACAGGGCGCTGGACAGCGTCCCGCAGCCTACCAGGGGCACACCGGCCAATTCCAGCGCCCCCTGAACCGTGCCGTCCTCACCGTTCCTGCCGTGGAGAACCGGGAAGGCCAAGTCAAAAGCCACTTCCCGGCCGGAGCCGTCCAACAGCACCAGGGCCCGGTTCCCCCGGTCCAGCCGCAGAGTGCAGGGCACGCACGCCGCCTCCCGCTGCCATCTTCCACCGGGAATGGCATCCAGCGGCCCTGTGTAAACATACCACGCCCCCTCCCGGGTGATCCCTACCGGGATGGGGCAGTACCGCTCCGGGTCCATGTGCGTCAGCACGCCGTGGGCGGACTGCAGAGACACCTCATGCTCTGAAGAGCATCCGCCGAACAGCACCAATATCCGCAATCTTTCCATCTCATGTCCTTTCCGGCGCCCAGCGCCTTTCCTGATGGAAAGATCGTATCAGATTCGCTTCCCGCAGATCTGTGGACGTTCCTGCAAACCTCCTGTGATTTTCCTGCGGAAATCTTACGAATTTCTTGCGGCGGCCCCCTGCAGGGGCAGGCGGACGGTAAAGGTGATCCGGTTGTCCGCGCTGGCAGCCCGGATCGTCCCGCCGTGGAGGGCAATGATTTCCTTGGCTATGGCCAAGCCAAGGCCCGCGCCGCCCGTGCGGGTGGCGCGGGAGCTGTCCAGCCGGAAGAACTGGTCGAAGATGCGCTCCAGCTTCTCCGCCGGAATGGTCCGCCCCTCGTTGGTAAACGTCAGGACCACGGTATCCGCCTCCTGCTGTCCGGTGATCCGGACTGTGGACCCCGGGAAGCTGTAATGGAAGGCGTTGCGCAGCAGGTTATCGAACACCCGGGCCAGCTTGTCCGGGTCGCAGTCGTATGCCAGACGGGGCGGCAGCTCCAGTTCACACCGCAGGTCCTTTTCCGCGAACTGGGGGGCAAACTCACTGGCCACCTGCTCCAGCATCCGGGTCAGGTCCGTAGGCTGCTTCTCCAGCTCCAGATGGGTCAGGCTGAAGCGGGTGATGTCAAAGAACTCATTGATGAGGTCCTCCAGCCGCTCCGCCTTCTCCAGGGCGATGCCGGTATACCGGCTCCGCAGCTCCGGGGAGAGCTGCGGCTCGTCCCGTAGCAGCGTAAGGTAGCCGATGACGCTGGTGAGCGACGTCTTCAAATCATGGGCCAGATAGACCACCAGATCGTTTTTCCGCTGCTCTGCCTCCCGGGCAGCCCGGGCGTCCCGCAGGGCCCGTTCCCGGACGGCGTTCAGCTGCCCCTCCAGGTCCTCCATGGGCTCCGGCAGCTCAATGGGCTCCTCTCCCGGCTGGGCCAGCTGCTCTGCCGCCGCGGCCAGCGTGTCCACCAGCCGCATGGGGCGGGCAATGAAGGAATAGCTGATAGCCACCCAGCCCAGCAGGATGACCAGCATACACACAAAGACGATGTAATCCCGTACCCAGTTGAGGAACTGGTAGAGCGGATCCCACGCATACCACGTAAAGGCGCTGCATACCAGATACCCCAGGAAGACCGCCGCCAGCACCACCGTCACCCAGGCCGTCAGTGCCAGCAGATAGAATCCCCAGGTCCGCAGGGCCCGGCGGCGGCCCCGGTCCGACAGCGGGGGCCGTTCTCTTCTCTTATTCAATGGTATACCCCACCCCCCAGACCGTCTTGATGAACTTCGGCTTCCGGCTTGGCTCGTGCATCTTCTCCCGCAGGCGGGCGATGTGGCTCATGACCGTGTTGTTGCTGTCCATGTACTTCTCGCCCCACACCGCCTCAAACAGCTCCTCACTGGGCACCACCTGTCCCCGGTGCTCGCAGAGATACCAGAGAATGGCAAACTCCAGCGGCGTCAGCGCCAGCTCCTCGCCGAAGAGAACGCACTTATGCGTGGTCCTGGAGATCTGCAGCCCCCGGAAGTCATGCTCCGCGGTCTCCCTGGGTTCCGCCGCCTCGCCGGTGTTGTACCGGGTATAGCGCCGCAGCTGGGTCTTCACCCGGGCCACCAGCTCCAGCGGATTAAAGGGCTTGGTAATGTAGTCATCCGCCCCCAGGGTCAGGCCCATGATCTTGTCCATGTCCTCCACCCGGGCGGTGAGCATGAGGATGGGAAAGAGGTGTTCCTCCCGGATCTTCTGGCACAGGGTAAAGCCGTCCAGGTCCGGGAGCATCACGTCCAGAATGGCCAGGTCCAAATGCTGCCGCGCCACGCAGGTCAGCGCCGTCTCCCCGCTGCCGCACTTGTACACTGTGTAGCCCTCATTTTTCAGGCAGACCTCCACCAGATCCGCAATCGCCGCTTCGTCATCCACCACCAGGATCTCCGCCATGCCTTCGCCTCCGCTCTTTTCTTGCGTGATACATCCATTATACCAGACCCGACAGGGAATGCAAACCGGCCTTTTCCGTCCCGGCGTGAAAAAGGCAGAGCCGCCAACAGACGGCTCCGCCCAGCTGCGTCAAAAGTGCAGGAACTTCTGTACATCCCGGTCCGCGCCCAGAACCAGCATCGTCTCCCCCTCCCGGAAGCAGTAGTCGCCGCCCGGAATGGGGATGAGCTCCTCTCCCCGCTTGGCGGCCAGGATGTTGATATTGTGCCGCTGGCGCACCCCCAGCTGGCCGATGGTCTTGCCCACCCAGGCCGGCGGCACCGCCGTCTCGTAAATGGCGTGGTCCGGCGTCAGCTGGATGTAGTCAAAGATATGGTCGGAGCTGTACCGCACCGCCGCCCAGCTGGCGGTCTCCCGCTCCGGATAAACCACGTCATCCGCGCCGTTGCGCAGCAGAAATTTGGCGTGGACATCCCGTGCCGCCCTGGACAGGACGAAGCGTGCGCCCTGCTCCTTCAGCAGGGCCGTGGTCTCCAGAGAGCTCTGGAAGTCGTCTCCAATGGCCACCACGCACAGGTCAAAGTTCCGCACCCCCAGGGAGGCGATGAACGCCTCGCTGGTGCTGTCCCCGATCTGCGCGTGGGTCACCAGGTCCAGCGCCTCGTTGACCCGCTCCTCGTTTTTGTCCACCGCCAGCACCTCGTGGTGCAGCTCCTGAAGCTTGGCGGCCATGTGCCGCCCGAAGCGGCCCAATCCGATCAGCAGTACCGATTTCATCCTCACACGTCCTTTCTCAAGCGTACCGCTCAGCCCACAGTGACCCGCTCCTGGGGCAGCTGCGCCGGGGCGGCGCCGCTGTCCGGCAGGACGGCGTAGATCAGCGTCAGGCCGCCCACGCGGCCAAAGTACATCAAAAAGATCAGAATCAACCGGGAGACGCCGCCCAATCCCGGGGTCACCCCCAGCGTCAGCCCCACGGTCCCGAGGGCGGAGGCGGTTTCAAACAGCGCCGCCTCCAGGGAGATGTCCTCCACGCAGCAGATGGCCATACCGCCCAGCAGAAACAGCCCCAGATACATCATAAGGACCGCCGCGGCGCTGCGCAGTGTCTCCGTGGGGAGGCGGCGGCCGAAGCACTGGAGATCCGCCCGCCGGCGGAACACCGCCCGGGCCGCCAGCACAAATACCGCCAGAGTGGTGACCTTGAATCCGCCGGCTGTGGAGCCGGGGGAGCCACCCACCAGCATCAGCAGCGTAATCAGCAGCCGGGAGGGCTCGCTCAGCTGGGAGAGGTCCAGGGTGTTGTACCCTGCGGTCCGGGGGGTGACCGCCTGAAACAGCGCCCCCTGGACCTTCTCCCCCAGGGTCAGCGTCTGCCACTGGGGCAGCCGGAGCTCATAGAGCAGGAAGAACAGCGCCGGCAGCAGGATCAGTGCCGCAGTCACCGCCAGCACCAGCTTGCTCTGAAGGCAGTAGGCCCGCAGGTGCCACTTGTGCTCCCGCACGTCTCCCCAGGTGAGGAATCCGATGCCGCCCAGGACAATCAGCCCCATCACGGTGAAATTCACCAGTGGGTCCCCCGCATAGCCGGTCAGGGAGACGAAGGGCGTGCCCGCCGCCCCCATCAGGTCGAACCCGGCGTTGCAGAAGGAGGACACCGCATGAAACACCGCGTACCAGAGTCCCCGGAACAGCCCCATCTCCGGGCAGAACCGCAGAGCCAGCAGCAACGTCCCCGTCCCCTCCAGGACCAGCGTCACCGCCAGAATGAAGCGGGTCCGGCGAACGATGCCCCCCACCTGGGGTGCGGAGATGGACTCCTGCATCACCCACCGCTCCTTCAGCCCGATCCGCCGCCCGGCCAGCATGGAGATGGCCGCCGCCGCGGTCACCACACCCATGCCGCCAATCTGAATCAGCATGAGGATCACCGCCTGGCCGAAGCCGGACCAGTACAGCGCCGTGTCCTGGACCACCAGTCCTGTCACGCAGGTGGCGGAGGTGGCGGTGAACAGCGCGTCGAAAAAGGCGGCGCCCTGCCCGTCCCGGGTGGAGATGGGCAGGGTCAGCAGTAGTGCTCCCGCCAAAATCAGCAGCGCAAAGCCGATCAGGATGATCCGCGCCGGCGCCATGTGGTTTTTTCTGCGCATGAACACAGCGATCCCTCTTTCCGTTTTATCAGAAGCCGCCCGTGGACAGCAGGACCATGATAACACGGATGGGCCCGCCGGTCTGTAAAAAGGCGGCCCCTGCCGTTTGGTTCCCGTTAAAGTTTTCCCAAAAAGGGACTTTGCAGCACGCCCATTGTAGCACAGCGCCTCCCGCCCGTCCACCGCTTTTTTCCCGGCTGCCGTTGCATTTTCTGCAGTCCGTGATATAATGGTTAGATAGAACAAACAAGGACATTTCGTCCGCTGCAGAAAGGAAGCGCATACAATGCTGAACGAAAAAGTATCCCAGCTGTTGAACGATCAGGTGAACAAGGAATTCTACTCTGCGTATCTGTATCTCCAGTTCTCCAATTTCTATGTGGAGCAGGGCCTTGCCGGTTTTGCCAACTGGTACAAGGTCCAGGCCCAGGAGGAGCGGGACCACGCCATGCTGATGCTCCAGTATCTCCAGAACAACGACGTGCCCGTAACGCTGGAGGCCGTCGCCAAACCGGATGCGGAGCTGAAAGCCAACATGGACCCCCTGAAGGCCGGTCTCGCCCACGAGCAGTATGTCACCTCCCTGATCCACGCCATCTATGAAGCCGCGTACGAGGCCAGGGATTTCCGCACCATGCAGTTTTTGGACTGGTTCGTGAAGGAGCAGGGTGAGGAGGAGACCAACGCCACCGATCTCATCAAGAAGATGGAGCTGTTCGGCTCGGACCCCAAGGGGCTCTATATGCTGGACCAGGAGCTGGCGGCCCGGACCTATGCCGCCCCCTCCCTGACCCTGTGACCCGCGATCCCGCGACCCACGCACGGCGGCCTGTCCGCCGTGCGTTTCTTCTGCCCGCTCTGGACGGCGGCGGCCGCCCGTGGTATACTGGGCGCAGTTTGATCCCAAGGAGGTTCCCCGATGAAAGACCTGCTGATCGTGGAGGATGACCCGACTCTGGGCGAGGGTATCCGCCTGGCCCTCCAGGCGCCGGAGCTCCGCCCCCAGCTCTGCCGGTCCCTGGCGGATGCCGGGGAGCTGCTCTCCCGCCGGAGCTTCGACCTGCTGATCCTGGACATCAACCTGCCTGACGGCAATGGACTGGACCTCCTCCGTGCCCTCCGGCGGGAGAGTGAGGTTCCCGTAATCCTGTTGACTGCCAATGACCTGGAGACAGACATCGTGGCAGGTCTGGAGCTGGGGGCGGATGACTATATCACCAAGCCCTTCTCTCTGGCGGTGCTGCGGGCCAGGGTGAATACTCAGCTGCGCCGGACCGCCGCCCCCCAGGCGGAACGGGTGCAGCTGGACGGCTTCACCTTCGATTTCGGCCGGATGGAGTTCTCCCGGAACGGCGTTCCGGTGGAGCTCAGCAAGACGGAACAGAAGCTGCTGCGGCTGCTGGTGGAGCACCGGGGCCAAACCCTTACCCGGGCCGCCCTGGTGGACCGGATCTGGACGGACGGGGCGGAGTATGTGGACGAAAACGCCCTCTCCGTCACAGTGAAGCGGCTGCGGGACAAGCTGGAAGACATGCCGTCCAAGCCCCGCTATATCAAGACCGTGTACGGCCTGGGCTACACATGGGCGGTGAACTGACATGACAGTGGAATACACCCTGCTGGCCCTGGCGGTTCCGGCCCTGCTGGCAGCGGCAGGATTCGCCGTCTGGACCCGCCTGCGGACCCGCCGGATGCTGGACACTCTGGGCAAGATGCTGGATGACGCCATCCGGGGCGAGTTCCGGGAGTCCCTCTATGACGAGAGCCGCCTCTCCGCCCTGGAGACCCGGATGGCCCACTATCTCTCCGCATCCGCCGTATCGGCCAAAAATCTGGCGGAGGAGAAGGACGCCATCAAGACCCTGATCGGGGACATCTCCCACCAGACCAAGACTCCCATCGCCAACCTCCTGCTGTATGCCCAGCTGCTGGAGGAGCAGGACCTGCCGCCGGAGAGCCGGGAGTATGCCTCCGCTCTGGAGCATCAGGCGGAGAAGCTGCGGTTCCTCATCGACGCGCTGGTCAAAACCTCCCGGCTGGAGAGCGGCGTCCTTGCCATGACGCCCAAGCGTCATGGCATCCAACAGCTGTTGGATGCCGCCTCGGCCCAGGCCGCTCCCGGAGCGGAGGCCAAAGCGATCACCCTGACGGTAGAGCCCACGGACCTGACCGCCCGGTTCGACCCCAAGTGGACAGCGGAGGCCCTGTATAATCTGGTGGACAACGCGGTGAAATACACCCCGGCAGGCGGCGCCGTCACCCTCCGGGCCGTGGGGTATGAGCTGTTCTGCCGCGTGGACGTGACGGACACCGGCCCCGGCATCCCGGAGTCCGAGCAGGCCAGGATCTTCCAGCGGTTCTACCGCTCCCCCTCCGCCAGCGAGGCGGAGGGCGTGGGAATCGGCTTGTATCTGGCCCGCCAGATCGCCGCCGGTCAGGGCGGATACCTGAAGGTCAGCAGCCGCCCCGGGGAGGGGAGCACCTTCTCCCTGTTCCTGCCGAGGGCGGAGGAGAGGACGTAGAAGGCGGCGCGTTCCGGCCCGGACATCCCAAATCTTTCAGAACTGTTAGATTTCAGAAAGAATGTGGAAAGATTTCTTTGGTACAGTCTGTATTGTCGAAAGGCAATACAGACTCAGCTTGTCGAAAAAGTCTTTTCGCCAAGCTGCTTGCGTTTTTAGAACTTTTAAAGTTCTCAAAACGATTGATTGAAAACGAAAGACACCCCTCCTGGGTTATCTCCGCGCTAAGTGCCGCCGCTTTGCGGCGGTTGCGCTCTGAATCGCGCCTGCGGGCGCAGTCTTTCGTAGCTATCTTCCTTCCCGTCAAATAAGCCCTCCGGGTTTATGGAGATAGCCGAAGTCTGTATTGCCTTCTGGCAATACAGACTTTTCCTTGGAGGAATGAACAATGACGATCTTGGAAACAAAGGATCTGCGGAAGGTATATGGCTCCGGCGATACGGAGGTCCGGGCCCTGGACGGGGTCGATCTGACCGTGGAAAAGGGCGAATTCGTGGCGGTGGTGGGCACCTCCGGCTCCGGCAAGTCCACCCTGCTCCACATGCTGGGCGGGCTGGACCGCCCCACCGGCGGCACCGTCACGGTGGACGGCAAAGAACTCTCTGCCATGCGCGATGAGGAACTGACCATCTTCCGGCGGCGGAAGATCGGCTTTGTGTTCCAGAACTACAACCTGGTGCCGGTGCTGAACGTGTATGAGAACATCGTCCTGCCCATCCAGCTGGACGGCAACGCGCCGGACAAAGCCTATGTGGAACGGATCATTGAGACGCTGGGGCTGGAGGCAAAGCTCCAAAACCTGCCCAACAACCTCTCCGGCGGCCAGCAGCAGCGGGTGGCCATCGCCCGGGCTCTGGCGGCCAAGCCCGCCATCATCCTGGCGGATGAGCCCACCGGCAACCTGGACTCCGCCACCAGCCTGGACGTGATGGGACTCCTGAAGGTCACTGCCCAGAAGTTCAGCCAGACCATCGTCATGATCACCCACAACGAGGAGCTGGCCCAGATGGCGGACCGGATCATCCGCATCGAGGACGGGCGGATCGTGGTGCGGGGGTGAGCGCCATGATGAAGGTATCCAACGGCAAGACCATCCGCCGTCTGGGCTGGCGGTCCATGAAGGCGGCCAGGACCCGCAACCTCATCGCCGTTCTCGCCATCGCCCTGACCACGGTGCTGTTCACGTCCCTCTTCACCATCGCCATGTCCATCAACGACGGGTTCCAGCAGTCCAACTTCCGTCAGGTGGGCGGCTTCTCCCACGGCGGCTTCAAGTACCTGACGGAGGAACAGTTTAACGATCTGAAGGATGACCCCCTCATCGACCAGTGGGGAATGCGGCGGTTTATCGGAATGCCCACGGAGGTGCCGTTCAACAAATCCCACGTGGAGGTCAGCTACGCCGACGCCAATGAAGCCCACTGGATGTACTGCGACCCGGTGGAGGGCCGTCTGCCCCAGGAGGGCACCGACGAGGCCGCTACCGACACCCACGTGCTGGAGCTGTTGGGGGTGGAGCCGGAGATCGGCGCCAGGTTCACCATCTCCTTTGACGTGGACGGCCATACCACCACCCAGACCTTTACCCTCTGCGGCTGGTGGGAGTATGACGAGGCAATTGTGGCCAACCACATCCTGATTCCGAAGAGCCGGGCGGACGCCATTCTGGACGAGGTGGGAACCGTCCCGCCCGGAGAGGATGGCATGACCGGTTCCTGGAACCTGGATGTGATGCTGAAAAGCGGTTCCCGCCACATTGCGAACGATATCGCTCAAATTCTGGAAAATCACGGCTATCAGGATCAGAGCGCCGGAGCGCCGGATTATATCCACACTGGCGTCAACTGGGGCTATACCGGCGCCCAGCTCAGCGACAATCTGGACCCCTCTGTGGTGATTGCTGTGGCCGCCATGCTGCTGCTCATCATCTTCACCGGCTATCTCATCATCTACAACGTGTTCCAGATCTCCGTCACCAACGATATCCGGTTCTATGGCCTGCTGAAGACCATCGGCACCACGCCCCGGCAGCTGCGGCGGATCATCCGCCAGCAGGCGCTGACGTTGTCCCTGGCGGGCATCCCCCTGGGGCTGGTGCTGGGTTGGTTGATCGGCGGCCAGCTGACGCCGGCCATTGTGTCACAGCTGAACGGCGTGGTGCCCATGACCTCCGTGAGCCCGGTGATCTTCATCGGCGCGGCGCTGTTCTCTCTGGTGACGGTGCTGCTCTCCTGCCGGAAGCCCGGCCGCATCGCCGGCAAGGTCTCTCCCATCGAGGCAGTGCGCTACACCGAAGGCGGCGGCATCAAGCGCAAGACGAAAAAAGGCCGCAGGGGCGTGTCCCTGCTGTCCATGGCCTGGGCCAACCTGGGCCGCAGCCGGGGCAAGACCGCCGTCACCGTCACGTCCCTGTCTCTGGCGGTGGTACTGCTGACAGTGACGGTGAACTTCACCAACGGCTTCGACATGGACAAGTACGTGTCTCATTTCGCATCCAGCGACTTCATCGTGGCGGACGCCGGCCAGTTCCAGACCGGCGGGGACATCTTCAACACGGATATGGGCATCCCCCAGTCCGTCATTGACGAGATCAATGCCCAGGGCGGCATTACCGACGGCGGCGTGATCTACGGCAAGACGTTCGATGCCCTGGAGTACGTTACCGAGGACTGGTTCCGGCAGAACAAGGAGCACTTCTATACCCAGGAGCAGATGGACAATCTGATCCGCCTGACCGGGCGGAACGAAGAGGGCCTGCTGGCCGACCGGATCCAGCTCTCCGGCATGAGCGATTTCGCATTGGACCACCTGACGGTACTGGAGGGAGACCTGTCCAAGCTCTATGAGGACGGCGGGCGGTATGTGGCCGCTGTGTACAGTGATGATGATTACGGCAATCCGGAGATGGACTCCCACTGGGCCCGGCTGGGGGACATCGTCACCGTCCGGTACGTGGAGGAGACGGAGTATGTAGATCCGGACACCGGCATCGCCTACGCCAGCCCGGAGGACGTGCCCGCCAGTGCCAACTATGTGGCGCAGCCGGTGAAATACCGGGATGTGGAATACGAAGTAGCCGCCCTGGTTGCCGTGCCCATCTCTCTCAGCTACCGCTACTACGGCGCGGACGAGTTCATCCTGAATGACCAGACCTTCATGCAGGACAGCGGCACAGACAGCGTGATGTACTACGCCTTTGATACCACCGACGAGGCCAACGGCGCCATGGAGAAGTTCCTGGCAGACTACACAGAGAACGTGAATCCCCAGTTCGACTATGAGAGCAAGGCGCTCTACGCATCGGAGTTCGAGGGGATGCGCTCCATGTTCCAGCTGTGCGGCGGGGCCCTCAGTTTCATCGTGGGGCTGGTGGGCGTGCTGAACTTCTTCAACGCCATCCTCACCGGCATCATCGCCCGCAAGCGGGAGTTCGCCGTGCTCCAGTCCATCGGCATGGCCGGCAAGCAGCTCAAGACCATGCTGGTGTATGAGGGGCTGCTCTATGCCCTGGGGGCGGCTGGGATCTCCCTGGTGCTGACCCTGATTTTCGGCCCGGTGGCCTTCAAGGCGGTGGGGAGCATGTTCTGGTTCTTCACCTACCGCCTGACGCTGACCCCGTTCCTGATCGTGGCCCCGGTGTTCGCCCTGCTGGGCGTCCTGGTTCCCCTGGCGGTGTACCGCTCCGTCTCCAAGGCCACCATCGTGGAACGGCTGCGGGAGGTGGACTGATCCCCAGGGACCACTTTCCCGCAAAACAGCGGCACGGCTCTCAAGAGCCGTGCCGCTGTTCAAGTTCTTTGGCAGTATCCAGCTTTCAAGGCAGGTCCCGCTTGTATTTTTGGGGGGATTAGACTATACTGTAAAATTGAAAACCCAGAGAGAAGGTGCTATATGGAATCTGTTAAAATCGGCTCTGTCGGCCTGGGCCGTCTGGGCTACGAACATGCAAAAAACTTAGCCGCATCCATTCCCGGCTGCGTCCTCCACGCCATCTGTAACGTGGATACCTCCCGTCTCCGGGCGGTGGCAGAGGAATTGGGCGTTCCTCATACTTACACCGATTTTGCCGCCATGTGCGCCGATCCGGAGTTGGACGGCATCGTCATCGTCTCCCCCTCTTTTCTTCATGTGGAGCAGATCAAAATTGCCATGGAGCACGGCAAGCACGTTTTCTGTGAAAAGCCTCTGGGCACCAATGTGGCTCAGTGCAAGGAAGCTGAAAAGGTTGTTGAGGCCCATCCGGAACTGGTGTTCCAACTGGGCTTCATGCGCCGGTTTGACCCCTCCTATGCTGAGGCCAAGCGCCGTGTGGACGCCGGTGAAATCGGCAAAGTGGTGCTGGTCCGCTCCTGCACCCAGGATCCCCGCAGCACCATTGAATCCACACTGAAATTCCTCCCCCACTCTGGCGGCCAGTTCCTGGACATGTGCGTCCACGATCTGGATCTGATCCGCTGGTTCACCGGCTCTAACATCCGTAACGTCTGGGCCATCGGTGGTGTCTTTGAGTTCGACCTCTGTCGGGAACTGCATGACACAGACAATGCCGCCGCCATGGTCCAGTGCGAAAACGGCGCCATGGGCTTTCTCTTTGCCAACCGCACCCATGCAGCAGGCTGCAATGTAGAGACGGAAATCGTCGGAACCCACGGCACGCTGCGCATCGCCCCCGTGGGCGCCCGGAACCTGCTGCAGGTCGTGGATGAGCATGGTGCGCGGCAGGAGTACTATCCGGACTTCATGTCCCGCTGGCACACCGCTTTTCTGGCTGAGATGCAGGCGTTTACGGACCACATCCGTACCGGCACACACCCTGCGGACCTGACGGTCTACGACGGCACCGCTGTATCCGAGGCGGCCTATCGCTGCAAGGAATCCTTTGAGACCGGCAAAATGCTCCCCATCCGCTGAGCCGCACCGCAAAAGTAATACTTCTTCCAACGCAAAAGCAGGAGGATCGTCCCGGAACTCCGGGGGATCCTCCTGCTTTTCAAATGGCATACAGGCCCCGTTATATCTGTCTCTTACCGGCGCCCGCCGCTGCGGAAGGAGCCTCCGCCAAAGCCGCCGCGACGGCCGCCGCTGCCCCGGAAGGTCCCTCCGCCGAGGCTGCCCCGGGACCCTCCGGCACTCCCGAAGGAGCCTCCGCCGAACATGCCTCCCCGGCTGCCGCCGAAGCCGCCCCCGCCGAATGTTCCGCCGGAGGGCGGCCGGCGCGGTGGCTTTGGCGGTCTTGGAGGACGGGGTGGCCTGGGCCGCTGGGGCCGTCCCCAGAAGATGGGGTAGTACAGCACCGTGGGCCGTCCCATACCGGGCCGCAGATACCGCCGGCGGTAGCGGGAGTACCGCATTCCGTCCAGGATCACCCACAGCACCAGCAGCACCACTAGCAGCACCACAACGCCGCTCACCAGGGACCCAAAGGCCGGCGCCACATAGCCGTGGGTCTCCGTATAGTAGTACCCGCTGCCGCTGGAATAGGTCTCCCGGACGGCAGGGATATACCCCTCCCGGATCGTGACGCCGTAGAAGTCGGCAAACCAGGCGATGAAGGCATCAAAAGTCGCCTTCACACCGGCGTCGTACTCCCCGGCAGCGAAATCATTCTCCAGGTAATAGGACTGCAGACTCATGAAATCGTCCGCGTGGCTCTCCAGCCCGGTCCCCACCACCACGCAGTAGTCGCCCATCAGGCCGCTTTGGGAGATGTTGTCCAGCGCCAGCAGCATCACCACGCCGTTGTTCCGCTCTGCGGAGCCTACGCCATAGCTGTTCCCCAGATCCGAGGCATAGTCCATGATGTCCGCGCCGCCAGTGGAGTTCACCACACTTACCAGGATCTGGGCCCCGGTCTGGGCAAACAAGGAGGCGTTCATGGCGTCGATATGCTCCATGGTCTCATCCGTCAGCACCCCGGCGTAGTCATATACATACGTATAGGACCCCACAATGGCGGTGGACGCCTGGCCTCCGGTGTCCGGCTTCTTGGCCTGCCCAATCACCACCCCGGCCACGATGGCTAAAATCAGCACCACCGCCGCCACGGCCCGTTTCTGAAAAAACTTCATAAGCGTATGTCCTCTCCGTCCCTTCCCTGTAAGCGGGAAAGGGGGCTAAGGGAAAGCCTCCGGTTTTCCCCAGTTCTTCCGCCATTGGCGAAAGAAGAAATTTGAATCATTTTCGCCGCAGCGTGTACGTGGCGAAACTACCTTGATCCAAGCGCCCCGGGCGCGTTCACCAGTCCGCAGACTGGTGGGGATTCCAAAGGGGGATCCTGCTCTCCCTTTAATTTCTCAGCTCCAACAGCTTTTGCTTCAGCTCGCCCTCGATGCGGCCCAACTCCGCCTCGGCGGCCCTGCGCTTCTGGGCGCCCTCCCGCTGGATGTTCAGCACCTCGTCCAGCGTGGAGATCAGCTGCTGGTTGGTGTGCTGCAGCGTCTCAATGTCCACCACGCTCCGCTCTGCCTCCTTGGCGGTCTCAATGGTGCCCATCTTCAACAGATCCGCGTTCTTTTTCAGCAGCTCATTGGTCATCTCCGTCACGGCGCTCTGGGCCGCCGTGGCCTGGCGGCCGTGCTCCAGCCCCAGGGCCAGCACCATCTGACTCTTCCACAGGGGGATGGTGTTCACCAGGGAGGACTGGATCTTTTCCACCATCAAGGTATCGTTGTTCTGCAGCAGCCGAGTCTGGGGGCCCATCTGCACAGAGATCATCCGGGTCAGCTCCAGGTCGTGGAGCTTTTTCTCAAACCGCTCACACATCTGGACCATGTCGTTGTATGCCTGGGCGTCCTCCTGAGCGCCGGACTGTTCTGCCTTGGCCTTCAGAGCAGGCAGTTCGCCCGCCCGCATGTCCTCCAGCTTCTTCTTGCCCGCCAGAATGTACATGGTGAGCTCCTTGTAGTATTTCAGGTTCAGCTCATACATCTGGTCGAACATGGCCACATCCTTCAAAAGCGTGACCTGATGCTGCTCCAGCTCCCGGGCGATCTTGTCCACGTTGGACTCCACCTTGGCGTACTGGGCCTTCATGGCCTCCAGCTTGCTGCCCGTCTTTTTGAAGAGGCCGAAGAGCCCCTTCTTCTCCTCTTCCTCGCCGAAGCCCTTCAACTCCACCACCAGCTCGCTGAGGGACTTGCCCACCTCTCCCAGGTCCTTGGTGCGCAC
This sequence comes from Oscillibacter acetigenes, assembly GCF_025567605.1. Taxonomy (NCBI): domain Bacteria; kingdom Bacillati; phylum Bacillota; class Clostridia; order Eubacteriales; family Oscillospiraceae; genus Oscillibacter; species Oscillibacter acetigenes. The sequence continues at coordinate 269,542 of NZ_JAOQKG010000002.1, read as the reverse complement.
AGAGTTCAGGGCGTTCTCAGAAAAGCTGGCCACGTTCTTCTGGGCCGCCGCGCCGTACTGCAGGATCAGGTTGGAGTCCGTCAGGTCGATCTTCTTGGAAAACGCCTCCACCGCCTGTTTCTCCGCGTCGTTCAGCAGGTTCTCGTCCAGCCGCACCGGCGTCGCCTCCGGCTTGGCGGCCTCCGGTGCGGGGGCGGCGGGCGCTGCCGGGTCCAGAGTCAGTTGGGGCACCGCATCCGTCCGGCTGGGATCCAGGGTCAGTTCAGGCATCATGCTCTTCTCGTCTGCCATTGTGTCATCCTCCATCATAGTATCATTCACTCTCTGCCATTTTCTTCATTCCGGCGGGCTTCTCCCGCCGCCCGCACACCGCAGACAGCATAAACCACTGCGTACACCACCCCCAGCACACCGCAGAGGGTACAGATGCCCGGGGCCTGCTTCATAAAACCGATACCAAGCAGCAGCCATATCACGGAAGAGAAAAAGTGATGGGCAGCCTCTCCCCACCTTCCCGCCTGTTTACAGGCCTTGTCCAGTCGAAGGCCCAAAGCCACCGCCCCCGCCAGCCATGCCAGCGGCAGCAGGAGCTCCGCGTTATGCAACCCGCCACGCTCCAGTTTCCAGAACAGAAGGACAAATCCTGCGGCCATATAGAAAACCAGGCCCGCCATTTTGATGGCGATCTTTCTCATGGCATTTCCTCCGATCACAGCTCCAGCCGGATATCGGTCTCTTTCTTCTCGTCCGGCTCCGCCTTCAGCGGGCTGTCCACCAGTCCCTCCCGGGCCATCATGTTCTCCAGCACCGTGATATCCGTGGAGATGTCCAGGGCTTCGGCGCCGTACAGGCTGTCCAGCTGCTTTTCAAAGGCCGCCACGATGGTCCGCATCATCCCCTCCACCTTGGCCAGGGTGGTGTCGATGTTCTCCCCGGAGATCCCGGTGCCGCTCATGCGGTCATAGGCGTTCAGCAGCTTCAGGGTGGTGGGCAGGTAGTAGTCCAGAAAGCGCCGGATCTGGGGCAGCTTCTCCGGGTGCGTGCGCACTTCGTCGAAGATCCGGGCGCTCACCTGCTCCAGCCGCACGATGTCGGCGGAGATGCCGGGGTCCGCGATATTCTCGTCCAGCCGCTTCATCTCCCGGATGGCCAGCTCCCCGTCGCGGACCATCTTGTCCAGCTCCGGATTGCCAGTGGAGGCCGGTTTCTTTTCAGCGGGCTCCTCCGCCTTTTCCGGCGGCGCCTCGCCGGCCTCCTCCCCCGCGGGGCCGCCCCGGCACAGGGCGGACGCCGCCGCGAACGCCAGAAGGGAGGCCCCCGCCGCCAGGGCATAGTGCAGCGGCTCATACAGCGGCAGCACCAGCGCGTAGGCCAGCCATACCGCCGCAGCGGCGTAAAAAGGCGCCGCACGCTTCTGTCTTGTGGTCTTCATCCGCTTCAGCCTCCCCAGGTCGCTTTTAACAATATTATACCCCGCCGGAGAGAGCCGGTCAACGGCAGGGACAGAAAATCCCCGGAAGCAAAGCGGCGCCCCTCTCGAAAGAGGGGCGCCTGCTTTCATTTGGGGAGCCCATAGCCCAGCGTCACCGGGTCCTGCCATAGCCCCAGCTCCGGCGGATGGAACGTGCAGTAGACGAAGAGGAACGCCAGCCCCCACAGCGCCAGCAGGCCCAGGATCTGCTGCCAGAGAGAGGTGAAGCGCCCCCGCCGCAGAAGCCGGAAATCCAAGGCGAATGCCCCCAGCACGGAGAGGTAGAACACGGCGATGTCCGCCCAGAGCAGATGCCGCCCCAGCACGCCGGTGTACGTATAGAACAGCACCGGAATCAGCGCGACCCCTGTCACTGTGCTGACGCCCCGGGCTGCCAGAAAGTTCGGATAGTTCCGTCCCAGGCAGCACACCTGCACCACGGAAAAGAGAAACATGGGGAAAAACAGCAGCTTCATATGTTCCCAGGTGGACTCATTCACCGCAGAGAAGGCAGCCGCCGCGCCCCATCCGCCGCTCCAGTCGTAGACAAAGTGCAGCAGCGTCCCCAGCGCCGCCGTGAACAGCGCACCCGCCAGCTCCCAGTAAAACAACCGCTTCCCCATATCCGCCTCCATGACAAAACAAAAGGACTGCGGCCAGGCCGCAGTCCCAGTTTATACCGGCGTTGGCAGATTTATGCATCCAGATACGCCCCATAGCTTCCCAGAGTCTCCGCCAGCGTCTCCGGCGTCCAGTCCCAGTAGTCGGCGTCCCGCAGGCACCGGCCCAGGACGGCACACAGCTCCCGGACCTCTGCGTCTGTCCGGTCATCCAGCAGGTCGGGCAGGGCCGTCATGTCCTCTGCCGGGTGGTCCAGGATGTAGTTGGGCAGCAGCCAGTCATGGGAGAACCCCTCCGTCAGGAAGAATGCGTCCACCAGCTCCGAAAGCGGGGCTTCCTCCCCAGAGCCGGACAGTGGCAGCGCCACGGCGCTGCCTCCGGTGGCCAGACCGTCACAGGTCCAGTCGCCGTCCTCATTTTTCTGGATACTGGCCTCGCCGCCATAGCCGTAGTACCCGTCCGCATCCGGTTCTCCCAGCCCTGCGCCCGCCTGCCAGCTGTTGGCCATCTCTCCATACGGGTCATCCACCAGCAGCCGGAAGCCCAGCCCGGCACAGAAGTTCTCCGGCTCACCGTAATAGGCGTCAAACACGCTGGCGCCGTTGGCCTGGAAGTCCAGGGGCTTCCAGCTGACCCAGTCCGGCACATGGCGGACATTCTCCGCCACGGCCTCGTTCAGCTGCCGGGCGATCTCTTCGTAGTCCGTCTCTGCCCCATCCACCGCGGGACCGCAAAACGCCGCGTCCCACAGGGCGTCCTCGGCGATCCCCTGCAGCAGACCGCTCAGGCCGGATTCCCCCTCCGCCGCAGCCGTCACACAGGCATAGTGGGTCTCCCCGTCCACGGTCCACAGCACCACGTCCCCGCCGGTGCAGCACTGGAGGGTGGTCTCCCCGTCCGGGGCGGTCATGGCAAAGAGCCGTCCTCTGCTTTCGATGTCGCTCCACTGGTCTCCCCAGGCCTCCGCCGAGGCCGGCTCCCACTGGTAGCCGATGGAGAACAGGTTCTCCCGCCCCGCCACGTTCCGGGCGGCCTCCGGGGTGATGGAGAGGCTGATGCCTGTGGCATCTTCCTCTTCCACATCCAGGGTGAAAGTCAGGTCCTTCGTGATCTCAGCGTACGCCGCCATGGCGGAGGCCGTCAGCTCCTCGCCGGAGAGGGGCTCCGTCTCTTCCGGGACTTCCTCCGGCAGCTGCTCCCCGGCAGTGCCGCAGCCGGCCAGCAGCGCCAGCAGCACCCCGCAGAGAAGAAATCGCTTCATGTTCCGCACCTCGCTTTCCAGATCCTGGTTTTTGCGCTCCGTTCTCTGCATTTTATACCCAGAATACCCTGATTTTTCGCAAAAATCCTCTCAGTTTCACAACAAATTGTAACGATTCGGAAACAAGGAAGCCTCTCCCGGCGCTGAAAAATGCCGGTCGGACTTCCGCCGGCCGGCATCTCTTCTCTTTTTTCACACAAACACCGCCTGTACCAGCACCATGTACAGCACAGTGCCCCCAGCGATGGACAGCAGCACATTCCGCTTCCAGAGATGGAGCCCCGCCACCGCAGCAATGGCGATCAGCTCCGGCGCTCCGTGGGGCGCCGACAGCCAGGAGATGCTCCGCAGGCAGTACACCACCAGCAGGCCCATCATGGCGGGCGGAAGGACTTTCCCCAGGTATGCCACTACAGCGGGGGGCTGTTTCTTCTCTGGAAACAGCCAAAAGGGCAGCCATCGGGTCAGCTGGGTCCCAGCGGCCACCGCCAGGATAATACCCAGCGTCTGTAAAGGCGTCAGTGTCACAGGTCCCCCTCCTCTCCGCTGCGGTCCAGGCGGCGCCGTGCACCCAGCAGCACTGCCAGCACCAGCACCATAGCGGGGATCACCATGTTGTCCGCTCCGAACACCGCCAGGCTGGCAGCGGCGCAGAGGATCCCCATCACCCCGGCGGGCCGGTTCTCCGGCTTCTTCCACTGCTCCAGGAACAGCACCACGAACAGCGCCGTCAGAGCAAAGTCCAGGCCCGTAGTGTCAAAGGTGAGGAAACTCCCCAGCAGGCCGCCCAATGCTGTGCCCGTAATCCAGTAGAGGTAGTCCAGCAGGGAGAGCCAGAAGTAGAAGTCCCTCCGGGCCACGCCTTCCGGCGGCTCCAGAGTGGACACCAGGGAAAACGTCTCGTCGCACAGCACGTAGATCAGAAACGCCCGAACCTTTCCCAGGCCCTTGTATTTGTCCAGCAGGCTCAGCCCGTAGAACATGTGCCGGGCATTGACCATGACGGACAGCAGAAACGCCTGCACGGGGTCAAAAGCCGTAGTCAGCAGCGTGACGGCCACAAACTGCATACTGCCGCCGAAAGCGATGGCGCTCATGAGGACGGACCATCCCGGCCCATACCCCTTGGACTGCATCAAAAGGCCATAGGCAGTCCCCAGGCACAAAAAGCCCGTCATCACCGGGATGGTGGCGGGAAACGCCGCCCGGAGCGCCATGCTGCTCCCACCGGCGCGGCGGCTCTCGTCGTCTCTCAGGGGCACAGCAGATCGGCCTCCTCCGGGTGCCTTTCAAACCAGATTTCGGCATAGGAACACGTCGCCCTGGCGCGCTTTCCCTCCGCGCGGATTTGGTCGGCCGCCGCCCGGAGCAGCTGCCCCGCCACGCCCTGACCCCGGAGCGTATCGTCCACAAATGTGTGGTCGATATCCGCCGCCCCATCCCGGTCGGGAAATGTCACCTCCGCGATCACCCGGCCTTCTTCCTCGGCGTAGATACGCCCCGGCTCTCTCTGAAATTCCATGGGTCTTCCTCCTGCATCCTGTCCCGCCGTCTTTTTACATCTTCTCCGGCGCGTCCACGCCGATGAGCTTCAAGCCGTTCCGCAGGACGATCCGGGTATCATCCGCCAGCTTCAGCCGGGCGTCCCGGACCGCCGGCTCCTCGCCCTTGATGCGGCAGGCGGTGTAGAACCGGTGGAAGCAGGCCGCCAGCTCCTGGAGATAGCGGTTGATGTGGCTGGGGTCGTAATCCCGGGCCGCCAGCTTGATCTCCTCGCAGAACTGGGCGATCTGCTTCAGCAGGGCCCGTTCCGCCTCGCCGGAGAGCAGGGACATGTCCACGTCCGCCTGTCTGGGCACGGAGGTGCCCTCCTCCGCCAGAGCCCGCAGCAGTGAGCAGATCCGGGCGTGGGCGTATTCCACGTAGTAGATGGGGTTTTCGCTGTCCTCCCGGACCGCCAGACCCAGATCGAACTCCATCTGGGTATCCGGCTTGGCATTGAAGTACCACCGGGCGGCGTCCACGCTGACCTCGTCCAGCAGGTCGGACAGGGAGATGGCCTTGCCGGTACGCTTGCTCATCCGTACCACCTCACCGTCCCGCAGCAGCTTCACCAGCTGCATCAGCACGATGTCCAGCCGCTCGCTGCCGTTGAGGCCGAGCGCGTCCAGGGCGCCCTTCAGCCGGGCCACGTGGCCGTGGTGGTCCGCCCCCCAGATGTTGATGACCTTGTCGAAGCCCCGGACAGCGAACTTGTTCCGGTGATAGGCGATGTCCGCGGCGAAGTAGGTGTAAAACCCGTTGGCCCGGCGCAGTACGTCATCCTTCAGGTCCAGCTTCTCGATGTCCGCCTCTTTCTTCCCCTGCCTGCGGTAGTGGTCCCGTAGGATGTCGGCCGTGCGGAGCCACAGGGCGCCGTCCTTCTCATAGGTCCAGCCCCGCTCCGCCAGCAGATCCACTGTCTCCTTCACATAGCCGCTCTCATGGAGAGAGGACTCGTAGAACCAGTTGTCATAGTGGATCTTGTACCGCTCCAGATCGGTCTTCATCTTAGGCAGGTTGATGGACAACCCGAACTGGGCCAGCGCCTCCTGGCGCTCCGCCTCCGGCACATCCAACAGCTTATCTCCGTTTTTCTCATAATAGGCCCGGGCCAGGTCCTTGATGTCCTCACCCTGGTATCCGTCCTCCGGGAAGGGCACCGCGTCCTCCCCCCGGATGATCTGGAGATACCGGGCTTCAATGGAGTGGGCGAACTTATCGATCTGGTGGCCCGCGTCGTTCACGTAAAACTCCCTCGTCACGTCGGCGCCGCACGCCGCCAGCACGCTGGCCAGGGTGTCTCCCAGCACGCCGCCCCGGGCATTGCCCATGTGCATGGGGCCCGTGGGGTTGGCGGAGACGAATTCCACCATGATCTTCTGCCCCTTCAGGTGGTCGGCGGTGCCGTAGCCGGCACCCTCGCTCTCCACCGCCTCGCAGACGGCAGCGTACCAGCTGTCGTTGAGACGGAAGTTCAGAAAGCCCGGTCCCGCAATCTCCGCGGAGGCAAAGTAGCTCCCCGCCAGGTCCATGTGGTCCAGCAGTGCCTGGGCGATATTACGGGGCGGCTGCCGCAGCGCCTTGGAGGCCGCCAGGGCAAACGTGGTGGTGAAGTCGCCGTTGGCGGTGTCCTTGGGGATCTCCACCGGGGCGGTCTTCACCTCCGCCTGGGGCAGCGTCCCGTCCGCCACTGCCGCCTGATAGGCGGCCATGGCCAGCGCCGCCGCCTGGTCCTTCGCGTTTTGTACCATGTTGATCATATCGTTCCCTCTTTCGTGAATGAGGAATTCAGAATGAGGAATTTTGGTGTCCGGCAAAGCCGGACAGATTCCAATTGCCACCTGCGGCGGCACCGCAATTCCTAATTCCCAACCCCTGTTTTTCCCGTTTTACCCGGGTCTTAAAGCTGTTTTTCCCTGTCACCGTGCGCTTCCCACGGGACAGATCCCGGGGGACCCCTTTTCTCGGAATCCCCGGGCGAAATGAATTCGCCCTCCGCCAAAGATTTTGGCTCCTCCAAAATACTTGGACGCGCTGCCGCACGGTTTGCCGGAACGCTCTCTTACTTTCGCTTTACCCGGATCTTGAAGCTGTTTCTTCCTGTCACCGTATGCTCGACCGCGATGGAGTACTTGATCTCCAGCAGGCCGCCCCGCTCGCTGAGGTTGTGCCGCAGGGCGCTGGTCTGGATATCCACCGACAGCTCCCCGTAGGGGGTCTCATACAGGGACGTGTGCTGCCGCCCCTCCTCAAACACCATCTGGGAGTTCACACTGCCCACCCGGCGCAGGATCACCTGGGGCCCGCTGACCTCAAAGGTGGTGGTCGTCCCCTCCATGCCGGTGAGGGCTGTCTCCTGATAGGTCAGCAGCAGGCCCTCCTCCGTCAGCTCCAGGGTCCCCTCCGTCGTCAGCTCCGTGGCATCCGGGTCCACATCGTCAAAATACTGCTCTCCCCGGATGAAGAGCAGCACCGGCAGCTTCTTCTGCCGCGTCTCAATATCGCTCAATGTCAATCCTCCGTGCTGTATGGCGCAGGTCCTCCTGCAGAAACAGCGAGGCCGTCCGCTCAAAATCCTCCACCCGGTCACTGACGTAGAACTCCGTCTCGCCGCGGCGGCGCTCGTCCGCCCGCAGCTCCCGGGCCTTCAGCATCCGTTTCAGCTCAAAGGCGGACTCCTCCCCGGCGGACACCAGCTCCACGCCCGGCCCCATCACGTCCCCGATCACATCCGTCAGCAGCGGGTAATGGGTACAGCCCAGAATCAGGGTGTCCACCCCCGCATTCTTCAGGGGCGTCAGATACTCCCGGGCCACGGTCTCGATCACCACGTCTCCCCGCCGGATGCGCCCGGCCTCCGCCAGGGGCACGAACAGGGGGCAGGCCCGGCTGAACACGGTCACCTCCGGGTCCAGCCGCCGGAGAGCCGCCTCGTAGGCACCGGAGCGGACGGAGGCCGCCGTGGCAATGAGCCCTACCCGCTTGTTTTGGGTCATCAGCACCGCCCGGCGGCAAGTGGGCTCTACCACGCCTACCATGGGCAGGTCGTTTTCCGCCTGCAGCGCCGCCAGCGAGGTGGTGGTCACCGTCCCGCAGGCGATGAGGATGGCCTTCAGATCGAAGGAGCGCAGGAAACGCACATCCTGGCGGGCGTATTTCAAAATGGCCTCCCGGGAACGGCTGCCATAGGGCACCCGGGCGGTGTCGCCGAAGTAGATCAGGTCCTCCTCCGGCAGGATGCGCCAGAGGGAGTGCACCGCCGTCAGACCCCCCAGGCCTGAATCGAATACCCCGATGGGACGCTGGTCCATCCCGCTCCGCCTCCTTCTTCTCCCGCCGCCGGACCGGCGGCCGCTTCATGCTCATTTTGCATCTGGATTACATATTATACTATGCGGCGCCTTCTGCCGCAAGACAGATTTTAGTCTTTTTGCCCTGTTTTTTATGTGGAATTCTGCGTATGTCTCTGCTATAATCGTGACAGTATCATCTATTTGGGAGGTGTCTGCCCCATGAAGATCGAACTGACGGAACAGCAGTTCCGGTATCTGCTGGATCTGGTATACATAGGAAACTGGGTCATCAATTCCACCCGGGAGAACGACCGCATCCAGGAATACGACCAGGTGGAGAGCCTGATTTTCTCCCACTGCCTGCACCACAAGATGAGCAAGCTGGTGGAGCTGTACCGGGGGGAGCTGATCCCCTCCCGGGCCTTTGCGGACGGCGGCATCCACGAGGCCATCGAGCAGTATGAGGACGTGGTGTTCTATGAGATCCTGGCGGAGGAGCTGGCCCTGCGGGACATGGATGGGGAACCCCTGACCCGTGAAAACTATGGGGAGCTGATGGAGCGGATCGACGCTTATCTCTCCGAGTTTGACGAGCACGGCACCGACAACATCTCTGTGGACCTGCCGTAAGGCGGAAGGCACGCCGCCCCGGCACCGGAGAGGTTTCTCTCCAGGCTTGTTTCAAAGAACAGAAAGAGAAAAAGGAGCAACGAGATCATGGCTGAAAAATCCAAAGTCTACTTTGCGGACTTCCGCGCCCCCAGCTGGCGGGAGAACCTGCCCCAGAAGCTGGCCCGGCTGATGATGACCGCCGGCTTCGGCGATATCGATATGGACGGCAAGTACGTGGCCATCAAGATGCACTTCGGCGAGCCGGGCAACCTGGCCTACCTCCGCCCCAACTGGGCCCGGGCCGTGGTGGACCTGGTGAAGTCCCACGGCGGCAAGCCCTTCTTGACGGACTGCAATACCCTGTATGTGGGCGGCCGGAAAAACGCCCTGGACCACATCGAATCGGCTTATATCAACGGCTTCACCCCCTACTCCACCGGCTGCCACATCCTGATCGCCGACGGCCTGAAGGGCAACGACGAGGTGGAGGTTCCCGTGGAGGGCGGGGAGTATGTGAAGTCCGCCAAGATCGGCCGTGCGGTGATGGACGCGGACGTGTTCATCTCCCTGACCCACTTCAAGGGCCACGAGCAGGCCGGCATGGGCGGCGCTCTGAAGAACATCGGCATGGGCTGCGGCTCCCGGGCCGGCAAGATGGAGCAGCACAACTCCGGCAAGCCCTTCGTCAAGCAGAAGAAGTGCATCGGCTGCCGGGCCTGCGCCAGGATCTGCGCCCACGGCGCGCCCCAGTTCGGTGCCGACGGCAAAGCCACCATCGACACGGACAAGTGCGTGGGCTGCGCCCGGTGTCTGGCGGTGTGCCCCAAGGATGCCATCCAGTGCCTGTATGACGAGGCGCCCGCTATTCTGAATAAGAAGATCGCCGAGTACACCAAGGCCGTGGTAGACGGCCGCCCCTGCTTCCACGTGTCCCTGGTGGTGGATGTCTCCCCCAACTGCGACTGCCACGCGGAGAACGATGTCCCCATCGTCCCGGACGTGGGCATGTTTGCCTCCTTCGACCCGGTGGCTCTGGACCAAGCCTGTGCCGACGCCGTGCTGGCCCAGACTCCCGCGCCCAACTCCGCCCTGTTTGACGAGGGCTGCGACTGCTCCTCCGGTGACTACTTCCACGCCGCCCATCCGGACACGGACTGGGCCGTCTGCCTGGAGCACGCGGAGAAGATCGGCATCGGCACCCGGGCATACGAGCTCATCAAAATCTGATCGGAACGAAACGAAGCAGGACTTAAAAAGTCCTGCTTCGTTTTCCGCATTGCGGGACCCCACTCAGGCGAACAGGGCGTTGAACTGCTCCACCACCGCGTCCGCGCCGGTGTGCGCCACCAGCATCACAAAGTTGCCATTGGAGACAATCCGGGACTCGTTCCGCCACATCTCCGTGGGCGCGGGGTACCAGGCACCGCCGGGGCTTGTGCCGTCCCCCACCTGATAGTCGATTCGGGCCTGGAAGATGTCCTTCACCGCCTGGACATCGCCGCTGTTCTCCACCTCTACCAGGGCAATCTCGTCACCGGAGGCGGAGATCATGGCCATCTGCACCAGACACTGCTGGGTGGCGATGGCGGAGAGTCCCGCATAGAACGTATCCAGCGTCTCACCCTCCACGGCCATCAGGGCGGGCCACGTCTCCTGGTCCCCGGTCACGGAAGCGCAGAAATCCGCTAGATCCACGCCGGAAGCAGACTCCGCTGGAGGGGCAGGGGCGGGCTGGGCCGGCGTCTCCGGCTCCTTGTCCGGCTGCTGGGGCTTTGTGTCCTCCACCGGCTGGTATATCGGCTTCTCCGCCGGGTCTGCCGGACGGCTCCCCGTCTCCGGCTCCTTCGCCGGGTCCGCGGGGCGGGAGCCCAGATCCGGCTCGTCCTCCTGGAGCTGCTGGGAATCATCCGCCGTCTCAGGGCCCTCTATGGTCACAGGGACGCCGTCCTCCCCATCGGTTTCCGAAGTCTCTTCCTCCTGGGGCGGCGCAGCTTCCTCCATCTTCTGGTCCTGGGCGGCGTCCTCCTGCGCCTCCGTTCCTCCACAGGCACCCAGCGCCAGTATCAGCGCCAGAGCCAGCAATCCTGCAAGTCCTCTCTTTTTCATGTTTTTCTCCTAACCTCTCACGGGATTTCACGGCGCTCCGCCGCGGTCTGAGAGGTTAGACGGGCTCTACGGAAAAAAGTTCCCGCTCCGGCGATTTTTCTCCGCTGCTCCGCCCATGACCGCCTCGGTGTGTATAACATTGACTTTTTTCGGAAATTCAAATATAATTGTTTCAAGCATAAACATCAAATAAATACACAGGCCGCGCGTCGTCCGCGCGGCCGCTTTGCCCTTATTCAGCGGACATCCGTCCACCTGCAAGGCAAGAGGAGGTCTCCTATGAAGAAACACCTTCAGGACAGCTTGGTCATCGGTTTCGCCCTGTTCTCCATGTTTTTCGGCGCAGGTAATGTCATCTTCCCCCCTTATCTGGGACTGGAATCGGGTCCGGAGTGGCTGGCCGGCTTTTTCAGTTACTTTATGGCCGACATCGGACTGGCCCTGCTGGCTATGTTTGCCATTCTCCGGCAGGGAAGTCCCGACGGGATCACCGCCCGCATCGGCAGGATTCCCTCCACAGCGCTCATGTGCGCCATTGTGCTGTGCATCGGTCCCATGCTGGCCATTCCCCGGACTGCCGCCACCACCTACGAAACCTCTCTGGCCCCGCTGGTGTCCGGCTTCAGTCCGGCGCTCTTCTCCATCCTCTTCTTTCTGCTGATCCTGCTGCTGTGCGTGCGGGAAACAGCGGTGGTGGACATCGTGGGAAAGATCCTGACCCCCGCTCTGCTGATTGGCCTGTTGATCCTGATCGTGGTGGGTGTGGTGAATCCCATCGGGCCGGTGGGTGAGCAGCCGCTGGTGGAGAATGTGGCCGCCACCGGCGTGGAAGCCGGCTATCAGACCATGGACGTGCTGGCGGCCATCGTGTTCGGCTATATCATTCTGAAGAGCGCCCGGGAGAAGGGACACACGACTCCCGGCGCCCAGCTCCGGGTGGTGTCCGGCGCCAGTCTGGTGGCAGGCATCGGCCTGCTGGCGGTCTATCTGGGGCTGACTTATCTGGGCGCCACCACCGCCCGCTTCTTCGACATCACCGTGGACCGCACGTTCCTGGTGGTGTCCATTGTCCGGAACCTGCTGGGGCAGGCGGGCATCATCCTCTTTGCCGTGGTGGTGGCTCTGGCCTGCGTCACCACCGCTGTGGGGCTGGTCAGCGCATGCGCCGATTACTTCTCCGGCCTCTCGGGGGGCCGCGTTTCCTACCGCACGCTGGTGTGCGTCATCTGCGTGTTCAGTGCCGTGGTATCCAACTTTGGTCTCAATGAGATCATCGCCATCGCCTCCCCCATCCTCAGCGTGGTCTATCCCCCCACGCTGGTGCTGATCGTGCTGGCCCTGTTCGGCAGCCGCATCCGCCGGGACTGGGTGTTCCGCCTGGCGGCCCTGGGCGCCCTGGCAGTGAGCCTGCTGGAGGTAGTCCGCACCTACACCGGCGTGGAGCTGGCCTTTCTGGACCTGCTGCCCCTGGCGTCTCTGGATTTCGGCTGGGTGTTGCCCGCCGCTGTCTGCGGCGCAGTGGGCGCCCTGATCCCCGGCGGCCGGACTGCCGCCTCCTGATGCCATATTTTCATTTTTCACATACTGGAGGACTGATTGTATGAAACAGCACTATCAAGGTCTCGGCCACATTGCCGTGTATACGGCGGATATGGATGCCAGCATCGCCTTTTACGAGAAGATCGGCGGCAGCCTGCATCTCCGGGCCCCCGCCTGCTCGCCGGAACAGCAGCGGGAGCTGGCCCTTGTGGAGTTCGGCGGCTTCCTGGTGGAGTTGATCGCCGCCCCTGTGCCGGAGGGTGCGGGCTGCATCCCTCATTTCGCCGTCTATGTGGACGATGTGGACCAAGCCGCCGCGGATCTCCGCGCCGCCGGCGTGGACACCTTCCAGACCGCAGAGAAGTGCGTGATGCCCAACACCTTCGGCGGGTTGGAGAACTGGTTCTTCACTGGCCCCTCCGGGGAACAGATCGAACTTTTGAAGATGCTTTGAGTCCGCTTTGGCTGCGGAGCAGGGAGACCGTCCATTGGACGGTCTCCCTGTTTTTCTGTGCAAATACACCGCAGATATGGAAAATCGAGCTCTCTCCTGTGTCTGCGGCGGCCGTCAGCGCATGGGGATTTACAGTGTTTCGGCCTGCCCTGCCAGGGGCAGGCACACCACCAGCTCGAACCCGTTGTCCCGGACCCCGGCGTCCAGGGTGCCGCCATAGCGCTCCGCGATTTCCCGCATCCCGGGGATGCCGAAGCCGTGGGCGGCCTTGTCCGTCTTGGTAGTTGCAAGATCCGGCTGCACCGCGCCGCCCAGGGTGTTCTCCACCCGCAGCATGAAGAGTCCCTTGTCCGCCTTGCAGCGGATGGTGATTCGCCGTTCCCCGGCGCCCCGGCTGCCCTCGATGGCGTTGTCCAGAGCGTTGCCCAGCAGGGCGCACAGATCCATATCCGCCACAGGCAGGTCCCGGGGCAGGAAGACGGCGAAGTCTGCGGCGACTCCCTCCCGCTCCATGGCCTCCGCCTTGGCGGTGAGGACGGCATTGGCCGCCTCGTTTTCACAGAGCCGTCTGGTTCCCCGCAGGGCCGGGGAACCGGCTATCTGGTCCAGATAGCCGATGGCCCCCTGTTCATCTCCCTGCTCCAGAAAACCCCGGACCGCCGTCAGGTGATTCCGCAGATCGTGGCGGAGACGGCGCACCTGGGTCTCCTGCTGCCGGAGGCCCTGATAGTAGACCTCCCGCAGACCTGCCAGGCGATTTGCCTGCTCCAGCCGCTCGTGATCCGCCAGAATCAAAATGGCGAACAACAGGACCAGAGAGGTCAGAAATACAAAGGGCAGCACCACCATGCCCTGGTACATCGCCACGGTATTGACCTCGATAGAGTCATACCGCCGGAAGGTCAGCAGCACCACGGCAATCAGGGCGCACAGGGGCATGGCCGCTAGACCCAGCACCAGCTTCCACAGCCGCCGGGAGAGCACCACCGGCTCCCGGGGCAGGCGGCGGCGCAGCAACAGCCACAGCGGGCCGAACACCAGCGGGCGGGCCAGGCGCACCAGCACGTCATAGAGCGCATTCCTGTTGATCCGCTCCACATAGGTGTCCAGCAGGGCACACACGGACATCTCCAGGCAGAAGAGGATGATGCACACCGCCACCCGCCCTATCCGGTCACCCCGGGTAGAGAGGAGGAACAAGGCGAAAAACGCCGGCAGCGTATAGAGCAGGTTGGGGTCGCCGATCCAAATCACCATGCCGGTGGACCCCGCCAGGGTCAGAAAGAGCAGCACCCTCCAGAAGCGCCCATTCCGGGGGCGGACAAAGGGGGCACAGAGCTTGTAGAGGAAAAAGCCGCTGGCCGCCACGGTCAGAAAATAGCCGCAGTTGAGCCAGATCTGCCAGAGAACATCCCGCATCCTCATCCCTCCAGCTCCGCCCGGGTAAAGGCCAGCAGGGCCGAGGGCTGGCAGGACCGGCTGACCGGCAGCCGCCGGCCGTCCCGCAGCACCACCTCGCCGCCCTCCATCCGGTCCACAGCTCCTGTCCGAACCAGATACCGCTGGTGGATGCGGACAAAGTCCGCCCCCACCTCCGCCGCCACCGTGTCCAGCTTGCCGTAAAACGTGTACTCCCGTCCGGCGGTGACACAGGCCACCTGCCGCCGGTCCGAGACGAAATACAGAATGTTGGCAATGGGGATCCGGTAGTGGGTGTCCCCGCTGCGGCAGATGTAGGCCCGGTCCAAATCCCGGACCAGCGCCGCCTGTGCCCGGTCCAGCACCTCCTCCAGCTGTTCCGCCTTCGGGGGCTTTAAGAGATACCCCAGGGCCCCCACGGAGTACCCGTCAAAGACGTGCTCTGCATACCCGGTGACGAACACCAGCTGCAGTCCGGCGTCCGCCGCCCGGAGCCGCCGGGCGGTCTCCATGCCGTCCAGCTCCCCCATCTCCATGTCCAGAAACACCAGGTCCAGCTCCCCGGCGTGGCTCTCCAGCCAGCGGAGCAGTCCCTCGCCAGAGGAGAACTCCCGGAACTGCCCTTGAACGCGCCGCTTTTCCAGGACCCGCTCCAGAGCGGCCCGAAGCACCAGCCTGGCGTCGTAGATATCGTCACAGATGCCGATCCGCAGCATCCCCATCACCTCAAACCGAAAACTGCCCGCCGGGGTCCGGCAGGGGGCGCTTTTCGCCCTAAACTACCTGCCCATTCTACCACAGGAACCGCCGTCTGCCAAACCAAACTTGACGGCAAATCCGCCAAACTTGACATCCCCTCCCAACGCAAAACTTGACATCCAGGCCGCCGCAGATGACACCCCCGTTTGCGGCGGCTCTTTTTTCGCGGTACGCTGGTGTCAACAAGGAGGGAAACACCATGACAAACGCCACTGCCATCTCCCGCTCCCGTGTGTGGAGCGTGCTCACCACTCCCGCCGCCATCCCCCAGACGGGGCCACGGCTGAAAACCAATCTGGACACGGATCTGCTGAAGCTCATCGCCATCGCCGCCATGCTGATCGACCACATCGGCGGCGCCTTTTTCCCGGAGGTGGGCGTGTTCCGCTGGATCGGCCGACTGGCCTTCCCTATCTTCTGCTACTGCCTGACGGTGGGCCTGCTGTACACCCACGACGTGCGGAAGTACCTGACCCGGCTGGGCATCTTCGCCCTCGTCAGCCAGCCCTTTTACATCCTGGCCTTCCACCCGGTCGGCGAATTCTGGGCCAACCTCACCAACTGGAACATCTTCTTCACCCTGTTCCTGAGCCTGCTGGGCATGTACGGCCTGAAGGAACGGAAATGGTGGCTGTTCGCCCTGGCGCTCTTCACCGTCAGCTGGTGGAACTTCGATTACTCCGGCACCGGCATCCAGCTGATGCTGATTTTCTACCTCTGCCGGAACCGGCCCCGCCTGGGCGCGGCCCTCTACCTCCTCAGTTATCTTCCGGCCCTGATGAACGGCTGGCCGGAGGATCCCCTGTGCCTGACGGTGGGCGGCCTCTGCATCGACTGGTCCATTTTCGCCGTGTTCGCCGCGCCCCTGATCTTCTGCGCCACGCACTCCCGCATCAAGATCAACCGCTGGTTCTTCTACGCCTTCTATCCCGCCCATCTGGCGGCCATCGCCCTGGCGGGGAATATCCTGTGAGACAGAAAGGAAGAGTTTTATGTTAACAGTCAAAGATCTGCACAAATCCTACCAAGTGGGCAAGACCACCTATGAAGTCCTCAAGGGCGTGTCCCTCACGGTGGAGAAGGGGGAGTTCGTGGCTGTCATGGGCCCCTCCGGCTCTGGCAAGACCACGCTCTTAAACTGCATCTCCTGCTACATCCCCATCGACAGTGGGGAGATCATGCTGGGGGATCGGCAGCTGGCAAATCTCAGCGAGGACGCTTTGGCAAAGGTCCGCAACCGGCAGCTGGGCTTTGTGTTCCAGGACTTCCTGCTGCTGGACGGTCTGACGGTCCGGGAGAACATTCTCCTGCCCGCCATCATCGGCGGCGCCGTCACCGGCCAGACGGAGGCCCGGGCGGACCAGCTGTGCGATGTATTCGGTATCTCCGCCATCCGGGACAAATACCCGGCGGAGATCTCCGGCGGTGAGAAGCAGCGTACCGCCGTGGCCCGGGCGCTCATCAACCATCCCCTGCTGATCCTGGCGGACGAACCCACCGGCAACCTGGACAGCAAGTCCAGCCGGGCGGTGATTCGCTCCTTTGAACAGGCCAAGGAATCCCTGGAGGCCACCATCTTCATGGTGACCCACGACTCCTTTGCCGCCTCCTTCTGCGACCGGGTGGTCATCCTCCGGGACGGAGTGGTGTGGCGGACCCTGGAAAAGGGCGCCACGGACCGCACCGCCTTTCAGGACCAGCTGTTGGACGCCATCCGGGACATGGGGAAGGAGTGAGACCATGCGGCACTTTTCCGACGCCTACGCGGCCCTGCGCCGCAAAAACAGGGGCCAGTACGCCTTGCTGGCAGGGTGCAGCTTCTTCTCCGTGCTGCTGATCACTGCCTATGTCTGCATGATGCGCTCCCCCACCATCCTCTCCGTCTTGCCGGAGGGCGGCGACAGCCGCAAGCAGGTGATGATGGTGTTCGTTCTGGCGGTCATCGGCTGCGCCGTGTTCACCGCCTATGCCGCCGGGCTGTTCTTCCGGCAGAAGTCCCGGGAGACCGGCGTGTTCCTGGCCCTGGGGGCCACCCGCCGCCAGCTGCAGCGGGAGATGGGCAAGGAGCTGGCGGTGATCTCCCTGGGCTCCTGCGCCGCCGGGGCGGCCTTAGGCGGCCCTCTGGCTTGGGGCGTGTGGCAGCTGTTCCGCCTGTTCCTGGTGGACTCCCAGGAGATGGCCCTGTCCTTCGATCCCCGGTCCTATCTGCTGTCCATGGTCTTTGCCGCCTACGTGGTGGGGATGCTGTTCTTCCTGGGCGGCCGGTCCATCCGCCGCACCAACATCATCGACATCGTCCAGGAGTCCCACAAGTCCGAGCCTATCCGCGAGGTAAAGCGGTGGTATGGAAGCGTGGGCATCGTCCTGGTGGTGATCGGCGCCCTGGCGGGGTATCTGATGCCGTCGTTCTTTGTCACAGTTCTCCAGTGGTATCCCCCCTCTGGGGTGGAGGCCGTCTTTTACCTGCCGGCGCTGGTCGGCATGTACATGATCCTGCTCCACACGGTGGTGAACGGCTGGCGGAAGCGCCATAAATACCGGGACATCATCGCCACGTCCATGATGAAGTTCCAAGGCCGCCAGACGGTGCGGAACATGCTGGTGATGACGCTGCTGATCGCCGGTGCCTATTTCGCCTCCTTTTACGCCCCCATGCTGAATACCAGCTCCACTTACAGCTTCTCCACCCGGCCGGTGGACTTCGAGTACCACTGGCGGAATGATCAGAACTGGCCGGAGCGGGGTGAGGTGGAATCTCTGGCGTCGAAGCATGGTGTTGACATCACCTCCTGGACCCAGGTGGACGCCGCCACCCTGGGCTGTGACGGCACCGTCTCCATCGAGCAGAGCGCCGGAGCTCTGGGCACCACCTACACCAAGGAATACCGGGAGATCCAAGGCGGGGCCACCTATTTTTCCGAGAGCGCCTGGAACGCCCTCACCGGCCAAGCTGTGGACCTGGCCCCCGGCACCTGTGCCAATGTGCTGGATGATGAAGGCGGCAGCGACTACCTCTCCGGCGGCGACGTGACGCTGGTCACCAATATGGTCACCGGGGCCAGTCTGTCCGTTACCCCGGCGGAGCCTCTGTGTTTCACCATGCTGCTGGGCTGCTACGTGCTGGATGACGCCGACTACGAGATCCTCACCGCCGGACTCACCGACCTCTGGCGGGAGACCTGGGTATTCTTCAACGTGGCGGATGCGGAGGCCAGCTATCCCTTTGCCGACGCCCTGTTCAACGAGATCGTGGACCGCTCCGGCGACGATGTGCTGCAGATGTACGCCTACGACCTGGTAAGTGCGGCGCTGGCGGAGGAGGCCGGCGAGGTCTATGACTACGACCGGGCACATATCGCCGCCCATGGCTTCCCGGTGATAGAGCGGGAGGACCGGGACACCTCGGAGTTCCGCAACTACTGGCTCTACATGCCCCAGTTCCGGGTGCTGGATCAGAACGACTTCGTCACCACCATGGCGGTGTTTTTGGTGCTGTTCATCTTTATCGCCCTGATCTGCTTCGCGGCGGTCATCGTCATTGCCTTTACCCGGTGCATGACCATCGCCCTCACCAACGCACGGGTGTACGACGACCTGCGGCACCTGGGGGCGCCGAACCGCTATCTGTTCCGGTCCGTAAAGGGGCAGGTGTCCAAGGTGTTTCTTGTGCCCGCCATCGTGGGCACGGCAGTCATCTCCGCCTTCTACCTCATGATTATGTACTTCAATGATAACCGCTTCACCCCCGGCGAGATGGCCGGCATGGCCGTCTGTGCTGCGGTGATCGCCGTGCTTTCGGCGGTGCTCTATGGGGTATACCGCATCACCCGCCGCAGCGTCTGCCGCGCGCTGGGAATCCAAGGCAAGTGAAGCTTCCGCGCTGCCGGAAATTTGGTCCGGGGGCACAGGGATATTCCCTGTGCCCCCGGACCTTTTTGTTTATTTTCCGCCGCTGCCGGCGATCTTTCTCCACAAGGTGCTTCGGCCGATTCCAAGCCGCTTGGCCGCAGCGGACTGATTCATGTTCTCCTCCCGCAGCACCTGTTCGATCACTCTCCGCTCGATGTCCTCCAAGGTCCCGGAGAGATCCACCGCCGGCGGAAGGGCACTCACTTTCCGCATCTCGTTCTGCAGGACCGCGGCCACCTCAGCGGCAGTGATATAAAATCCCGAGGACGCCGCGATCATCTGGCGCAGCACCTTTTCCAGCTGCACCAGATTCAGCGGCCACTCAAATTCCACCATCAGCTCCATGGCATCCGGCTCCATGCCCACGGTGGATTTGGCCAGCGCGGTATTGTACTGGGGAATCATCATATTGACAAAGGCGGGAATATCCTCCTTCCGCTGGGCCAGAGACGGCACATTGATGGTGAATCCGCTGAGCTGCAGATAGAGCCGGCTGGAGAACTGTCCCCGGGCCACCTCGGCAGACAGGTCGCAGCAGCTGGAGCTGATTACCCGATGGCGGTGGGTCATCTTGGTATCCTCAATATAGGTCCCCACCTGCTGCTGCAGATCCTTCGGCAGCGTATCCACGTTTTCCAGATATACCGTGTATCCCGTGGCGTGAATGGGAGACGCGGCATTATTCAACAGCATGTCCCAGTTTTTCTCCGTCAGGTCCCTGCACTGCAGGCGCATCAGCGTGGTCCCCTCCGTGGCGCTTTTGGTGTGAATGCGACGGGCCACCACGCCCTTGTGGGTCCCCACCGCCCCCTGGATCAGAACGGGCAGCGCGGAACTGCCGGCAGTCTGGATGAGCTTGTCCATTGGGCGCAGATACAGCTCGCTGGAAGCCGGCAGGCTCTGCGCCTGGCGGATGTCCTCCGGGCCCTGGGCGATGGGGAGGCGATCGACGGCCATCTGGATTTTGTCTCCAAGCTGGATTATGAAGTGGAGCTGGCCGTTGTCCTGGGCAGGGACGCGCTCCATGTCCGGGAGGAAGATGTGGGCGACTACATCTTCGGATACAGCGTGGCCAACGACGTCAGCGCCCGGGACGTCCAGTACCGCCACAAGCAGAACTTCCTCGGAAAAAGCCTGGATACCTTTTTTGCCATGGGGCCGGTCATTGTCACTGCGGACGAATTCCCCTGCCCGCCCGCGCTATCCATCAGAAGCTTTGTCAACGGAGAGCTGCGGCAGAACAGCGTGACGGACCAGGTGTTCTTCAATATCCGCCACATCGTCAGTGAGCTCTCGCAGGGCATGACGCTGCCGGCGGGCACCATCCTCATCACCGGCACCCCCGCCGGAGTGGGGATGGGAATGGATCCCCCCTGCTTCCTCAAGCGCGGAGATGTGGTCACCTGCGAGATCGACGGGATCGGTCGCATCTCCAACCCCATCCGCTAGCGTTCTGTTTTGAAACGATTCCTGTCCAATCCCTTCAAGGGGCCCCGGAGGTTTTGCCATTGTCCTCCGGGGCCCCGCTCTTTTGATTCCACAGCTCCGCCGGGGTGCAGCTTCTTCTCGCCCATCAGGATCCGGGCCGGGCGTCTCTCCAGAGCCCGCCTCTGTCCGGATGCCGCCGTCTACTTGCCTCCTCTTCGTATCCGTCAGCCGATCCTTTAGCCGCCGTGATGCCCGAAGCCCATCCCGCGGGACGCCGCTCACAGCGTCCCGCAGGCCCTCCTGTCCGCTTGCCGGTGGGGCGGCGCTCCGGGGAAACATATTCCTCTGTTTGGGGCGGGCAGCTTTGGAGACGCGGTTGCCGGTGGCCGTTGTCCCGCGCTGCCCGGCAATTTCCCCCCACCGCAGAAAAAAAGCGCCCTCCGCGGCGGCGGGCGCTTGACAGGACGGCAGGACTGCCGCAGATCTCCGCGGCGGTCCTGTTCCGTTGGATTTGATTTTCAGGCAAGTCAGTCCACCAGCCTGCGGGACGGCAGCCGCCGTTTCCAGATGGAAGGGGCGAACAGAAGCAGCATGGGGAAGATCTCCAGCCGTCCCACCAGCATGTCGAAGGACAGCAGCAGCTTGGACCAAGGGGAGAAGCTGGAGAAGTTACCCATGGGACCTACAATCTCCAGACCGGGCCCCACGTTGTTGATGCAGGCAGCCACCGCTGTGAACGTAGTCACCAGGTCCAACTGCTCCAGAGACACCAACAGGCAGGACGCCACGAAGACCATCAGGTACACCGCCAGAAACAGATGGACGCCCCGGATGCTCCGCTCGTTCAGGGGCTTGCCCTCGAACTGGATGGCGGGCACCGCATTGGGGTGGAGCATCCGCCGCATCTCGCTGACAGACACCTTCTGCAGGATCACCACCCGGGCCACCTTGATGCCGCCAGCGGTGGAACCGGCGCAGCCGCCGATAAACATCAGCGCCACCAGAATGGCCTTTGAAAAGGTGGGCCAGGTGTTGAAATCCACCGTGGCATAACCGGTGGTGGTGATGATGGAGGACACCTGGAAAAACGCGTGCCGCAGGCTGGTGCCCACCGACTCGTACATGTGCACGATATCCAGGGTGATGGCAGCCACTGCCGTCGCCACAATGAGGACATAGGCCCACAGCTCCTCGGACCGGAACACGTCCCGGAACCGCCGCACCAGCAGGAAGTAATACAGATTGAAATTGATGCCGAAGAGCAGCATGAAAATGCCGATCACAATTTCAAAATAGGGGTTGTTATAAGCTCCCACACTGAGATTCCGGCTGCTGAAGCCGCCGGTGCCCGCACTGCCGAAGGAGTGGATGCAGGCGTCAAACAGCGGCATCCCGCCCGCCAGCAGTAGCACGATCTCAATGACAGTCATCACCAGGTAGATGCCGTAGAGGATTTTGGCGGTGTCGCTCATGCGGCTCACCAGCTTTCCCACCGCGGGTCCAGGCATCTCCGCCCGCAGCATGTGCATCCCGTGGCCATCCCCGCCCATAGGCAGAATGGCCATGACGAACACCAGAACACCCATGCCGCCCACCCAGTGGGTGAAGCTGCGCCAGAACAGAATGCCCCGGTTCAGCGACTCCACCTCCGTCAGGATGGTGGCCCCCGTGGTGGTGAAGCCGGAGACTGTCTCAAAGAAGCAATCTACAAAGCTCTCTATGGAGCCGGAGATGTAAAAGGGCAGCGCACCGAAGAGGGACACGGCAATCCACGCCAGCGCCACTACCGCCAGGCCGTCCCGTGCGAACAGAGACGCCTGCCGCGGCTTTTTGAAGCTCAGCAATCCTCCGCACAGCACCAGCAGCGCCGCAGGGAGCAGATACGGGACAGGGGATTCCCCATATCCCAGAGCCACCGCCATGGGAAGCAGCAGCAGCGCCGCCTCCACCAGCAGGATACGGCCAATGGCAAAGCCGATCATTCGATAATTCACAGAACTTACCTGCCTTCTCACTCTGCAAGGATATCCCGAAGATCCTCCAGCTGGGTGTCCGTGGTCACTACGA
This sequence comes from Oscillibacter acetigenes, assembly GCF_025567605.1. Lineage (NCBI taxonomy): Bacteria > Bacillati > Bacillota > Clostridia > Eubacteriales > Oscillospiraceae > Oscillibacter > Oscillibacter acetigenes. The sequence continues at coordinate 247,061 of NZ_JAOQKG010000002.1, read as the reverse complement.
TCACATCGTCGTGGAGGTGCAGGACATCATTGCCGGAGGGGATGACGATCTGCCCGTTCTGCCGCACGATACCTGCCAGTAGCAGGCCCCGCTTCAGATTCAGATCCCGCAGGGGCACGCCGGCGAAGGAGATGTCCGGCGTCACGCTGAACTCCAGAGCCTCCACCTTCTCATCCACGATGCGGTGCAGCGTTTTCACCTTGGAGGCGGAGGCGTTCTTCATGGCCCGGATATACTGGAGGATCAGCTCTGTGGTCACCGCACCGGTGGACACCACACTGTCGATCAGGCTCTCGGTGGAGACCAGCTCCAGCAGGGACTTGCGGTTGATCTTCGCCACCACCTTACAGCAGTCGCCGGACTGCTTGGCAGCGCTGAGTGCCATGAGGATGTTGGCCTCGTCCAGGCCCGTGATGGCCACGAAGGCGTCCGTCTGGCTGATTCCCTCCTCGCTGAGGAGCTCGCTGTCCGTCCCGTCTCCCACGATCACCAGCGCGCGGGGCAGTTTCTCGCTCATCTCCACGCACCGCTGCTCGTTTTGGTCGATGATCTTTACGGACATGCCCATCTCCAGCAGCTCAGATGCCAGATAGTAGCACATTTTGCTGGCGCCCACGATCATGACCGAAGAGGCCCGGGCCCGGAATACGCCCAGAAGCCGGAAGAACTTCTCCAGTTCCCGGGGTGCGGCGGTGAGATAGATCTTGTCTCCCGCCCGCAAGGTGAAATCGCCGGAGGGAATGATCGTCTCCCCCTGCCGGGCCACGGCGCAGATCAGCACCCGGACCTTGAAATTCCGGTACAGTTCCGAAAGCCGGGTGCCGTCCAGGGCCGTGTGCTCCGCCACCCGGTACTCCACCAGCTCCAGCCGCCCCTTGGAGAAGGACTCCAGCTTCATGGCGGTGGGGAACCGCAGCACACGGGCGATCTCACGGGCCGTTGCCGCCTCCGGATTGATGGCCATGGACAGCCCCAGCTCACTGCGCATAAACCGCAGCTGGCGGCCGTATTCCGGGCTGCGGATACGGGCGATGGTGTGCTGCACACCCATTTTCTTCGCCACAAGGCACGTGAGGATATTAATCTCGTCGCTGGAGGTAGTGGCGATCAGCAGATCGGCCTGCTCCACATCCGCCTCCTTCTGCACATCGTAGCTGGCGCCGTTGCCGCACACGCCCATCACATCATAGATGTTGATGATGTTCTCAACCAGATGTGGATTTTGGTCGATCACTGTGACCCTGTTCTCCACGGCCAGATGGCGCGTCAGGGCCACGCCCACCTTGCCCGCGCCCACAATGACGATCTTCATGCGGTCCTCCATCCTTTCTTCCGCCGGGACAGGTTCCGTTGGGGATCCTCCGGCGCAATCCTCCCACATTATAGCGGATATATCGGCAAAAGCAAATATCTTTTTCGTCAAATCTCCAAAAAATAGGACGCCGTCTTTCCCCCTGCCTCCCCTTGTGGTATGCTGTTCTGCGGAATATGGGCCCCGCCCGGAGAATAAGGAGACGATGAAATGAGCACCCCTGTCAAACTGCGCCTGTACTGTTCCATCTGTGCCCGGAACGACTTCTACATGGACCGCATCCGGGCCGTTGCCGACGGTCTCGGCCTGGACTACACTCTGGAGAAAATCACAGACGACGATGTGATCGACCGGATGGACCTGCTGATGCCCTGCCTGTACGCCTACTGCCCCGGCTGCCGGGTGCTGAACGAACAGGTGACGAGTGAGCATCCGGAGACCCTCTGCACTCCCGCCCTGGAGATCAATGGAACACTCCGGTTCTGGGGCGTCCCCGCCAGCGACGACGCGCTGCGGCAGGCGCTGTCTTCCTTATAATTAAATAAGGTGCGGCTGCCACGTCCCGGAGAAGGCGGGCGTTCTCCAAAATTTTACTTGACAAACCGGCATAAACCGCATAAAATCAACGTGAAATTATTTTAGTTAAATTATTTTAATTAAAATAATTTCATCATTTTTCGACATAAGGAGTACCAATATGGAATTCGAGCAAGTACGTGATATCATCGTGGAGACCCTGGGCTGCGACGCGGAGCAAGTCACAATGGACGCCTCCCTGGCTGACGATCTGGGTGCTGATTCCCTGGCTTCCGTGGAACTGGTGATGGCTCTGGAAGAGGCCACCGGCATCTCCATTGAGGATAGCGCCCTGGCGGAGATGAAGACCGTCGGCGACGTGATGAACTACCTGAACGCCCACAAGCAGTAATCCCTGCCCCGCCGGCGGGCCCGCGCCCTCCGGCGGGTTCACTTTCCGCTGAGAAAGGAATGCGCTATGACCAACCAAGAGTTTTTTGAGATTGTCGCCTGCTTCGACCGCAGCACCGCTCAGACGATGAAGCTGTCCACGCAGGAGTTCACCATAGAGCTGACCCGTGGCGGCGCGTCTGCGCCTGCGGCCAGCGCACCTGCGGCCGCTCCGGCTGCCGCCGCTGCTCCGGTGCCTGCGCCCCAGAGCAGCTCCTCCTCTATTGACGCGCCTCTGGTGGGCACGTTCTACGCGGCGCCCGCCCCGGACCAGGCCCCCTTTGTCCTGCCCGGCGACCGGGTGTCCAAGGGCCAGACCGTCTGCCTGATCGAGGCTATGAAGATGATGAGCGAAGTTCCCGCTCCCTGTGACTGCGTCATTGAGAGCGTGTGCAAGAGCAACGGCGAGCTGGTGGCCTTCGGCGAGCCGCTGTTCCGTTATCGGCCATGCTGAGGCGGGTATTGATCGCCAACCGGGGAGAGATCGCCCTGCGGGTCCTGCGGGCCTGCCGGGAGCTGGGGATCGAGACGGTGGCCGTATACTCCCAGGCGGACGCGGACGCGCTCCATGTCCAGCTGGCGGGACAGGCGGTGTGCATCGGCCCTGCCCGGGCGGCAGACAGCTATTTGAATCAGGATGCTCTTCTGACGGTGGCCAAAGCCACCGGGTGCGACGGCGTCCATCCCGGCTATGGCTTCCTCTCTGAAAACGCCGACTTTGCAGACGCCTGCGCCGCAGCTGGCCTGACCTTCATCGGCCCCTCCGGCGACGCCATCCGCAAGGCCGGCTCCAAATCTGCCGCGCGGGACCTGATGCGCGCCGCCGGCGTGCCCGTGACCCCCGGCTCCGACGGCCCGGTCGCCTCTGTGGAGGAGGCGCTGACCGCGGCAGAGTCCGTAGGCTATCCTGTGCTGCTGAAGGCGTCCGCCGGCGGCGGCGGGCGGGGCATCCGCCGGTGCGACCGGCCGGAGGATCTGTCCGCGGCCTTTGCGGAGGCCAAGGCAGAGGCCCAGGCCTGCTTCGGCAATGACGAGATGTATCTGGAGAAACTGGTGCTCCGGCCCCGGCACATCGAGTTCCAGGTGCTGGCGGACCGCTACGGCAACGTCATCCATCTGGGGGACCGGGACTGCTCGGTCCAGCGGCGGAACCAGAAGCTCATCGAGGAGGCCCCTGCCCGGTGTTTGACGCCGGAGCTGCGGGAGCGGATGGGCGCCGCCGCCGTAAAGGCGGCCAAAGCCGTTGGCTATGAGAATGCCGGCACAGTGGAGTTCCTGCTGGACCCGGACCGGGAGCATTTCTATTTCATGGAGATGAACACCCGCATCCAGGTAGAGCACGGCGTCACCGAGCTGGTCACCGGTGTGGATCTGGTGCGCCAACAGCTGCGGATTGCCTCCGGCCTGGCGCTGCGCCTGCGGCAGGAGGATGTGACGCTCCAGGGCCATGCCATCGAGTGCCGCATCAACGCCGAAGACCCTGTGCAGGGGTTCCGCCCCTGCCCCGGACGGGTGGATTTCCTCCATTTCCCCGGCGGCCCCGGCGTGCGGGTGGACTCCTGCCTGTACAGCGGGTGCGAGCTGTCTCCTTACTACGACTCTATGGCAGCCAAGATCCTGGCCTACGCCCCCACTCGGATGGAGACCATCCGGCGGATGCGCCGCTGCCTGGAGGAGTTCACTCTGGAGGGCTTCCCCACCAATGCGGAGCTCTCCTATCAGATTCTGTACCATCCGGAGTTCATTCTGGGAGAGTGCACCACTGCCTTCCTGGATGAACACCTGTCGGAGCTGCTGGAATTCAGCCGCAAGCTCAGTGAAAGCGGGGTGGATGCATGAGTGGGATGAACGGCGTCTTCGCCAAGCGCCGGGCGCGCCTGCTGGCCATGAAGGCCATCCGGGACAATCACATTCCCGGCGATAAAGCCATCACCTGTCCCAAGTGCGGGCAGGACAGCGACCGCAAATCCGTGGCGCAGAACCTGTCGGTCTGCCCCAAGTGCGGCTACCATTTCCCCATCGGCGCCTACTATCGACTCAGCACGATTCTGGACCCCGGCTCCTTCCGGGAGCTGTTTGAAAAGCTGCCTGCGGCGGACCCGCTCTCCTTCCCCGGCTACCGGGCCAAGGTGGAGGCCGCCCAGCGCAAGACCGGCCTGACGGAGGCCGTGGTCACCGCCACCGGCACCATCGGGGGCCGCAAATGCGTAGTGGGTGTGCTGGACAGCCGCTTCTTCATGGGCTCCATGAGTGCCGCCGTGGGTGAGAAGATCACCCTGGCCATTGAGTACGCCACCAAGAACCGCCTGCCCCTGATCCTGTTCGCCGCCAGCGGCGGTGCCCGGATGCAGGAGGGCATCCTCTCCCTGATGCAGATGGCCAAGACCAGTGCGGCGCTGGCCCGCTTCTCGGAGAAAGGGCTTTTGTATATTTCCGTCTTTACGGACCCCACCACTGGTGGGGTCACTGCCAGTTTCGCCTCTCTGGGCGATATCATCCTGGCGGAGCCCGGCGCTCTGATCGGCTTTGCCGGTCCCCGGGTCATCCAGCAGACCATCGGCCAGACCCTGCCGGAGGGCTTCCAGCGGGCGGAGTTCCAGGAGGAGCACGGCTTTGTGGACGCGGTGGTGCCGCGCCTTCAGATGCGGGACACCCTGTCCCAGCTGCTGCGGCTCCATGAGAAAGGGGGACGCACATGAGCGAACCGCTGACCGCCGCCCAGCGGGTGGCCATTGCCCGCCACCCCCAGCGGCCCAATATCACAGATTATATTCAGGCGCTGTTCACAGACTTCTTTGAGCAGAAGGGCGACCGCCTCTGCGGCGAGGATGCCGCGATCTTGGGCGGCGTGGCCCTGTACCACGGCCGCCCTGTGACCGTCATCGGCACCCGGAAGGGCAAAACGCTGGAGGAGAACCTCAAGTGCAACTTCGGCATGCCCAATCCGGAAGGGTACCGCAAGGCTCTGCGGCTGATGCGCCAGGCGGAGAAGTTCCGCCGCCCCATCCTCACGTTTATCGACACCTCCGGCGCCTATCCTGGCCTGGAGGCCGAGGCCCACGGCCAGGGCGAGGCCATCGCCCGGAATCTCTATGAGATGAGCCGCCTCACCGTCCCCGTCATCGCCCTCATCACCGGCGAGGGCAACAGCGGCGGCGCGCTGGCGTTGGGCGTTGCCAACCGGGTGCTGATGCTGGAGAACTCTGTGTACGCCATCCTCTCTCCGGAGGGCTTCGCCTCCATTCTGTGGAAGGACTCCGCCAGACATGAGGAAGCCTGTGAGCTGATGAAGCTGACGGCGCCGGACCTGCTGGAGCTGGGCGTCATCGACGGCATCATCCCTGAGCCGGAGGGCGGCGCCCATCTGGCTCCCGCCGCCCACATGCGGCAGGTGGATCGGGCTCTGAGCCGCTGCCTGGCGGAGCTCTCCAAAGAGAGCGGAGCCGCTCTGGCCGCAGGCCGGTATCAAAAATTCAGACGCATGGGCGCAGCACCCCAGAAGGAGGAAGCATGAGCGGAATCAAAATCAGAGGCACCGGCCGGTTCGCCCCTGCGAAAATCGTCACCAACGACGACCTGGCAAAAATCGTGGATACCAGCGACGAGTGGATCACCACCCGCACCGGCATCCAGACCCGCCACCACTGCACCACGGAGACCCACACGGATATGTGCGTGGGCGCCGCCCGGCAGGCGCTGGAAAACGCCGGGATTTCCCCGGAGGACATCGGCGCCTGCGTGGTGGCCACTTTCTCCTCCGACTACCTGTCCCCCTCTGCCGCCTGCATGGTGCAGCGGGGGCTGGGGCTGCCCCACGACGCGGTGTGCTTTGACCTGAATGCCGCATGCAGCGGCTTCCTGTTCGCCATCCACACCATGGAGTGCCTGCTGGCCCAGGCCCCCCGGAAGTACGGCCTGGTGATCGGCGCAGAGATGCTCTCCCGGTTCATCAACTGGGAGGACCGGGGCACCTGCGTCCTCTTCGGAGACGGCGCCGGCGCTGTGGTGGTGGAGTGGCGGGAGGACTATCCCTCCATCCACGCCGTTCTGGGCTGCCACGGCGACCCGGACATGCTGGGCGTCACCGGCGCGGAGAAGCCGGCGCCGGCCCGCATCTTCATGCACGGCCAGCCCACCTTCAAGTTCGCCGTTAAGGCAGTGCCCTACTGCATCGACCAGGTGCTGGAAAAGGCCGTCATGGCCATTGAGGACGTGGACTTCTTCGTCTTCCACCAGGCCAACGCCCGGATCATCGACCTGGCAGCCAAAAAGTACCACATCCCCCCGGAGAAGTACTACAAGAACATCCAGAAATACGGCAACACCTCCGCCGCCAGCATCCCCCTGGTCATCAGTGAGCTCCATGACCTGGGAAAGGTGGGGCCCGGCTCCCGGGTCCTGGTGGTGGGCTTCGGCGGCGGCCTCACCTGGGGCGGCGCCCTGGTGGAGTTCGCCTGACTCCCTGCACGTCAAGCAGGCGCTCTGGACGCAAGCCTGTTACCGGCGAAAACTTCAGCTTTATTTAGGCCGCGCACAGCGGCGAATGGGAGATTTTTATGAAAAAGCTCAATGAAATCCTGGGAACCAAGTACCCCTTTATCCAGGGCGGTATGGCCAACATCGCCACCGGCGAGTTCGCCGCCGCCTGCTCCAACGCCGGGGCCCTGGGCATGATCGCCACCGGCGGCTGGGACGGCGACCGTCTCCGCCAGGAGATCCGCCGGGCCAAGGAGCTGACGGACAAGCCCTTCGGCGTCAATCTGATGCTGATGAGCCCCTATGCCGACGACATCGCCCAGATCATTCTGGAAGAGGGCGTGAAAGTGGTCACCACCGGCGCCGGCAATCCCGGCAAGTACATTCCCGCCTGGAAGGAAAAGGGCATCAAGGTGATGCCCGTAGTGGCGGCGGCGGTTCTGGCCAAGCGGCTGGATCGCTATGGCGTGGACGCCATCATCGCCGAGGGCACGGAGTCCGGCGGCCACGTGGGCGAGATGACCACCATGGCCCTGGTGCCCCAGGTCATCGATGCGGTAAGCGTTCCCGTGGTGGCGGCCGGCGGCATCGCGGACGGCCGTCAGGCGGCTGCGGCCTTTGCCCTGGGTGCCTGCGGCATCCAGGTGGGCACCTGTTTGCTTGCCAGCGAGGAGTGCCCCATCCACCCCAATTACAAGCAGGCTGTGCTGAAGGCCAAGGACAGTGATACGGTGGTCACCGGCCGCTCCATCGGCGGCCCGGTCCGAATCCTGAAGAACAAGATGGCCCGGGAGTATCTGGCCCTGGAGAAGCGCGGCGCCTCTCTGGAGGAGCTGGAGAAGGTCACCCTGGGCGGCCTGCGCCGGGCCGTGCTGGAGGGCGATGTGGAAATGGGTAGCGTCATGAGCGGCCAGGTGGCTGGTATGCTCCACGAGATCCGGCCCGTGGCCGAGATTTTCCGTGATCTGTATGAGAGCGGTATCGCACGGGCGAAGGCCACCGCCGCAGAATGGAGCGACGCAGAATGAAACTGGGCTTTTTGTACGCCGGTCAGGGCAGCCAGCATGCCGGCATGGGCGCCGATCTGTACGAGGCGTTTTCCGCTTTCCGGGCTGTTTACGACCATGCGGAAGTGGATTTTGACCTGAAGAAGGTCACCTTTGAGGACCCGGACGGCATCATCAACCAGACCCGCTACACCCAGCCCTGCATGGTGGCCTTTGCCGCCGGTATGACGGCGGTGCTGCGGGAGAAGGGCATCACCCCCGCTGTGGCGGCGGGCCTCTCCCTGGGTGAGTACTCCGCCCTTCACGCCGCCGGTGTGTTCGACGCCGCCACAGCTATCCGTCTGGTGGCTTTCCGGGGCAAGGCCATGGAGGAGGCGGCTGCCGGCCGGGAGAGCGCCATGATGGCCGTCCTGAATCTGGACCGCAGCCCCCTGCAGGATGCCTGCGACGCGGCCTCTGACCTGGGGTGCGTGGTAATCGCCAACTACAACTGTCCCGGCCAGCTGGTCATCGGCGGTGAGAAGGCCGCTGTGGAGAAGGCCGCCGCCATTGCCAAGGAGAAGGGCGCCCGCCGGTGCCTGCCCCTGAAGGTCAGCGGCCCCTTCCACACCCCCCTGATGGCCCCTGCCGGGAATGCCCTGCGGGAATACTTCCAGGGCGTGGCGTTTGCGGATCCCCAGATCCCCGTGATCTTCAACTGCCTGGGGGATGTGAAGGATGACAGCACCCCCATCCAGGAGCTGTTGGTGAAGCAGGTGCAGAGCAGCGTGTTCATGGAGGACTCCATCCGGAAGATGGCCGACATGGGCGTGGACGCCATCGTGGAGATCGGCCCGGGCAAAGCCCTCAGCGGTTTTGTGAAAAAGACCGTTCCCGGCATACCGGTCTGCGCGGTGGAGACCGCAGCGGATGTGGAGAACCTGCCCGACACGCTGGAACAACTGATAAAGGAGAAGGCATGATGAATTTTGCTGGAAAGACCGCCGTGGTCACCGGCGGCAGCCGGGGCATCGGCCGGGCCATCTGCGAGGAGCTGGCCCGGGGCGGCGCCAATGTGGTGCTGTGCTACGCCGGCCGGGCGGAAGCTGCCCAGGAGACCGTGACCGCTTGCGAGGACCTGGGTGCCAAGGCCCTGGCCGTGCAGTGCAACGTGGCGGACGAGGCCCAGGTGAAGGCCCTGATGGATGCCGCTGTGAAGGAATTCGGCCGGATTGACATTCTGGTGAACAATGCCGGCGTCACCCGGGACGGCCTTGTGATGATGATGAAGGAGGCCGACTTCGACGCGGTGATCGACACCAACCTGAAAGGCACCTTCCTGTGCATGAAGGCCGTGTCCCGAATCATGATGAAGCAGCGGTACGGCCGGATCGTGAACCTCTCCAGCGTGGTGGGCCTCCGGGGCAACGCCGGCCAGGTGAACTACGCCGCCAGCAAGGCGGGTGTGGTAGGCATGACCAAGTCCCTGGCCAAGGAGCTGGCCTCCCGGGGCGTGACGGTCAACGCCGTGGCCCCCGGCTTCATTGAGACGGACATGACCGCTGCCATGCCCCAGGCCGCCAAGGACGCCATGATGCCCACCATCCCTATGCAGCGGCTGGGTGCACCGGAGGATGTGGCAAAGGCCGTGGCCTTCCTGGCCAGCGACGAGGCCGCCTATGTCACCGGCCAGGTCCTGGCCGTCGACGGGGGCATGGCGATGTGAAGCATTCAAGGGGGACAGTGTCCCCCTTGGACGCTCCGCCGGTATGCCACCGGCTCCGCTGAACCCCCATCACCAGTCTGCACCCCAAGGGCACTTCTGCGCCGCTTTCAGCGGCTTGGGTCAAAGTATTTTCGGCAGGTACAGAAGGTGAATTGCCCCGCAGGGGCAAGAGAAGCCGCCCTGGGGTGCGCCCTGCCGAAAATGATTGGAATTTCTTGATCTGCCTCTGGCAGATCAACCGGGGAACCCCGAATGGATTTCCCCAGCCCCCTTCCTTTTGCGGGGCCTTTTGGAACACCTTTTCCGGGTGCTCCCAACTCTATCTACAGGAGGTATACTATGGAACGACGGAGAGTCGTGATCACCGGCCTGGGGGCCGTGACCCCCATTGGCCTTACCGCGGCAGAGAGCTGGCAGGCTGTGAAGGACGGTGTGTGCGGCATCGCTCCCATCACCCAATTCGATCCCACCGATCTGAAGGTCCATCTGGCCGCGGAGGTCAAGGGCTTCGTGCCGGAGAACTACATGAGCAAGCCAGAGGCCAAGCGGATGGGCCGCTTCACCCAGATGGCCGTCGTCTCCGCCAAGGAGGCACTGGACGGTGCTGGCTTCACGTTGGATGAAGCGGAGGCGGATCGCTGCGGCGTCATTGTCTCCAGCGGCATCGGCGGCCTCTCCATCACGGAGGCAGAGCACGACAAGGGCAAGGAGAAGGGCTGGGACCGGGTCTCTCCCTTCTATATCCCCACCGGCATCTGCAACATGGCCGCCGGCCAGATCGCCATCCACACCGGCTTCCGGGGCATGTGCTCCTGTCCGGTGACCGCCTGTACCGGCGGCACCAATGCCGTAGGCGATGCCTTCCACTATATCCGGGACGGTTATGCTGATGTGATGCTCTGCGGCGGCACGGAGTCCGCTGTGACACCTCTGGCCATCGGCGCCTTCACCTCCATGAAGGCCCTGACCCAGAATCCCGATCCCAAGCGGGCTTCCATCCCCTTTGACGCGGAGCGCAGCGGCTTCGTGCTGGGCGAGGGTGCGGCCATCCTCCTGCTGGAGGAGCTGGAGCACGCCAAGGCCCGGGGCGCCCGAATCCTTGCGGAGGTCGTGGGCTACGGCGCCACCTGCGACGCCTATCACATGACCGCTCCCCGGCCCGACGGCAGCGGGGCCGCCAAGGCCATGGAGATGGCCCTTGCAGACGGCGGCGCCAAGCCGGAGGATGTGGACTATATCAACGCCCACGGCACCTCCACCCCCCTGAACGACGCCGGCGAGACGGCCGCCGTCAAGACTGTGTTCGGTGACCACGCCTACAAGCTGGCCATCAGCTCCACCAAGTCCATGACCGGCCACATGCTGGGCGCCGCCGGTGCTGTGGAGGCCATGTTCTGCGCCATGGCGCTGCATGACGGCTATCTTCCCGCCACCATCAACTATCAGGTGCCGGATCCCGCCTGCGACCTGGACGTGGTGCCGGGTCACGGCCGCAGCGCCGATGTGCGCTACGCCATGTCCAACTCTCTGGGATTCGGCGGCCACAACGGCAGCCTGCTGTTCAAACGATGGGAGGCGTGAGACCATGGCAAACGAATTGAATTCCAACCAGATCGCGCAGATCCTACCCCACCGGTTCCCCTTTGCTCTGGTGGACCGGATCACCGATTACGAGCCCGGCCAGTGGGCCAAGGGCCGCAAGTGCGTCAGCGTCAATGAGCAGTTCTTCTGCGGCCACTTCCCCCAGGAGCACGTCATGCCCGGTGTGCTGATCTTGGAGGCCATGGCCCAGGTGGGCGCCGTGGCCATCCTCTCCCTGCCGGAGAACCAGGGCAAGATCGCCCTGTTCGGCGGCGTGAAAAACGCCCGCTTCCGCCGGAAGGTGACCCCCGGCGACGTGCTGGAAATGGAGTGCGTTCTCACCAAGCGCCGCGGGCCGGTGGGCATCGGCGAGTGCAAGGCCACGGTCAACGGCGAACTGGCCTGTACGGCGGAACTGACCTTCGCCATCGGTGCGGAATGACAGCCGACGCTTTCCCGCCATGCGGGCAAGGCGCGGGAAAGAGGGCTTGCAGCCATGCTGAAAGACGCTTTTTTTAACGTGTACACCAAGTTCAAGCTGCACTTTTACCAGGAGATCTTCAGCCGCTTTCAGGATCGTGAGGCCAGTCTGACGACGGTGGAGACCTTCTGCATGGAGGCCATTCAGGCTCTGGGCAGTCCCACGGTGAATGAATTTGCCACCTTCATGCGGATCTCCCCTCCCAACGCGGCATACAAGGTCAACAGCCTCATCAAGAAAGGCTACATCCGCAAGGTCCAGTCTTCCGACGACCGGCGGGAATACCATCTGGAGATCACTCAGAAGTATATCGACTACTACAACATCAGCACGGCCTACATGACCGCCGTCATGAACCGCATCACGCAGCGGTTTACCCCGGCGGAGTGCGCCAAGCTGGAGGAGATGCTCACCATCATCAGCCGGGAGCTGATGGCAGAAGTGGAGATTCCAGACGCCCTTTCGGGACAAAGCAACTAAAGAAGCGGCACAGGCTGTCAGCCTGTGCCGCTTCCTTTTCAAAACAGTCCCTCCGGAATGCGGATATCCGCTCTGGGGACCTTCTCCCAGGCAAAGTCCTCCAGCAGGCTCTCCCCGCTTCTGGGTTCTGCCGAGGGGTTGAAGCCTGCGAGATATGCCAGCTTTCCCAGGATTTCCGGTGCCGTATACCGCTCTCCCAGCGTGTCCAGCCCTGCATCCGCGTTCCGCTTGCTGAGCCGCTGTCCATCGCTTCCCAGAAGCAGCGGGAAATGGTAAAACGCCGGTGCCTCCAGTCCCAGCAGCCGATACAGCAGCAGCTGTCTGGGGGTGGACGCCAGCAGGTCCGCCCCCCGCACTACTTCTGTGACGCCCATGGCCGCGTCATCCACCACCACCGCCAGTTGATAGGCAAATATGCCGTCCGACCGCCGCAGCAGAAAATCCCCGCAGTCCGCAGGCAGCCACTCCCTGTACTCCCCCATGTGGCCGTCGGTGAAAGTGATCTCCTCCTCCGGCACCCACAGCCGCAGGGCGGGGGCGCGGCCTGTGCGCCGGGCCCGCTCTGCCGCCTGCTCCGCGGTCAGACCGCGGCAGGTCCCCGGGTAGACCACCTGTCCATCCTCCCGGTGGGGAGCACTGGCGGCATGGAGCTCCGCCCGGGTACAGAAGCAGGGGTAGACCAGCCCCTGGGCCTCCAGTCGCCTCAGAGCAGCCTGATACAGCGCCGTCCTCCGGCTCTGCTCATAGGGGCCGCTGGGGCCGCCGATGACAGGTCCCTCGTCCCAGTCCAGTCCCAGCCACTGGATGTCCCGGCACATCTGCTCCCCATAGCGCCGCGGACATCGCGCGATATCCAGATCCTCGATCCGCAGGATCACTCTCCCGCCCTTCTGCCGGGCGCTGAGCCAAGCCAGCAGGCAGCACAAAATATTCCCCAAATGGATGCGCCCGCTTGGCGACGGCGCAAACCGTCCGGTCACCGCCATGGTCTCCTGCCCTCCTTGTCCGTTCATGCCACCCCATTATAGCGGGATTTCTCCGCTTCTTCAAGGCCGTTCCTCCCGTTTCTCCATGGTGAAATGTATCAGATGCAAAACATGCGCAATATCTTCACTCTATTTATGATATAACCATAACGACAGGCAGGTATATGCCAGAAAAGCGTGAACATGACAGTTGAATCCCCCCGCCTCATCCCATGCTTCAGCGTTCAGCGTGCATCTCCTGATCGGCATTTCTCATAAAAGATCGGCGTGGACAAGCAAAGGAGAAAATGAAACGCCCCGTCTTTCCCGACCGGTACAGTACCCCCTGCAGCTCCACACGCTGTATTCCTGTTACGCTGTCAGGCAAATCTGGAGGTATACGGGGGCTTCCCGCATTTATATCCTCCTGGACTGCACACTGGAGTTTTGCCGCGCCATTTAGGCACCATACCGTTCTTCACGCAGCAACAAGGGCCGCCGCTTGATAGCGGCGGCCCTTGTCATCGGGAAACGCAATCAGTTCTTGATGTGGATGGCGCGCTTCTGGACGTTCAGAGCGCACTCCCGCACGGACTCGGAAACCGTGGGATGAGAGTGGATCGTGGAGATCAGCTCATCCACGGTGGCCTCCAGCCGCAGAGCCAGAGCACCCTCGGCAATCAGGTCCGTAGCCCGGGGCCCGATGATGTGCATACCCAGCACTTCCTCGTACTTGGCGTCAGCGATGATCTTCACCAGACCCTCGCCGCCATTGATGATGAGGGACTTGCCGTTGGCCACCAGCGGGAACTTGCCCACCTTGTAGTCGATGCCCTTGGCCTTGCACTGCTCCTCGGTCAGACCGACAGAGGCAGCCTCCGGCTCCATATACACACAGGTGGGGTTGGTCTTTTCGTCATACACGGCAGGGATCCCCATGATGTTCTCCGCAGCCACTTCGCCCATGGCGCTGGCGGTGTGGGCCAGCTGGGCCTTGCCGAAGACACAGTCGCCGATGGCGTACACGCCGGGCACGCTGGTCTCCATCTTGTCGTTGACGATGATCCGGCCCCGGTCGTTGGCAAGGCCGGCAGCCTCCAGGTTCAGGCTGGCGGTATTGGCCTTCCGGCCGATGGCCACCAGCACCTTCTCCGCCTCAAAGCTGACGGTCTCGCCGGCCTTGTTCTTGCAGACCACCTTGGCGCCCACGGGAGAGGCCTCCACGGCCTGCACCGGGCACTCCAGGTTGAACTCCATGCCCATCTTCTTCATGTGCTTCACGCCGATGGCAGTCAGGTCGCCGTCCAGCATGGGCAGCATGTGGTCCAGTGCCTCCACCACGGTGATCTTGGTGCCGAAGGCCGCGTAGGCGCAGGCCAGCTCCAGGCCGATGACGCCGCCGCCGATGACCACCATGCTCTTGGGCAGCTTCTCCAGGCTCAGCGCACCGGTGGAGTCGATGCAGTTGGGATTCTCCTTCAGCCCGGGGATGGGCGGCTGGGCGTTGACGGAGCCGGTGGCCACGATGATGGCGTCGGCGGTCATCTCCTCCACGGAGCCGTCGGACTTCTTCACAGAGAGGGTCTTGGGGCCGGTGAAGCTGGCCTCGCCGTCCACGCGGGCGACCTTGTTCTGCTTCAGCAGACCGGCAACACCCTGGGTCAGCTGCTTGCTGATGGCGTTCTTGTGGGCGATCACCTGGGGGAAATCCACTTCCACACCGGAGACCTTCACGCCGATGTCAGCACCCTGTTCCTTGATCTCGGACACCAGCTCCGCGCTGTGCAGCAAGCACTTGGTGGGGATGCAGCCGATGTTCAGGCAGGTGCCGCCGATGTGCTCGCGCTCCACCAGGGTCACCTTGGCGCCCAGCTGGGCCGCCCGGATGGCAGCCACATAGCCGCCGGGGCCGCCGCCCACGACGATAACGGTCTTCTGGCCAGCTGCGGCGGGGGCTGCAGCCGGGGCAGGTGCAGCAGGAGCGGCGGGAGCGGGTGCGGCGGGAGCCGCGGCGCCGGCAGCATCGGGAACCGCCTCTCCGGCGGCGCCGATCCAGGCGATCACGCTCTTGCAGGGGGCGGTCTCGCCCTCCGGCAGCAGGATCTTCAGCAGGGTGCCGTCCTCCTCGGCCTCCACGTCGTTGGTCAGCTTATCGGTCGCCACGGAGAACAGGATGTCCCCCTTCTTGACGGTGTCTCCCTCTTTGAACTTCCACTCTTCAATGGTGCCCTCGGTCATCGTCAGACCCAGCTTGGGCATCAGAACTTCAGTTGCCATAATTTCTGTCCTTCTTTCATGAACTTACCCAAAAACCGCCTCTAATTCGGCCTTTGAGTTGTTTGGATCGTCAAATTTTGGACAATGACCCCTCAAAGGGAACCCGGCACAGGCCGGGTTCCCTTGAATGGGTTGTTTGATCTCACACCAGGAGCATGTAGGGGTTCTCCAGCAGCTCCGCGATCCGCTTGAGGAACTTGGAGGCCATCACGCCGTCGATCACGCGGTGGTCGGCAGTCAGGCTCAGGTTCATCATGGTCCGGATCACGATCTCGCCGTTGCGCACCACAGGGGTATCCACCATGTCGCACACGCCCAGAATCGCCAGCTCAGGCTGGTTGATGATGGGAGAGAAGCTGGTGATGCCATAGGGCCCGAGGCTGGAGATGGTGAAGGTGCCGCCGGTCATGTCCTCCATGCCCAGCTTGCCGGTGCGGGTGGCCTCGATCAGAGCCTCCGTCTCCTGGGCGATCTGTGCCAGGGACTTCTCCTCGCAGTTCTTCACATTGGGCACGATCAGGCCATCGCCCTTGGCGACCGCCAGGCCCATGTTCACGTGCTTGTGGCGGGTCAGCATATTGTCCGCGAAGCTGGCGTTCACGTCGGGGAACTCGGTCAGGGCCTTGGCAACCACCTTCATCAGGATGTGGTTGTAGGTCAGCTTGATCCCCTGCTCCTTCAGGCCGTCCTTCAGCTTGGCCCGCAGGTCCTTCATAGCCGTGACCTCCACCGGACGGGTGTAGGTGACCCGCGGAGAGGTGTGCCAGGAGTTGGTCATGTTGGCAGCGATGCTGCGGCGCAGCGGATTCACCTTCACAGGCTTCTCGTCGTTGCTCTCAACAGCGGCAGCGGCCTCAGCGGCGGGAGCTGCGGCTGCACCCACACCGGCGGCGGCCAGCACGTCCGCCTTCATCACGCGGCCCTGGACGTCCAGCTTGCTGACGTCCACGCCCAGCTCGGCAGCCAGCTTGGCAGCCATGGGGCTGGTCTTGGGACCGGCCACAAAGTTCTCCACGTCCTTGGCCACCACGGTCCCGTTGGGGCCGGTGCCGGGGATCTGGGAGAGGTCATAGCCCTTTTCCTTCGCCAGCTTCTTGGCGTAGGGAGTCGCCAGCACGTAGGCACCGGCGGGACGGTCCGCATGGGCCGTGGGGGCGGCGGCAGGAGCCGCGGCAGAGGCTGCGGACGGCGCAGCGGCAGGAGCAGCAGGCGCGGCCGCGGCGGGCGCGGCGGCACCGGAGGCATCCGGAATCGCCTCGCCGGGCTGGCCGATCCAGGCGATCACGCTCTTGCAGGGGGCGGTCTCGCCCTCCGGCAGCAGGATCTTCAGCAGGGTGCCGTCCTCTTCGCACTCCACGTCGTTGGTCAGCTTATCCGTCGCTACGGAGAACAGGATGTCCCCCTTCTTGACAGCGTCGCCCTCTTTATATTTCCACTCTTCAATGGTGCCCTCGGTCATCGTCAGGCCGAGCTTGGGCATCAATACTTCAGTTGCCATACTTGAAAATCTCCTTTTCAACAGGCATTAAAACATGCCCTTGATGCCCTTTACCAGGTCCTCCGGAACCACTTTCACCATCTTCTCCAGGGTGGGAGCGAAGGGGATCGGGCAGAAGGGAGCGCCGTACCGCAGGATGGGAGCATCCAGATACTCCATGGCCTCCTCCGCGACGGTGGCGGAGATCTCCGCGCCGAAGCCGCCCTGCTTGACAGCCTCGTGGACGATGCAGAGGCGGTGGGTCTTCTTCACACTGTTCAGCACGGTCTCCTTATCCCAGGGAGACAGGGTGATCAGGTCGATGACTTCGGCCTCAATGCCCTCCTTGGCCAGCAGGTCCGCAGCGCCGCGGGCATTCTTCATGCCGATGGAGTAGGACACGATGGTCACATCCTTCCCCTCACGCTCCACGCGGGCCTTGCCCAGGGTGTAAGGCTCCTCCTCGCCGATCTCGGGCACTTCGCCTTTCTCCTTGTACAGGATCTTGTTCTCGAAGTACAGCACGGGGTCATCGCACTCGATGGCGGCCTTCAGCACCATCTTGGCGTCATAGGGATTGGAGGGCGCCACAACCTTGATGCCGGGGATGTGGGCGAACCAGGACTCCACGCACTGGGAATGCTGTGCAGCGCCGCCGCCGGCAGAACCGTCGGGCGCACGCAGGACCAGGGGCACCTTGGCCTGGCCGCCGAACATGTAGCGGACCTTTGCCATCTGGTTGAAGATCTCGTCCATGGGCACGCCGATGAAGTCGGCGAAGTGCATGTCCACCACGGGACGGGCGCCGGCCAGAGCCGCGCCTACGCCGCCGCCGATGATAAAGGTCTCGGAAATGGGGGTATCAATGATCCGGCCGGGGAACTGCTGGGGCAGGCCCTTGAACTGACCGAAGATACCGCCCTGACGGGCCAGGTCCTCGCCCATTGCGAATACAGTGGGGTCTTTCGCCATCGTCTCGGCCATGGCCTCTTGAGTGGCCTGAGAAAAAGTGATCTTACGCATCGTATTTGTCCTCCTTCGCCTTAGTCATCCACGTAGACGTACTTCATGTACTCGGACGCATCGGCGTACTCGCTCTGCATAGCGTACTCCTTGGCGTCTTTGATCTTCTGCTCACACTTGGCATCGATGGCGTCGCACTCCTCGGCGGTCATCAGCTTCAGCTTGGCGGCCTTGGCGCGGAACATCTTCAGAGGATCGGTGTCGTGATAGATCTTCTGGGTCTCGGCGTGGTCACGATACAGTTCAGGGTCGCCCACGAAGTGGCCCTCAATGCGGTAGGTCTTGGCCTCGATGAACGTGGGGCCTTCGCCGGCACGGGCACGGGCAACAGCCTCCTTGGCGGCCTCATACACAGCAAAGACATCCTGGCCGTCCACGATCACACCGGGCACATGATAACCCGCCGCGCGGTCGGAGATGTTCTCCACATTGCAGGTGGTGCGGTAAGGCGTGGTGGAAGCCCAGCAGTTCATCTCGTTGACGAAGATCACGGGCAGCTTCCAGGCGGAAGCGACGTTCATGGCTTCGTGGAAAGTGCCGCGGTTGGAGGCACCGTCACCGAAGAACACCACGGAAACCCGGTCGTTCTTCAGGATCATCTTGCTGGCCAGGGCAGCGCCGGTGGCCAGGTTGTAGCCGCCGCCCACGACGCCGTTGGCGCCCAGCATACCCACAGAGAAGTCGGCAATGTGCATGGAGCCGCCGCGGCCCTGGCACAGGCCGGTCTTCTTGCCGAAGATCTCAGCCATCATGCGGTTCACATCCGCGCCCTTGGCCACACAGTGGCCGTGGCCGCGGTGAGTGGACTCGATCATATCGTCCTTCCGCAGAGCGGAGCACACACCAGTGGCGATGGCCTCCTCACCGATGTACAGGTGCACGAAGCCGGGAATCTCACCATTCAGGAAGTCGTGCTTCACGCTCTCCTCAAACTTGCGGATGGTGCACATGGTCTCATAAAAGTGCTCCGCCAGTTCCTTGGTGTATTTTGCTGCCTTTGTTGCTGCCATAGGAAAAACTCCCTTCTGCCGACTCTCCTGTCGGCACTCTTTGAAATTTGCTGGGACAGATGCGCTGGGCGGTGAAATCGTCAAAATTTTCACCTATGTTCTCTGAAAAGACGTGGCAACAGTTTCCTGCAGCCACGTCCTCTCAGCTAACGCAACTTACGAAACCTTAACCGTTGTTTATACGGAAACGCAGGCTGCCTCTTCAATTAGGCGGCGGGCTCAGTGGTGCCAGCATCAGCCTGAGTGACGCTGGTGAAAGCCTCGATCAGCTCGGGGGTCAGCTCGTCGGCGAACTCGTCGTACACGGGGGCAGAAGCCTCAGCGAACTCAGCAGCAGCCTCGGGAGTCAGCTCGGTGATCTCAACGCCAGCCTCGGCCCACTTGTCCATGATCTCCTGATCCTGGCTGCGGTTCAGCTCACGCTCGTACTCGCAGGCAGCCTGGCCGGCCTCGTCAACGATGGCCTGCAGCTCGGGAGACAGGGAGTTGTACAGCTCAGCGTTCATGCAGAAGAACAGGCAGTCATAAGCGCCGGTCCAATAGGTCAGATAGCTCTGGACCTCCTGGATGGAAGCGGCATCAGCGGTGGGCAGGGGGTTCTCCTGGCCGTCGTAGGTGCCGGTCTGCAGAGCGGTGAACACCTCGGACCAGTTGGCGTTGGTGTAGTCGGCGCCCCACAGCTCATAGGAGCGGTTCAGCAGCTGGGAACCCGCGACACGCATCTTCAGGCCGTTCATGTCAGCCTTGCTGGCGATGGCGTGCTTGCTGTTGGTGATGTGGCGGAAGCCGTTCTCCGCAATGCCCAGCAGGTGCACGTTGTAGGTGCTCTCCAGAATCTCGCCCAGAGCCTCGCCGCCGGCGCCGTCCAGGGCCGCGTCAGCCTCTTCCGTGCTGCTGAACAGGAAGGGCAGGGAGACCACGTTGAACCGCTGGTCGAAGGAGGACCAGATCAGGTTGGAGTGCATGGACAACTCGGTGGTACCGTCCATCAGGGCCTGGATGCCGTCGGTCTGGTTGCCGGCGGTCAGCTGGTCAGCGGGATAGTACTGAACGGTGATGGCACCGCCGGTCTTCTCGCCCACGATCCGGGCGAACTCCTTGGCGCCGTCCACCCAGGGAGAGGTCTCCGTGGCGGAGCAGGCGAACTTCCAGGTCATTTCCTCGAACTCGCCAGTGGAAGCGGCAGCATCATCGCCGCTGTCGGCAGTGGTATCGCTGGCAGCGTCATCGCCACCGCCGCAGGCCACCAGGGCCAGAGCCATGGTGAGCGCCAGGAGCAGTGCAAGAAACTTTTTCATTGTTTTGCCTCCTTAAAATAGTTGTAGCAGGTATTATCTGAAACCGCAAAGCGCGGTTACAGCCAAGTCAGGAGATGCTTATTTGCCGAACAAGAGCACGGTAGAGAACCAGGGCACATAGGTGATGAGCAGCAGCGCAATAATGCATGCCACAATCTGGGGCCACACAGCCTTGGACATAGAGACAATGGTGACCTTGGTCTTGTCCCGCAGGCCCTGAAGCTTCTCGGACACACCGATGGCGACGAACAGGTTGACACCCACGGGAGGAGTCACCTGGCCGATAGCCAGGTTCACTGTGGCGATCACGCCGAAGTGGACGGGGTCGATGCCCAGCTGGGTGGCTACGGGGTACATGATGGGGATAAAGATGTACATGGCGGAGTTGGCGTCCACGAAGCAGCCTGCAATCAGGAAGATCACGTTGACGATCAGCAGGAAGATGTACTTGTTGCCGGAGATCCCCAGCAGCAGAGCCTGGGCCGCCTGCGCAATGCCGAACACCGTGCACACATAGGAGAACAGGGTGGCCGCGCCGATGATCAGCATGATGCCGCCGGTGGTCTTGCCGGAGTCGACCAGGATATCGATCATATCCTTCATCTTGACCTCACGATAGATGAAGACGCCGACCACCAGACCGTATACCACGGAGACGGCAGCCGCCTCGGTGGGGGTGAAAACGCCGCCGTAGATGCCGCCGATGATGATGACGGGCATCAGGAAGCCCCAGAAGGCCTCACGGAAGGACTTCCAGCGCTGGCCCCAGGAGGACTTTGCCTTGGATGCCTGGATGCCCTTCTTGCGGCACTCGATCATGATGATGATCACCAGGGACAGGCCCATCATGATGCCGGGAATCCAGCCGCCCATGAACATATCGCCCACGGAGACGCCGGTGATGGAGGCGTACACCACGAATGCGATGGAGGGCGGAATGACGATGGCGATGGAGGAGGCGCTGGCCATCAGGGAAGAGGCGAAGGGGGCGGAGAAGCCGCCGCGGTTGATCATGGCGGGAATCAGGATAATGCCCAGAGCCGCCACGGTGGCGGGACCGGAGCCGGAGATGGCGCCGAAGAAGCAGGCCACGATAACAGCCACGATGGCGATGCCGCCGCGCCGATGGCCGACGCAGTCATCAGCAAACGCCACCAGACGGCTGGAGATGCCCGCCTTGGCCATGATGTTGCCGGACAGAACAAAGAACGGAATAGCCAGCAGCAGGAACTTTGCCATGCCGCTGTACACGTTGGTAGGGACGACCGTCAGGGGGGAACTGCTGAAGAGCAGGGCGAAAATGGAAGACATACCCAGGCTGACGGCAATGGGGATATTCAGCAGCAGCATCACGAAGAAGCTGCCGAACAGGATCAAGTTAATCATACAGTCTCTTTGCCTCCCTCTGTCTCAGCCGGCTTCACACAGGCGGCCTTGTTGCTCATCACGTCGACCAGATACTCGATCGCATGGAGCACCAGGAAGATGGAGCCGATGGGCAGCAGGATGGTAAACACCCATTCGGGCCAGCCCAGAGAGAAGGTCTCTTTGCCGGTGCTGATCTGATCGAACACCTTGTTAAAGCCGGTGTAGATCAGGATGGCGTAAAAGATCAGGTTCACGACCGTGTCAATCACGGTCAGAATCTTTTTACCCCCGACGCCCACATTGTCGAAGATCAGGGACAGCGTAATCATGCTGCCGTCTCTGGTAGCTAGGGCGCAGCCCAGCATGATCATCAGGATGAACACGTTGATGACCAGCTCCTCGGACCACGCGAAGTTGGAGTGGAAAACATACCGAGAGAGCACGTTGATAAACGTGATCGCTGTAACCACGACGGTAATCACGCAGAGCACGAATTCCTCGACTTTGGTGAGCCCGTTCATGATCGTCTTGTAGGTTTTCATTCGATCAATCCCTTCAGTTAGTGTGGCGCCCCGTCTTAACAGAATATTTATACGTCTCCTGCGCATGAATAGTTGCCTGTCTATCATGCCGTATGAATAAACTGCCGCAAAGCCGCCTGTTTCACAGAAATACATATTAAATTTCTGTTAACGGAGACAAGCATATCACTTTGCCAATTCAATATCAATCAGCAATCGGAAATTTGTCATTTTGCCCATTTTTGTTCTGTGGCTCTTTGCCAATTTTGTACAAACAGCAAAAATATGGCAATTTTAACAGAAAAATAAATTATTTTTGGACTTTTTGCTGATTTTTCGGAAAAAGTATGGTATAATCAACCATAAAACCGCAAAGCGCCGATTCTTACGCAAGCCTTACGCAAATCATGGCATTTTGAAATTTTATTCTGAAAGACGTTTGTCCCGCAAGTAAAAATCCTGTACACACAAGGAGCGACATCATGTCCCATTGCCAAATCACACTCAGCGTCAACGCCGGGGTCGCCCTGCATCTGGGTGCCATGCGGGTCTGGTCCGACGCGCTCCACGACCATCGGGTTGTGGGGTTCTCCACTGTCACCCCTGAGCGCTGGAACATTCTTCAGGCTCATCCGGACTTCGCCAGCCCGGATCTGCTCTTTTTCACCCACTGCCATCCGGACCATTACTCCCGCGCCCTGACAGAGCAGGTGATTGCCCAAAATCCGCAGGTGGCCCTGGTGCTGCCGGAGCAGGAGTTTGACCGCCAGCTGGTGCTGGCCGGTCCCAGCAGCCATCTCACCCTGGAGGGGCTGCACATGGACTTCATGCGCCTGACTCACGAGGGTGCACAGTACCGGGAGGTCCCCCACTACGGCTGTATCCTGGAATATGACGGTTTCCGGGTCCTGATCGCCGGAGACTGCGCCGTGGCGGACCCGCAGCTGCGGGATTTCATCGGCAACCGCCCCATTGATCTGGCCCTTTTGAACTTCCCTTGGGTGACTCTTCGGAAGGGCCGTCACTTCATCGAACAGGCCATCCGGCCGGAGCATCTGGTGGTATACCATCTCCCCTTCTCCCACGATGACCGCTGGGGATATCGGGATGCCGCCGTCAAGGGTGCGGGCCAGCTCCAGGGGGTGCCGGATGTCCGGCTGCTGCTGGAGCCGTTCCAGCGGGAAATCCTGACCTGACAGAATCAAAAAGAGAGACGCGCCGGGCGCGTCTCTCTTTTTGATTCTGCGGACGCTGTCTCAGTCCACATAAAATATTGTATCCAGCACCTGGTCCCGGGTGATGGTTCCGAAATAGTCCCGAAGGGGGAAGCGGTCCAGCACCGCCCCCACGTCCTCCCGCCGGAATGGCGTGCCCATCAGGGCGCCGGTCACCTCGTCCATGGGGCTGACAGCCAGAAAATCTCCGTAGAACACGATCTGGCGGATGATCCCCTGGTCCACCTCCACACAGGGCTCCAGGGTGCCGCCGTCCCAGCGGCGCTTGTTCCGCAGGTTGTACTTGGGGGAACGGCCGAAGTTCCACTCCCAGGTGTCGTACTTGGTGCGCTTCAGCTCATCCACAGCAGCCAGTTCCTCATCTGTCAGGTGATCCTCCACCAGACCGCTGCCGGCCAATGTTTTCTTCAGATAACTCCAGAAGGCGGGCATATCCATATCCGTCTTCAGGAACTCCCGGATGTTGCCGATCCGACTGCGCACGGATTTTGCACTCTTGGACTCGAACTTTGCCGGGTCCACATTCAGCGCCCCGGACACCATGCCGGGGTTGGCGTCGAACAGCAGTGTCCCATGATACAGGAAGCGCCCGCGGAGCAGCCGCTGGGCTGTGCCGGACACCTTCCGCCCCTCCACCAGGATGTCATTGCGGCCGGAGGCCTCCGCCTGCAGGCCCAATCCCTGCAAGGCCTCCACAATGGGACGGGTGAACCGCTCCATGGTCAGCCGCTCCGCGTCTCCCACGTCGGTGATGAAGGAGTAGTTCAGGTTGCCCAGATCATGGTACACGGCGCCGCCGCCGGTGGTGCGGCGCACCACATGGATTTGATGGGCCTCCACAAAGGCCCGGTTGATCTCACCCTCGGCGTTCTGGTTCTGCCCGATGACGATGGTGTTGTCGTTCTGCCACAGGAGCAGATACTCCCCCGACCGCCGGCTGCGGAGTACCGTCTCTTCAAACGCCAGATTGTAAAAAGGGTCCTGGGATCCGGTCTCCAAATAGTGAATCTCCTGACTCATAGCCGCCTCCTCTGCAAAAAGTGCCGGATGTTTTTTCTATTGTATACCGTCCGGGCGGTCCCGGCAATGTGCAGAACCACCGAAAATGCCCGCCATCTTTCCGCTGCCCGGATGCGGGAGCGCCCGTTGCGGAATCGGACACAGCGGTCCGGGTTCGGCCCCGGGCCGCTGTGAGGGGAACGCATTTTTACCAGATGGCCTTGGTGTCCACGTCCTGCTTCAGCCGGGCGGCAAAATCCGCCACGGACATGGCGCCCAGATCCTCACCGGTCCGCAGGCGGACGGAGACGGTCTGGTTTTCCATATCCCGGTCGCCCACTACCAGCATATAGGGGATCTTCTCCAGGGTGGCCTCCCGGATCTTCTTGCCGATCTTCTCGTTGCGGCCGTCCACCTCCACCCGGAAGCCGGCGGCATCCAGCTGCTTTGCGATCTGATCGGCGTATTCCAGGGCGCGGTCTGTAATGGGCAGGACCTTCACCTGCACCGGGTTCAGCCACACCGGGAACGCGCCGGCAAAGTGCTCGGTGATGACGCCGATGAACCGCTCCACGCTGCCCAGAACCACCCGATGGACCATGACGGGGCGGTGCTTCTGGCCGTCCTCTCCGGTGTACTCCAGTTCAAACCGCTCCGGCAGCTGGCTGTCCAGCTGGATGGTGCCGCACTGCCAAGTGCGGCCCAGGGAATCGGCCAGATGGAAGTCCAGCTTGGGGCCATAGAAAGCGCCGTCGCCCTCGTTGACCTCGAAGGTCTTGCCCATGTCGGTGATAGCGTTTTTCAGGATGTCCTGGTTATGCTCCCACTCCTCCACAGTGCCGATGTGATCCTCCGGCATGGTGCTGAGTTCAATGGTGTAGCTGAGGCCGAAGGTGGAGTACACTTCGTCGAACAGGCGGACCGTCTCCTGGATCACGTCCTTCATCTGGTCCGGGGTCATGAAGATGTGGGCGTCGTCCTGGGTGAAGCAGCGGACCCGGAACAGGCCGTGGAGCGCACCGGACAGCTCGTGCCGGTGTACCAGGCCCAGCTCGCCCACCCGCAGGGGCAGCTCCCGGTAGGAGTGAGGCTCGCTGGCGTAGACCAGCATGCCGCCGGGGCAGTTCATGGGCTTGATGGCGTAATCCTCTTCGTCGATAACAGTGGTGTACATGTTCTGCTTATAGTGGTCCCAGTGGCCGGAACGCTCCCACAGCTGACGGTTGAGGATGATGGGGGTGGAGATCTCCACATAGCCGTACTTCTTGTGGACCTGGCGCCAGTAATCCAGCAGGGTGTTTTTCAAGGTCATGCCCTTGGGCAGGAAGAAGGGGAAGCCAGGCCCCTCGTCCCGCAGCATGAACAGGCCCAGCTCCCGGCCCAGCTTCCGGTGGTCCCGCTTCTTAGCCTCTTCGATCCGCTGGAGGTAGGCATCCAGCTCGTCCTTCTTCGGGAAGGCGATGCCGTAAATCCGCTGGAGGGTCTCCCGGTTGGAATCACCCCGCCAGTAGGCGGCGTTGCAAGCGGTGAGCTTGAGGGCGTTGCCCTTGATGCGGCCGGTGGAGTCCAGATGGGGGCCGGCGCAGAGATCCGTGAACTCGCCCTGCTTGTAGAAGGAGATATGGGCGTCTGCGGGCAGGTCGTTGATAAGCTCCACCTTGTAGGGCTCTGCCTTCTCCTCCATGAACTTCAAAGCCTCCTCCCGGGGCAGTTCGAACCGCTCCAGCTTCAGCTTCTCCTTGCAGATCTTCCGCATCTCTGCCTCGATCTTCTCCAGGTGCTCCGGCGTGAAGGCGAAGGGGGCGTCCAGGTCGTAGTACCAGCCCTCGTCGATGGAGGGGCCGATGGCCAGCTTCACCTCCGGCCACAGGCGCTTCACGGCCTGGGCCATCACGTGGGAGCAGGTGTGCCAGTAGGTCTGGCGGTACGCCGGATTCTCAAAGGTAAACTCGTTGTTCTTCACTTCTTCAGACATGGTTGATCCTCCTTTTGTTCAAGGGGCAGAAAACAAAAATCCCACCCCTGAAAAATCAGGGGTGGGATACAAAATCGTATTCCACGGTTCCACCCTGCTTGCATCCCCGGAGGGATGCCGCTCGTGTCCTCTATAACGGGAGGTCCCGTCCCAGCCTACATATCGGTGGGCGGCTCCAAGGCGGTGGCTGTGTTCCGGGCTCTGGCGGGGTCCGCTTTCAGCCAGCGGCGGTCCCTCTCTGCTGTCGAGTCCCGGACAGCGTCCTTTTCAATGCTTTTTTCAGTAAAAATAAATATATCACGGGCCTTTTTCCTTGTCAAGTGGGGGAACCTGCCTTTTTCCGGACGTCGGTTCCCTCTGTCTTTACAGGCCGGGCCAGAGGATGTCCCGGGCCACCGGTGTGTAGAACAGCCGCTCCACTTCCTCCCGCCGCCGGGTCTGCCCCAGGATCCACATGAGCTTGGCCACCACGGCCTCCGTGGTCATGTCGTAGGCCTCCAGCACCCCCAGATCGCTTTTGAGGCGGTAGCCCACGTGATACACCCCCAGGTCGCTGCCCTCATTCTCCACCTGGGTGGTGAGAACGACGACCCGCCCCGCCTCCATCCAGCGGCGGACGCAGTCGTAAAAGCCGCCCGCCTCCGGCAGGCCGCCCACGCCGAAGCTCTCGATAATCAGGGCGTCGTTCCGCTCCAGCAGGAAGTCCGCCGCATCCCGCCCGGTGCCGGGCACCAGCTTCAGCAGGGCCACCCGCGGGTCCAGGCGGTCGTAAAACACCGGGGCCTCCCGGCAGTCCTGGCGGATGTACCGCAGCAGCACGCCGTCCCGCAGGACGCCCAGCTCCGGGTGATTGATGCTGGAAAAGGCCTGGAAGCTCTTGGAGCGGGTCTTCTTGGCCCGGGTCCCCAGGATCACCCGGCTGTTGAACACGATAGAGACCCCCGGCAGGTCCTCCGCCGCGCAGCGGAAGGCGTCCGCCAGATTTGTCTTGGAATCCGTGGAATCAAATCCGATGGGTCTCTGGGCGCCGGTCAGCACAATAGGCTTAGGACTACCCTGGATCAGATAGCTCAGGGCCGCCGCCGTATACGCCATGGTGTCCGTGCCGTGGGTGATAACAAAGCCGTCATAGCAGCCGTAGTGGTCCCGGATACAGGCGGCGATCTCCAGCCAGTGAGCCGGGGTCATGTTGGTGCTGTCCAGGTTCAGCAGCTGGAGGCAGTCCACGCCGCAGATGTCCGAGATCCCGGGAATATGGGAGAGCAGCTGCTCCGTGGTCAGCTCCGGCGCAAGGCCGCTGTCCGTCACGTCCGAGGCGATGGTGCCGCCAGTGCCGATCAGCAGAATCTTCTTCATCTCATTCATTTCATCCGCTCCTCCGCTCACCCCAGATCCCGGTGGTCCAGCGCCGCCAGGCCGAACCGGGCCGCCAGGTCGATCTCCGCCCGTTCCGCTTCCGTCTCCGCCTGCTTCCGCCGCTGGCGCAGCTCCCGGAGAAACAGGCCCCGGAGGGAGTCCTCCTCCGCCCGCCGCCACAGGTCCTCCGCCATACGGGTGCGGTCCCGGACCTCCAGGGCGTAAAACCGGTCCGCCAGCGCCTCCTGGATGGCCGCGGCGCCAGCGCCGCCCTCTCCGGTCTCGCCGGTGAGGAGGATGCGGTACAGGTCCCCGGCCGTCTCCGGCGGCAGAGCTGCCTCCACGGCGGCCCGGGGCTCTTTTCCGGTGACGTCCACCTCTAAAACCTCATACCGGTGCCGGGCAAAGGGCACAAAGGTCAGGGAGACCTCTCCGCCGTCGGAGATCGTCCCCTCGTAAAAACCTTTCTCCCCCAGCTCGTCGAACCCCCGGCCCTCCGGACAGCCGGGCCAGGCGCAGACCGTCCGCCCCAGTGTCAGGGGCGCCGTCCGCTTGTGGACGTGGCCCAGTGCCAGATAGCAGAGGCCGCTGGCCGCCGCCTCTTCCCGGCGGATGGGGCCGTACCGCGCCTCCGCCCCGTCCAGCTCCCCATGGAGCAGGCCGATGTGACACTTTCCGTCTGCCGGGGCGGTGAAACCCGCCAGCAGGCTCTCCGGCTGTTCCGGGCCGGAGAATGCCGCCCCGTGGATCACCAAGTTCCGCTCCGGCACCTCCACGGCCGTGAGCCTGTTCTCTTTGAATACGTACACATTCTCCGGCCAGTCCACCGTCTCCCAGGGACTGCCGGGTCCGTACCAGTCGTGGTTGCCGGGGGAGATGAACACCCTGGCCCGCATCTGTCCCAGAGCGGCGGCCAGCTGTTCCCCCGTCTCCCGGAAGGGGCTGGCGCTGTCGAACAGATCCCCCGCCAGCAGCACCAGATCGATGCCGTGTTCCTTCACGTAGTCCGCCAGACGGAGAGCCAGCTCCCGGCTCTCCCGGCGGCGGGCCGCCGCCTGTCCGGGCGGCAGGGCGCCAAAGGCGCTGTCCAGGTGGAAGTCCGCGCCGTGCAGAAACCGGATCATCCCTGCTCCTCGGGCCGCCAGCCCTTGCACACATCCACCCACGCGGCAAAGTTGGAGGCGTACCGCTCCAGCTCGTCGCAGGTCATCTCCACGGCGCTGTTGCTGCTGCCTGCGGCGGGGAACACCGTCTCGAACCGCTTCATGGACACATCCAGGTACACCTTCACATCCTCCGGCAGGGCAAAGGGGCACACGCCGCCCACGTCGTGGCCGATCAGCTCGTGGGCCTCCTCATGGGTCAGCATTTTGGCCTTGGTGTGGAACTGGGCCTTGTAGCGGCTGTTGTCCACCTTGGCGTCCCCCGCCACCACAATGATGATGGGCTTGTCCTCCACCTTGAAGCTGAGGCTCTTGGCAATGCGGGCGCCCTCCACACCCACGGCCACCGCCGCCAGCTCCACCGTGGCGGAGGAGACATCGAACTCCCGGATTCGCTCTTCGATGCCGAGGGGCTTGAAATGTGCTCTGACTTTTTCAATGGACATGATGGTTCGTTCCTCTCTATCTGAAATTTTAACCAGCCGGTTTGAAATCGTCCCGGTCACCGTACGTCGATCCGCTCCACGGCGGTGCACAGTCCGGTGGCGCTGTCCAGCGTGAAGATGGCCCCCTGGAGCTTGGCGGGTCCCTCCGGCGCCCGGTAGCGGCCCGGCAGGCCGCCCAGGAATCCCTCCACGGACTGCCGGGGGTCGATGCCCAGCACCGACTCGATGGACCCGGTCATTCCCAAATCCGTAATATAGCCCGTGCCCCTGGGACACACCCGCTCGTCAGCGGTGGGCACGTGGGTATGGGTCCCCCACAGGGCGGACACCCGCCCGTCCAGATAGTAGCCCATGGCCAGTTTCTCACTGGTTGCCTCCGCGTGGAAGTCCACCAGGGTGAAGTCCGCCGCGTCTCTCTCCAGCAGCCGGTCCGCCGCCGTGAAGGGGTTGTCCGCCCCCCAGGCCAGGTCGCACCGGCCGATCAGGTTCAGCACCCGGATCCGGACGCCGCCCAGGTCGTAAACACCGCAGCCCCGACCCGGGGCCCGGCCGGTGTAGTTGGCGGGCCGCAGCAGCCAGGGCGCGTCCTCCAGGAAATCCGCAATCTGGCTCTTGCCGAAGGCGTGGTTCCCCAAGGTCACCACGTCGGCACCGGCGTCGTAGATCCGCTCCGCCTGGTCGCGGGTCAGCCCCACTCCGGCGGCATTCTCGCCGTTCACCACCGTGAAGTCGATGGCCTTCCACTTCTGGAGGGGACGCAGGTGCCGCTCCAGATGGCGGAGGCCGGGCTCCATCACCACGTCGCCCACTGCCAGAATGTGATACAGCATAGCGCGCCTCCCGTCTTTACAATCTAATGTGTTAGTATACCAAAAACCATCCCGCTTGCAAAGAAAAACCGAAAATTTTTCCGCCGCCGTTGCGTTTCCTCCAGTCATCCCTTATAATGATTCCGGACACTATAAGAAATTCTGATTGCTGGAGGGATGATCCATGGCGGTCAAGCTGGAGCTGTACCGAGTGTTCAAAGAGGTGGCGGAGACGGGCAACATCTCCCTGGCGGCAAAAAACCTCTACATCTCCCAGTCGGCGGTGAGCCAGTCTATCAAGCAGCTGGAGACGGCGCTCCAGGCCCGCCTGTTCGCCCGCAGTCCCCGGGGCGTCTCCCTCACCTGGGAGGGGCAGATGCTCTACCAGTATGTCCGCAGCGCCCTGGGCCTGCTGGCCACAGGGGAGGACAAGCTGTCCCAGGCCCAGCAGCTGTTGCTGGGCACCCTGACTATCGGCGCCAGCGACACTGTCACCAGCTTTTTCCTGACGCCATATTTGGAGGCCTTCCACCGCCAGCACCCGGGCATCCGGCTGAAGATTGTCAGCGGCCGCAGCGCCAAGGTGCTGAGCATGCTGAAATCCGGCGCTGTGGACATCGCCTTCGCCTCCTCCCCCACGGACCCCGCCGCGCTGCATACCTGGTCCTGCTTCGCCACCCACTCCGTCTTTGTGGCGGGCAGCGGCTACGACTGTGACTTCGACCACGTGTATACCCGGCAGGAGATCGCGGAGTTCCCCCTGATCCTGCTGGAGCGCAAGGCCAGCAGCCGGGTGTTTCTGGAGCAGTACTTTCTGCAAAGCGGCATCACCCTGACGCCGGAAATCGAGCTCTCCTCCCGGAGCCTTCTGGTATCCCTGGCCCGGATCGGCCTGGGGGTGGCCGGTGTGACGCTGGAGTTTGTGCAGAAGGCCCTGGACAGCGGGGACATCCGCCTGCTGAAAACCGACTTCACCATTCCTGCCCGCAGCGTGGACATGTGCACCCTGCGGGACGTGACGCCCACCGCCGCGGCCTCCGCCTTTATGGAGATGGTCCGGCAGGACGCCCGGTGACGGCCATGGAACAGCTGTTTCTGATCCTGGAGCTGGTTGGGACGCTCGCTTTTGCCGCCTCCGGCGCCATCACCGGCCTGAAAAAGAACATGGACGTTTTCGGCGTCTGCATTCTGGGCCTCACCACCGCGGTGGGCGGCGGCGTCATCCGGGACCTGCTCTTGGGCATCACGCCGCCGGGCACCTTCCAGGATCCCATCTACGCCGTGGTGGCCCTGCTGACCTCCCTGGTGCTGTTTCTGCCCCGCATCCGGCGGCTCCTCATGTGGGACCAGCGGCTCTACGACTTGGTGCTGCTGATTATGGACTCCGCGGGCCTTGGCATTTTCACTGTGGCGGGCATCCGCATTGCCTATGAACACGCGGCCCGCCCCACCCTGTTCCTGCTGGTGTTTGTGGGCGTGGTTACCGGCGTGGGCGGCGGCGTGCTGCGGGACGTGCTGGCCGGGGACACGCCCTACATTTTCGTCAAGCATGTCTATGCCTCCGCCTCCCTGGCCGGGGCGCTGGCCTGCGTGGTCCTCTGGCCCCTGGCGGGAGAGATGGCCGCCATGCTCTGCGGCAGTGCGCTTGTGGTCGCCGTCCGCATCCTCTCCGCCCACTTCCGCTGGAACCTGCCTCACGCCCATGACTGAACAAACGGCCTCTCCGGATCGGGAGAGGTCGTTTTCTGTCCGGGGGACTCTTTTACAGGCCGTCAATGTTCGAGCCCGGATCCGCCGCTTTTCCCACGCCGCCCAGTGGAGATGCCAGGTTCTCTTCTCCATCTCTGCCATCCATGCCGGGATCGTATCTATACCCTCCGCCTTCCTGACAAAATAAACAGAAATTGAAATCAGGTTTCTAAGCAGCGGAAATGGGCACTCTGTTGCAAAAGAGGGTTGTGCTGTCCCAGTTTTTTTGATATACTAGATTAGTTTTCGGCCATTTCGGGCGGTCTTTCCGCCGAATGGCCCTGCACAACAGTTCACCAAGCAAAGGAGCGCGTATATGAAGCAGAAAAAAATTCCTCTCTCCCTCCAAATCTTTCTGGCGCTGGGGCTAGGCATCGCGGTCGGCATGGCCTTCACGGGAAATCCCACCTTTGCCGTCAGCTATATCAAGCCCTTCGGCACCATTTTCCTGAACCTGCTGAAGTTCGTGGTGGTGCCCATCGTCTTTTTCTCCATTCTCTCCGGCATCATCTCCATGAGCGATATCCGCAAGGTGGGTTCCATCGGCGTCAAAACGCTGGTGTATTATACCTGCACCACTGCCGGGGCCATCGTGCTGGCCATGTTCCTGGCCAACCTGTTCAAGGGCTTCTTCACGGTCATCGACCCCACCGGCGTCACCTTTGAGCCCGGTGAGACCGCCGGCTTCATGGACACGCTGGTGGACATCTTCCCCTCCAACATCATCGCCCCCTTTGCCAACGCCTCCATGCTGCAGGTGATCGTGGCGGCGCTGCTGTTCGGCTTCGGCATCCTGGCCGCCGGAGAGAAGGGACGGCCCGCAGCGGCGCTGGTGGACAGCCTTACAGAGGTCTGCATGAAGGTCATGGACATCATCCTGCGCCTCTCCCCCATCGGCGTGTTCTGCCTGATCCTGCCGGTGGTGGCGGAAAACGGTCCCCAGATCCTGGGCAATCTGGGCCTGGTGCTGCTGTGCGCCTATATCGGGTACTTCCTCCACGCCGTCATCGTCTACTCTGCCACGGTAAAGGCCCTGGGCGGCGTGAGTCCGCTGGCCTTCTTCAAGGGGATGTTCCCGGCCATGGCCATGGCGTTCTCCTCTGCCTCCTCCGTGGGCACCCTGCCTTTGAACCTGGAGTGCACGGAGCGGCTGGGCGCCCGGCGGGACATCGCCAGCTTCGTCCTGCCCCTGGGCGCCACCATCAACATGGACGGCACCGCCATCTACCAGGGCGTGTGCGCCGTGTTCATCGCCACCTGCTACGGAGTGGACCTGACCCTGGGCCAAATGATCACCATTGTGCTCACCGCCACCCTGGCCTCCATCGGAACCGCGGGTGTCCCCGGCTCCGGCGTGGTGATGCTGACCATGGTGCTGGAGAGCGTGAATCTGCCGGTGGCAGGCATCGGCCTGGTCATCGGCGTGGACCGCATCTTCGACATGGGCCGCACCACGGTGAACATCACGGGCGACGCTGCCTGCGCCCTGGTGGTCTCCAACCTGGAGAAAAAAGCGGAGGCCCGACGGGCTGCCCGCAGGCCCCGGGCCTGACCCCAGCCGAAAACGAGCGCGGCGCGGAACAAATTCCGCGCCGCGCTCACTGTTCTTTTCACAGAGGACCGGTCAGCCCATGCGGAGGGTGTCCCGCACGTCGCTGTCAAAATAGGCCACCGGGTTCTGGGGCTCTCCGTCCTGGCGGACCTCAAAGTGGAGATGGGCCCCTGTTGCCATGCCGGTCTTCCCCACGGCACCGATCATCTCCCCGGCCCGGACGGTGTCGCCCTCCTCCACCGTAAAGTCCCGGCACTGGCCATATAGGGTAGAAAGGCCGTCCCCGTGGTCGATCACCACATAATTGCCTCGCTCCACGTCATAGCCGGACTCCACCACAGTGCCGCCCGCTGCGGCCAGGACTGCCTCGCCCTCCGGCGCGGCAATGTCGATTCCGGTGTGAGTTTCACAGGTCTTGCCGCCCGGCTGCCACCGGGGGGTACCATAGGGGTTGGAGAGGCTGATGGTGTTGGCTCCCTGCACCGGCCACTGGAGGAAACGGCTGGCCGTCTCATCCACCGCATAGACGCCGTAGAGCCACGGGTCTTCATCACCGGCCAGCTGGGGCAGGAGGATCCCGCCGGGGCTGTTTGCGTCATATTCCACCTTCAGCCGCCCTGTGGACAGCGTGTAGGTCTTGGTCTGCTCCGAACCGTCAGTGAAGGTCACCGTCACCGTCAGCCGAGCGCCGTCCATCCGGTCGATGCTCTCCTGATTCGCCACCCGGGGATCCCTGTCCCAGTCGATATCGCCGGTGTCCGGAATCAGGAATCCATAGCGCACCTCCGGGTCATAGCCCTCC
This sequence comes from Oscillibacter acetigenes, assembly GCF_025567605.1. Taxonomy (NCBI): domain Bacteria; kingdom Bacillati; phylum Bacillota; class Clostridia; order Eubacteriales; family Oscillospiraceae; genus Oscillibacter; species Oscillibacter acetigenes. Next base: position 213,028 of record NZ_JAOQKG010000002.1, on the reverse strand, counting down.
GTGACGGCAGCGCCCAGATCCGTCACCACCTCCATGGTCAGGGGCCCCTCTTCCTCCTCGCCATAAACGGCATGGATCACTCCTTCGCCGCTGGAAAGCCGGTACTCCGTGCCGTTGGCCTCGGCATCGAGATAGTTCTGCACCTCTTCTCTGGAGAGGTTGGTCAGAGTTCTGCTGCGGTACAGCGCCTCTCGGTCAATGGCAAGGGAAATGGTTCGAATGTTCTCCCCGGTCACCTGGAACAGACAGCCGGTGTAGTGGCCGCCCTCGGCAGACCAGGAGACTTGACCGGCTGTGCTGAAGGCCAGCCCCCCGTTGGCGTTCGCCTCGTAACGCTCCCCCGTGTCAGCGGCATAAGCCGTCAGGCCGAAGGAGAAGCTGGGCAGGGCTGTTACCGGCGCGCCGCTCTCTCCGGGCTCTCCGCCGCCAATGGGCCCCAGCGTTACAGAACCTACCACCAGCGCCAGTGCACAGGCGGCGCATACTGCCGCCCGGAGCACCGGGCGCCGCTTTCCGGGCGCCAGATGTTTGGGGCCGGTCGTCTCCTTCTGCGCTCCCGCCGTCTGCCGGGCGGCGGACAGCACCCGGTCATTCAGCCCGGCGGGGGGCTGGATATGCTCCATCAAATTCTGATAGTCGTTCTTCTTCATGGTCGTCTCCTCCCAGCAGGTCTTTGAGTCTTTTTCGGGCCCGGCGGAGCCGGGTGCGGACTGTGGCCGCCGGAATGTCCAGCAGCCCGGCGATCTCCTCCGTGGAATATCCCTCGGCATAATACAGGTGGATGGGGACGCGCAGCTTTTCCGGCAGGTGGGCCACTGCGTCCCACAGCTCTGCGGCGCCGCTGTCCGCTTCCGCGGCCGTCTCCGGCAGGTCCGCCAGCGCCAGCACCGGACGCCGCAGGCGGAAGCGGTGCAGGTCATGGCACCGGTTCACCGTGCACCGCAGCAGCCAGGCCCGCAGATGCTCCCCGTCCCAGGCAGATGCCTCCTGGCCCAGCAGCCGGAGAAACACGTCCTGGTACACGTCCTCTGCGTCCTGGACGCTCTGCATCCGGCACAGGGCCAGCCGGTAGACGGCGGCACCGTGGTGTTCCATGGCATTGCGCAGCAGGATTTCAGCCTCTTCCATGCAATGCCTCCTTTCTCTCGTTTGAAAAGCGCTTTCAACCTATATACGCCGGGGCGGGCCGAAATGTTTCCCCCTGGGAATTTTTCTGCCGGACAGCGGACGGCCGCCCGCTATATGGAATGCTGTCCTGCCAGACGCCCGGTCCCTTTTGCCCATGGGACCGGCCTGCCGTCAGGAGATCCCTCTCCGCAGGCAAAACAGGCAGGCGCATTTGCGCCTGCCTGTCCCTCACACTTCTTTGATTCCGTAGATCTCAAACCGGCCGATCAGGTTCTGAACCGTCAGCTTCTGGGCCAACAGCTGCTGGTAGGTGGTTCCCCGATTCCTTCCCGCGGCGCGGAGCTTGTCCATGTCCGCCAGGACCTTGTCCCGTTCCTTCAGCAGGTCGGCGTACATGCGGTCATAGGCCGCCAGTCTCTCCGCCTCCGTCATCATACGTTGAACCGGAAGTAGACCATGTCTCCGTCCTGAACCACATACTCCTTGCCCTCGCTGCGGAGCAGCCCTTTCTCCTTGGCGGCGTTGACGCTGCCGCAGGCGATCATGTCATCGTATGCGATGACCTCCGCCCGGATGAAGCCCCGCTCGATGTCGGAGTGGATCTTGCCGGCGGCTTGGGGGGCCTTGGTGCCCTTCTTGATGGTCCAGGCCCGGCACTCGTCCTTGCCGTAGGTCAGGAAGGAGATCAGGCCCAGCAGAGCGTAGGAGCACTTGATGAGCCGGTCCAGGCCGGACTCCTCCACTCCCAGCTCCTCCAGAAACATCAGCTTCTCCTCGCCCTCCAGCTCGGCGATGTCCTGCTCCATCTTGGCGCAGATGGGCAGCACCTGGCTGTCCTCCGCGTCGGCAATGGCCTTCACCTGCTGGTAGTACTGGTTATGCTCCAGATCGGCGAAGCCCGCCTCGTCGGTGTTGGCGGCGTAGATCACAGGCTTCAGGGTCAGCAGGTCGGAGGTGGCGATCAGGGCCGCGTCGTCCTCGTCACAGGCAAAGGTCCGGGCCAGATTGCCCCCGTCCAGATGCTTCTGCAGTGCGGTGAACACGTCCACCTCATGCTGGAACTTCTTGTCGCCCTTCAGGGCTTTCGTGGCCTTCTCCACCCGGCGCTGGACCATCTCCAGGTCCGCCATCACCAGCTCCATGTTGATGATGTCGATGTCCCGCCTGGGGTCCGTGCTGCCCTCCACGTGAATGACGTTCTCGTCGTCAAAGCAGCGGACCACGTGGACGATGGCGTCGGTCTCCCGGATGTTGGCCAGGAACTTGTTGCCCAGGCCCTCGCCCTTGCTGGCGCCCTTCACCAGTCCGGCGATGTCCACGAATTCGATGACCGCCGGGGTCTTCTTATCCGGCTGATACATCTCCGCCAGCTTGTCCAGCCGCTCGTCCGGCACCGCTACCATGCCCACGTTGGGGTCGATGGTGCAGAACGGATAGTTGGCGCTCTCGGCGCCGGCGTTGGTGATGGCGTTGAACAGGGTCGATTTGCCCACATTGGGCAGACCCACGATTCCTAATTTCATAAAAGCAGCGCTCTCCCTTGCTGATATTTTCGGACAATTATTGTACCATTTCAGGCCCAAAAGTGCAAGGGTCAGCCTGCGTTCCCCGACGTTTTTCTATCCTCTTTGCAAAAATGTAAAACACTATTGACATTTCGCATCTGCCGTACTATTCTAAAAATGTCAAAAGAACTTGACAATTCAAAGCAAGGAGGCAGTTCTATGAAATTCTTTCGGAACATGGATGAGATGGAACTTCACCTCTCCCTGAACGCCATCCGGGTGGCCTGGTTCTTCACGGTGATGGCCCTGTTTATATGGGGGATCTGGGACTGCGTCCAGACCGGCCGCGTCACCGCGCCCATGTACCTGTTGATCTTTCAGAATCTCCTGTATTTTCTGGCCCTGCAGGTGGGGAGATGGCGCGCCGGGGACCGGGACGGCGCCAGGAGCTTCCTGCTGTATGTCCCGCTGCTGGTAGTCTTCCTGCTGGCCTTCGGCCTGCTGCTGCGGTGCGCGGGGCTGTGAGCTATGGAAAACCGGATTCGGGAGCTGCGGAAGGCGGCGGGGCT
>NZ_JAOQKG010000002.1:198838-209600 GCF_025567605.1 Oscillibacter acetigenes | reverse complement strand
TTCAGGATCGTTCAGCATCTCCGGGCCGGGTCAGGGTCCGCCGCAGAATGGGCACAGTCTCCTCCTGCCTGTTCTGCGGGGCGGGATCAGGGATACAGGATCATCTTGCCGGGCACGCCGCTGTGGATCTGCGCCAGAGCGGCCTCAAAGTCCTTCATGGGGAAGCGGCCACCGATGACCTGATCCAGCTTGAAATAGGGTCCCTTCATGACCTTGGCGAAGTCCTCCCAGGTCTCCCAGATCTTCCGTCCGGAGACGCCGGTCAGCTGGACCTCCCGATAGACCAGGTCGTCGGTCATGTCGTGGAAGGTGATGGGCTTGGTGGGCAGTCCCACGCACACCAGACGGCCCGCAGCCCGCAGGCACTTGAGGGCGCTGTTGAGGGCGGGCTCCGCGCCGGTGATGTCGATGGCCGCGTCCACGCCCACGCCGCCGGTCAGAGTCCTGACCTCCGCCGGCAGGTCGCACTTGGCGCTGTTGAGCACCGCGTCGGCGCCCATCTTCTTGGCCACCTCCAGCTTCTCATCGATCAGGTCGCAGGCGATGACCTTGACAGCGCCGAAGGTCTTGCTGGCGCTGATGGCTGTCAGACCGATGGGGCCGCAGCCGCTGACCAGCACGGTCTTTCCGTTGACCTCCGCCGCCTCCACGCCGTGAATCCCAGCGCCCATGGGCTCGAACATGCAGGCCGCCTCGTCGGTGACGTCATCCTCCAACAGGAACGTGCAGTCCCAGCGGATCTTGGCGTATTCGGCGAAGGCTCCGTTCTGGGTGCAGCCGAACAGCTTCACGTTCTTGCAGATGTGTGGCATCCCGTTCTTGCAGAAATAGCACTCGCCGCAGGGAATATGGGACTCGCAGGACACCCGGTCGCCCACCTTGCGCTCCGTGACGTTTTTTCCCACCGCCACGATCTCGCCGGCTGTCTCATGGCCCACGGTAACGGGGGCCTTGATCCGCTTCTGGGACCACTCGTCCCATTCCATGATGTGCAGATCCGTGCCGCAGATGGCCGAGCAGTGGACCTTGATGAGGACTTCATCGTCATTGATCTCCGGGATCGACAGGTCAGTGTGATAGACCAGGCCGGACGGGGCGTTGACCTCCTTGACAAGGCCGCACATGGTATCCTTCATTGTCAGCTCCTCCTTTTTGATCCGCGCCGCGCGGCATTCTGACCGAGCCGCTCAGTCGGGATATGCTTATTGTAAAGGGAGAGCCGGCGGCCAGATTGTAACAGGTGATACAAATGCATCTTGTGGAATGGGAGAAAATCTGCTACTATTTTTGTTGATGTTGATATGGAATCCTCTCAGGAAAGGAGGCGGGATGCCCCGTGTCCGGCGACATCCAGATCAGCCCCCACGTGGGGGAGCTTTTTGTCAAATACGGCGTCAGACGCCAGTACCGCAGCGGCGAGGTCCTGCTGGAAAAGGGTGCGCTGTCCGCACAGGCAGGCTTTCTGGTCAAGGGGCAGCTCCGCACCTTCTGCCTCGGTCCCAGCGGAGATGAGATCTCCCTCTTTTACCTGGGACCCGGCAATCTGTTCGGCAGCAGCGCCCTGGTGTATCACGCCAAGGTCATGGTCAGCGTGTCCGCCATCTCTCCGGCGGAGGTCTATCTGCTGGCGGCAGACCGCTTTTGGAAGCTGTGGCAGGAGCACGGCTATCCTCCCCAGGACCTGATGGCCCATTTTGTGCGGCGGATCACCATGCTGTCCGACTATATCTGCTGTTCCCACTTTCTGGAGGATGACAAGCGGGTGGCCTATTTCCTGCACACCTGCTGCGCCAGCTCCGGTCCCTCCATTCCGTACACCCACGAGCAGATCGCGGCCATCACCGGTATGAGCCGTGTCTCCGTCACCCGCATCCTCAAACAGTTTCGGGAGGCCGGCATCCTCCGCCAGTCTTACCGCAGGATCGAGATTCTGGCCCCCCAGCGGCTGTCTGAGGTCTTTGCCTCCCTGGGATATTTTCTGGACTGAGCCCCTTTCGGAAAGCGCAAAAAATTTTTCCGAAAAGGGGCTTGCTTTTTTGGCTCATTGGCGCTAAGATATCGTTAAGAGGTCGTTAAGAATCCGTTAATATTTTTATATTCATGACAACTTTTCGTAAATAAATCCTCGAATCCGAATCGGGAAGGAGGTGTCCTCTCATGGAAGTCGGCGGCTATGTGATGCTCGCAATCGTTGCTGTCTTGGCGCTGGGCTGCATCAACAGCTCCATCAAGGCCCACAAAAACAAGCAGTCTGCTAAAGAGGAGGAGCCTGCCTCCAAATGATTCTGCTTTCCATCTCTCCCTTCATTTTTATTCAGTGCGGAAGCGGCGTCCATTTCGATGGACGCCGCTTCCATACTGGAAAGGCGCACCGCGGTTCCGCGGTGCGCCCTTTTCGTTCTATCTGAAATCTCCGCCGCCCGCCGCATCCGGCGGCTTTTTGCCCTTCCGCAGCATCTGCCGCAGAGCCGCCACCGGGCCGCAGAGTTATTTCTGGCTGCGGGAGTCTCCCGCCATCAGCCGAAGAAGTACTCGAAGAGGTCGTAAGGATTGGTGTACCCGCCGCCGTTCTGGGTGTTCTGATCCTGCTCCGTCTGGCCCTGCACAGCGGACTGCTGATCGGCAGACACGGCGCCCCAGGTCAGCTCCAGAGTGATGGTCTCACCCTGGCGGTAGACGGTCAGTGTGGAGGTATCGCCGGCCGCATAGCCCTTCTTGGCGGCGGTCAGGTCCTCCAGGGAGGTGATCTCCGTGCCGTCGATGGCGGTGATAACGTCGCCCAACTGCAGGCCCGCCGCAGCCGCCGGACTGCCGTCCTCCACAGAGTATACGAAGGCACCCTGGCTGATATCATAGCGGTACTGCTGGGCCATGCCGCTGGTCAGGGTGCCGATGGTGGCGCCCAGATAGGCCTTGTTGCTCACATAGCCGTTGGTCATGATGTCCTGGATCATGCTGATGACGTCATTGATGGGGATAGCGAAGCCCAAGCCCTCCACACTCTCGCCGGAGCTGCCGTAGCTGGAGTATTTGGCGGACACGATACCCACCACCTCACCGTAGCCGTTCAGCAGCGGGCCGCCGGAGTTGCCGGGGTTGATGGAGGTATCGGTCTGGATCATATTGAAGGGCGTGCCGTCCACGTTGATGGTGCGGTTCACGCTGGAGACCATGCCGCCGCTCATGGAGAACGTCAGGTCCCCCAGGGGGTTGCCAATGGCCAGAACCCGGTCGCCCACATTCAGCTTCTCACTGTCGCCCAGGGTGACGGCCTGCAGGCCGGAGGCCTCGATCTTGATGACCGCGATGTCGTAGTCCTCATCGCCGCCCACATACTGGGCGTTGTATTCATCGCCGTTATACAAGGTGACCTTCACGGTCTGTGCGTCCTCCACCACATGGTAGTTGGTGACAATATAGCCATCCGTGGTGAGAATGAAGCCGGAGCCGGAGGATGCCGTTTGTACCGGCTGGCCGAAGAAGTTGTTGCTGTTGGTCCCGGTGACATTGATAGACACCACGCTGTTGACATTGGCGGCGTAAACCTCCGCGTCGCTCATCGCCGTCTTGCCGTCCACGGTTTTCAGTGCGACCTGACTGACGGTGCGGCCGCTGACGTTGACCGAGGTCTCGTCGCCGCTTCTGCCGACGCCCCAGACAATGCCGCCGCCCACGGCGCCGCCCAGCAGGGCGCAGCACAGGGCCAGGGCCGTCACCTTCAGTCCAATGCGGTTTTTCTTCACAGGCTTCATCTCCTGCACGGGCTGCTGCGGCCCGCTGTTATGGTCCTGTACCGGGCCGGGCTGGGGAGCCGGATGCGCCTCCGCCTCGCTGCCGTCCTTCCGGTAGGTGTAGTGATAGAGATTGTGTTCGTCGTTATACATAATGATTGCCTCCTATTATGTATCCCGCTCATCCATTGTTTAGAACAGAGGATAACATGGGATCGTGTCAAAAGTATGAAGTTTCTGATTCCAATTTTTGAATTGTCCTGGACGGCGCTCCGGAAAAAACCGGAAGCTTTTCAGGGGCTCTTCCTTGAACCTTTGACTGAAGTATAGTATGCTTATCTTAAACACATCTGAAAGGAACTTTGAACAAGGTGTTAAGAATCGATTCCATCAAGCTCCCGCCGGAGGCCGGCATGGCGGAGCTGGCCGCTGAGGCCGCCCGGCTGCTCCGGATGCGGGAGAAGGACATTCTCTCCCTGCGCTTACTCCGCCGCAGTGTGGACGCCCGGGAAGAAGTCCGCCTGGTCTACACGGTGGAGGTCGCGGTCAAGGAGGAGTCCGCTATTCTCCGCCGAGCCAGGAGCCGGAAGATCAGCCGGGCCGCACAGGCCCCGGCGTACACGCCGCCGTCTCCCCTGCCTGCGCCGGCGGTGCCTCCCGTGGTGGTGGGCGCCGGGCCCGCGGGGCTCTTCGCCGCCCTGGTGCTGGCCCAGGCGGGGCTGCGCCCCATCCTGCTGGAGCGGGGCCGCCCGGTGGAGCGGCGGAAGGCGGATGTGGAACGGTTCTGGGCCACGGGAGAGCTGGACCTGACCTCCAATGTCCAATTCGGCGAGGGCGGCGCAGGAGCCTTCTCGGACGGGAAGCTGAACACCGGCACACGCGACCCCCGCCACCGCTTTATCCTGGAGACGTTGTTATCCTGCGGCGCTCCGGAGGATATTTTGATCGATGCCAAACCCCATGTGGGCACGGATTATCTCCACACCGTTCTGGTAAACCTGCGCCGCCGTCTGCTGGAACTGGGAACGGACATCCGGTTTGAGAGCCGGCTGGCGGATCTGGACATCCGGGACGGCGCCCTGCGGGGCATCACCGCGGAGGGGCCGGAGGGCGTTTATACCCTTCCCTGCTCCCACCTGCTCCTCTGCCCAGGGCACTCCGCCCGGGACACCTTCGCCATGCTCCATAAAAGGGGTGTGCCCATGGAGGCCAAGCCCTTCGCCGTGGGGGTGCGGATCGAACACCGGCAGGCGGACTGCGACGCCGCCCAATACCGGCAGTACGCCGGGCATCCCGGGCTTCCGGTGTCTACCTACAAGCTCTCCTGCCATCTGCCCGGCGGCCGGGCGGCCTACTCCTTCTGCGTCTGCCCCGGCGGGGAGGTGGTGGCGGCCGCTTCTGAGGCGGAGCGGGTGGTCACCAACGGCATGAGCGAATTCGCCCGGGACAAGGAGAATATCAATGGCGGCCTACTGGTGAACGTGACGCCAGAGGACTATGGCGGGGCGGAAGATCCCCTGGCGGGTATCGCCTTCCAGCGGAAGCTGGAGTCTGCAGCCTACGCTCTGGGGGGTGGGGACTACCGGGCCCCGGCCCAGCGGGTGGGGGACTTTCTGGCGGGGCGCCCCTCCGTCGGCCCAGGCCGAGTGCACCCCAGCTACCGCCCCGGCGTCACCTGGACGGACCTGCGCCGGTGCCTGCCGCCCTTCGTGGCGGATACCATTGCCGGGGCGCTCCCCCTGCTGGGGCAGAAGCTCCGGGGCTACGACGATCCGGACGCCGTCCTGACGGCGGTGGAGAGCCGTTCCTCCTCCCCTGTGCGCATCCCACGGGATGGGACCTGCCAGTCCTCTCTCCGGGGCCTGTACCCCTGCGGCGAGGGAGCCGGCTATGCCGGCGGCATCCTCTCCGCCGCCGCGGATGGGATGCACTGTGCCGAGCAACTCTGTCAATCCATTCAAAAGGAGTCTGATTGTTTATGAATCGCAATATCTGCATCTATCAGGAATTCCTCACGGAAGCCCACAAGGACCGGATCCGGGAGACCGCCCGCCGGACGGGCTTCACCCCCCATTTCTTCAACCTGGACCAGTTTGAGGAGGCGAAGGACTGCCTCCAGCACTGCGAGGTTCTGTACGCCCATTCCGCTGACCTTCTGCGCGCCGCTCCCGCTACGCTGAAGTGGTACTGCTGCTCCTTTGCCGGGGTGGACCTCTACTGCAAGGACCCTGGCCTGTTCGCCAACCCGGACTGCCTGCTGACCAACTCCAACGTCTACGGCGTTACCATCGCCGAGCATGTGGTGATGGTGACCCTGATGCTGCTGCGGCGGATGCCGGAGTACATCGAAATCGTCCGAGGCCACGGCTGGTCCAATCAGTTGCCCGTCCGCTCCATCCGGGACAACGAATTCACCATCCTGGGCACCGGGGATATCGGACGCCATGTGGCGGACCGGCTGCGGGGCATGGGGGCCGCGAAGATCGTGGGTCTCAGCCGCAGCGGAAAGCCCCACCCCGCCTTCGACGAGGTGTATCCCATCTCCGCTCTGGACGACGTGCTGCCCCGCACAAAAATCCTGGTGATGGCCCTGCCCAGCACGCCGGAGACCGTTCACATCCTGAACCGGGAGCGGATCGCCCTGCTGCCCGCCGACGCCTGCGTCATCAACGTGGGCCGTGGCACCGCTCTGGACCAGAAGGCCCTGGCGGAGGCCCTGAACAGCGGAAAGCTGGCAGGCGCCGCCCTGGACGTGATGGACCCGGAGCCTCTGCCCCAGGACGATCCTCTGTGGGACGCCCGGAACATCATTCTCACCCCCCACGTCTCCGGCAACATGACCCTGGGCTACACCTGCGACGAAAACGTAGCCCGCTTCTGTGCCGATCTGGAGAACTACGCCGCCGGGCGCCCGCTGGCGGGACTGGTGGACCGGAACCGGGGATATTAAGCAGTCCGCCGGGGCAGGCCAGTGATATACGAAAGCTATTTGCGAAAGGAGTTTTCCCATGACCATCGGCGAAAAAATCACCCAGAGGCGGCTGGCTGCCCACCTCTCTCAGGAGATTCTGGCAGAGCGGCTGGGCGTCTCCACGCAGGACGTCAGCCGCTGGGAGAGCGGCGAGGTCCTTCCTGATGCGGAAAAGCTTCTCCAATTGTGCCGCGTCTTCGGCATCTCCGCCGATGAACTGCTGGGGGAGAATGCCAAGGCTGATGATGCGTCCGACTTCCTGTCTCTTCCACTGTGGCGGTGGAGTCTCCGGGTGATCTCTCCGCCTCTGGCCTTCGCAGGAACAGCAGCCGCCTTGACAGGGCTGACCGGAGCTGTCTATCATGCACTGACCGCAGACCAGTGGTACACCGATTTCGGCCGCTTCGGCACTGCTCTGCGCAGCACCTGGTGCGGGGCCGTTCTCTCAGCGGGGCTTCTCCTGCTGGCGATAGCTCTGGCCCTGCTGGTATTTGAGGTGCTTCTATCCAAGCGGGACTGATTATGTTGTTGAATTTTTAAGGAAAGGAACTTCATCCATGAACAACTTCACCTTCTACTCCCCCACCCTCTTCACCTTCGGCGATGGAGAAGAGAAAAACACCGGCGCGCTGGTGCGCCGGTTCGGCGGCAGCCGGGTACTGCTGGTCACCGGCGGCGGGTCCGTCCGCCGCAACGGCGCCTATGACGCCGTCACCGCCTCCCTGGAGGCCGCGGGCATCCCCTTTACAGAGCTCTCCGGCGTCCAGGCCAACCCCCGCAGCGGCAAGGTATACGAGGGCATCGACCTGGTCCGGCGGACCGGCGCGGACTTCCTGCTGGCACTGGGCGGCGGCAGTGTCATCGACACCGCCAAGGCCATCGGCTTCGGCGCGCTGTACAAGGGGGATTTCTGGGATTTCTTCACCGGCGCCGCCAAGATCGAGAAGACGCTGCCCGTGGGCGTGGTGCTGACTATCTCCGCCGCCGGCAGCGAGGGGTCCGACAGCTGCGTCATCACCCAGGAGCGGGGCAACCTGAAGTGGGGTTGCCCCAAGACGGATGTCATCCGCCCGAAATTCGCCGTGCTGAACCCCCGGTTCACCTGTTCCCTGCCTGCCTACCAGACCGCCAGCGGCGCGGTGGACATGATGGCCCACATCATGGAGCGGTACTTCACCAACACTCCCGACGTGGGGCTGACGGACCGGCTGTGCGAGGCCCTGCTGAAGACCGTGCTGGACGCGGCCCCCAAGGCCATTGCCGATCCCAATGACTACGCCGCCCGGGCGGACCTGATGTGGGCAGGGATGCTGGCCCACAACAACTCCTGCGGCGTGGGCCGGGAGCAGGACTGGGCCAGCCACCAGATCGAGCATGAGCTCTCCGCCTTCTACGACTGCGCCCACGGCGCGGGTCTTGCGGTGATCCTGCCCGCCTGGATGGAGTACGTGCTGCCCCATGATCCCGTCCGGCTGGCCCAGTTCGCCGTGCGGGTCTTCGGCTGTGAGATGAACTTTGCGGACCCGGAGGCCACCGCCCGCCAGGGCATCGAGAAGCTGTGCCTCTTCTTCCACTCCCTGGGGATGCCCATCACCTTTGACGAGCTGGGAGCCAAGGCCAAAGACATCCCGGACATGGTGGCCCACCGGGCGGAGAAGCCCGGCGGCTTCCCCTTCGGCGGCTTCGTGAAGATCCAGCCCGCGGACATGGAGGCTATCCTCCGCCTGGCAGCCGGCGAGGCCCAGTAACAGCAAGCCCGCCCGGGGAGCGATCCCCGGGCGGGCTTTTGCCGTATCCTCGTCACCGGAACTCCCGGGGACTCATGTGGAAGGTGCCGCGGAAGGCCCGCAGGAAGGTGGAATACTCCTCAAATCCGGCCTGCTCCGCCGCCTTCATCACCGGCACGCCGGCGCGGATCAGCTCCCCGGCCCGCAGCAGCCGCTTCTGGCTGATGTACTGGTGGACCGTGTAGCCGGTGACGGCCTTGAACCGGTGCATCAGATAGTACCGGCTGATGAAAAACCGCTTGGAGAGGGACTCCACCGTCAGCTCCTCTCCCAGATGGTCCAGAATGTACCGGAGCACCTCCTCCATCTTGGGGTCCACCCGGTAGCTGTCCCGCTCCTCCTGGGCGGTGCGGGAGCGCAGCACATCCCGGTTCACGTCGATCAGCATCTGCTGGCAGAGGGTATCCGCCATGCGGGCGGCGCCGAAGCTCCGGTCCCGCAGGGCCTCCTCCAGCTGCTGGATGCGCTGCATATAGTGGAGCCGCCGCTCTGCGTCGAAGCGCAGCAGGTGGAACCCCCGCTCCCGGGTGGTGTCGAAGCAGGTGTCCAGCGCCTCGCCGGGGTCGCTGCGCCGCTCCAGCCACTCCCGTCCCAGCCAGATCACCACCCGCTCATAGGGCTCCGCCGGGTCGATGATGGGCCGGTGGATCAGGTCGTGTCCCACCAGCAGCAGGTCCCAGGGCTGAAGGAAGTAGGTGACGCCCTCCACCACATAGGTGACCTTTCCCCCCAGGAGAAGGATCAGCTTGTCAAAGGCGTGGTAGTGATAGTCCACCTTCTGGGCCCGGCTGTCCTTCAGGTGGAACAGCCGGAAGTCCTCCTTTAGATAGCCCCGCTTGTTGATCTCCTTCCGGTCCGGCATCTCCCGCCTCCTTTTCCGCCCGCCGGAGCATCCGCCGGGTCACTCTTCGGCCGTGGAACCGGGCGCCGCGCCCGATGAGGCAGGGCCCGTTTTGCAGGTATTCTACCACACATAGCCGATTTTCACAACAGGCACAGGAAAAGACGCCCCCAATTTGGCGGCCGGGGCTTCATCTGCCGATTGTGTTTTTCTCCCGGATTTGCTATACTGAAAAAAATACCCAACGCTGAGGAGGGACCCCCATGAGCCGTGCCGATGCGCTCTTTCTGCAAAACTGCCGGGACATTCTGGACCACGGGGTCTGGGACACAGACCTGCCCGTCCGTCCCCATTGGGAGGACGGTACTCCCGCCCACACTGTGAAAAAATTCGGGATCGTCAACCGCTATGACCTTCAGGAGGAGTTCCCCATCCTGACCCTCCGCCGGACCTACTGGAAGACCGCGGTGGACGAACTGCTGTGGATCTGGCAGAAGAAGTCCAACAACATCCACGACCTGAACGGCCACATCTGGGATGAGTGGGCGGATCCGGACGGCTCCATCGGCAAGGCCTATGGCTATCAGCTCTCCATCAAGCACCAGTATCCCGAAGGGGAGATGGACCAGGTGGACCGGGTGCTGTACGACCTGAAGCACAACCCCGCCTCCCGCCGCATCCTCACCAGTCTCTACAACCACCAGGATCTCCATGAGATGAATCTGTACCCCTGCGCCTGGTCCATGACCTTCAACGTCTCCGGGAATGTCCTCAACGCCATTTTGAACCAGCGGAGCCAGGACATGCTGGCCGCCAACAACTGGAATGTAGTGCAGTACGCGGTGCTGGTCCACATGCTGGCCCAGGTCAGCGGCCTGGTGCCCGGCGAACTGGTCCACGTGATCGCGGACGCCCATATCTACGACCGCCATGTGCCCATCATTGAAAAGATGCTGGCCCAGACGCCGTCCCCGGCGCCGGTGTTCCGGATGGACCCGTCCGTGACGGACTTCTACGCCTTTACCCGGGACAGCTTCTCCCTGGAGGACTACATCCCCGCCCCCTTCGAGGACCAGATCCCCATCGCTATTTGAGGAGGCCTGCGCTGTGAATGCCATCGTCGTCGTCGATCAAAACTGGGCCATCGGCCGGGACAATGATCTGCTCTTCTCCCTGCCTACGGACATGAAGCGCTTTCGCTCCCTCACCCTGGGGGGCACGGTCATCCTGGGCCGCCGGACGCTGGACTCCTTTCCCGGCGGGCGGCCCCTGCCCAAGCGGCGGAACATCGTCATCACCCACTGCCCGGACTTTTCCCGGGAGGGAGCGGAGACCGTCTCCAGTCTGGCGGCCATGCGGGAGGCCACAGCCGGTACCCCGCCGGACCAGCTGTGGGTCATCGGCGGCGGCAGCATCTACGCCGCTCTGCTCT
>NZ_JAOQKG010000002.1:191411-198551 GCF_025567605.1 Oscillibacter acetigenes | reverse complement strand
CAGCAGCTGCGCATTGGCCGCGTCCTCCGCCGCATCTCCATAGGGGCGGTACTCTCCCGCCGCCGTAATGTAGAGCTGGTGGCCGGCACAGGTGACGCCGTCCTCCTGAAAGTCATACTCAAAGAGAAGGACGCCCAGTTCCGGCTCGCCGGTCATCCGGGGCCAGATCAGGAGGGAATCTGTGAAGCCCACCTCCTCCCCGTTTTCCAGCGTCAGGTTCGGCATGCCAATCCCCAGATTCCCCGTCCAATGGAGAAATCCAGGCCGGGCCACATTACAGTTGTAACCCTCCCCATCCGTGCCGCACCCCGGGAGGGCCGGAGCCTCCCGCCACCCGGGCTGGGCCCGCAGGGCCTCCATGTAAACATCATAGGGCCGGTAGGCTGTGAAATACCACACAGCGGAGAGCAGGGCGAAGGCGGCGAGGAGCAGGGCCAGAAGACGGAGGAAACGCCGCGGGCTGCGCGGCCCGCCCTGTGCATCTTCCACTGGAATGACATCTTTTCTCATTCCTGCGGCACCTCCTGCGGTGGCAGTTCCGCAATCGCCCACATCTCCTCCTGGGCGGCGGTGGCGGCGGGCAAGTCCACTTCCTCGCCCTCTTTCCACAGCAAGACGGCATCCTCACCCAAGCCGAAGTAGATCGCTTCGGTCTCCATGGCATCATCCGACCAGCTTTCAAACATGGCGTCCCCGCCCCGGTTATAGTTGCTGTCAAAGTCAAACAACTCCACCCGGAGAATGGGCCGCTCCAGATAGTAGTGAAGTCCGTCCGCCTCCTCCCGGAATGTCAGGGCATACCAGGTCTCCCGGCCCTCCCGAAAATCCCAGTGGACCCCCACGCCTCCGCTCCTCAGCCGGTAAACATCCAGCGTATAGTCCCCGCCATCCATGGGGATGCACGTCCATGTAGTGAGGGTCCAAATCCCCACTGCGGCGGCCGCGCATACCACCACGGCAACAATCACGCCAATGATATGGGCCCGGCGCTTGCCCCTCTTCCACTCACCGGATATTTTTTTCACTGCTACCGCCGCGTCATCGGCGGCCTTTTCCACCTCCGGCAGGGGCGCGTCCATAGCCGTTAGGGCGGCCCGGCAGTCCTCACAGGTCTTCAGATGTTCTTCCACCGCCGCCCGGCTCTTGTCCGAGCAGACGCCGTCGTGGTACAGGGGCAGCAGGTCCTGTACGATATCATGGTCCAGCTGGTCCATCAAATCCCTCCTTCAATTTCTGGCGGGCCCGGAAGTAGGTGACCCGGACCCAGGACTCCGTCTTGCCGAAGAGCTCCCCGATCTGGGCAAAGGGCAGCTCCCCGAAGGTCCGCAGGGAGAACACCTCCTTGTAGGGTTCCGGCAGGTCATGGAGCAGCCGGTGGAGCCGCTTGGCGGCGTCCCGGTCCGCAAAGTCGCACTCCAGCCCGTCGTCCCCCGGCTCCTGCTCCAGCTCTCCCCGGTGCTTTCGCTCCCGGCACAGCGAGAGGTACTGGTTCCGGGCGATCTGGCACAGCCACACCCGCAGCTGGCAGTCCCCCCGGAACTGGTCGATGGAGGCCAATGCCCGGAAGAAGGTCTCCTGGGTCACCTCCTCCGCCGTGTGGGCGTCCCGGCTGAGGGCCAGGATGTAGCGGTACACGTCGGCGAAATACGTCTGATAGATCTCCTCAAAATCCGGCACGGCCTCCCCTCCTCTCTGCCATAGGACGCATGGGCAGTAGTTTTGTTACAAAAAAGTGCCCGGGATTCCGGGCTCTTTTTTATAGCTCTTTTCTGCGGCATTCCTCTACGGGAAGCATCGCTCCACAACTGCGGCAATGCATCAGTCCCATCCGGACTCCACCTGGATGATCGGAAGTCCTGTCCCGATAACTCTGCGCCGCAGGAGGGGCACACAAACACCGCTGATATCGCCTGCTCCACAGGACCAGCCCCCAACACCATCATCACTGCTGCTGATCCAATGGGTCCCAGGGGCCACAGGCCGGTTCCAGCCGCGATCATCCCGCCGAACAAACCCACACATCAGACTCCGCGGGCCGCCCACTTCTTCCAGGTGACCATGCGCCCATCTCCTTGTTTTTTCTCCGGCGCCATTATATAATGGAGACCAATAATTTGCAAGGCGGGAGGTGATTCCATGGCGGACCTGAACACAGATGTGCGGTACATCAAGGGCATCGGGGAGCAGCGGGCCAAGGCCCTGGGCAAGCTGGGCATCGCCACCCTGCGGGACCTGATCTCTTACTTCCCCCGGGCCTACGACGACCGCTCTGCCCTGCGGCGCATTGCGGACCTGGTGCCCGGCGAGACCGCCGGCGTGGCCGCCATGGTGGCGTCCCCGCCCACCATCTCCCACATCCGCAAGGGGCTGGATCTGGTGAAGCTCCGGGCGGTGGACGACACCGGCACCCTGGATGTGACCTTTTTCAACCAGGCGTGGCTGAAAAACAGCCTGCACCAGGGAGAGACCTATATCTTCTATGGCCGGGCGGAGGGCTCCCTCCTCCGGCATCAGATGGCCAATCCTGTGGTGGAGCCGGAGGGGCGGCGGGAGGTCACCGGCCGCATCGTGCCCATCTATCCCCTTACCGCCGGAGTCAGCCAGCTGATTTTGTCCCGGTCCATCCGCCAGGGGCTGGACGCCTGCGCGGACATCCTGCCGGACGTGCTGCCGGACCGTGTGCGGCGGGACCATCAGCTCTGCCGCATCGAGTACGCCTATGAGAACATCCACTTCCCGGAGAGCGCGGAGGCCCTGGACCTGGCCCGGCGGCGGCTGGCCTTTGAGGAGCTGTTCCTCTTCACCATCGGGCTGGAGCGGCTCCGCTCCCGCCGGGAGGTGGTCCACGTGCCCCCTTGCGGCGGCGTGGACATGGAGCTTTTCTACCGTGCCCTGCCCTTCACCCTGACGGACGCTCAGCGCCGCTGTGTGGAGGAAGCACTGGCGGACATGCGCTCCGGCACGCCCATGAACCGGCTCTGTCAGGGAGACGTGGGTTCCGGAAAGACCATGGTGGCCGCCGCCTGCGTGTACTTCATGGTGAGGAATGGCCGCCAGGCGGCCCTGATGGCCCCTACGGAGATCCTGGCCCAGCAGCACTACCAGGGCCTGGCCCCTCTGCTGGAAAATTTGGGTATCCGGTGCGCCCTGCTGACCGGCTCCACCACCGCCAAGACGAAACGGTCCATCACTCAGCAACTGGAGAGCGGGGAGATCGACTTTGCCATCGGCACCCACGCCCTCATCACCGGCAGCGTGGCCTACCGCGACCTGGGCCTGGTGGTGACGGATGAGCAGCACCGCTTCGGTGTGGCCCAGCGGGCGGAACTGGCCGCCAAGGGGGACCACCCCCACATTCTGGTCATGTCCGCTACCCCCATCCCCCGGACCCTGGCCCTGATCCTCTACGGAGACCTGGACGTGTCCATCATCGACCAGCTGCCCCCCGGCCGCCAGCCGGTGCAGACCTTCGCCGTCACCGGGGGCTATCACCAGCGGGTGTACCGTTTCATCCGCAAGCTGGTGGGCGAGGGCCGCCAGGCCTATATCGTCTGTCCCATGGTAGAGGAGAATGACCAGCTCCCCGACGAGCGCAAGGCGGTGACGGAATACGCCAAAAAGCTCCAGTCCGAGGTGTTTCCGGATCTCAAGGTGGCCTTCGTCCACGGCAAGATGAAGCCCAAGGAGAAGGACGCCGTCATGGCCGCCTTCGCTGCCCATGAGACGGACATCCTGGTGTCCACCACCGTCATCGAGGTGGGGGTGGATGTGCCCAACGCCGCGGTGATGGTGATCGAGAACGCGGAGCGGTTCGGCCTCTCCCAGCTCCACCAGCTGCGGGGCCGGGTGGGCCGGGGGAAGCATCAGTCCTACTGCATCCTGATCTCCGACAACCGAAACGAGGAGACGAGGCAGAGGCTGAAGGTCATGACCAAGACCACTGACGGTTTCCAGATCGCGGAGGAGGACCTGCGGCTCCGGGGCCCCGGTGACTTCTTCGGAGCGCGCCAGCACGGCCTGCCGGGGCTGAAGGTGGCGGATCTGGGCTGCGACACCCAGCTGCTGCAGGAGGCCCGTCAGGCGGCGGAGCAGCTGCTGGCACAGGACCCGGCGCTCACCTCCTGCCCCGCCACGGCAGAGCGGGTGACGGAGCTCTTCACACAGCAGGCGGATGCCCTGAACTGAAACTCCCCGGCAGAAGCCGGGGAGTTTTTGCAGTTCTTTGTGACCTTTTGCCCCGCTCACTCGTAATCACAGCAGAAGGAGGTGAGGCCAGTGACCGAAGCGGAGCAGCTCTTTGAGCAGGTATACCGGACCTATGGGCCGTCCCTGTACCGATTCTGCCTGATCCAGATGAAGAACCCGGCGGATGCGGAGGATATCTTGCAGGAGGTGTTCTGCAAGCGGCTGTACCGGGCGCCGGTCTTTGCCTCGCCGGACCACGAGCGGCGATGGCTGTTCCGGGTGGCCCTGAACCAGTGTCGGGACGCCTGGAAGCGATCCAGCCGGTCCGAGCTGCCGCTGGAGGCCGCCTCCGCCGCCGTCACGCCGGAGGAGCTGGGCCTGTTGGACCACGTGGCCGCCCTGCCGGAGTCCCAGCGGACAGTCCTTCACCTCCACTACTACGAGGGCTACACCCTCCGGGAGATCGCGCGGCTCCTGGGGGTGACGGTGCCCACGGTGAAAATGCGGCTGAAGCGGGGCCGGGACGCCCTGCGGAACACATGGGAGGAGAGCTTATGAATCGCTATCACGAGTCAATGGAACACTGCGCGCCCCCGCCGGAGCTGGAGGAACAGCTGCGGGAGGCTGTTTTGTCCGCGGAGCCGGAACCTCAGGCCCGGACCGCCGTCTACCGCCCCCGGGGATTTTTCCGAAAGGCGCTGCTGGCTGCGGTGCTGGCTGTTGTACTGACGCTGTCCGTGGGGGCAGCGGTGCTGGTGGACTGGGATGATATTTTCACCGGCTACTTTGGCCCCGACGCGGCGGAAACCCCCATGGCGGAGAAGGCCTTCCAGAAGGTGAATGTCATCTCCGTCTGCGACGATGTGGCCGTGACCATCCGGGAGGCCCTGGTCTCCGAGAAGAACCTTTATCTGATTCTGGACTACCGGCTGCCGGACACAGTGGACCGGGAGCTCGTGGAGATGGCCTATGAAAGCGAGGACTGGCAGGCAAATTGTATCGACCTGCCAGATATCTCCTACTATCTCACCGGCGACATTTCCTGGGAGGAGCTGAAGGCCGCCGACCAGGACAGGTGGGCGGACATCGACTGGACAGACTACACCTCATATTGCGGCTACGTGGAAAGAGCTGGGAGCAGTTTGGCGGATTTCCGCCTGATCAACTACACCAGCGGCAGCTCCGGCGGCTCGGAGAGCCAGGGCTATGACATGGAGACCAATACCCTCACCTATCTCTTTCATATCGCCGTGAAATCCGGCAGCGCCGACTTCACCGCCCAGCCGGTGACGGTGCTGCTGACGCCCCCTGTCCTACGGGTGGACGGCGTGGACACCGCTGTGACAGACCATCCGGCCCTGGTGACTTTCCAGCCGACGGGATCCTCCCAGACGCTGACGGCCTCCTACCAGCAGGACGGTGTCTTTGTCCAGACGGTCCTGTCCCCCTTCTCCATCCATGTGCAGCTCACCGGTAACACCGTTTATGAGGGTCTCGAAGATCTGCGGGCGGCCACCTCCCTGGTCCTGACGGACGGCAATGCCCTGCCGGTACAGGAGCTGACCCGGAGCGGACTCAGCGGCAGCACCGGCAGCCGTCCCGACGAGGCGCTTCCCTTCTCTCTGTCCTTCAGTTGCTCCTTCCAGCATCTGCTGGACGTGAGCCAGGTCGCCGCCGTGCAGGTGGGAGACATCCAAATTCCCCTGGAATGACCATCCTCCCGTCCCGGGGCATTGCCCCGGGACGGCTTGTTTTTGGGGAATTGAGTTTTCCCGCCTGGTGTGGTATACTGAAACGATCAAATCACACAGCGGCGCGCCGGAAGGGCGCGCCCTTGAAATGGAGGACAGCGCAGAATGGTGCCTTATGCCAAGCGTATGGAAAAAATGGCCTTCACGGCCAATGTGGTCAAAGGACTGTTCGGGTCCATGACCAACCCGGACATCATCTCCTTCAGCGGCGGTTCCCCCGCCAGAGAGGCCCTGCCGGTGGACACCATCCGCCAGCTGGCCGACGAGGTGCTGCGGACGGACACCCGGGGCGTGGAGGCCCTGCAGTACGGCCCCATTGAGGGGATCCGGGACCTGCGGGAGGTGGTGGTCCGGGAACTGCTGGCTCCCAAGGGCATCGACTGCGGCGTGGACAACGTCATAATCATCACCGGCGGCCTGGAGGGCATCAACCTGGCCTGCCAGGCGTACATCGACCCCGGCGACGTGATCCTGGTGGAGGCCCCCACCTTCGTCCAGTCCGTGGAGATCTTCGATATGTTCGAGGCCAGGTGCGTGGGTGTGGCCATGGATGACAACGGCCTGATCCCGGAGGATCTGGAGCGGAAGATCCGGCAGTGCCATCCCAAGATGATCTATGTCATTCCCACCTTCCAGAACCCCAGCGGCCGCACCCTCAGCCTGGAGCGGCGGAAGGCCGTGGCGGAGCTGGCCGCCAAATACGACGTGCTGGTGCTGGAGGACGACCCCTATCGGGATATCCGGTACAGCGGAGAGGACCTGCCTCCCATCAAGCACTTCGACACCACAGGCCATGTGGTGATGGCGGGCAGCTTCTCCAAGATTTTCTCCCCCGGCTCCCGCCTGGGCTATGTGGTGGCGGATACGGAGACCATCCAGCATCTGGTGGACGTGAAGTCCGCCACCAACTCCCACACCTCCATGCTGCCCCAGATCCTCTGCGCGGAGTTCTTCAAGCGGGGCTGTTACCCGGCCCACCACCAGATGATCTGCGACCTGTACCGCAGGCGCCGGGACGTGATGCTCCAGAGCATCGACCGGTATTTCCCCGCCGGTACCAAGCACAGCAATCCGGACGGCGGCCTCTTCACCTGGGTGGAGCTGCCCGGCGGCATCGACACCTCCGCCCTGCTGCAGGAGTCTTCCACAGACCCGGCTGTGAACGTGGCTTTTGTGGCGGGAGAGGGCTTCTTCTCCGACCGGG
>NZ_JAOQKG010000002.1:81075-191244 GCF_025567605.1 Oscillibacter acetigenes | reverse complement strand
GCGCCAGGGCGGTTCTTTGTTCACTGCAGCTCGTCCAGGGTCAGGGAGAAGCTGTCCATAAAGGTCTCCAGAAAGTACGTCACTTCCGGCAGTTCGTAGCCCTCCAGGGCTTTCCGGGTCTGGCCGGCGGCCTGCCGGAATTCGTTGTTGCCGGCTTTCAGCTCCTCTATACACTTGATATAAGCGGAGAGCTTGTCCGCCGCCTTCACCACCTGCCGCACCTCCGGGTCGGACTGCGTCAGGATGGGCCCGTACACCCCCTGAAGCTCCGGCGGCAGCATGTGGAGCAGCTTGCCCTCCGCCACCGCCTCCACGTCCTTGTAGGCGTTTCGGATGGCCGGGTTGTCGTACTTGATGGGGGTGGGCATGTCGCCGGTCAGGATCTCGCTGGCGTCATGGTACAGCGCCGCCACCGCCACGGCGCCGGGGTCCAGGCGGCCGCCGAACTTCTCGTTGCGGATCACCGCCAGAGCGTGGGCCAGGACGGCCACCTGATGACTGTGCTCCTGGACGTTCTCCGGCGCGGTGTTGCGCATCAGGGCCCACCGCTGGATGAACCGCATCCGGGAGATGTAGGCAAAGAAATGGCTCTTCATGTCAGTCCTCCAAAAGCTCACCCAGCAGGGATGCTCCGTCAGTGCCGGTGACTTTCACATTCCGCACCTGGTTATGCAGGTCCGTCCCGTCCGCCAGCACCTCCATATAGTTGGGTGCGTGGCCGAAATACCTGCCGTCCTTGGGCTGTTCAAAGAGGACGGGATACACCGCTCCCACACAGGCCGCGAGATAGTTCCGGTGGAGCGCCTCCGCCACCGCCGCCGCCTGGCGGGCCCGCTCTTCCTTCACGGCCTTCGGCACCTGACGCATCTTGGCCGCCGGGGTGCCGGGCCGGACGGAGTAGGGGAAAATGTGCATCTGGGCAAAGCCGCACCGGCGGATGAAGTCCAGCGTCTGGGCAAATTCCTCCTCCGTCTCCTCCGGAAACCCGGTGATGAGGTCCGTGGTGACAGCGGGGTGGTCAAAATATTGATTTAAAAGTGCAACGGACTGCGCATATCGAGTGGTATCGTATTTCCGGTTCATTCGCTTCAGGGTGTCGTCGCATCCGGACTGCATAGACAAGTGGAACTGGGGGCAGAGGTTCGGCAGGGCGGCCGCCCGGCGGCAGAACTCCTCTGTGATGGTCCGGGGCTCCAGGCTCCCCAGCCGGATGCGGACAGCCGGTGCGGCGGTGCAGACAGCCTCCAGTAGGTCGATCAGGGTCTCTCCGTTCTTCAGGTCCTGGCCCCAGGAGGAGATCTCGATGCCCGTCACCACGATCTCCCGGTAGCCCTCTGCCGCCAGGGCCCGAGTCTGCTCCACGGCAGTGGGGACGGGCAGGGACCGCACCCGTCCCCGGGCGTATGGAATGATGCAGTAGGTACAGAAGTTGACGCACCCGTCCTCCACCTTCAGCATGGCCCGGGTGCGGCCCCCCAGGCCGCCGGCGGGCAGGACCTCGAACACCCGCCGCTCAAAAGGCTGGTCGATGGCCTCGATCTGCCGCTTCTCCGCCGCGGCCTCTTCCAGAAGGCGGATAAAACCCGTCCGGTCGCCGGTGCCGGAGATCAGGTCCACCCCCAGCTTCCGCACGTCGTCCGCGTGGGTCTGGGGATAGCAGCCGCACACCGCCACCACGGCGCCGGGGTGCTTCCGCTGGACGCCGTGGATCACCTGCCGGGACTTCTGGTCGCTGACTGCCGTGACGGAGCAGGTGTTCACAATATAGGCATCCGCCTCATCGGAAAACTCCGTGAGCGTGTGCCCCCTTGCCAGCAGCTCCTGCTCCATGGCCTGAGTCTCATATTGGTTCACCTTGCAGCCCAAGGTATAGATGGCAACTTTCATGGAATCTCCTTGCACTTTCCGCAAAACCTTTATATAATAACTTGATGCGTTTCGATTATACTGTAATTTTTACTGTTGGGCAAGGCCCAACTGCAAGGAGATCGTTTTTCATGATTTATCTGGACCACGCCGCCACTACGCCCGTTCCCCGGGCGGTGGCGGATGCCATGTATGAGGTGCTCACCGAACAGTTCGGCAACCCCAGCTCCCAGTACCCCATGGGGCTGGAGATGAAGCGCCGGGTGGAAGTCTGGCGGAAGACCGTGGCGGACGCACTGGGCTGTGGGGCCAAGCAGCTGTTCTTCACCTCCTGCGGCACGGAGGCGGACAACTGGGCTGTCACCGCCGCCTGCTGGCAGAACCGCCACCTGGGCCGCCACATCGTTACCACCGCAGTGGAGCACAGCGCCGTGCTGGAAGCCTGCCGCTGGATGGAGCGGCAGGGATACGAGGTGACGTATCTTGTCCCGGCTCAGGACGGCTCCCTCTCTGCGGAGCAGGTCCTCGCCGCCGTCCGGCAGGACACGGCGCTGGTGTCCTGCATGCTGGTGAACAACGAGCTGGGAAACATCTATCCCATCGCTGAGATCGCCCGGGGCCTGGCGGTGAAGAACCCACAGACGTTGCTGCACACCGACGCGGTCCAAGGCTTTTTGAAGGTCCCATGCTCCGCAAAAACGCTGGGGGCGGACTTCCTCACCATCTCCGCCCACAAGATCGGCGGGCCCAAGGGCATCGGCGCTCTGTACATCGGTCCCCGGGTCCGGAATCCAAAGCCGCTGCTGGCCGGCGGCGGGCAGGAGGGCGGCCTCCGGGCCGGCACCGAAGCCACGGCCCAGATCGCGGGCTTTGCCAGGGCTGTGGAGCTGCGGCGGGAAAATTTGGAGGAGAAACTCCTCTGCATGGCGAAAATCCGGGACTATGCCGCAGAGCGGCTGTCTGCCATCCCCGACTTGAAAATCCTCTCCGCTCCCGGCGGCGCGCCCCATATCCTCTCCATCTCTCTCGTGGGCTGGCCCAGCCAAAATATTGTCAATGACCTGGGCAGCCAGGGCGTCTGCATCTCCGCCGGCTCCGCCTGCCATCAGGGCAAGCCCAGTCACGTGATCGCGGCCTTGAAGCTATCCAAGAAGGTCTCCGGCGGGGTGATCCGCCTGAGCTTCGGCCCGGAGACTGACAAGGGCGACATCGACGCCTGTGCGGACGCCCTGCGGCGCCACCACGACACGCGGATGCCCATGCTGTAAGGCAATTTTACTTTTCAGTTTCAAGAGGTTTCGTCTTTTATGTTTCGTCATCTTCATCGGGAGCCCGGCTTCTACAAGCGGCTGTTCTTGCTGGCTCTGCCGCTGATCCTGCAGAATCTCATCACCACTTCCCTGGGATTTGTGGACACCTTCATGGTGGGTATGCTGGGGCAGAATGAGCTGTCCGCTGTCACTGCCGCCAACACGCCCATCTACCTGCTCCAGATCATCATCCTGGGCCTGCTCAGCGGACTCTCCGTCCTGGCCAGCCAGTACTGGGGCAAGGGGGACACCGACAGCATCAACCGCTGTATGGGCGTCAGCCTTTACGCCGGGCTCATCATTGCGGTTTCCGTGGCCGCTGTGCTGTTCTTCTTCCCCCTCCATGTGATGGCTCTGGTGACCAACAACGACCTGCTCATTGAGTTGGGCGCCCCCTATCTCCGGATTGTTGGCCTCAGCTATATCTTCAACACCATCAGCTCCGTCTACATCGGCATGCAGCGCAGCACGGAGAATCCCGCCATGGGCATGATCGTCTTCGGCATCTCCATGCTGACCAACACGGGCTTGAACTACATTCTTATTTTCGGCAAGTTCGGCGCGCCTGCGCTGGGGATCACCGGTGCTGCCATTGCCACCCTGACCTCCCGGGTGCTGGAGTTCGTGATCGTCGCGGTCTATGCCCCCCGCTACCGCCGAGTGCCCCTGATGCTCCGCCTGCTGCTGCGGCCCGGCGGGGCCATGGCGCGGAGCTTCCTGAAATACGCCACCCCCGTTCTGGTGAACGAGGTGCTGTGGGGTCTGGGCGTCAGCGTTATGACCGCCGTCATGGGCCACATGGCCATCAGCACGGATATGCTGGCGGCCCACGCCATCATGGGCAACATCGACAAGTTCTCCACTGTGGCCTGCTTCGGCATCGCAGGCGCCACCGCCGTGATTGTGGGCAAGCGGATCGGTGAGGGCGCCGGCCGGGAGGAGGTCTACTCTCTGGGCTGCTGCCTGCTGACGGTCTCCTTCGGAGTGGGTCTCGTGGTGTCGGTGTGCCTGGCGGTCCTCCTGCCTACGGTGTTCATCCCCTATCTCTATCCTCTGTTCCATTTGGAGGGGCTGGCGCTGGAGATCGCCGTCACCATGTGCGTCGTATATCTCTTCATGCTGCCGCTGAAGGCCTTTGACATCACCAACATCACCGGCCTGCTTCGGGCGGGCGGCGACTCCCGCATGGCCTCCATCATCGACCTGAGCTGCCAGTGGGTCATCGCTGTACCTCTGACCTTCCTGACTGCCCTGGTGTTCAACGCCCCGGTAGCGGTGGTGTGCCTATGCATCCAGTCGGAAAATGTGTGCAAGTGCCCCTGGGGTATCCTGCGGCTGCGGAGCCGGAAGTGGATCAACGATGTGACGGGCGAGGACACGTGATGGAAAGTCTTTTCCGCTGCCCCGTCTGCGGGGCGCCGCTGGACCGCGGAGACCGGGCCTATCGCTGCCCGGCCGGACACAGTTATGACATCGCCCGGGAGGGCTACACCTATCTGCTGCCCCCCAATCAAAAGCACTCCGCCGCGCCGGGGGATGACCGGGATATGGCCGCCGCACGGCGGGATTTCCTCTCCAAGGGGTATTATGACCTGCTTCTCAATACGCTCTGTTGTCAGATTTTGTCTCTTTCCGGCGAATCGCCGGTGATCTGGGACGTGGGCTGCGGCGAGGGATTCTACACCTCCGGCATCTTCCGGACCCTGGCCGCCGCGGGAAAATCCCCCCGGATGGCGGGAACCGACATTTCCAAGCCCATTCTCCGATCCGCCGCCAAGCGGGAGAAAGGCATTGCGTGGGCTGTGGCCTCCTCCTTCCACCTGCCGGCGGCGGACGGCGCGGCGGACATTCTGCTGGACTGCTTCTCCCCCCTGGCGCTGGAGGAATTCCGGCGAGTGCTGAGGCCGGGCGGGCACTTCCTCTACGTGGTGCCCGGACCGGACCACCTCTGGGAGCTGAAGCAGGTCCTCTACGACCGTCCCTATCCCAATGAGGAAAAGGAGACCCCCTATGAGGGGTTCGCCTATCAGTCCATCGTGCCGGTGGAGGGCACCATCACCCTCCCCTGCCAGGCAGACATCCGCGCCCTGTTCCAGATGACGCCCTATTACTGGAAGACCCCCAAGACAGGTGCAAAGCGTCTGGCGGACCTGGAGTCTCTCACCACCCGTATCTCCTTTCGCATCCATATTTTTCAAAAACTCTGACAGGAGGTTCTGCTGATGAAACCCAATCCCACCCGCTCCGCCCTGCTGGTCATCGATATGGAAAACGGCTTTGTTCATCCGGAGGGCGGACACTGGATCCGCTTCGCCCAGTCCATGGTCCCCAACTGCGTCCGGGCCGTGGAGCTGGCCCGGGCCAAGGGCATTCCGGTATTCTTTGTCAAGCGGCTCTACCGCGCTGACGGCAGCGATGTGGAGCTGACCCGTTACCCCGGCTGGGTCGCTGGCGGCCGGGCCTGCCGCCCCGCCTCCACCGGTCCCAACAGCGCCCAGGCACCGGAGGGCCTGCGCCCCCAGCCCGGGGACTACACCATCATCAAGCCCAGGTGGAGCGCCTTTTTCCAGACGGAGCTGGACCTGATCCTCCGGCGGCTGGACGTGCGGACGGTGATCCTCACCGGCACCACCACCCCCAACTGCATCCGCACCACCTGCTATGACGCCATCGCTCTGGAGTACAACACCGTGGTGCTGACGGACTGCTGCTCCTCCCATACCGAGGAGATCCAGCGGGTGAATCTGGAGGACATGGCCCGGGCGGGCGCCATTTTGATGGACTCGGCGTCCTTTGCCGACTACGGCCCCGGCACAGTGGAGGACCTCTCCGCCGCCATCCGGGCCCGGATGCTGGAAGAGGACACGGTGCCCGAGCCCTTCCGGTCGGAGGACGGCCAGGTATTCTGGCCCGACCTCTGGTAATCACAAAGGAAAACGGACGCCCTCCGCACAACTGCGGAGGGCGTCTTCTTGTTTCGAGTCATTCCCTCTGGATCCGGATGCGCCGGGTGGCGATCTCGTCGCAGAAGCGGGCGTCGTGCTCCACGAACAGCAGGGTCGGCCGACAGGCCAGCAGCAGATCCTCCACCTGCATCCGGGAGATGACGTCGATAAAGTTCAGCGGCTCATCCCACACGTACAGGTGTGCCTGTGTGCAGAGGCTTGCGGCCAGCAGCACCTTTTTCTTCTGGCCGCTGCTGTAATCTGCCAGGTCCTTCTCAAACTGCTCCCGTGGAACATCCAGCTTCCGCAGGATGGTCCGGAACCGGCTGCCGTCCAGACCCTGGGTCCGGACAAACTCCGTCAGGCTGCCCCGCAGGTGGTCCGTATTCTGGCTGACATAGGACACCACCAGGCCGCTCATGGTCTCCACCGTGCCGCTGTGGGGGATCTCTTCCCCCAGCAGCAGCTTCAGCAGGCTGGACTTGCCGCAGCCGTTTGCGCCCTGGAGGGCGATCCGCTCCCCCGCCAGCACCTCGAAGGTGATCTCCCGGCAGACCCTGCGACCGTTGTAGCACACGGCTACGTCCCGGAACTCCGCCAGCCGCGCACCCGTCCGGCAGGGCAGGGGCGTAACCGCCAGCGCCTCCTGCCGCTCCAGGTTCTGCAGCAGCTGCTTCTTCTCCTCCACTGCCTCCTCCCGGCGGCGCTGGATGGATTTGGACCGCTGCATCAGCTTGGCCGCCTTGTGGCCCACAAAGCCCCGGTCCGCTGCCTTGGCCCCGGTCTTGTCCACACCGAACTTGCTCTTCTCCGTCCGGTCCGACCAGCCGGAGGCACGGCGGGCGGACTCCGTCAGCCGCCCGATGTCCTTCTGCAGCTTCTCCTGCCGGGCCAGTTCAAAGGCGTCCTGCCTCCGGCGGTTCTCCCACCAGGAGGAGAAATTCCCCCGCTGGATCTCAATATTGGTCCGGTTGATGGCCAGAATATGGTCCACACACTGGTCCAGGAACGCCCGGTCATGGGATACCAGCAGAAATCCCCGCTTCCGGGCCAGATAGCTCCCCAGCTTCCGCCGTCCCTCCAGGTCCAGATGGTTGGTGGGCTCGTCGATCAGCAAGAAGGCATTCTCCTTCAAAAACATGGCCGCCAGCAGCACCTTGGTCCGCTCCCCGTTGGAGAGGCTGGAAAAGGGCAGCTCCAGTGATCTCTCTGCCAGGTCCAGAAGCCCCAGCTCCCGCTGGATCTCCCAGTCCTCCGCCTCCGGCGCGATCTCCCGCACCACCTCCAGGCCCGTCCGGGACAGGTTCGCCACCTCGTAGGGGAAGTACTCAAATTCCACAGAGGCGGAGATGGTGCCGCTGTACGGGTACTCCCCCTGGAGCAGCCGCAGGAAGGTGGTCTTTCCCCGGCCGTTCCGCCCGGTAAAGCCCAATTTCCAGCCGCTATCGATCTGAAAGCCCACATGGTCAAAGATGAGCTCCGGACTGCCCTCGTATCCAAATGTCAGATTCGAGACGTCGATCATGGACATATCGCATTCCTCCTTTGCGCAGACCCTCATGTGCGGTCTGGCGCACCGCAGACTTCGGCAAATGCCGCGCACATGAGCGTCTCATCCGTCATTTCCGATTCGCCGTGCTTTTGCGCAGCAAAAAACGGCCGCGGGAGAGCAGACCTCTCCCGCGGCCGGGCATACGGCATTCACCCCGCATCCGGGGCTGTGCGATACCTGGGTGAGATCAGCGGTCTGCCTTCCCTGCAATGGCATGGAAAAAGACGCTGCGTCTTCGCCGCAGCAACCCTCTATGCCAAAACACGAAGGTCAGATCCGCATCTTCACACCCCTCCAATCATTCATCAATCTCCGGTTATCCTAGCACACTTCCGCCGGGATTGCAAGCCCCCCCTCATGCTCCCGCCTTCGGAAAGGTAAGCGTAAAGGTGCTGCCGTGGCCCGGTTCGCTGTGGAGCTCCACCTGGGCACCCAGATAGGCCGCCCCGTGCTTGACGATGGAGAGCCCCAGTCCCGTGCCGCCGGAGGAATGGCTCTTGTCCACCCGGTAAAACCGCTCGAATACCCGGCCCTGGGCCTCCCGGGGAATGCCGATGCCGGTGTCCGCCACCGTGATCCGGGGGCCGAAGGCGGTATTTTCCACCGTGACGGTGACGCTGCCGTTCGCCCGGTTGTAGGCGATGGCGTTGTCGCAGAGGTTGTAGACGATCTCCTCCACGATCTGGGGTACGCCCCGCACCAGAGCCTCGCCGCCCTGGAGCCGGGTGGTCACCTGTTTCCGCTGGGCCGCCGGAGCCAGCTGCTCCAGGACGGCTCGCGCCTCCTCGTACAGATCCACGGTCTCCCACTGGCCCAGGCCGCCGCCCTCGTCCAGGCGGGACAGCTTGATGATGTCGTTCACCAGCCCGATGAGCCGCTCCGTCTCCCGGTGGATGTTCCCGGCGAAGTGGGGGACGTCCTCCGGCTTCACCAAACCGTTCTGCAGGATCTCCGCCGTACCCAGGATGGAGGTCAAGGGCGTCTTCAGCTCGTGGGAGACGTTGGCGGTGAACTCCCGCCGCAGCCGCTCCCGCTGCTCCTTCTCCGTCACATCCAGGATCACCAGCACCGCACCCGCGATCTGGCCGTCCTGTTCCACAGGACTGGCGATGATCTGGCGGCAATCATCGTCCTTTTCCAGCAGCTGCTCACACCGCCGACCGGCCAGAGCCTCCTCCACGCAGCGGCGGAAGCCCGCCTCCCGGTTCAGGGCGTAGACGCTCTCTCCCTCCTCTGTGGGGACCTGCGCGTAGAGCAGCCGCAGCACGGCGGAATTGTAAGTCAGCACCCGCGTCTCCTGGTCGATCACCAGGAAGCCCTCGCTCATGTTCTCCGTGATGGCGGTGAACTCCTCCTGCCGGCGCTTTAAATCCCGCATCTGCCGCTGGATCTGCCTCTGCTGGCTGCGGAGCTTGGACAGCAGGGGCGTCAGCTCCTCATAGGTCTCGCTGCCGGCGGGGTCATTGAGGTCGATGGCGTTGATGGGCTCCACCAGCTGCCGCGCCACCCGGGAAGCCAGCGCCATGGCCAGGATGAAGGCCAGCAGCATCATCAGCGCCACCGGCTGCAGCGCCTGCAGTACCAGGACCCAGACGGAATACTGGGCGCTGGACACCCGCAGCACCGTTCCGTCAGCAAGCCGCTGGGCCGCATACAGCGTCTGCTGGGAAAGCGTGTCCGAATAGCGGACCGCATGTCCCTTCCCCAGGATCAGCGCCTCCCGGATCTCCTCCCGCTGGGCGTGGTTCCCCATCTCCTCCGGGTCCTGCCGGTTGTCGAAGAGCACGGTGCCGTCCGCATCCACCCAGGTAATCCGGTAGCTGCCGGGCAGATCCTCTGTGAGATAGTCCGTGCCATTCTCCTCTACCCCATGGGCGATGTACTCTGCCAGACTCTCCAGCTCACCGGAGACCCGATCCTGGAAATAACCGTGGAGCACGCCCACGATCAGCACCAGGCTGGCCAGCAGCACTGCCAGGGACACGCCCAGGATGGAGCGAAAGATCCGTTTCGTCATGTCTCTCCAGCCCTCCTGTCAGTTCACAGGGCTGATCTTGTAGCCATAGCCCCGGACCGTCTCGATGTAAACGCCCGCCTCTCCCAGCTTCTGGCGGAGGGTCCGCACGTGGACGTCCACGGTCCGGCTCTCGCCGGTAAAGGCGTAGCCCCAGACGTTCTCGATCAGCTGCTCCCGGGAAAGCACCTGGCCGGGGTTGCGCAGCAGCAGGCACAGCACTTCAAACTCCTTCTGGGTCAGGATGGTCTCCTGTCCCCGGACCCGGACGATGTGCTGCCCCGGATCCACCTCCAGAATGCCGCAGCGGAGGGTGCCGTTCTCCGTCTCCGTCCGCCGCAGCAGCGCCCGGATGCGGGAGAGCAGCTCCATCATGCCGAAGGGCTTGGCCACATAGTCATCGGCGCCGCCGTCCAGACCCACCACCTTGTCGTACTCCGTGCCCTTGGCCGTCAGCATGATGACCGGCAGCTTGGCCGTGCGGGGCGTGGCCCGGAGCTTTTTCAGGACGCTGAGTCCATCCTCCTCCGGCAGCATGATATCCAGCAGCACCAGGGCAGGCATCTGCTCTCCCACGGCCTGCCAGAACAGGGAGGGCAGCGGAAAGCCCCTGGCCTCCATACCCTGGCTGTTCAATGTATAGATCACAAAATCCCGGATACTGTCGTCATCCTCCAGCAGATAGATCACAGATATCCCTCCCCATTCAATCTCTCCGCCCCGCTGGAGGGACGGAGGGTGTCTCCCTCCGGCGGCCGGTCAGATCAGCTGCTGCTCGTTAATCATCAGCTTGAACTGCAGGCCCAGCTTCTCCGCTGCCTTTCGACAGAGGAGCATCCGGCCCATGAAGATCTCAAAATAGTCCATGACAGAGCCGTACTTCGTGTCCACGGACAGCTTCAGCTTGATGAGCGTGTGCTCCTCGTTGATCTTCAGGACGGACTTCTTCACCGAGTAGTTCACCCGGTCATGGATGTCGAAGCTGGCCATATCCGGATTCCGGACCCGGCTGCGGCGGACGTCGGACTTGTCCGCCAGGATCAGTGCCGCCGCCACGGCGTTCACCGGCATGCCGGTGCCCTCGTCGTGGTTGCCGATGGCGGTGACGATGGTGGCGATCTCCTCCGGAGGACAATCCATGTTGTCCAGAATGCGGAAGGCCATGACCGCACCGGACTGGGAGTGATCCACCCGGTTCACCAGGTTGCCGATGTCGTGAAGAAACCCGGCGATCTTTGCCAGCTCCACCGTCCGCTCCGGATACCCCAGGGTGGAGAGGATATAGGCGGCGTTTTCCGCCACCGCCGTCACGTGGGCAAAGCTGTGCTCCGTATAGCCCAGAGCGGTCAGAGACTCGTCCGCCCTCTGGATATAGGTCCGGACCGCAGAATTGTTTTTCACATCCTCATAGGTAAGCATGGCCCCTCCCCCTTTTCAATATCGGCGCCGCGCCTGTGCGCAGGCCGCTCAGTTGTTGGAGGGGTGATTCCCCGTAATGGAGTACTCCACCCACTCCGCCACGTTGGTGGCGTGATCGCCGATCCGCTCCAGATACTTGGCCACCATGATGAGATCCAGCCACAGCTCGCCGGAGTCGGCGTCTGCGGCGATCAGCCCGATCAGCTCCTTTTTCACCTGGTTGAACAGGTCGTCCACCTGGTCGTCTTCCCGGCAGACCTCCCGGGCCAGCTCCAGATCCCGCTTTACAAAGGAGTCCACACTGTCTGTCACCATCCGGATGACGGCCTTGGACATCTCCTCGATCCGCTGGCGGCCGGGGCCGTCCGGCAGACGCACGAACCGGGTCAGCTCCGCGATGTCCGCCGCCTGGTCCCCGATCCGTTCCAGATCGGAAATCATCTTCAGCGCAGAGGAGATCTCCCGCAGGTCCCGTGCCACGGGCTGCTGCTGCAGCAGCAGCTTCAGGCAGAGGTTCTCCACCTCCCGCTCCTTCTGGTCGATCTCCCGCTCCGCCTCCCCGGCGGCGCGTGCCAGGTCCTCGTCACCCTTCATCAGGGCCTGGGCCGCGGCAGAGATGGCATCCTCACACAGGGCGCCCATCTGGATCATTTCCACGTGCAGCCGCTCCAGCTGCTCGCCAAATCTGTTTCTCACCTTACGTCCCTCCTTAGCCGAACCGGCCGGTGATGTAGTCTTCTGTGCGCTTGTCCGTGGGGGTGGAGAACAGTGTCTCCGTCCTGCCGAACTCCACCAGATCCCCCAGCAGGAAAAACGCCGTGTTGTCGGAGACACGGGCGGCCTGCTGCATATTGTGGGTCACCATGATGACAGTATACTTGCTTTTCAGTTCCACTGCAAGGTCTTCGATCTTGGAGGTGGAGATGGGGTCCAGGGCGCTGGTGGACTCATCCATCAGCAGGATCTCCGGCTCCACTGCCAAGGCACGGGCAATGCACAGCCGCTGCTGCTGGCCGCCGGAGAGGCCCAGGGCACTCTTCTTCAGCCGGTCCTTCACCTCGTCCCAGATGGCGGCGGAGCGGAGAGAGTTCTCCACGATCTCGTCCAGCTTGGCCCGGGAGCGGATGCCGTGGGTCCGGGGGCCGTAGGCCACGTTGTCATAGATGCTCATAGGGAAGGGATTGGCCTTCTGGAACACCATGCCGATCTGCTTGCGCAGCCAGGTGGTGTCCACATTGGGGGCGTAGATGTTCTGCCCGGCGTAGTTGACCTCCCCCTCAATGCGGATGCCCGGTACCAGGTCATTCATCCGGTTCAGGGTCTTCAGAAAGGTGGACTTTCCGCAGCCGGAGGGGCCGATCAGGGCGGTGATCTCATGCTCCGGAATGTCGATATTCACACCGTGGAGGGCATGGTGCGCCCCGTACCACAGATTCAGGTCCTTTACTTGAATGATGGTGGACATTTCGTATCCTCCTCGTCAGTTTTTCTTCAGCTTCCGGCCCACCAGATTGGCGGACAGGTTGATGACCAGCGTCAGCAGCATCAAAATGGTGGCGATGGCGAAGGCGATGTCTGTCTCGCCCCGCTCACTGGCATACACATACAGGGCCACGGTCAATGTGGCGGAGGAGGATTCCAGCGCAGTCACAAAGTTATTGAGCACCAGGCCGAAGCCGGCGGTGTACAGCAGCGCCGCGCTCTCGCCCACAATGCGGCCCACCGCCAGGATGCAGCCGGTGACGATGCCGTCCACCGCGTTGGGCAGCACCACAGTGCGGACCATGTGCCATTTACCGGCGCCCATGGCCAGGGCGCCCTCCCGGTAGGAGTCCGGCACGGTCTTCAGGCTCTCCTGGGTGGTGCGGACGATGGTGGGCAGGATCATCACCACCAGGGTCAGGCCGCCGGCCAGCACACCGGTCTTCAATCCCATCATCTGGATGAAGAACAGCATACCCACCAGGCCGAAGATGATGGAGGGGATGCCGGTGAGGGTCTCGGTGGCGAACTCGATGACAGCCACCAGACGCCGGTTGGTGGCGTACTCCGTCAGATAGATGGCGGCGCCCACGCCCAGGGGCAGCACGATCACCATGGACAGCAGGATGATATAGAGCGTGTTGAGGATATTGGGCAGGATACCGATGGTGTCGTTGATATAGCTGGACTGGGTAGACAGCAGCTCCCAGCTGATGAATGGGACGCCCCGGTAGAAGATATAGCCGATGATCAGAACCAGCAGCGCGCAGGTGAGGAAGCCGCAGAAGTACAGCACCACCCGCAGGCCCTTGTCGTACAGCTGGCGCCGGGGGGACAGGGTATGAGATTCCATGTTCGGTCAGTCCTCCTTTTTCCGCTTGATAAAGACGTTGAGGAACACATTGATCAGCATGATGAAGAGGAACAGCACCAGGCCGATGGAGAACAGGGCATTGCGGTGGAGGGAGCCCACGGAGGCGTAGGACATCTCCGAGGCAATGGCGGTGGTCAAAAACCGCACCGGCGTCAGCAGGCCCGGCATATTGGCCACATTGCCCGCCACCATAATGATGGCCATGGCCTCACCGATGGCCCGGCCGATGCCCAGCACAATGGCGGTGGCGATGCCGCTGCGGGCAGCGGGCACGCTGACGCGGAACACGGTCTCGATATGGGTGGCCCCCAGGGCCAGAGACGCCTCCTCATACTCCCGGGGCACGGCGCGCAGCGCCGTCTCCGACACGGAGACGATAGAGGGCAGAATCATCACCGCCAGCACGATGATAGCCGCCAGGAGCGTGGCGCCGGAGGGCAGGTCAAAGGCCACCCGGATGGCGGGCACCAGCAGGATCATACCCACCAGGCCGTACACCACGGAGGGGATGCCGGCCAGCAGTTCCACTGCCGCATGAACTACGGCGGCAAACTTAGGCGGCGCCACCTTGGACAGGAAAATGGCCGTCATCAGGCCGATGGGCACCCCCACGAGAATGGCCCCCGCCGTGCCCGCGAAGGAGGTGAGGATGATGGCGAAGATGCCGAAGTCTCCGGTAGAGGCATACCAGCGGGTCCCGAACAGGAAGTTGATGGGCCCGATCTCCAGAATGGCCGGCAGGCCCGAGATGATAAGGTAGATGCTGATGAGGAGCACGAACGCCACAGCCACCATGCCGCAGATAAAGAAGAGGGCATTCATCACCCGCTCCATGGCCTTCAGGGCTTTTTTCCCGGTCATGGGCTCCTTTTTCCTGTCGGCGGTGCCGACCAGCGCGCCGTCCATGGCGGCCTTCACAGCCTGCCCCGCGATTTCATGTTCCATAAGGTTCTCCTTTGTTCCCGGACAAGGCGTCCGTCCAGATTTCAGCGGAACGGCCGCCGCCCCAGTGGTGGGCACGGCGGCTGACCGTATATATGAGGGTGGAAAACAAGCGTTGTCTTACTGGGCCACGGGCACGGCGCCGGCGTTGGCGATCAGGTCGCTGGCGGCGGTGGAGGTGGCGAAGTCGAAGAAGGCCTGGGCCGCGTCCGACAGGGCCTCATCGGTGCGGGTGGCGAACACGAAGGGACGCTGAATGGCATAGCTGCCGTCCAGGACCGTGGCCTCAGAGGGAGCCACGCCGCCCACAGTCAGGACCGTGATGCCCTTCTGATCCTGCACGGCGGAGAGGGAGGCATAGCCGATGGCGCCGGGGGTGGTACGAACCGCCTCGATCACGGCGCCGGTAGAGCTCAGCTCCTGGGCCAGCACGCACTGGTCCTCAGTGCCGGTGATAGACTCGAAGCCGTCACGGGTACCGGAGCCGGACTCACGGCCGATCACGGCGATGGCGCCGGCGTCGCTGCCGAACTCAGACCAATCGGTGACAGCGCCGGTGTAGATGGAGGCGATCTGCTCCAGGGTCAGGTCGGAGACGGGGTTCTCAGCGTTGACGATCACGGCGATGCCGTCCAGGGCCACGATGGTCTCAGTCAAGCCGCCCGCCTTCTCGTCATCGGTCAGTGCGCGGGAGGCCAGGCCGATGTCGCAGCTGCCGTTGGACACGGCCTCGATGCCGGCGCCAGAACCGGTGGGGTTGTAGGTGACGGACACGCCGGAGTTGTCGGCCATAAACTGCTCACCCAGGGCGCCGATGACCTCCTCCATGGAGGTGGAGCCGTCGGTGGCCACAGTGCCGCTCAGCTCAGCGGTCTCCTCCTGGGCGGCGTCGTTGGAAGCGGTATCATCCGTGGTGTCGTCAGCCGTGGTGTCACCGCCGCAGCCGGCCAGCAGAGCCATGACCATGGTCAGGGACAGCAAGAGCGAAAATACTTTTTTCATATCGAAGATTACTCCTTTTCCTATGTCTGTTGCTCAAGGGACGGTCTTAGTATAAACAGCCGGAAGTAAAATCCGACACCAGGACTCTGTAAAGTCTATGTAAAATCCTTGCAAGCGCATACAAAGGCAAAAAAACAGCTCCCGGATTGCTCCGGGAGCTGTTTTCAAAAACGAATCAGGCATTTTCAGGCAGCGGGGATGGTCAGCACCTGCCCGATGTGGATCATGCCGGGGTCACGGATGGTATCCCGGTTGGCCTCGTAGATCACAGTCCAGCGAGTGCCGGTGCCGTACACCTCATAGGCGATGTTCCACAGGCAGTCTCCCGCCTCCACGGTGTAGGTCTGGGCCTGGGGAACAGGCTCCTCCGGCGTCTCCTCCGCGGGAGCCTCGGTCTCTACCGTGTAGTCCTTAGCCAGGTTCGCCTTCAGGGCGGTCACCTCGTCTGCGGTCAGGCCGGCGTCCAGCATATAGTCCTCTGCCGCAGCGGCCAGATCCACAGTGGTCAGATCCGTGCCCTCC
This sequence comes from Oscillibacter acetigenes, assembly GCF_025567605.1. Classification (NCBI taxonomy): domain Bacteria; kingdom Bacillati; phylum Bacillota; class Clostridia; order Eubacteriales; family Oscillospiraceae; genus Oscillibacter; species Oscillibacter acetigenes. The sequence goes on along the minus strand of NZ_JAOQKG010000002.1, from coordinate 175,316 downwards.
GCAGCGCCGGTGATGTTGGTGAGGATGGAGACGATGTTGCTGTTCTTCACCGCCTCATACTGCTCGCCGCCTTCTTCCAGGTGATAGTAATTCACATAGGTGGTCATGTAGTCCGCCACAACCTCGTCATAGGTGGCGCCCATCAGGCACTCCAGCAGGGCGGAGACAAAGCCGGCCCGGTCCTTGCCCTCGGTGCAGTGGACCAGATAGGGCCCCTCATTCTCCGCGAAGAAGCGCAGGCCCTCCGCCAGGCCGGACTTGAAGTCGGCAGCGGTGAAGTCCACGCCCAGGTTCAGGGCCTTCACCTTCCCCGCCTCGTACAGAGACTGGTAGTAGGGGGAGTCGAAGCCCTCGGCGGCGATGTAGCCCTCGATCAGCTCGTTGGAATCCGCCAGGTTCATGACCGCCTGGATGCCGCCGGCCTCTGCCAGGTCATCGGCATAGGAGGCGCGGCCCAGCTCGTTGTTCACGGGGCTGCTGCTGCGGAAAAAGGCGTTCTCCCCCAGATCGCCCACAGCCACGTTGCGGAAGTTGGCGAACACCGCGTCGGAGGCGTAGTCCGCCCGCTCGTCGGTGCGGGTCAGCTGGTGGATGAGGTACTGGTCATAGTAGCCGCCCTGCTCCTTCATGGAGATGGAGACGGTGATGCTCTCCAGGGACTGGCCCTCGGGGAACTCCCAGGTGTAGGAGCCGTCCTCGGCGGTGACCTTGGCGGCCAGGCCGTTGCTGGTCGCAAAGTCCCCCATGTTGATGGCGGCGATCAGCACACCCTCGCTGTCCCGCAGCACCAGCGCGCCGGTGTCCACATCGGAGTAGTTGGTGCACAGGGGCATGTCATACCCAGTGCCGTTGACGGTGACGGTCAGCAGGTCGCCGTATGTGTAGCCGCCGTCCTTCAGGTCCGCCGGATCGATGTCCAGGACGATGTTGCCATACTTCTGGATCTCGGTTACGCCGCCCTCCAGGGTGGGGTACTCCGTCTCCGCAGCGGATGCGGGCAGCGCCAGGCTGAGCATCAGCACCAGGGACAGGAGCAGGGACAATGTCTTCTTCATACGCATTCCTCCCAAATTCTCGTCGGTCCTGTTGCGGGACCTTCTGTTTCGTATCATAGCACAGGCGCTTCCGCTTTTCCAGAGGGTTCCCTCCTTTTCACGCATTTTTTCAGGTCTTCCCGGAGCTGGCATCCGCTCTTGCGGTCCGCTTTCGGGTTAGATATAATAGAGGGGTATTTCATGGAACCTGGGAGGCACGACTATGGACTTCACGGAACTCCGCCATTTGGCGGAGCAGATCGAGACAGAGTGCGGCAAGGCCATCATCGGCAAGGGTGAGCAGATCCGCCTGGTACTCACCAGCCTGTTTGCCGGCGGGCACGTGCTGATTGACGATATCCCCGGCGTGGGCAAGACCACGCTGGTGAAGGCCCTCTCCGCGGTGCTGGGCTGCGGCATGGTGCGGGTGCAGTTCACCCCGGATCTGCTGCCCTCAGACATCGTGGGCATGAACATTTACAGCCAGAAAACCGGGGAGATGGTCTTCACCCCCGGCCCCATCATGACCAACATCCTGCTGGCGGACGAGATCAACCGGGCCATCCCCCGTACCCAGTCCGCCCTGCTGGAGGCCATGGAGGAACGGCAGGTGTCCGTAGACGGCGTCACCTATCCCCTGGCCCCACCCTTCATGGTCCTGGCCACCCAGAACCCCGTGGAGACGGAGACCACCTTCGCCCTGCCCGCTGCCCAGCTGGACCGCTTCCTCTTCAAGCTCTCCATGGGCTACCCCACCCCCAGGGAGGAGGCCGCCATGCTCCGAACCGTGGGAGATGGAGCCGCCTTTGCGGACCTCCGCCCCCTGCTCTCCCCGGAGGAAGTCAATCGGTTCACCCGGGAGATCCGGCAGGTCCGCCTGTCCGATCCGGTGGTGGCGTACATCGTGGAGCTGGTCCAGGCCACCCGGGAGCAGCCGGAGCTGGCCTGCGGCGCCAGCCCCCGGGTGTCCCGGGACCTGTTCCGGGCCTCCAAAGCCTATGCCGCCCTCTCCGGCCGGGACTATGTCACCCCGGACGATGTGAAGTATCTGGCCCGCTACGTCCTGCCCCACCGGGTACTGCTGTCCCATCAGGCGGCGCTCTCCGGCCTGGAGGCGGCCGGCGTGGTGGAGACCGTACTGGCCCAGGTGCCCTGCCGGGAGACCGGGGAGGTCCTTGCCCATGACCAGAACGCCTGAGTCCGCTGCAGTGGACTTCGCCGAGTCCAGCCTGTTCACGGGGCGCTTCTCCATCCTGGCCCTGGCAGCCTGCGGAGTGGGCTTCAGCCTGAGCGGGCGGCTGCCCGCCGCCATCTTCTCTCTGGCGGCCGCCGCCGTGGCCGCCGCGGCCCGCCTCTGGGCCCGCCATGTGCTGGACGGCGTGAACGCCGCCCTCCAGGCGGAGCGGAGCTGCGTCTTCCCCGGGGAGCCCTGTCCTCTGCGGGTGACGCTGGACAACCCCAAGTGGCTGCCCCTGGTCTGGCTGACGGTGCGCTTCCCCCTGGAGCCGGGCGGCGCCCTCCGGCCGGAGCACCGCTGGGAGACCGTGGAACTCCCGGAGGGGGGCGTGCAGAAGCCCTATTATGAAAAGAACGTCTCCTTCCTGCTGGGGCATCAGCGGATGTCCTACACCAGCCGCCTCCAGGCGGAGCACCGGGGCCTGCTGTCCTTTGACCGGATCCGGCTGCTCTCCGGCGACGGCCTGTGCCTCTGCGTCCGGGAGAAGGAAATCCCGCTGCCCAGGCCCGTGACGCTGGCGGTGTTTCCCCGGCTGGTCCCCGTGTCCACCCGCTGGTTCCTGCGCAACAGCTGGGAGCTGGAGACCGGCGCCCGGGGCTTTCAGGATGACCGGACCGTGATCCGGAACGTCCGCGCCTACCAGCCGGGGGACAACGCCCGGTCCCTGAACTTCCGCCTGATGGCCCGGGGGCAGGGCGCCATGGTGAACATCTACGAGAAAATCTCCCCCCGCCGGGCCGCGTTCCTGCTGGACGGTGCCTCCTTCGCGGGCCTGCCGCCGGAGGACTTCGAATCTGCCCTGGAGATCCTGGGCTCCCTGGCGGCGCAGCTGATGGAAGAGGAGGTGGCCGTGTCTCTGCTCATCTCCCGCCCCGCCGGGCGGCTGGAGCAGTTTGCCACCTGCCGGGACCGGCTGCAGCTTCCCGCAGTCCTGACGCTGCTGGCCGCCGCAGACACCGCTGTCTCCATTACGGCGGACGAGATCCTGCCGCGCCTCCGCACCCTCTCCGGCGCCTTTCTGATCTGCGGGGATGTCCGCCGCCTGGACGCCGGTACCTGTGCGCTGCTGGAGCGGCACCGCGTCCCCCTGCTGGCCTGGGGGGAACAGTCTCACCCCCTCCTGCGGGTCCTGGACCTGAATGCTTTTCGGGCAGGAGGCGGCCTATGAGACATGGAAAGACCACCGCCCTCAAGTGCCTGCCGCTGGCCACCGAGCTGCTGATTGTCTTCCTGACGGCCGATATTCTGTGGCAGCTCCTGTGTGGCCGGCCGCCCTTCTCCATGTGGGGGTTTCTGCTCTCTGGCGGGCTGATGACCGCAGGCAACAGCCTCTTTCTCCAAAAGCCCCGCCGCTTTTGGCAGATTCTGCTGCTGAACGTTCTTCTCTGCGCCGTCTGGATCCCCCTGCTCAGCCGCACGCTGGACCTGACCTATCCGCCTCTTCTGGTGATTCAGGTGCCCCTGTACCTCTTCCCCCTGTGCCGGGGATACCACTGGGGCGTCACGCCTGTCACGGTCCGCCACCTCCACGGGGCCGGGGAGTACATGGGCCTGTATGGGCTGTTCTATCTGATCGTGGCCTCCTTCGCCCCTCAGCTGCTGGACCGGGTGCCGGTTCTGTTGGCGCTGCTGGCGCTGGATCTGCTGGCAGTGGTGGGGATGCGCACCTCCGGACGCAACACCATTCGGGCCGGTTCTCCCTTCGGGCGGCTCCCGGCCCTGCTGGTCCCAGCGGTCCTGGCCGTGCTGGCTGTGGCCGCCTGCGCTCTGCTGCTGGCCGCCAGGGGGGAGCTGATCCCCATCTTTCAGGCCGTCGGCAGCCTTCTGGAGGGCGCCCTGACCGCTGTATTCCGGTTCCTGACGTCTCTCTTCCAGGGCCGCTCCGCCGGGTCCGCAGGGATGTCCTCCGCCGCCGGAGGCGGCAGTGAGGCCGCTCTGCCTGTGGAAAGCGCCTCCGGCCCCGCCATCGCCCCTCAGCTGGTGACGGCGTTGCTGCTCCTGTCCCTGGCCGCGCTGGTCCTGGCCGGAGTGGCTGCTCTGGTGCGCTGGCTCTGGCGCAGCCGCAGCCGCATCAGATTGCCGGAGGAGGATGATGACGACGGGCTCGTCAGGCAGCGTCTGGGCCGCCGTGGCCTGCTCTCCCGGCTGGGCCAGCGCCTGCGGGTCAGGGCATTTCTGCTGCGGTACGCCGGAACCCCCCGTGCCGCCCTCCTGGAACTGGAGCACTGGGGCGCCCGCCGCCGCTGCCGCCGTCAAAGCCAGGAGACCCCCCGGGAGTATCTGGAACGTCTGGCAGGGGGGCCCCTCCGGGACGCGTTGGATGCGCCCATGCAGGCTCGGTACAGCATTCTGGTGGACGATGTGGAGCGGAGCTTGTACAGCACGCTTCCGCCCCGCCTCTCCCGGGAGCAGGTGCGGGAGCTGCTCTCCACTGTCCATAGAAGCGCCCGCACGCCTCCTGCACGTGCGAAGTGACCGCCGACCGGTCCGCGCCTCCAGAAATGCCCGAGATTCCCGATAACCGAAAATTCAAGAAGGCAGCCGTTCGCATGAACGGCTGCCTTCTTTGTATCCAGGTCGAACCTCGGCACCGGGCATTCCTCTCCGGAGTCTGAAAATACAGCCGACGCCCGCGCTTATGTAGAGGACAGCGCCGGACGGGGCGAACCGCCCCGGGTCTTTTGGGGTGCCGGTTCCACACTAGCTGCGGAATGCTCCGCCTCCGCGGTCTGATTCATGATGAGCATCTGGAGCCGGTTCTCCACATTGGCGTAGCTGGTGTCCGGATCCAGGTCCAGGGGCAGGATCTGCACGCCGGGGAACTCCTCCTTGAGCCGCTTGGTGACGCCCCGGCCGCACACGTGGTTGGGCAGGCACCCAAAGGGCTGGAGGATGATGAAGGACCGGACCCCCTGGTGGGCGTAGTGGGCGATCTCGCCCGCCATCAGCCAGCCCTCGCCGCAGGTGAGGGTCTTGGGGATGAAGTGCTCCACGTCACTGTACAGGTCCTGAGGCCGGGCCGCCGGGTGATACAGGGGATGGGACCGGGCAATGCGCTCCAAAAACCGCTGGATGAACTCCACGGCGCCGTCCAGGGCGAAGGGATAGGGCGCCAGATGGGCACCGAAGTCCCGGATCTCGCTGATGGCCGCCTGGAAGTCCTTGCGGAACTGGTAGGTGATGCGGGGCAGGATGACCTCCATGTCGTTGCGTTCCAGGTACTCCTCCACGTGGAAGTTGGTGCCGGGATGAAAGTTCACCAGCAGCTCGCCGGTGACCAGCACCCGGGGCTTGCGGCGGGAGCGGTCATAGCGGAGCCCCCGGAATGCCTCGATGGCCCGCCGGAAGGCACCGATCATCTTGCCCAGCCCCTGCTTGGATGCGGCGGCAATCCACTCCACACATTCGCTGAACACGCGGTTCGTCTCGCCTGCCGCCGTCTCATAGGGGCGGATCTTCCGGCACAGCTCCTCCAGAATGTCCAGCATGGAGAAGGCCCACGCCGCCAGCAGCACAGACCGGGCCCCCAGCATGGACACGCCGGGGTGGATACCCTTGGTGTCGCCAGGGTCTGTGGTGAGGATGGGGACGTTTTCAAATCCGGCGCTGTCCAGCGCCTTGCGCAGAATCGCGGTGTAATTGGCCATCCGGCAGTCGCAGCTGAGCTTGGCCATGCCCACGGCCACGGAGTCCTCCGGATAGTTTCCCTTCTGCAGGGCGTCGATCAGCTCGCCGATGACCATCTGACAGGGGAAGCAGATGTCATTGTGGGTGTACTTCTTCCCCACCCGGATCTGCTCCACGCCGCCCACCGGCAGGCTCACCGCCCGAATACCCTCCCGGTCCATCAAGGCCGTGAGAAGAGTGGACACCGGGGCGGAGATATTTGGCACCAGCACAGTCCGCAGCTTCCGGTCCTCCTTGCGGTACTTCACCGCGTAGGGCTCCGGCAGGCGGCAGGCCGCCTGCTCCGCCTGGGCAGAGCGGCGCAGCTGTACCGTCTCAATAAAGGACTGGACCCGGATGCCGAGAGACCCGGCGGCCTCGCTCTCATCCACCTTCAGGATCAGGGGCGGCTTGCCGCTGCCCTCCCCCAGCAGGCGGATGATCTCATCGGACAAAATGGCATCATGGCCGCAGCCAAAGCTGACGATCTGCACGTACTCCAGGCAGGGCTGCTCCGCTGTCACCATGGCGCCGGAGAGCATCCGGGCGTGGAAGTCATTGGTGATCTCCACACGGGACCGGCGCAGGTCCGCCTTCTCCAGTCCGGGCAGGCTATCCACCGTCAGCACCGGGATGCCCCGACGGGTGAACATCCCGGACAGGTCGTGGTTGATGAGGGGGTCTGTGTGATAGGGCCGTCCCGCCAGCACCACGGCGAAACCGCCCGCCTTTCCGGTGTCCGCGATGACCCGCTTTCCCTCCTCCACCAGCTGATGGCGGAAAGAGAGGATGGCCGTCTCCGCCTGACGGTAAGCGGCCTCCGCCTGCCGCTTTGTGGCGCCGCAGTGTTCCACGGCATACCGGCAGATCTGCCGCTTCCGGTCCTGCTTGCTGAACCAGTGGAACACCGGCGTCTCAAAGCCCACGGAGAAGTGCTCCCCGGGGGACTGGAAGTTCCGCACCACCATGGAGTAGCCCATGATGACCGGGCAGACGTAGGGGCTCTTCTCCCCTTTGTTCTCTGTGGGCATGTGGAGGATATAGGGCAGGAAAATCCGGTCTACGCCCTGTTTGGACAGGTCCAGCACATGGCCGTGGACCAGCTTGGCCGGAAAACAGATGGTGTCCGACGCCACGTACTGCAGTCCGCTCTCATACTGTCTGCGGCTGCTGGGATGGGAGAACTTCACCCGATATCCCAGAGCCCGGAAGAAGGTACTCCAGAAGGGCATGCTGTCCCAGAACTCCAGCACCCGGGGCAGGCCCACGGTCTGGCTCTGCTCCTCCCGCACGGGGGATACCGGATATGTCTTGAACAGCAGCTCCTGCCGCAGCCGGAACAGGTCCGGCACTTCCTGGGCCTTATGGGCAGGTGCCGCCTCCATCACAACGGCGCCCCGGTCGCACCGGTTGCCGGTGACATAGCAGCCACCGTCCGGGAAATGCAGGATCGTCCGGCTGCAGTGGTTGGTGCAGTGGGGGCAGAGTACACCGCTCTCCCGGGTGTATTGGAAGTTTTTCACCGCGTCAAAGCCGATGAAGGCGGAGCAGCGGCCGTTGGCGTAGCCGTGGGCCTCCACCTCCTGCTTCACCGCGAGAGCCGCACCCAGAGCGCCCATCTCGCCGGGATAGGGGGCCAGGGTCACGTCCCGGCCCAGATACTCCTCCAGGGCCCGCAGGACGGCGAAGTTCCGGAAGGTGCCCCCCTGGACCACTACCCGATCCCCCAGCTCCGCCACGTTGGCGATGCGGACCACCTTTGTAAACACGTTCTCGATGATGGAGCGGCACAGCCCCGCCATCAGGTCGTCAGGCTGCTTGCCGTTGCGCTGCTCGTTGATGATGGTGCTGTTCATGAACACAGTGCACCGGCTGCCCAGCTCGGCAGGGGCCTGAGATCGGAAGGCGGCGTCCGCCACCTGGTCCACCGGCATCCCCAGGGTGGCGGCGAAGTTCTCCAAAAAGGAGCCGCAGCCGGAGGAGCATGCCTCGTTCAGCATGATGTTCGTGACCACGCCGTCCTTCAGCCAGATGGCCTTCATGTCCTGGCCGCCGATGTCCAGCAGAAACGTGGCGTCCGGGAAGAAGCGGCGGCAGCCCCGGGCGTGGGCCACGGTCTCTACTGTGTGGTAGTCGGCGTGAAAGGCAGCAGAGAGCATCTGCTCGCCGTAGCCGGTGGTGCCCAGGCCCAGCACCTCCAGCTGGATGCCCAGCTTCTCATACTTCTCCGCCAGGGCCAGCAGGCCCTCCCGGACCACCTTCAGCGGCTCCCCCTGGTTGTTGGCGTAGAAAGTGTCCGTCACCTGCTCGTTCTCGTCTATAAAGACGAACTTGGAGGTGGTAGAGCCGGAGTCGATGCCGATGTACCCCCGCAGGACCTTCCGCTCCGCGGCATCCACCGGCTGGCGCAGCTCCGCCCGGTGGCGGCGGAGAAAGACCTCCCGCTCCTCGTCGCTGGCAAAGAAGGGCCTGCCGGTGCCGGAGGGCCCTTCGGTCTGGGCCGGGGCCTTGTCCAGCCGCTCCATGGCCTCTGCCAGGGTCATGGCGTCCTCCTGTCCGGGGAACAGCTCGTCGATGGCGATGGCGGTGCCCCGGGCCACGATGGTCTCCGGGTGGTCCGGTCGAACGATATCCCTTTCCTCCAGATTCAGCCGCTCCGCAAACACCCGCACCAGCGTGGGGTTGAAGGTCAGCGGGCCGCCCTCAAAGATGATGGGGGCCGTCAGCTCCAGTCCCTGGGACAGGCCGCCGATGGTCTGCTTGGCGATGGCGTGGAAGGTGGAAAGCGCGATATCCGCCCGCTCCGCCCCCTGGATCAGCAAGGGCTGGATGTCTGTCTTGGCAAACACGCCGCAGCGGCCGGAGATGCTGTAAACGGTCTTCCCGCGGGCAGCCAGTTGCTCGAACTCGTCCGCCGGCACGTTCAGCAGCGCGGCGATCTCATCGATAAACGCGCCGGTGCCTCCGGCGCAGCTGCCGTTCATCCGCATGTCGGAGGTCTGGAGCTTTCCGCTGGCCTCGTCATAGCGGAAGAAGATCACCTTGGCATCCTGTCCGCCCAGTTCCACCGCGGTGCGGACCTCCGGATACAAGGCCCGGACTGCCGCCGCGTTGGCCACCACCTCCTGGACATAGCAGGCCCCCAGGGCGGCGGCAATGGGCCGTCCGCCGGACCCGCACACGCCGATACGGAACCGCATGCCGGGAAAGTGACCGGCCGCCTCCTCCAGCAGCTGCCGGACGGTATCCGCCTGATGGGCGTTATGCCGCTGATAGCGGGTGAACAGTACGCTGTTGTCAGCCGGGTCCAGGGCCACTGCTTTGACGGTGGTGGACCCCACATCCACGCCGAGGCGCAGAATATCCGAATTGATATGTGCCATATACACTCCTTCTAGGGAAAACGCCCCAGACCCGTACGGCAGCCTGGAGGGCGCGCCGGCGGATCGGGGGCTGGTCTCCCACATCTCTGTTTATTCGAACTCATTATAGCACGTTTTTCTCACAGGCTCTTGTATATTTTTCGTAAAGAATTCGCCGTTTTAGCTATCTTTTTCCCCAAAAAAGTCCGCCATCTTCCCATCCATTTTCGTCAAAGCAGCATCCGCAGGCACACGTCCCCGCAATCGAATCGCATAGGCGAGCGGAGCCGTATTCTTTGCGGTCCGATTGCGGGGCAGAGCCTTTCCGCCGTGCGGATGGTTCCGCTGAAAAAGAAAAGCGGGCACAGGCGGAATCCAATCCCCTGCGCCCATGAATGCATTTAGACAAAAAAACAACCACATCTTTTCGATGTGGTTGTTTTTCTGTCATGCTGTACCACTGTAGATTTTTGCCTTCATGCCAAAAATCAATTTACCCGTGTACACGACATTAAAAAATCAGCGGAGAGGGCTTTACTAAAGTTTCAAGTTGAATGAAAAGTGATTCAATATATGGAAATAGTTTTTCATTATCAAATCTTCGTAACTCTTCTATTGCATCGATGAGGTTAATTGTTGCTTGAACATCCCTAATGTCGCTTGGGCATTTCTTATCATTGACCTGCAGAGAAAATATCTTATGTGGTTCACGCTCTTGAATTTCTTTATAGCACAATGAACCCTTATGCTTTAAATAATTATACTTCCAGCGAACCGGCGTGTCAGCAAAGTCTTTCCAGAACGCGATTACAAAATCCAATGTATCACTAAATTGGGGGCACATTTTTCTCAAATATTCAAAGGGGTTTCCATCTACACCGGGATGCTGTACATAGCCTTCAGCTTTTCTTAACGCATTGTACGCTTCTTCTATAGGGGTCAATCCTTCAACTTCTACTGGCTTCCCATCAACATAGATGAAATATTCTGCTGATATGTAACAAGCTATCCAAGACAAATCAACGACTGCATTGTAAAAAAGCAGAGCTGCCTCATACCACTGAGCTTTGAGCACATTTTGAAAGTAGATATTGCCATTCTCATCTTCTAATTTGTGAAAATAGTGATCCCAATCGTCAGTTTCCAGTTCATACATAAACCTCCTCGCTGCTTGGTATTTATCAAGGGTTTCCTTTTGCTTCGCGCGAAAGAATATATCCTTATCGCTCGGCATTTTTAGGCCAATCAGGTTAAAGGTTTTGCTTCCAGATGGCATAAGATCAAATACTTCACGGTCAAATTCCATAATGAGGCCTCCCAATGTGTTGCAGAGTAGAGATTCCTATGTATGTTGCGGATGATAAACTTAGTTTTAATATATGCCTGTGGCTTATTTGCTTTCCTTATTCGGCAGTTCACCATACGTCCTAAATTCGTCAATACGATGATCTCCTACAAGGGACTGCATCATCTGCTTTGCACTGGCATTCAGCCGGAGCAGTCTCTCACTCTGGGGGACTCCTTGGCGAATCAACTCCGCATTGATGCTTTCGAGATTAGCAAGAACGATCAACTGCTGGAGGCTTGCTTCATCTCGAATATTTCCTTTGGAATCCTGATGTGTCTGACGCCATTCCTTTGACGTGATACCGAACAACGCAACATTCAGCACATCTGCTTCATTGGCGTAGGTAAAGCTCTGACGCTGTGGGGTCACATCCGGCGGGATCAACACATCCTTGATGGCATCCGTATGGATACGGTAGTTGATTTTCGCCAGTGTCCGGTTTAAATTCCACCCCAGCGCAAGACGGCTGTTTTCATCGTTTTTCAGACGTTGATAGTCTTTGATGATATACAGCTTGAATTCTGCGGAGATCCAAGAGGCAAATTCAAACGCAATATCTTTCTGGGCAAATGTTCCGCCATAGCGCCCAGCCTTAGAGATGATGCCGACCGCTCCGGTGCCGTCGATCCACTTCTTCGGGGACATGGTGAAGGCATTTGATCCAGCCTGTGTTCTAAACCCGTCGAATTCGACGGGTTTAAATTCCGGATTATTGAGCTGCTCCCACAGTCCAAGAAATTCAATCGTGTCACGGTTGCGCATCCAGTTTTTAATTACATCATCTGGTGCATCGCTCTTATAGCGTGCAATATCTGTCAGGGAAATGTAGTCATCGCTGTTACCATTGGAAAGCACGGCGATATTTGTGCCTTTGGCGTGAATGCTGTCTCTGAATTTTCTTGATGTAGGCATTCATTATACCTCTTTTCTAATGATTGAATCCAGCAATCCCTGGCATCCCGCCAGTACATCCTGCCAGGTTGCCTCGAAATCGTCGGTGTACCACGGGTCGGCTACATCGCGGGGATGGTTGCTGTAGTCCATCAGGAGGTGCAGCTTGCCGGCAAAATCGCCGCCGCAGATGCGGTACATATTCCGCAGGTTCGCGCTGTCTATGCCAATCAGCAGGTCGTACTTGTCGTAGTCCTGATTGGTGAGCTGGCGCGCCGCATGGCCGTTGCAGGAGATTCCATGCTCCGCCAGCTTGCGCCGCGCCGGAGGATAGACCGGGTTGCCGATCTCCTCTCGGCTGGTGGCTGCCGACTCGATATGGAATTGCGACGCCAGCCCAGCCCTTTTCACCAAGTCCTTCATCACGAACTCGGCCATGGGGCTGCGGCAGATATTGCCGTGGCAGATAAACAGGATATTCTTCATACTGGTTTTTCTCCGAAAACTCATCATTTTCTACAGTATAGCAGGTATCCACGCTTTCGCCAAGAGCAATTTCCGAATGTTCGGCTCTCTCAATCATCCGCAGCAGCTCTGTTTTGGATAAACCGCTTTTGGCGACCTTCCGAATGTACCAGCACCTCTCGTCCATGGTCAATCCGGCCTCCATGATGACCACATTCTGTGTCCAGTTTAGGCGCATTGCCTCCACCAGCAACTCCGGTGTGTCGCCGTACATCCGGTAGAAGTCCCGCATACGGCGCACATTGCGGGGAGAAACGCCCTCGGCTGTGGGATAGGCCGCTTGCAGGCGTTCCGACGCCGCGACAGCCGCTCCTTTCTCGACCCTGCCGCTGACCACTCGACCGATCTCGCAGTACAATTCTATCTGCGGGAGCTGCGCCGCAACAGCGGCGTCCAGCGCGGTGAACAGGGTGGTGTAATCTGTGGGCTTGCGGATATTCATAGCTTCTCCTTTCCGGCGTGGTGCGCCTGATCAACGCTCAAAGCAGAGAAAAGCACGGCGGTTCACCGTGTTTTCCTCTGCTTTGACCTGTTTCAGATGACTCGCACGATCTGCTCCCACAGCAGGATGTGCTTTTCATCAATGGCTCGGTTGTCGTGGTAGTGGCCGAACAGCCAGTAGTGGTATTTTGCTCTTTCCTGCACCTCCTGCAAGAAATCCGTGAGCCAGTCCGCCTCGTTGTGGCGGCTCCCCATGAGGACGATGCTGGTGGGAGCGCAGTGGGTGATGATGTAGTCCACCTGCCAGCCGACCGCGTCGAGGTTTCGCCGCGCTTCGGCATATTCCTCATCGGAGGGCAGTTCCTGCGCCCACCACGAGATATGGTTGATGCGGTATCTCGCTCTGGGCTTGCGCTGGAGCGTCATGAGCCTTCGCTCAAAATCCGGGGCATCCGGCTCCAGAATCCCATCCTCAATATCGTGGCTTTTTGCGCCGCCCATGGTGAAGAAGCGGCTGCCCTCCAGCTCAAAGATCTGGCCGCGCATCAGGTGCAGCACATGAGGGCGAACGCGATGTACCTTGCCGCCGTGCCACTCCGCTACGGGATATCGTTCCAGTGCGTCATAGTTTTCATGGTTGCCGCAGACGAAGGCAAGCGTGAAGGGCAGGCGTTCCAGCCAATCCAGCGTTTCATCGTCGCGGCTGTCGCCAAACCACACGCCGCCAAAGTCTCCTGCGCAGATCATAATGTCCTGCTTTGTCATCCGCGCCTGTTCGGGAAAGTATTTTGGTTTGAATCGCTCAAAATTTCCGTGGAGGTCGCCGGTCACAAATACCATTTTCCCATCTCCTTTTTTAGTTTGATATGCTCTGCCGGATCTCGATGCCGCTCTTGAGCGTCACGCTGATCTCGTTCTTGGACAGCACCTTCACCTGTGCCACCAGCTGCCGGACGGCACTCTCGTCCCATTCCGCGATGTGTGGCACGGCGTTTTCCAGCATCCCCGCGGCATCCCTGATACGCCGATCCGCTTCGGCGTGTTCCTTATTCTCGGCAAGGATGGTTGCCCGCAGCTCCTTTAGCGTGGTCTGCTCGTCCAGTATCTCCTTGAACTGATCCCCATAGGCGATAGGATCATCCGCCGCCTTTTCCAGCAGCCTTTGGAACTGTACCTCCAGCTCCGCCAGTCTGCGGTCGATGTCGCCAAGGCTCATGCCGCTGCCGGGGAACGGGATGACCTCCGCCTCCAACGCCTCCGTGATCTGGCGGATACGGCCATCCAAGTCCGGCAGGACGGTGTTGAGGGTGGCTATGATCGCCTGTTGGAGCGGCGCCTCGTCCAGCGTGGGCGAGCTGTGGCAGTATTTCTTGCCGTAGTCCAGGCGGCTCACACAGCGCCACACGACGCGCTTTCCATCGGGGCGCGTCCATGTGCAGCGGCGGTACAGTGTTCCGCACTCGCCGCACACCAGACGGTCTGAGAGGGCGTAGCGGCTGGTGTAGGCGGCAAGACCGGTGGAGGCTCTCTTGGAGGGGCTTTTTGCCGCCTTGCGCCGCGCCATCTCCGCCTGCACCGCGTTGTACTTCTCACGGCTGACGATGCCCTCGTGGTGGTTCTCTATGAGGTACATGGGGAGCTGCCCTGTGTTTTTGATGACCTTGCGGTTGATGACATCCTGCTGAAAGGTTTTCTGCATCAGCACGTCGCCGCAGTATTTCTCATTCCGCAGGATGCTCTTGATATGAGGCAGCGTCCATTGCGGTGACTTCTCGGAATATATCACGCCCTGCTCATGCAGCTCGTCCCGCAGCATCCGTGTGCTGGCTCCGGCGAGGTATCGCTCGTAGATCCAGCGGACGACCTCTGCCTCCTCCGGGATGATCTCCGGCTTATCGTCCGCGCCCCTGCGGTAGCCGTAGAGGTATTTGTACTGGATGGTCGCCTTTCCGCTCTCCATGGCGCGGCGTTTGCCCCATGTGACATTGGCGGAGATGGATTCGCTCTCGGACTGCGCGAAGGCGCCGGAGAGCGTGATGCGCAGCTCGCTGTCCTCCTCCAGCGAATTGATGTTCTCTTTTTCAAAGATGACGGCGATGCCCAGCTCCTTGAGCGCCCGTGTGTAGTAGAGGCAGTCCACCGTGTTGCGGGCGAAGCGGGAGACTGACTTGGTGAGGACGACGTCTATCTTCCTCTGGCGGCAGTGGCGGATCATACGCATGAAGTCCTCGCGCTTTTTCACCGAGGTGCCGGTGATGCCCTTGTCGGCGAAGATGCCCGCCATGGTCCACACGGGGTTGGACATGATCTTGTCGGTGTAGTATTCTTTTTGCACCTCGTAGCTGTTTGCCTGATCCTCCTCCTTGGTGGAGACCCGGCAGTAGGCGGCGACCCGGAGCTGTCTTTGTAGCTCCGCCTGCCGGACCGACTCCGGCTTTGCGGGGATCTTAATGACTCTTGGGGCGGTTTCGTTCACAGCTGATCTCTCCTCTCTATGGTCTGCCCGTTCTTCAGCGTCACGGTCACGCAGTTGTTCGTCACACGCACCTTTGACACCGCACTTTGCAGCAGTTCCGCATCCAACTCCGGCATGGGCATTCGGCCGGTGAGCAGCCGCCGCAGCCGCACGGTTTCGTATTCCGTGTTCCCAATGGCGTCGTACTGCTCTGCCGCCAGTTGAAGGAGCAACGCTCTGGCGTTGTCCTCGTCGATGGGCTGCCGCTCCAGCGCGGAGGTCAGCTCCTCCCGCGTTTTTCCGCAGGCAGCGCCGACTACTTGGGATGTCGATGGCCGGACACGGTCGGGGCAGCGTATGAGCTCGTTGAGCAGGTCGGTGACGATCTTCTCCACCCGCTCGGAGGGCGGTGCGCCGCAGAGCCGCCGCAGGGCCTTCT
Organism: Oscillibacter acetigenes; assembly: GCF_025567605.1. Taxonomy (NCBI): domain Bacteria; kingdom Bacillati; phylum Bacillota; class Clostridia; order Eubacteriales; family Oscillospiraceae; genus Oscillibacter; species Oscillibacter acetigenes. The sequence goes on along the minus strand of NZ_JAOQKG010000002.1, from coordinate 159,918 downwards.
GCGCGGGCGTTTTCTGCGGCGGGCGTGCTCTTGCCGTCCTCTTTTCCGCTGCCACGCGGAGTTGCTCCGGCTCGATGAGTGCCGGATAACCTTTCCCTCCGATGTATCGGCCATCCTCTAAAATACGGGAGACCATGTTTTTGTTCCATGTCCGCCCCTCATAGTAGGGAATCTCCTGCCGGCAGAGTGCCTTGGTCAGCTCCCCCAGCGTGGCTCCCATGCTGTAGCCTTGGAAGATAAACCGTACCAGCTCCGCTTCCTCCGGCAGGATCGTGATCTCGCCCAGCGTCATACGGTAGCCGAAGGGCTGCTTTCGGTTTCCCATTATCGCACCGTCCTCTCAATGGATTCCCGCAGCTCCAGCCCGTTATGCAGGCGGAAGCGGAGGGTGTCGTTGCTCTCCACGATGATTTCCGCAATGAGTGCGCCGCACAGCTCTGTGTCTGGGTGGTCGAGGAAGTCCGGCCCATCCTCCAGCAGGGCTATCAGCTCCTGCGTCCGCTGGGCGGTGGCATCCCCCTCGGCAGCCATAAGTTCCTCTTTGTCCAGCTTGGCCTGCCGGAGCTGGCGGGTCAGCTCGTTGCTTTTGGATATAAAAATGTCAGGATCAACGAGGCCGTTTTGCTTGAGGAAGGCCAGCGTTTGATTCTGACTGGAGAGTTCAGATATTTTTTTGTTGAGGGAAACGATGTCCTCGCTCCAGAGCAATCTGCGATCACGGATCGCCCGGAGAGTCTCGAGCATCTGCTCCAGAATGGGGAGGCTCTGATGCTTGAGCTTATAGTAGAGGCGGCGGAAGGCTTCATCCGTCTGCGCTTCCGGCACGGGCTTGATGGCGCAGTCGCCTTTTTCATCGTGTCGGCAGCAGCACCAGTACCATCTGCCATTGACTTGCTTTGCCCGGATGCGGGAGCCGCAGGAGCAGCGCATCCGGACGCAGAGCCTTCCATGGGTGACAGTCTGCCCGACGCTGCGTCTTTGCCGCAGTTCTTTTGCGCGGTCGAATAGCTCCTGTGGAATAATGGCTTCGTTGCTATCCGCCACATAGTACATTTCGCGCTCCCCGTGGTTGATCTTCTGCTGCTTGGGGAGGGTAGCGGTCGTGTATCGCTTCTGCAGCAGAGCGTTGCCTGCATAACGCTCGTTTTGCAGGATGTAATCCACAGACTTATATTTCCATATCCGTCCCGATGTATCCTCGGCGTTCAGGATTTCCGCAATCTCTCGCGGATTCCTGCCGGAGAGGTATTCGAGGAAGATACGCCGCACGATCTCGGCTTCATCCTCGTGGACGGCAAGGCTTTTCCCGTCCAGCCGGAAGCCCCAGGGGGCGCGGCAGGTGTTGAACTCGCCGCTTTCCATCCTGCGCTGATAGCTCCAGCGCATATTGCCGGAGATGGATTCGCTCTCCTTTTGGGCGAAGGCGGCGTAGATGGCGGTGATGAGCTCGCTGCTCACATTGGCGATGTCGATGCCCTCGCGCTCGAAGCGGACATTGACGCCCAGCTCCTTCAGCTCCCGCACTGCCTCCAGACAGTCCTTTGTGTTCCGGGCGAAGCGGGAGATGGATTTGACGAGGATCTGGTCGATGAGCCCTCTGCGGCAGTCCGTCATCATGCGTTGGAAGTCCTCACGCTTTGCGGCGGAGGTGCCGGTGATGCCCTCGTCGGCGTAGATATCCACCATGCGCCATTCAGCCTTGCCGGAGATCAGCTCGGCGTAGTAGCGGTTTTGCGCCGCGAAGGAGTTGCGCTGGTCATCGGAGTCCGAGCTGACGCGGGTATAGGCCGCTACCCGCAGCTGCGCATTCTGCGACTTCTCCGCTGCCTCGATCTTGATGACGCGGGGCTGCGCTGTCAGCGCCGTTGTGCCGTCTGTCAGATGCTTTTCCGCCATGCCTGCTCACCTCCTTTTTTGCAACACAAACACTACCACAACCTTGGTCATAAAGCTACTGAAAGATGGAGGAAATCAGAGAGAAATCATAATGTCCGCGCCGCTGTCCGCGGCGATCCGTGCCGCCACCCTCCGCAACTCCTTTTCGCTGAAGCTGCCGCTTTCCCGAAGCTGGCGCAGCAGAAGGATGATGCCGTAATAATTGACGTTCTGATCCATATCGGTACCTCTTTTCTGAATTTTGCCTTGCGGCACAAATATGAGGATCGTCCGGGGCGATAAGGAGGGAGTGAATGCAGGCCGTTCAGAGGATTAAAAGAGAGAAAAGAATGGATGGCGGAAAAGAGAAAGAGGAGGTGGACGATCCCCATACTTCTGCCGCAAAGCAGAAAAGGCCGCTCCGTATCGGGGCGGAACTGCTCCTTGCGGAGCGGCCTTCTTGCTCTTGCGTTGCTGCCTGTGTTCGACACTACTTCCCCAGGCAAGGGCGGCGGCTGGAACCGCGCTGGCGCGCGTCACGGGAGTTTCACCCCTCCGAGGTTCTCTCGAAGCTGCGTACAGGAGTATCATTGTAAGCTGACGGGGTCATGGCGAAGCAGCCTGCCAAAGCTGCATTTGACCTGGGTTGGTATCGCTCTGCACCTTCTATTGGCCGTCCTAATATGCGGAGAATGCTCCGCACAGGTGGTCCTCGCGCACCCGGTCTGACGCTCGCGCCGTCAGCAAAGGTATTCCAGTCACCGGATATGACCGCCTGGGCGGTGTTTTTCAAGGTTCAGAAGATGGGGGATACTTGTCCCTTCACTAATCATCTTTTTTCAGGCTTTTTCACAACCATTTTTGGACCCCTTTTCAAAAATTTTCTCGATTTTTTCAAAGCGGAGACCAGCGATTTAGACACAGCCTGCTGCGTGACGCCTTCTGCTTCGGCGATTTCGCTCTCTGTTTTCCCTTCGATGCAATACTGCCGGAGTCTATAAAACTGTGCACCAGTCAGTATGCTTCTGATCCCAGAAACCGCTGCCTCCGCACAACGAATCTGATCTTCTCTGACCTGCCTTTCCTCTGCCAAAGCATCCTCATTGGGAACAGCAAGGGCGGCTTCCGGAACCATGTCCATAGATGTGGTGTGGTCGCTTTCCTCCACATCGCTTTTGTCCTCTGCGTGAAAGTCCTGGTCCGACCACCTCTTCCAACGGCGAAACTCTGCTTCATCGGTGAAATCAGCGCAGGTCAGGCAGATCAGATTTCCATCGGCGTCTGGAAGTACAATGGCGTCTGGATTTTTCTTGTTCAGTGCGTAGATGCTCCGTCTGTCATACATTTTTGGTTCCTCCATATTCTGAAATCTGTTGGATGTAAATTTCAGAACACAGGAGGGCTACGGCAGCGAGGCTGCCCAAAGGGCGCAAAAAAGCCCACAGCGACACCGCTGTGGGCATAAGGATATTCGAGGTTAGTGGTGGTGGGAGGGGGAGGCATATCCTCAAAAGACCGCAAAAAGTCAGGGCATCCGATGCCCGTACTTAGAGGGATGAGTGTGGGCTGCCTTTGGACAGCGTCGACAGTGCCGCAGATGTGAGGATACCTCATAAGAACCGCCTGTCCCGGCTTGGAGCCATGTTTTTTCATTGTCGTGCAGGTTCGGCCTCTCCGCTCAAAGCAGGAGATCACGACAGAAAAGCGGAGAGATTGCTGTATCGCAGTCTCTCCGCTTTCGACATGGATGGCTGTTCAGAAGATCTGAACAGGGGGAGGTATCAGATGGTGTGTTCTCAGTGGCCGAATGCCTACTGGATCTTTCTTAGGCGGATATAAAATGCTGCTTCAACTCGCATGTTTGTTGCCTGCCGATTGGCCTCTTGCATCCTACATTTTGCTGACAACAGCCCTGATATCTACCACTATAAAGGCTATCCCTCGCTTATTCATCTGCCTCCGATCATCCTTCTGGTAATCGCTCATTTGTATGCTTCCGTCGATAGCTGGACCATAGTTGAAGTCCCACTGGGACAAACGGGCTGGTAACGTCACATAGCTGCCGCGTTCAGCCGGATGCATCTGTTCCTGTGTTCATTTTTGAAATGATGTCAGAGAGGAAGCTGTCTGCGTTCCCGGACCTCAGGTCCTTTTTCTGAAGCAGCAGCGCGCATTCATCGTCGCAGACCACAAGCCACAGATGCAATGATTCAAAGGCGCTCTTTATCCGTGTATAAGAGAGATGTTCTTCGTTCTCCTCCGCGCAGATCGTTATGCCGGCATCCTCGAAGCGAATGGTGGTTTTGAGCTTTTCCCAATCAATGGTCCGCCGCAGCTCCAGCGCTTTCTGCGCCTCCTTTTTGCAGGACGCCGGTATGCGCGGCGGCGTTCTTCCGCGAGCAAGGGTAAACTCCAGAAGGCCTGCAATGATCACGGCTCCGCCCACAATGATCACATCGGTGGTTCTTGGCGGCATCAAGCCGAGAATCAGCGTCAAAAGGCCCAGCGCCAGCAGAAACACGCCATAAATGCGGTAGCGCACTGTCCGCTTTTCGCGCGCCGGGCCTTTCGCGGCGTGAGTTCTGATGCGGTCTATCGCATTCCATATAGCGGGCAGCGCCGCCGGCTCTCAGCTTCCAAATGCCGGTGCAGCAGTTCTGCGGTTTCTCTGTCCACGGCGGGGTCATCGTAGTTGCTTATTTGAAAAAGATACATGTGCTTCTCCGTTTCGAAATCGGCTCATTGAGAGTGGCGGAAAATTCCATTCACAGCATATCGGACTGCCACCGGGCAGTCCGATATGCTGTGATGTGCTGATAGTTCCTTGCATGAGAACTGCCGACTGCTTGCGTCCTATTTTTCAAACAGGTACAGCAGGTATCCGTAGCCCTCGGCCTCCATTTTTTCATAGGGGACGAAGCGCAGGGCCGCGCTGTTAATGCAGTAGCGCACGCCGTTGGGCGACTCCGGATCGCCGGTGAACACATGACCGAGATGGGAGTCTCCGGCGCGGCTTCTGACCTCCGTGCGGCGCATCCCGTGGCTCAAATCCTCTTTTTCCACCACAGCGGGGCCCTCGATAGGCTTTGTAAAGGCGGGCCAGCCGCAGCCGCTCTCGTACTTATCCGTGGAGGAAAAGAGCGGCTCGCCGGTCACGACATCCACATAGATGCCCTTTTCAAACTTGTCCCAGAACTCGCCCGTGAAGGCGCGCTCCGTGCCGCTCTCCTGCGTGACGCGGTACTGCTCCGCCGTCAGCTTGTCACGAATGGACTCCGCCGCGGGCTTCTGATAGTCGCCCGGGTCGATGCGCAGCCGGGAAAAAAGCTCCATCTCCGCGCGCGGGATGTGGCAGTAGCCGTTCGGGTTCTTTTCGAGGTAGTTCTGGTGGTATTCCTCGGCGGGATAGTAATTCTTGAGCGGGCCGATCTCCACGAAGAATTTCTCGCTGCGGCCGCGCTCGATCTCCGCGATACGCTTCACCGTCTCTCTCGCGCTTTCGTTGGTGAAGTAAACGCCGGTCTGGTACTGGCTGCCGCGGTCGTTGCCCTGCCGGTTTTGCACCGTGGGGTCGATGACATAGAAGTAGGCCAGCAGCAGCGCGTCAAGGCTCACCTGCTCGGGGTCATACTCCACGCGCACCGTTTCCCGAAAGCCGGTCTCTCCCTTGCAGACGGTCTTGTAATCGGCGTCCGCCTCGCAGGTGCCGTTGGCATAGCCGCTCTCGGCGTCGATAACGCCGGGGATGGACTGCATCAGCTGTTCCATGCCCCAGAAGCAGCCGCCCGCCAGATAGATGACATTGTCTGTGGTATCCATATAGGTGATCTCCTCGTCAGACCGGTCAAAAGCCAGTCCGTCCATGTTTGCTTCCTGTCCGCTCTTTTCCTTCGGCACAGTCTGCTGCCCGGCGGCGCAGCCGCCCAGCAGCAGCACCGAGGCGAAAAGCAGTGCCAATACGCTTCGATACATCGCGTTTCCTCCTTTCAGGGGAAGCGGGGCTCACTCCGCCTCTTGCCCGCCGAGGGCAATGCAATGGCGCACAGCAGGCGCTTTTTTAAATCTCGGGTCAACCCATATCGGCGGCGAGCGCCTGATCGATGAGCTTTTGCAGTGTCTCCGCCTGCTTCTTTTCCGTGATGGCGCCTACGATGGGTTCACCCACGATATTGCCGCTGCGGTCGACCACATAGGTGGTGGGATAGGCAAAGATGTTGGTGGTAAACTTTCCCGCCTCACCATCGGAGTCAAAATACACATTCTGATAGGTGGCGCCCTTCTTGGCCAGCACGTCCTTCGCCTCGGAAATCGCTGCCTCGTCGCCGTCCAGCGTGAAGGTGTTGACGCCGATGAGGGAGCCGCCCTTCTCCGCGAGTTCCTTATTCAGCGCGTCCAGCTCGGCAAGCTCTCCCACGCAGGGATTGCAGGTGGTGAACCAGAAATTCACTACGGTGACGGCGTTGCCGGAGAACAGCTCGTCGCTCTTCACCGTGTTGCCATCCAGGTCTTTACCCTCAAAGGCGGGGAACTTCTGCATACTGCCGTCGTCGGGAGGGGTGCTCGTGTCGCTGCCCGCGGGCATACTCATATCGCCGTCCATGGATTTCTGCATGATCTCGGGATACTTCTCTTCCAACTCGGTCAGCTTGTTTTCAATATTGCTGATCTCCGTGGCCGACTCCTTCAGCCACTCATACTCCTTGTCAGTGAACTGCTCTTTCGCGGCCTCGACGGTATCCAGCAGGAAGTCGCCGTAGTTTTTGCCGTCCTCGATCATGGCCATGCCCTTGTCAGCCGCCATGAACACCTTCTCCCAGAGCTCGGCATTTCCCGACAGGAGCGCGTTTTCCCGCTCCAGCAGCTCCTTGTGCATGGCGAGCGCTTCCTCGGCGGTTTTCGGCTCACCGGTCATGGCGGAGCCGTCTCCGCTCATATCCGCCTGCCTGTCGTTGTCCTTTGCGCCGCAGGCCGCCAGGGCCAGCACCATCAGCACGGCAAAAGCCAGTGCAAAAATTCTCTTCATGTTCATTTTGATTCCTCCATCGTTGTTTTCTTTGGTGTCTCTTCCCCGCTGCCGAAGCCGTAGCGGAAGCACACGGCGTTCGTCGGGCAGGCGCGGACGCACATTCCGCAGCGGATGCACTCGGTATGGTTGGGCGTTTTCGTCACATCCACATCCATCTTGCAGGCTCTGGCGCATTTCCCGCAGGAGATGCACTTATTCTTATCCACCTTCATCTGGAAGAGGGACACCCGGTTGAACAGCGCATAGAACGCGCCCAGCGGGCAGAGCCACTTGCAGAACGGGCGGTAGAACACCACGCTCAGCACGATCACCGACAGCAGGATGCTGAACTTCCATGTAAACAGCTTGCCCAGCGCCGCCCGGATGCCGGCATTGGCAAGGGACAGCGGGATGGCTCCCTCCAGCACGCCCTGCGGACAGAGGTACTTGCAGAAGAAGGGATCGCCCATGCCCACGTCGTTCACAAGGAACGCCGGCAGGAGAACGACCATCACCAGCAGGACGGCGTACTTGAGGTATGTCAGGGGCTTGAGCTTCTTTGTGGAGAGCTTCTTTGTCGGGATCTTATGCAGCAGCTCCTGAAACCAGCCGAAGGGACAGAGGAAGCCGCAGATAAAGCGCCCCAGCAGCACGCCCAGCAGAATGAGAAAGCCTGTGATATAGTAGGAAAAGCTGAACTTCGATGACCCCACCACCGCCTGAAACGCCCCGATGGGACAGGCCCCGGACGCTGCCGGACAGGAGTAGCAGTTCAGTCCCGGCACACAGACGGTCTTCCCCGCGCCCTGATACAGCCCTCCTTTGAGGAAGTTCGGCAGGTGCAGGTTGGTCAGCAGCGTCGCACCCGCCTGGATCCAGCCCCGGAAACGGGACATGGTCTGTGAAACGCCTGAAAACTTTTTACCCAATGCCCACACACTCCAGACATAGTTTGATTGCTTTGCTCAGCACCGTCGCCGCCTCGCCCCGCCAGACGCCGAAGCACAGCATGGCGGCTCCGGCCATCAGCAGCACGATCTGCGCCGCGGCCTTTTTCCCGCAGCTCATTTTTCATCACCCTTTCCGATTTTGTACCCCCATCATAGCGTGGGAGAGTTAAAGTCTCTGTTAAGAACGAAAACTTAACGTAAACCTTATCTATTTTTGCTATAATGAAAACAACACAAAAACGGAGAAATAAAAAGGAGGGCTCTCATGCACCTTTTAGTAATTGAAGATGAACGCGCCCTGTGCGAGACGATCGTCCGCAGCCTGCGGCGGCTGGCCTACAGCGTGGACTACTGCTATGATGGGGAAAAGGCGCTGGCGCTTCTGGGCGTGGAGCGCTACGATCTGGTACTTCTTGATCTGAACCTGCCGAAAAAGGACGGCATGACGGTGCTGCGCACCCTGCGGCAGACTGACCGGGAGACGCGGGTGCTGATCCTCTCCGCCCGCAGTGAGGTGGAGGACAAGGTCGAGGGGCTGGACGCCGGGGCAAACGACTATCTGGCAAAGCCCTTTCATCTTGCCGAGCTGGAGGCCCGCATCCGCAGCCTGACCTTGCGGCAGTTCACCCAGCAGGACGTGCTGCTGAGCTGCGGAGACCTGAGCTTCGACACCCGCTCCCGCACCGCCGCCGTCAGCGGACAGGCGCTGACGCTGACCCGCAAGGAGGCGGGAATCCTGGAATATTTAATGGTGCATCAGGGGCGGCCCGTGAGTCAGGAGGAGCTGATAGATCATGTTTGGGACAACAGCGTGGACAGCTTCAGCAATTCCATTCGCGTCCACATCTCCGCCCTGCGGAAGAAGCTGCGCACCGCGTTGGGCTATGACCCCATCCGCAACCGCATCGGCGAGGGCTATCTGATGGGAGGCGAGGAAGCATGAAGCGGCTCTCCCTGCAGTGGCGCATCACGCTGATGTCCGTCCTGCTCATCGGCATCACCTGCGTGGCCATGAATTTGCTGCTGTGCTCCTCCGGTGTGTACTATATGGACACCATTGCGGACAGCTTACAGGGCGGCGGCACGGTGATCCTGAATGATGGCGGAGCGGCGAGCTTTGACCCGCAGCTCATAGCGCCCAACGAGGAGTTGACCATCGTCGTCGATGGGGTGCAGGGGCGCTTCCGCACCACCAACTGGTACATCACAGCGGCGGTAACACTGCTCAGCGGCATCCTCGCCTATTTTGTCAGCGGACGCGCCCTCAAGCCCCTTCGCAGCTTTGCCTCGCAGGTGGAGCAGGTGCAGCTGAACAATCTTGCCGATATGAGGATCGATGAAGACGCCATTTCGGAGTTCCGGCAGCTGAGCCGCTCGTTCAACCAGATGCTGGAGCGGCTGAACAACGCCTTTGCCGCCCAGCGGCAGTTCACCGGCAACGCCGCCCACGAGCTGCGCACGCCGCTGGCGCTGATGCAGGCGCAGCTGGAGCTGTTTTCCGCGGAGCATCCCGATGTGCGGCCGGAGACGGCGGAATTCCTCACGCTTTTGCGCGAGCAGACGGAGCGGTTGACGCAGATGACCAAGACGCTGCTGGAGATGAGCAATTTGCAGCAGGTGGCGCGGAACGAGCAGATCCAGCTCGCCCCCATGGTCGAGGAGATCTTCACAGATCTCGCGCCGCTGGCGGAGAAGCGAAGCATCACGCTGGATGCGGCGGGCGACGCCGCCCTGACCGGCAGCGACGCGCTGATCTACCGCCTGCTCTTTAATTTGACGGAGAACGCCGTCAAATACAACCGTCCCGGCGGCTCGGTGCGGGTCGAGCTTGCGCAAGGGCAGGAAAAGTGCATCATTCGCGTTTCCGACACCGGCTGCGGCATTCCGGAGGAGTATCAGCGGAGCATTTTCCATCCCTTCTTTCGGGTAGATAAATCCCGCAGCCGCGAGTACGGCGGCGCGGGACTGGGGCTTTCTCTGGTGTGGGAGATCGCCAATCTCCACGGCGGCTCCGTTTGGGTGGAGGAAAGCTCGGACAAGGGCACGACCATCGCGGTAGAGCTGCCGGCAGGGGCAGAAAACGATTCCCCCGGCGCGGATATCCCATAACGGTCCTCGGCTGACTCATGGCGATCGTTTTTCAACCTCCACAACATTACCGCAGCAGCTCTCGATCAGCTCCCTGTCATGGGTGATCACGAGAATGGTTCTGCCGTTCCGCTCTTCGCTTTTCAGCCTTTCCGCAATCAGGCGCATATTTCGCCCATCAAGGCCGCTGGTAGGCTCATCGAGTATCAATATCCTGCGGCCGGAAAAGATGGCGCAGGCAATGGCAAGGCGCTGCTTCTGCCCGCCGGACAGGGTGGACGGGTGCGCATCCCTGTACTCGTAAAGCCCAAACTCTTTCAGCAAATGTCTGGCACGGTCTTTGTTTTCTTCCGTCAATTCGGTATTCAGCAGCAGCTCCTCCGCCACGCTTGCCGTAAAGAACTGCGTTGACGTGTCATTGCCGCAGTAATAGATCTCCCTGCGCCGGACTGCCGCTCTTGCTTTTTTCCCATCTATCAGGATATGACCCCTTGTATGCTTCGCCAGCCCGCAGAGGATCTGCGCAAGTGTGGTTTTCCCCGCGCCGTTTTGTCCCGTTATGGCGGTCACGCTGCCCTTTGGAACGGACAGCGAAATATCCTCAAAAATGACTTCTTTGCGTATTCTTTTCGAGAGCCCTGCTGTCTTCAAGACGGCAGGGTTTTCGTCTAATACGGAGGGAGCGGGAAGGCTCTTTCCCTCGTGCGGAGAGCGCAGCCCCATGCCTAAGATGTCTGCTTCCGGCAGAAGGAGTAAGTCCCGTGGTGCATACTCGGCCGCTATTCTACCCTCCCGCAGATATAAAAACCGGTCTGCGATCCCCATCAGCCAGTCGATCCGATGCTCCGTGAGGAGCAGGGTAAAGCCCTGCTCCTTGAGCTGCCGAAGGGTCTGCGCAAGCTGCCTCGTCCCGGCGGCGTCGAGGTTGGCCGTCGGCTCATCGCACACAAAGACCTTTGGCTTCATGGCATATACGGACGCAATGGCCGCCCGCTGCTTTTCTCCGCTTGAGAGGACGTCAACTGCCCTGTCTTTCAAATGGGACAGCTTCAACGCCTTTATGGCGGCGTCCGTTCTCTCCCGTATCTCCCGGGCGGACAGGCCGTAATTCTCGCAGGGAAAGGCCACCTCTCCGGCAAGCTCAGCGGAAAAGAACTGGCTTTTGGGGTCCTGAAAAACGCTTCCCACCAAACGCCCGATCTCCCATGTGGAAAGCCTTGATATGTCCTTGCCGTCTATCCGCACACTCCCGCTGAAAACTCCGGGATAGTAGGACGGCGCAAGCCCGTTGACAAGCCTTGTCACGGTGGTCTTGCCGCAGCCGGAGAGTCCCGTCAGCACGACGCATTCGCCGCTTTTTACCGAAAGGGAAATGTCCCGCACACCTCTGTCCGAGTTTTCGTATTGAAAGGAAGCGTGTGTAAGCTCGATCATGCCATGCTCCTTTCCAAAACCAAATAGGAAGCCGTGACTATCGCACATGCGGCTGCCGCGATGTGATCCCGCGCCCCGGCCCTTTTCTCATAATAGCTGCCGCGCACGCCCGGGCGTTCCGCGCCCCTTGCAACGGCGGAAACGGAAAGCTGATCGGCAAGCTGCAATACCCGAAGAAGAAACGGAACCAGCACATACTCCATGCTCTGCACGGGATGTGCGAGCAGCTGCCCCGCCGCGGTCAGCCCTCGGTTTTTCATCGACCTGCCTACCCCCTTTAGCTCCGCCCGCATGGTGGGGAAGAAGCGAAAGACCACAAGAAGCCCGAGAATGAACGGGGTGGGCATACGGAGGCGGGATAAGAATGCGGAGAGCATCCCCGGCGGCGTGGTGATCAGATCCCATGACACCAGAAAGATCGGCGACAGATTCCAGAACATCAGCACATAAAACTCCGAAAAGGCCGGCATGCGCAGCCCATGAAAGCGGATGCCGTAGAGCAGCAGCGCCAGCAGCAGATAAAAGCAGCCATAGGACGCGGCAAGTCGGAAGTTCCGCTGTAAGACGAGATAAAGAAGCGCCCCGCCGGTCAGGATGCAGGTGAGCAGCACATTCCCGCCGATAGTCACTCCGGCAAAGACGCACAGCAGTGCCCACAGCTTGACCGACACCGCAAAGGATGCGTCCGCTCTCATAGAACGCCGGCCTTCTTAAAATGCCTGCGGATCAGCCGACTGCCCACCATGCAGCCTAAAAAGCCCATCAGCGTCGTGAACAGCAGAATAAAGGCCAGCCAGCCGGGAGAGGTGTAGTAACGCACATAGGAATCGATATAGCTCTGCTCCATGCCGCTTGCCAGCGCAAAATCATAGTAGGTGTCCCAGAAAAACCAGATGGGCAGCAGATTGACCCCGTTGTACAGCAGGCTCGCCGCCGTCCAGGCGGCAGTCAGCCGTTTCGGTTTTTGGCAGGAGCCTTCCTTCCAGAGAATCACCTCGCAGATGACGCCCGTGACGATAAAGTAGGGGAGCAAAAACCAGTTGCCCATCAGGAGAAAAATCACGCCAAGCAGCGTCATATAGATCAGCGTCACAAACCGCTTGCCGATCCGGCTGACCATGAGCATATAGACCGGCGCGCAGAGGAACATGGTGATCCCCACCGACAGCACCATGCTGACAAAGTCGTTGGCCATGCAGACCATGTTGATAACGAGCTGGATCACGATCAGCACCGCCGAAAGCAGCACCGTTGTAATAACATCCTTAACAGACCATTTATTTGTTTCTTTCATAAACGCCTCCTTGTTTTCGACACTTTGTTTTCCAATATTACACTTGGAATCCTGTTTATCTCGCAACTTTCTACGCCGTCCACGCCATGCTCTCGCTCTGGAGCTGCGCCATGTGGCGGAACAGGCCGTTCTTTTTCAGCAGCTCGGCCGGAGAACCCATCTCAACCACGCGGCCGCCGGAGAGCAGGACGATCTGGTCGGCGTTCATGACGGTACGCATACGGTGCGCGATGATGAGCACCGTCTTATCCTTGATCAATCCGGACAGCGCCGCCTGCACCGCCGTTTCGTTTTCCACGTCCAGCGAGGCCGTTGCCTCGTCCAGCAAAATCACCGGCGCGTCCTTCAAGATGGCGCGGGCAATGGAGATGCGCTGCCGCTCGCCGCCGGAGAGCCGGGAGCCGTTTTCTCCGATCAGGGTATGGTAGCCCTCCGGCAGCTTGGATACGAAGGCGTCGCACTGCGCCGCCTTCGCCGCCGCCAGCACCTCCTCGTCGGTGGCGTCCCGCTTGCCGAGGCGGATGTTTTCCATCACGGTGTCGGCAAACAGCACCACATCCTGAAATACGATGGCGTAGTTCTTCAGCAGTGCCTCGCCGTCCACCGTGGACACGTCCACGCCGCCCAGCCGCACCGTTCCCTCCGCCGGATCCCAGAAGCGGGCTGCCAGCTTGGCTGCCGTGGACTTGCCGCCGCCGGAGGGGCCCACCAGCGCCGTCACCTGCCCCTGCTTCGCCGTAAAGGAGACGTCTCTTAGCACGTCCTCTTTTTCCCGGTAGGCAAAGGTCACGTGCTCAAAGCGGATGTCGTAGCCGTCGGGATCATATTCGGTCAGTCCGGTCATGCGCTTTTCGCTCTCGATCTCCCGCATACGCTCGATGCGCACCTCGCAGGCGAAAACCGCGGCCATGTTGGCAAACATGGAGCCGATGGGGTCATATACCCGGGTGGCGGCGATAAGGAACATCAGAAACGGGATCAGCGCCAGGTCGCCGCGGCTCATCAGCGTTACCCCCGTGAGGACGGTGGTGGCAATGCCCAGCTTTAAGAAGGATTGCGCCGCCGTGACTACGGAGCCTGTGAACAGCTCGCCCCGGATGGTGTCCCGCTCCGCCTCGTCCAGCCTGCGGTTCAGGTCAGCGATATACCGCGCCTTTTGGTTGCACGCCTTGATCTCCGGCGCGCACTCCAGCACCTCCTGCATGGCGTCAGTGGCCGCGCGGCGGGTGACGAGACCCTTCGTTATATGCCGCTTTTCCATGCGCCGGGAGAGATAGACCATCAGCAGCGACGCGGGCACCACCCACAAAAGAGCCAACGCCATCCGCCAGTCGTAAAGCAGCATGCCTGCGGAAATCAGCGCCGTGGAGAGGAGCGCGCCGTGCATGGCAGGGTAAAAGTGGGAGAAGGCCTTTTCCAGCGTCTCCGTATCCCCCATGATGGTGGTGGTCAGGTCGGTCAGGTCACGGTTTCCGAAGAAGGACAGCGGGAGCTGGCGCAGCACCTCCGCCAGCCGGATGCGGCGGTTGGCGCTTTCCCGGTAGGTAGCTTCGTATAAGGCTTTGTATTGGATCAGGAAGGTCACAAAGAGCGCGGCGAGGGCAAGGACGCCCGCGACCAGAAAGCGCGTAAGCCCCGTCCTTGGGTCTGTGCCGTTTGTCAGCGCCTCTACGATGCCGGAGAGTGTCGTGGCCAGCACGCCTACGGGCAGCATTTTGCTGATGTTGACCAGTACGGACCAGAACACGGCGGACACATAGTCCCTTGCGCCCTTCTCCGTCATGGCGTATTTTTTGCTGATGCGTTCGATCATGCTGCACCTCCTACCTTCCACTGCGCGGCCTTTTGGTATTCCTCCCACATGGCGGCGTATACGCCGCCCTTTTCAAGAAGCTCGTTGTGCTTTCCTTCCTCGGCGATCTCGCCGTCCCGGATGACGAGGATGCGATCCATGTTCCGCACCGTGGACAGGCGGTGGGCGATCATCAACACGGTCTTACCCTTCATCAGCGCCTCGAAGGCCTTTTGTATCTTCGCCTCGTTCTCGGGGTCTGCAAAGGAGCTGGCCTCATCCAGCACCACGATGGGCGCGTCCTTTAAGATCGCCCGGGCCAGCGCGATTCGCTGCATCTCGCCGCCGGAGAGGTACACGCCCTTGGCGCCGATCACGGCGTCCAGCCCGCCCGGCGTCTTTCCCAGAATATCGCCGCACTGAGCAAGCTGCGCTGCCCGTAATATCTCATCCTCTGTGGCGCTCGGCCGAGCGGCGCGGATGTTGTCGCGGATGCTCTTCTTAAACAGGCGTACCTCCTGAAAGACAAAGGAGATCTGCTCCATCAGCTCCGCGGTGGGGATGCTGCGCACATCCCGTCCGCCCAGGAGCACCGCCCCTGCCTGCACATCGAAAAAGCGCGGGATCAGCCGGGCGATGGTGGTCTTGCCGCCGCCGGAGGGACCCACCAACGCCCACGCCTCCCCCTGCGGCAGATGGAAGCTCACATTCGTCAGCGCGGGCCTGTCCGCGCCGTCATAGGAAAAGGTGACATTCTCAAAGGAAATTCCTCTGTCCGCGGGCTTGCTTCCGCTGTCCGCCGCAGGCTCGGGAAGGGGCGACTCCCGGAGTATCGCCTCCAGCTTGTTCACTGCCTCGGCGGCCTCCATCTGTGCGTTGACCGCGTACATCAGCCGCTCCATCATAAAGGCAAGCTGGGGCGCGAAGAAAATGTAGAATACCAGATCGGCCAGCACTGCCCAACCGTCTGCCGCTCCGCCTACGAGAACCATCCCCAAGGGCATGAGAAGCAGGAACATGGCGTTCAGCACTACTGTAAACAGGGTGTAGGGCATACGGCACATCATGGCGTAGCCGCTGGCAAGGTCGCGGTAGCTGAGGATGGCGGTATGAAAGCTCTTGAAGGAGTAAACCGTCTGCTGGAATACCTTCACCACCGGGATGCCCCGGACATACTCCGTGGCCTCGGCGGAAATGCGCTCTCCGGCGCGCTGGTATTCCTCAAAGAACTTCATGCCTCTCCCGGTCATCATGGTCATCAGGCAGACAAGCCCGATGATCATGGGGATCAGGCAGGCAAGCCCCATGCGCCAGTCAAAGACGAAGAGCAGTCCCACCGCCAGTATCGGCGTTACGATTCCGCCCACCGCGTCGGGGATGGTGTGGGCAAGGAGCGTTTCTGTCAGCGCCGCGTTGTCGTCGATCTGCTTGCGCAGCCGTCCCGTGAGGTTGGCGTTAAAGTACCCCAACGGCAGGTCAATGAGATGAGCGGCCGCCGCCTTTCGCATATTCGTCGCCACCCGGAAGGCCGCAAGGTGCGTGCACATAAGCCCGGCGAAATAGATCGCTGCGCTCAGAAGTGCCGCCGCCAGCGCATACCAGCCGTAGCGGGCAAGCCCTGCCGGAACGCCGCCTCCCGGCGTTAAAATGCCCCTGGCCGCGTACCAGACAAAAACGAATGGGAAAATGCCGACCGCCGCCGAAACGCCGGACAGCCCGCAGCCCAAGACGGACAGCCACTTATGCCCTCCGGCGTATTCCAGCAGCCTGCCCAGCACCGGCGGCTGCTTTTCTTTTTTCTGTTTGCTCATATTCCGTGTTCCTTTCTTAAAATATATGGATTTGGTGGAGGATGTGCCGCATCGGTTAGAGGCGACTAACCAACAGTTATTTTTTTAAGGCTCATTCGAGCCTTAAAAGTCCGCTCCAGCCGGAGTGGAAAAAGATAGCCAGTTCATCAACGTATTTCATGGCTTCCTCTCTCGGCATGTTGTGGACGATGGTTTCACACACCGCCGTAAAGTAAGCTCTTGTGATCATGTGATGAAGCTGACGAGTCATGCTCCCGGAGAGCATACCGTTTTTTCTGAGGAGGGCGTAGTATTCTTCGGATCGATCGACCTCCAGTTCCACCAGCACCTCGATGAAATCCGCGTAGCCCGTTCCCTCCGCCCGGCAGAGGATCAGCTTGAATTCGTCGAAATGGTCGTACATGAACGCGACAAGCTCGTGCAGGTGTTGGGTGGAAAGCTCCAGACTGTCTTTTGCTCTCCCTTCCGGGATGAGGTCAAAATAATCATCCTGTGCCGCCTTGAAGCGGGTGAGCAGCTCCTTTGCGGTCTCACCCACAAGGTCTTCAAACAGAGCGGTCTTATCCGGGTAGTAGCCGTAGAAGGCACCCTTCGTGAAGCCTGCCTCCGCGACGATTTTATTCAGAGATGCGTCCTTAAAACCTTTTTCCAGAAATTCTTTTTTCCCAACTTCGAGGATCTTCCTTTGGGTTTCCGTTCGTTCCATTTCCTACGCCTCCTGATATACCAGCAGTACATACCACTGGTATATTATAACCGCGTAGATTTGGTTTGTCAATGGGAGTGACACATTTTATACTAAACACATATACCCTTGCTTGGAGGATTCGCGATATTCTTTTGCGCATGGAAGGGAGTTCATACAGCCATATATGGAATCTCCAGCGAAATGCCTGCGGCACTTCGCTGGAAAAGCACTTAAAACAGCAGCTATGGCTGATTTTTTGACTTGCCCTTCATCTCACCCATTCTATCACCGCAAAATATCCTTTGCAACGCAAATGGTTCATCGGAGTGCCGCCTGCGCGAGGCAATCTCTGACCGCTTCACGAATGGCATCGCTGGTAAATGTTGCGGATGAAACGGCATCCACATCCCAAGTCTGCGCCTCCACGATCCGGGAAGGGAGTTCATCTATTGCGCGGTCTGAGATATTTACTGTTTCGCTGTGAGATAGGACATGTACAGACAATATGCTACTCCCGTCAAACTCTACCTCTACGGTAACCGGACCGGAATAACCTTCAGCGGAAGCCGTATAAACGCCCGCCGTGTAGATGTCTCCCGATTTGCCGCATCCTGCGCACAGCAGCAGCGCACCCACCAGCACGGAGAACAGCACTGATTGCACCCCTTTTTTCATGTGTTCGAACCTCCTGTTTTTTTGTTCTGCTCCGTTATCCTGAAGGGGAGGCATACCGGAACATTTAATACCGGATGTGTAATGACCTCCGCTTCTACATCAAAGATTTCCCGCAACGCCTGCTGGGTAATAACCTCTTGCGGCGTACCTGCGTTGTGCAGTGTCCCGTCTTTGATCGCCACCAAATAGTCGGAAAACATGATGGCATGATTTAAATCATGAAGAACCATTACGATGGTAACACCATTTTCCCGGTTGAGGCGGCGCAGAAGGTACAATATATCCAGTTGGTGCGAGATGTCCAAATAGGTCGTGGGTTCATCCAGAAACAGCAATCCGGTTTTCTGCGCCAACGCCATGGCGATCCATGCCCGCTGTTGTTGACCTCCCGAAAGTCTCTCCATTTCTCTGTGTTCAAGGGAACTCATGCCTGTACTGGCAAGAGCCCACTGAATGATCTCCCGATCCTTTTCACCGAGACCGCTCAGCGCCGACCTATAAGGAAAACGCCCGTATTCCACAAGGTCGCCGACTGTGATGCCGGCAGGGGCTTGCGCTCCCTGCGGCAGCAGCGCAAGCCTCTGGGCAACACGCTTTGTCGGCATTTCGTGGATCGCTTCGCCATCAAGATATACTGCGCCGGAATCCGGGGAAATGATCCGGCACAGTGTCTTCAGTATGGTGGATTTTCCAGAGCCGTTGGAGCCTATCAAGGTGGTTATGCTGCCTTCAGGGATTTTTAAGTCAAGCCCCCTGAAGACGGCCTCCCCGTTATATCCGGCAGACAAACCCTTTGCCTGCATATGTGAAAGCATAGACATCCTCCCTTAAAAATACCTGCGGAGCAGGAACAGAAAATACGGAGCCGAAAGCACGGAGATCACGATACCAACCGGGATATCCCTCGGCTGAAAGGCAGACCGTCCCAACGTGTCTGCCAAAAGCAACAGCAGCGCCCCCAGCAGCATGGAGGCAGGCATAAGGGCATGGTGTCTGCCTCCGATCAACCTTCGTGCCATATGCGGCGCTACCAGTCCCACAAAACCGATCCCTCCGCTGACGGCAACGCAGGCAGAGGTAAGAGCCACCGATGCAATCAGGAGCAGTCTTAACTCCCTCTCTACGGCTATCCCCAGAGAAATGGCCGTATTCTCTCCTAAGAGCAGAATATCCAGTATATTCGACTTTGTAAGAAGAAAAGGAACCAGTATGAGCATATATGGCAACAGGGCAAGAACCTGATGCCAGCTCGTTCCCCAAATATTTCCTGCAAGCCATCTTGCCACGAGTTGATAGCTGCTGTTGTCCATGTTCGCGGCCATGATCAGCATAAAAGAAGAAAATAGGGACGCAAGCCCGATGCCGCCCAACAGAAAATATATTGGGATGAGTTTTCCGTTCCTCTTTGCAAAAAGATACAGCAGTCCCGTTGTGCAAAGCCCGCCCGCTATGGCAAATATCGGCTGGTACGCCATGGTACGTATATGCAGTGCAGGGAAAAATGTCAGGAACAGCATAACGGCAAATCCCGCCCCTGCGTTTATGCCCAATATCCCCGGATCGGCCAGCGGATTCCCCGTGACAGTCTGCATAACGCATCCGGCAAGTGCCAGACCCATCCCACATAGAACGGCGAGGACGATTCTCGGAACGCGAAACTGCGCTACGACTACGGAGGCTCCATCCGTATGCGGTTGGAATATGCTGTGAACCGCAGTCGAGAAGGAAATTCTTGCGTAACCACTGTTAACGGATAAGATAGCCGCAGCTACAATCAGGATAAGAAGACCGTTGAGGATAAGGAGCTGTCTGGTTTTCTTTTTCATAAGACCATGCCCTCCTTCCTGAAAGTAAGCGCAAAAAAGACGGGCACGCCGAGGATGGATACCAGTGCGCCGACAGGCGTATCAAAAGGGGCGTTTATCATGCGCGCCGCAATATCCGACAGCACCAGCACAACGCCGCCCATGAGCGCAGACACGGGAACCAGCCTGCGGTAATCACCGCCCACAAGAAGTCGGGATATATGCGGCACAATAAGCCCGATAAATGCGATGCCTCCCACGAGCGATACACTGGCTCCCGCAAGCAGCAACACCACAAGCATACCGAAAAGCCTGACCGTGCGGACATTTACGCCCAAGCTGGCGGCGCTATCTTCTCCCAGTGCCAGCGCTGATAGTCGGCTCGATAAAAGTAAACCAAGCGCACTGGCTGAGAGAATCACCGGGGACAGCATTTTCAAGCTTTGCCATGTCACGCCGGACAAACTTCCCGCGCTCCAGAAAGAAAGGGATTTCACGATTCCAAACGCCAGAGAAACCGCCTGACTCAACGCGGTAAGCAGGGCTGATACAGCAGCGCCTGCCAGAATGAACCGGAAAGATTCGGATCTATGTTTGCCGGCGCCGAAACCATAGACCATGAATACCGCAAGAGCGGCTCCGGCAAAGGCGGCGCATGTTTTCACGATGTCTGGTGCGGCGGGAAACAGAATTGCGGACAGTGCAACAAAGAAACCGGCTCCCGCATTGATCCCCAGAAGGCCGGCGTCCGACAGGGGGTTTCTGGTAATTCCCTGCATCACAGCGCCGGAGAGAGCGAAGGCCATTCCTGTCAGCCCGGCAGCCAGCGCCCTGGGCATACGCATTTCCAACATAATCATTCCAACACCGGAAGCCTTAGCGGGGGACATAACCGTTTCCGCAAAGACCTTGAAGCTACCGCCAGCAATGCCGGTGCAGACGGAGAGAACCATTGAGAACCCAAGCAGCAGCACCAATGCGGCAAGAATAATCAGAAAAGCCGGCGCGGAGCGTTTGTATCTCTCTTGTCTCTGCGATATTCCCGCAACCGCGCCTGTTTCCTTACTCAACGTCCCCATGGTTCAGAATCGCGTTCGCGAGCTTTTCCAAATAGAGTTCCTTTCCCATCGCCGTAAAAGCCATATTATACTGATCTTCGTTGATACCAAAGTAAACGTTGCCGGCTTTGACCGCTTTCATATTCTTCCACACGGCAAGGTTCCCCGTGTCTCCAGCTCTGCCGTCGTCGCTAAAGAAGAAGATGTGATCTGCATCGATCAGGGAAAAGTATTCCGCATCGACCACTTCACCCCAGACATTCTCCGGTACTCCGGCTGATGGTGTGAGTTTCAGCTCATCGTAGACAAGCTCACCCGGCCCGCCGCTGCGATAGATGTAATAGGAACCAAAATGAACGGAATTGGCCTCCAATACAGCAAAGGTTTCGTCCCCAATCATATCCCTGATTCTCGCCGCAAGCTCCGCAGCTTTGACGTCGTAGTCGGCAAGCCATTTTTCTACGGCTGCTTCTTTATCAAACCACTGCCCCAGTTGCTTAAATCTTCCGCGCCAGTTAACATAGCTTATGTCATCATCGATCATGACCGTGGGAGCAATAGCCGCGAGTTGTTCATAAACCTTCTCGTGGCGAATATTCATAATGATCAGATCAGGCTTTAACTCCGCGATCTTTTCGAGGTTCAGGTCTCCGGTAGAAGAAGACCCGGAGTAATTGCCGACAACCTCAATACCTCTTTCGGCAAAAAGCGTTGTCAGATGTTTGGGGACAGACACCCCATCGAACATGCTGGTATTAGCCGAGGCAATTACCTTCATATCCAGAATAAGAAGTTCCTCTGTCAAGCCAGCTACATCAACGATGCGCTGTGGATTTGCCGGGATGGCAACCTCGCCCTTCATATCCGTTACCGTGACGGTATCCGAGACCGATCCCTGCGGCGTGGTATCCGTTCCAGCACAGGCTGCAAGAGCAAACACAAGCACAAGGCACAACATGAGCATTGCGGATTTTTTCATTCTGATGACCTCCTGAGTAATAAATCTTTAGTTAGAGTAAGCTAACCAACGGGCGCGCATAGCGAAATAACAGAACAGCTGAGTCTTTTAACCGTGTGGGGTCAACCTTTTCTAACCGCCTACCATTATACAGTCGGCGAAAGGAAAAATCCCCCCGAAAACGCCATGTCTTTCCCCTAAAGCGCCATGATGCTCAGTGCAGTAATAGAATAATTCATAAAGCTATGCTATAATCAGAATCATTGCTCAATAGACAAACCGGAATTTATGGAGGTGTTTTTTTGCGAGTATACAAAAGCAAAGAAGAACTCAAAGCTGAAATCAATAAAACTTTTGAAAAATATATTTCGGAGTTTGATAGCATACCAGAAGCCTTAAAAGATAAGAGGGTTGATGAGGTTGACCGGACCCCGGCAGAAAACCTTGCCTATCAGGTGGGTTGGACAACATTGGTTCTTAAATGGGAGGAAGATGAAAGGAAGGGGCTTCAAGTAAAGACGCCGTCGGACGAATTCAAATGGAACCAACTTGGCGAGCTGTATCAGTGGTTCACGGATACCTACGCTCATTTGTCTCTTCAAGAGTTGAAAGCCGAACTGAACGAAAATGTCAAGTCTATCTGCGCAATGATTGATTCGCTCAGTGCGGATGAATTATTTAAGCCGCATATGAGAAAATGGGCTGATGATGCTACAAAAGCAGCTGTATGGGAAGTTTACAGGTTCATTCACGTTAATACTGTTGCTCCTTTCGGAACTTTTAGAACTAAGATCAGAAAATGGAAAAAGGCGGCGCTGTAACTTCCGGTTCATCAAGCCAATATGCCCTTAAAACACGAGCGGCGGGACAGCCTTTATCTGTCCCGCCGCTCTGCTTTTTCAGCGGTCAAAGTTTTACTTATGCGTAGGCTCGTTTACAGCCCCGCGCGAATGGTTAATTCCGCCCAGCACTAACATCAATGTGTATGCCGCTGCTGAGCAACTCACATTTCAAAT
This sequence comes from Oscillibacter acetigenes, assembly GCF_025567605.1. Taxonomy (NCBI): domain Bacteria; kingdom Bacillati; phylum Bacillota; class Clostridia; order Eubacteriales; family Oscillospiraceae; genus Oscillibacter; species Oscillibacter acetigenes. The sequence goes on along the minus strand of NZ_JAOQKG010000002.1, from coordinate 137,469 downwards.
GATATAGTTTCCACTGGGCAAGATCTTCCTCGAAATGTGCTGCCTACTATTCTGGTTTTTCAAGGGAAGATGCAATCTTTGTAATTTCCATCCAAGTAACCACAAGAGAATACACCTGTGTCTTTGCTCTTATGTTTCAGAATGGTAAGCTCCGCTTATATTCACTCGGAGTGCATCCAAACTTTTTTCGGAAGGCGTCGCTGAAATGGCTGATGTTGCTGTACCCCACCAACCCTGCTATGTCTTTCACCTGAGCATCGGGCACAGACAACAGTTCGCAGGCGTGCTCCATGCGGCGATTTAACATATATTGATATATGGTGATTCCATAGTGCTTTCGAAATATCTCACGAAGTTTGGATTCACACATAAAGTGCTGTTTGGAGAGCTCCGCGATGGTCACGGGTTCCAGAAATCCCTCATCTATCTGTCGCCTGACCCGAAGTAACGTCTCGCTATCCGCCCAGCTCAACGACCCCTTCACAGCAACAGAATTCTGATCCATCATCTCGTTCGCAAAGGCTGCAACAAGTTCCAGTATCTTTCCTTCTTGATACAATGACTTTGCACAATCATTGTAGTTACACTGCAATATCTGGCGTATTGTGGCTTCTATGGTAGCGGTGATTCTATGTTTTGGTGGAGTTTTACCCCCGCTAAAGGCGGTGCAAGCCTTTTTCTTCTGCAAACCATCCATCACAGAGCGAAACCGACAGGGATGCAGGTTCAGCCCGACACCTATATATCTCTGTCCTGCCTCATAGATATTTTCCGCATCAAACAGACCGCTGCCGTATACGCAGCAATCTCCCTTTTCCAACAACGTTTTTTTGTTTCTGCCCGAAGCCTTCCACTCCAATGCGTCGGAAAGAGAGAAAATGACGGAAAAAGAATCCTTATACACTTGCTCCCGCAATACTGTGTCCCTGTAAAACATTACATCGCAGATATACATCTCGATATTGGGGCACGGTGAAATATAGCGGAAATATCCTTCTCCAATGTCGCTTGGCAAAGCAACCTGATTGTCTTTCATAATACCGCAAAGCTGCTGCATTGCGGGGGAGAAAAAGTCGCTGCGATCCGTTTGCCCATGAAGAAAATCATATTGTGCTTCTTGCATACCAGGCCACCTCCTCCGACACATGATTAGACACTTTTATGCAAATTGGTCCATTCCACCTTTCCAGTTCCAGTTCTGCACACTGGTTAGCCTGCTCTAACCAGTGGATGAAATAAAAGGCAGACTGCCTGTACGCAGTTTGCCTCAAATCCGACGGCACAGCGCCTGTAAAAAATATTTTACCATAAGCGCGCAGGGATTTCAATGTAGAACACCAGGCATCCCTGATTTTCCTGCGAATTTTCCGTTTGCCCAATGTCATCCGTGTGCCGAGAGGGAAGGCCTCAGTGCTTTCAGCGAAAAAATCAATCGATTCAAACACGTTTTCTTATTCGGCTTTACGTCTACTCAACACAGAGCCTCTCTGTTCACATGTCTTGGATGCTTGAGCATATTCTTTTTCAATACTCGCCATACAGCGCAAGGCAGGAACACCGCAAGAGGTGTCCCTGCCTTTTCGGATAGGCTGTTTGGCAAATGCAACCCGCGCAATCTGCCGCTAAAGTTACCGTCAATGGCAGGCATCATTTTTCATTCCACCAATGCCTTGCCCAGAGCGCGGCAGGCTTCAAGCGCCGCGTCGTCGGGAGTCTCCGTGCAGATCACGCTCTCGCAAACGAGGTTCACCCCTGCGCTGTCGCAGTCACTCTCCCAGGTACGCATCCACTCGCCGTCGCCCCAGCCGTAGGAGCCGAACAGCGCCGCGCGCTTGCCGCCGAGGCTGTGCTTGCAGGCATCGAACATGGGCTGGAACTCCATTTCCTCCAGCACCTCGGCGCCCATGGCGGGGCAGCCGAAGGCGATGGCGCCGTAGGCATTCAGATCGCCGGGTGCGACCTCGGCGGGCGTGAGCAGCACAGCCTCTGCGCCCGCGGCGGTCATGCCCTCGGCAACGGCACGCGCCATCGCCTCCGTATTGCCCGTACCGCTCCAGTAAATAACAGCAGTTTTCATGTTTGTAAGTTCCTTTCTTTTCATGATTTTATATGATCAAACCGCGACGGCAAGCTGCTCCAGCTTCAAGCCGCTTTGCCAGAGTGTGCAGTAGATCTCCGTACATTTTTTGTATTTTGCGAACAGTGAGCGCGCCTTTTCCTCGTCGCCGTAGACCTTCCAGAGCCCCGCGCACTTGAAATCGTTCGCACGGTGGTCGATGAAGCCCTTTACATCCTCCGGCGGGTAGCTGAGAAACAGCCCTACCTCATGCGGAAACTCTCCGCTCTCGTCTCCTTTGAATGTTTTCCGGTTAGCATACTCTAACCCTATAGCCCTTGAGAAGCCGCCCGAAGGCGGCTCTTCAAAAATCACCGACTGCCGCCGTGAACGGGCGTCATGGTTCTCTGCCAAGTAAGCCTCGGATGCAGACCGGCATTGCTGATGTCATCGCCGCCTTACTTCCTTCCCACCAGCAACGTTGAGCCGCGAAGCATCAGGCGTTTGGCCTCCTTCGGCGTCATAAAGCTGCCATCGGTCGTGTCCATCAGCTCCACGCGCTCATAGCCCATATCCCTGAGCTTTTGGACAAATGCCTGCATATCGCCGTATCTACCGGGCGACATCAGGTCGTGGATGGCAAACGTTCCGCCCTTTTTCAGCACACGTAACGTTTCCAACAGAAGCGCCTGCTTGTCTTTCCCCGCGATATTGTGATAGACATAATTGCTGGTCACCGCGTCGAAGCTCTCGTCGGGGAAATCCAGCTTCACTGCGTTCCCACGTTGGAACGAAGCGTTTTTCACGCCCTCCGCAGCAGCGTTTTTTTCGCACAGCGGCAGGCTGAAGGAGGCGTATTCCTTGCCCCAGCGGTCGATGCCGACCATTTTTCCCTGGGGATTGCGCTTTGCACAGGCAATGGTCAGCGCGCCGCTGCCGCAGCCGATATCCAGTCCCACGCCGCCCTCCGGCAGCGTGATATGCTCCGCCGTGCCGTCAATGATCTGCTTTGAGAGCTTGCGCTCGCCGTCATAGGAAAAGCTCCGATAGGCATACACGCACCACTGGGTGTACTTTGCACAGACGACAAAGGCGACTCCGAATACCACGCCCAGCACGACGCGCAGCTTTCCGCTCACTTCGATGCCGAATACGCCGAAAACCAGCAGCAGCGCAAGCGATAGTGCTGTTCCCGCAATGAGCGAAAACATCATTCCCTTGGGGATCCAGTTTTTGTAGTCAGGCTTCATTCTTGGACTCCTTTCTTTTCTAACGGTCCTCATGCGAAAATCCCTGCGGTCGTCGCCGCGTCTCAGCGTTTTCGTTCGATGCCGGGTGCAGACCGCGTCATAGGTAATATCATAGCTGTCGCAAAAGCAGCGGCACCTCCGCGCCTATCCCAGCGCCACATCCAGCGTCATCATGACGCTGAAGCCCACGGCAAAGAAAATCGTGCCGATGTTGGAGTGCTTTCCCTGTGACATTTCAGGGATAAGCTCCTCCACCACCACATAGAGCATGGCGCCGGCGGCGAAGCTCAGCAGATACGGCAGTGCTGGGATCACCAGCTGCGCCGCAAGAATCGTCAGCACCGCGCCGATGGGCTCCACCACGCCGGAAAGCACACCGCCGAGAAATGCCTTGCCCTTGCTCTTGCCCTCCGCCCGCAGCGGCATGGAGATGATCGCGCCCTCGGGAAAATTCTGAATGGCGATGCCAAGGGACAGGACAAGCGCGCTTGCCGCCGTGATCTGCGCGTTCCCCGCAAGGAAGCCCGCGTACATGACGCCAACTGCCATGCCCTCCGGAATGTTATGCAGGGTCACCGCCAGCACCATCATGGTGGTGCGGCCCAGCCTGCTTTTCGGGCCCTCTGCCTGCTCGCTGCCCACATGAAGATGCGGGATCAGGTGGTCGAGGGCAAGCAGGAACAGCACACCCCCCCCAAACCCAACAAAGGCAGGAAGGAAGGACAGCTTGCCCATGCCCTCCGACTGTTCGATGGCAGGGATCAATAAGCTCCAAATCGACGCTGCCACCATCACCCCGGCGGCAAAGCCGGCAAGGGCGCGCTGCACCAGATCGCCAAGGGATCTTTTCATAAAGAACACGCAGGCCGCGCCCAGTGCCGTACCCAAGAAAGGGATCATGATTCCAAGAAAGGTTTCCATTTGTCTCACCGCCTTTGCGTTGCAGTATTATTTGTTCTTTCTGAACCCCGCCTCGTCCCGGTATTCGGGATGCGCCTTCAGATACGGGTCTTTATCGCCGCAGATGGTATAGTCGCATCGGCAGCCGTCCACGCAGGTAGTCGTCCGCACCAGTCTTGCGTGGAGCAGTTCCATGGACGCATAGTCCACATTGCAGAGGGCAGGCATGATGTCTGTAAGACCGTGCCGGATGGCAAACTCCGCTGCCGGACACGATGTAAACTCATAATAGATGGGCTTGTCGGTTTCATAAGGTGCAACCGCCATCTCGTAATCGTGCCATTTGTCGCAGCCGCCTTTCGCCCGCACAAACGCTCTGTACATCAGCTTCCTCCAGAACGGCTTGTTGCAGTCCACGAACCGCAGCTTGCGGAAGATCGGCAGGATCAGATTTTCCTCCATCTCCTCGATCTCGCGGAAGGATGTGACGGCCTTGCAGACCACATAATAGCTCATGATGGCGATGCAGTCGTAGGTGCCGCCTACGCCGTTGTGGAAGTTCCGTTTGCCGCCCAAGTCGGTGCGCCAGTCGGAGAGGAAGTCCGCATACTGCCGCTGTACCTGTTCCCAAACCATCTCCCGCTCCGCTTCCGGGTAGTGCAGGGCGATCTTCGCCCGTATCTCCTTCTTGCAGGACCGGGAATACAGCACATGGCATTTGCGGTCGAATAGGAGCTTCTTGTCCTTCATCTGCCTGCTTCTCCCTCATTTCCGCGCCGTGACGCAGAGCCAGCCTTTCTTTTTGTGTATCTGCACATCGTGAAAGCCCGCCTGCTCCAGATGCGCCTTTAATTCAATGTCCTTGTAGATGGTCATGCCGCCGATGATCTCCGTCCACTTTTCGTCCCTGTCTGTGTCGCCGTTGCTCTCGTTGCAGATGAGAAATGTCCCGCCGGGCTTCAGCACCCGATAGACCTCCCGGAAGCACTGCGGCAGATCAGGCCAGAAATAGACGGTTTCAAAGGCCGTGACCGCGTCGAACCAGTTGCCCGCAAACACCATATCCGCCACACTGCCTTGCAGAACGGCGCAGCGACCCTCCACGATGGCGGCCTCATTGACCTTTTTGGATTTCTCTACACTGACGGGTGAATAGTCGATGCCCTTGACGACGCCCTGCGGGCATTTTTTCAGCAGTCTCTTCATGTTCGCACCGCCGCCGCAGCCGCAGTCCAGCACCCTGGCGTCCGGCGCAAGCTCTAAAAACTGAAGGCCCCACCGAGCCACGGCGCTGTGACCCAGATTCATCATGGCGACCATGATTTTCCCGCCAAGGCCTACGGGCTTGCGGGTATTTTCAAAGAATGACATCTTACCCCTCCGATTTCACACATTCCGCATAGGTCAATGGGAACGAAGCTTTCAGCACAGCGCTTTTCCGCACCGTCCAGCCGTTCTGCCGCAGGAAGCGCAGGTACTCCTCACTCGTCCACCTGCTGTGAAGAGGGAAGCCTGCCAGCCTCATGAAAAATGCCCTGACCTTGCCGGAAAAGGAGTTTTCCGCGTGGGTGAAGGTGGGCGCGATGAGCACGCCGCCGTCCTTCAGTACCCGGCGGATCTCGGCAAGGGCCTTCTCCGGCTGCGGCACGATGTGCAGCGCATTGGACACGATCACCACATCGAAGGATTTGTCCGCATACGGCAGGCGGAACATATCCTGCACCGAAAAGTGCAGCTTCGCCGAGCGGTTATCCCGTCTGGCTTCGACAATCATCTCCGCGGAGGCGTCCGTCGCCTCGATGTGCGCCGCCGCGTTCACGATGTTTTTTGCAATCAGCCCCGTGCCGGTCGCCAGCTCCAGCACCGTTTTCGCTTTCACGACCGTCCGGATGTGCGCACACATTTCGTCATACGCCGCCCGATCCTTTCGCATAAAGCGGTCGTACCGACCGGCATTTTTGTCCCAAAAGTTCTTTTGTTCTTTCATAGCTGTTGCCCTTATCTCTTCTTTGTTTATTTGCCGCCTTGCGCCTCTCGCAAGACCTCACATCGCCGCTAAATTTTCCCGTGCGGGCATCTGTCCCGCCGCTCTCTGGCGTCTTCCAGCAGGGCGGCACACGCCGGGCAAAGTGTCTCACCCCTTGTCCCATGCACGCCCCGGCAATATCGGCGCACCATGAGGGTAACGGTTTCGATCTCCTTTTCCTTGTTCAAGCTTTATGTTCCTTTCTGCTCTGTATTTCAGTTAGCCATCTCTAACCGCTTGGTGGAAGAAAAGGCAGGTCGCCTGTGTGCAGTCTGCCTTGGCTTCAGTCGCATATCAACCCCGGTTATCACAACGCCGTTGTCAGCGCAGAGACCGTCAGCAGTTACTCAAGCAACTGATATATACTGCTTCCGTCCATCATCCCTCGGGCCGATCCGGTGTATCGGCTCTTTTACTCTTGCTGTTCCAGCGTGTCCAGCAACTGGCTTATGCTCTTTTTCCCGAACAGCACCTTTTCGCTGTTCAGCACGAGACAGGGTACGCTCATGACATTATACGTTTCCTTCAAGGCGGGGAAGTGATTCAGATCGTATGCCTCTGCCCTGACATTAGGGTTGAGGGCGGCTATGTGCTGGGCTGCAATCACCAGCTCCGGGCACATGGTGCAGGAAAGCGAAACGAATATCTGCATATCTGTGGGTGCGTCAAGAGCCTTTATTCGGTCCATAGTTTCCTCGTCAAGAGCCTGTCCCGGTCCGGCCACGTTATAAAGCCCCATGATAAAAGAAGTAAATTCGTGTCCGCCCGGTACCCCGTGGAAGGCGAGACCGGAGTCGCTGCCGTCAGAGCGCAGCACACGCACCAGCGGCACATGCTCAGCGCCGTCGGTAGATTTCCTTACTGTGAGTTTGGGTGTGAGCTGCGCAAGCTCCTCCATGTAGGAGCGGAGTTCCGTTGAAATAGCCTTCTCGTCAAGGTAAAGCTCCAGTATCAGGGGCTCCTGCATCCTTTCAAATACTGCCTCAAGCTGCTGCATTACCTGCTGCGGGAGCACCCCCTCGGGCTGAGCCTCGCCGCCGGATGCCGCCTTCGTTTCTTTTATCTCAGGCTTTTGGGGGCGGAGCCCGGTTTTTTCCTGCATGGCTGCGGCATACTTTTCCAGCGCCGTCGCAGCCTTTGCGCCATCGCCCACGGCGGTGACCACCTGCCGCAGCTCCTTCACACACACATCGCCCGCGGCGTATACGCCCTCAAGGCTCGTCCGCTGCGAGCCGTCCGTAACCATATAGCCCCTTGGATCAGTCTCAATCTTGTCCCGGATCAAGGCCGTTTCCGGCTCGTAGCCTGCAAACACAAACACGCCGAAGGTACCCCCATGCGGTGCGAAAACCGTTTCCTCTCCGGTTTTCAAATCTCTGTATCGTAGGCTCCGCAGCGCCGTATCGCCCGTGGCCTCCACCACTGCGGTATGGGAGCGGACAGTGATCTTCGGATGCTCTTTGGCGGCGCGCGACACAGCCTCGGCGCAGGTGAAATCCTCGCCGCGAATCAGTACGGTGACGTGCTTTGCGTAGCGTGTCAGGAAAACGCTCTCCTCCGCCGCGGCAAAGCCGCCGCCTATGACAAAAACCTCCTTGCCGGTAAAAAACTCGCCGTCGCAGGTGGCGCAGTAGGCTATGCCCCGTCCACGGAACTCCGCCTCGCCGGGAAAGCCTATCATACGCGGATGGGCTCCCGTGGCCAGAAGCACTCCAAAGCAGCGGTATTCTCCGCGCCCGGTCTTCACGGTCTTGACGTCCCCATCCAATTCAAAAGCCGTGACCTCGGCCAGCAGGAACTCTGCGCCGAAGCCCTCTGCCTGCTGCCGCATTGTGTCCGTCAATTCTCTGCCGCTGGTTTTTGCTACGCCGGGATAGTTCACGATCTCATTCGTGATAGTGATCTGGCCGCCGAAATGCTCCTTCTCCACCACCAACACGCGATAGCGTGCCCTGGCAAGATAAAGGGCCGCCGTAAGTCCGGCCGGCCCTCCACCTATCACGATTACATCATAGAGCTGTTCCATCTCCATTACAGCATGCCCACAAGGTCAAGGCTGGGCTTGAGGGTCTCAGCTCCGGGTTGCCACTTGGCGGGGCAGACCTGGTCGCCGTGCTCCGCCACAAACTGGCTGGCCTGAAGCCTGCGGAGAAGCTCGTCGGCATTGCGGCCCACGTTTCCTGCGTTGACTTCGTATACTACGATCTTGCCCTCCGGGTTCACAATGAAGCTTCCGCGCTCTGCAAGGCCGTTTTCCTCGATATACACCTCAAAGTCGCGGCTCAGCGCATGTGTGGGGTCGGCCAGCATGGGATAAGTGATCTTGCTGATGCGCTCAGAGTGGTCGTGCCACGCCTTATGTACGAAATGTGTGTCGGTGGATACGGAATAAACCTCGCAGCCAGCCGCCTTAAACTCGGCGTATTTGTTCTGCAAATCCTCAAGCTCGGTGGGGCAGACAAAGGTAAAGTCTGCGGGGTAGAAGAAGAACAGGCTCCATTTGCCCAGCACATCCTGCTTGGTCACGGTCCGAAACTCTCCGTTCTGATATGCCTGTGCGGAAAAATCGCTGATTTCTTTGTTAATAAGTGACATGGTTTAATCTCCTTTTCTTTTATGATTGGTTTGATTGCCGAATCGGGGGACGGCGCCATTCCATCGTCATGGAGGGCGCGGTGTAGACCCGTGCCTTCAGCTCGCTGTTGAGCATATACAGCCCCTTGCTGTCTCCGCCGAACAGCTCCATCTTGGTGATGAGGTCGGCGGCGTTCTTCTCCTCCTCGCCCTGCTCCTTAATGAACCAGCCCAGCATCTGCATGGCGCGGAAGTCCCTGACCTCGTACGCGGCGGCGTAGATGGCATCGATGCTGGCGGTGACAAGCCTCTCATGCTCCAGCGCCTTTTTCAGCGGCGTCATGTGATCGTCTCGTTCCCACTCCGGTTTTGCAATGGTCTCAAAGGTGACGCCCTCGCCGTTATTCTGCAAATACTGATAGAACAACATGGCGTGATCCCGCTCCTCCTGCGCCTGTACCCGGTACCAGTTCTCAAAGCCGTCTAAGCCTACTGAGGCGTAGTAGTTGGCAAAATCCAGATACAGATAGGCGGAGTAGAATTCCTTGTTGATCTGCTCGTTGAGCAGCCTCGATACGTTAGCGTTCATCGGGTGCCTCCTTCAGCGTTGTTTTCTTCCTGTTCCCTGCAATCGGGACAGATATACCGGATTTTAAGATCATACGAGAGGATATCGCGTCCCAGCGCGTGCTCGATCCGGCTCTGCATATCCGGCAGGTGAACGTCCGCGATTTTCCCGCACCGGCTGCAAATCAAGTGATCGTGCCGTTCCGTTCGGTCGTACCGGTCCGGCGAACCCGACTCCGTGATGCGGTGCAGCAGACCCTCCTCCGTCAAGGTGTTCAGATGCTTATACACGGTGCCAATGGCGATGCTGGGATGCTCCTTTTTCATCTCCATGAACACCTGTTCCGCCGTGGGGTGCCGCTGAAGCTCCGTTACGGCAGCCAATATTTCCTCTGCGTATTTCGGCATACTGCCAGCCCCCTAAATACAAGAATAAGTCTTATTCTTTCGCCTTTATTATACCCATATTTCTCTCTTTGTCAACAGTCACAAGGGTCTTGCGCCCCAAAATTGCTTCAAAAACCTTGACAGCCTCAACTGTATCTGTTATAGTCACAGTATAAACTGTATCAGCGATAAGCACAAATGTTTTGGAGGTGTATTTATGCGTCAGATATTGCTTTTTGCGGCACTTGCCGCCTCGCTTGCGCTGCTGAGCGGCTGCGCGCTGTCCAAGGCAAAAGCGGACACGGCGGAGGACATGACAGGCAAGGCGGCGTATCAGAAGATCAGCGCCGAGGAAGCCTATGAGATGATGGTCTCGCAGGAGGTCGTGGTGGTGGACGTCCGCACCCGGGAGGAGTACGACGGCGGGCATATTGAAAACGCCGTCCTTGTCCCCAACGAGAGCATCGGCAGCGAAATGCCCGAGGCGCTGCCCGATAAGGAGGCGACGCTGTTGGTCTACTGCCGCAGCGGCCGCCGCAGCAAGGATGCCGCCCAAAAGCTGCTGAAGCTGGGGTATCAGAGCGTCTACGACTTCGGCGGCGTCATCGACTGGCCCTACGAACTTGTGAAGGAGGGATAAAGGGTGGACAGTTCCTTTAATCTGGCCGTCCACGCGCTGGTCTGCCTGAGCCACAGCGGACGCTCCCTCAGCAGCGAAGCGCTGGCGGAGAACATCTGCACCAACCCCACCCGTGTTCGCCGCGTCATGGCGGGGCTGAAAAAGACAGGCATGGTGGAGACCCGGGAGGGCTTGGACGGCGGTTACCGCCTGACGGCAGACCCGGCGAGCCTTACCCTACGGCAGGTGGCGGAGGCAGTGAATACCCGCTTTGTGGACTGCGCGTGGCACAGCGGCGACATTGACCGGGACTGCGCCATCTGCTCCGGCATGGCGGGCGTGATGGACACGCTGTACCGGAACATGAACGAGCAGTGCGCCGCGTATCTCTCGCGCATTACCGTCACGGATATTGAAACACAGCTTTTTACACAGGAATAGGAGGATTTTACGATGCTTACCATTACGACCAACAGCTTTGAAAATGACGTCCTGCACGCGGACAAGCCCGTGCTGGTGGATTTCTGGGCCCAGTGGTGCCCTTACTGCCGCCGTATTGCCCCGGCCTTCGACAAGGTGGGGGAGCAGTACGCCGACACGCTCATCACCGGGAAAATCAACTACGACGAGGAGCCGCAGCTCATCGAGCGTTTCGGCATCGACACCATCCCCACGCTGATGCTCTTTAAGAACGGCGAGGTGCTCGGCTCCATTGTCGCACCCGGCTCCAAGGCGGCCATCGAGACATTTATCCGGGAAACGCTGGAGCAGTGAGGATGTGGCTATGGAGCAGATCTATGACATGATCGTCATCGGCGGCGGCCCCGCCGGATACACCGCCGCCCTGTACGCCGCCAGAAGCGGGCTTTCTACCCTGGTGCTGGAAAAGCTCTCCGCCGGCGGGCAGATGGCGCTGACGGAGCAGATCGACAACTACCCTGGCTTTGAAAGCGGCATCGACGGCTTTACGCTGGGCGAAAAAATGCAGCAGAGCGCCGAGCGCTTCGGCGCGGTGACGGAGCGGGCGGAGGTGTACAAGGCCAGCCTTTCCGGGGAGATCAAGACCTTGGACACCAGCGAGGGCGTCTTTCAGAGCCGCACGGTAGCCATCGCCACCGGCGCGTCGCCTCGTCCCTTGGGCGTTCCCGACGAGGAAGTGCTCATCGGCAAGGGCGTTCACTTCTGCGCTGCCTGCGATGGCGCGCCCTATCGGGGCAGGACCGTGGCGGTGGTGGGCGGCGGCAACTCCGCCGCGGCGGATGCCCTGACCCTGTCCCGTATTGCCCAAAAGGTCTACCTCATCCACCGCCGCGACAGCCTACGGGCAACGAAAGTCTATCATGATCCGCTGATGAGCGCGCCCAACGTGGAGTTCTGCTGGAACAGCACCGTCTCCGCGCTGCTGCACGAAAGCCGCCTGACGGGGCTGCGGCTAAAAGACGTCAACACCGATGCGGAGCGGGAGCTTGCCTGCGACGGTGTGTTCATTAGCGTGGGACGCGCCCCGGCGACGGAGCTGTTCCGAAATGAGCTGGCACTGGACAAGTCCGGCTACATCATCGCGGACGAATCCACCCGCACCAGCCTCCCCGGCGTGTTCGCCGTGGGCGACGTGCGAACCAAGGCGGTGCGGCAGGTGGTCACCGCCGTATCGGACGGCGCGGTAGCCGTCCACTATGCGGAGGAATATCTGGCGGAGAATCGGTAAAGGGGCTGCGAACGATCCTCTCATCGGCAGTTCATGTCCGCAGGCAACACGATTGCGAGCCTTGCCTCATAGGGGTGCAGGGTAAGAGAATTTAAGGAGACAATATATGTGGCTGTTTTTAGGAATTTCTGCGATCATTTTTACAGGATTTAATTTGATTTGCTCTTTTAAAAGTAAAATGAAAAATGGTTTAGATTCGGAGCTATTTCTTTCACTGCATTGACCGTATGTTCCTTTTATTCAGACGGAGCGATGCGTGTGCTAAATGAAGATTGGGGAGGCTTGATGGATATCATGCCAACCATGAGCAAGGCTCTGGGGGTATGTGTAGGAATATCGATTTTATTAAACTCTGTTTCGCTCTTTAGAGAGAAATAACCACATCTCTATCCCAAGGACAACGCCCTCGGCTGCACACGGCAGGTCTGTGCCTTTGCCGTAGCCTACGTGAAATTTGAAAAGCTGAACGCCAATGCTTGTATATGATAAAGAAGCAAACTAAAAATGACAGCTTTCTCTAAAGATTTCACGCATATTTTAGCAGGAACATCGCCGTTGCGGCAAGCAATGCAAATTAACATTCTATGATTTGAAGTCACTTTGCAGCGTTGATGCGCTTTATCTGGTTTTCTCCACAGCTTCAGCGGAGGATAATATAAGAAATCCCCGATCGGAGTCGGGGATTTCTTATATTGGCAGCAACGCGCAGTCCTTAGTCGAGCACGGAGCTTCCGCTATCCGGGTTTGGACGCCAGCCGTCCATAAGCTCGTCGTTCTCCATGATAAAGGGGCTCGCCGTATTCTGTCCCCATGAGGTGTCATATTTCCCCATAAGATAATCGCTCAGCGCCGTTCGGTCCGCAAAGCGCAGCATCCGGTACGGCTCCTGAAAGGCGACCTTTTCTACAAAGTACAGCGTCCCGTCCTCCGCCGTCAAAAGTACGCCAACATGCCCGACAAACAGCAGAGATTCCTCCTCGGTCGGCTTATCGTGGAAGAATACCGTGATGAGGCGGATCCGTTCATTCTCCCGAAAGGCAACGCCGCGGGATGCCCATTCCTCTTGTACGGTTTGCACATGACGCTTGATCTCCGTGGTATCCTCCGCCTTCATGGAGGAATACAGTGCTTGGAAATCTGCAAGGCTGCTTCCGCCCAGCGCATCGGGATCTGCTTTCAGCGTTTCCTCGTCCACAAACAGCACATCTTCACCGGTATTGATTTGAGAGTCCGCGCTCACGGAGAGGAAGTCCCCAAACAGGCTCATGGCGGTGATCCGGCAGTTATAGCCCGGAAACGTCCCGTTCTTCGCCGTCCATTCGTCCTGCATTGCGTAAGGGTCATATTTCGTATATAGCAGCTCCGCTTCCTCAAAGCCATCCGTAAGCCATTCCTGCTTCACGCTGTCATTAAAGCGGTCCACACGGCGGAAAAAGCTCTGAATACGCCCGTCCGACACGCCTGTGTCGGAGAGCAGCTCCTTCAAAAGTTCCCTTGATCCGCTGTCGTTCAGGTTCGTGTACTCGATCCTATCCAATGCCGGTCGCTGCTCGGCCGCGCCGCAGCCTGCAAGTATGGCGGCAATAAGCACAATACATAAAATAAAAATGCCATCCCGTTGTGATCTCATAGTCCTAATCTATCCTTTCTTTGGCGATTGCCCGGTTTGCTGAGGTTATTATAGCACCGAGCCATAAATCTTATGTTAAGATACAGATGCTGGGTTGTTGAAGCAAGCAGTTTTCTTCACTTCTCCGGGTGTTCTGACATGAGAAGTATTATCTGGAGTCGGCGGCGTATAGGAGTATCGAAGCAAAGAACCAAAAAGCAAACGCTCATGAGTGCTTTCAATAAAGGGCGGCTGCGGAGATGTTCCTCTCCGCAGCCGCATTATGGTTTGTCAGCGCTTCAGCAGCACCTTCAGATCCTCCTCCGGCGTGGTGACCGGGGCAATATGAAAGTTTTCCACGAGATAGTTCAGTACATTCGGCGAGAGGAACGCCGGCAGGGTGGGGCCAAGGCGAATATTCTTGATGCCCAGATGCAGCAGCGTCAGCAGGATACACACCGCCTTCTGCTCATACCACGAAAGCACCAGAGACAGAGGCAGGTCGTTGACCCCACAGCCGAACGCCTCCGCCAAGGCCAGCGCGATTTTGACAGCCCCGTAGGCATCGTTGCACTGTCCTACATCCATCAGCCGCGGCAGCCCGCCGATGGTCCCAAGCTCCAGGTCGTTGAAGCGGAATTTGCCGCAGGCCAGCGTCAGCACCACAGTGTCGGCAGGCGTCTGCTTGACAAACTCAGTATAGTAGTTCCGTCCGGGACGGGCTCCGTCACAGCCGCCCACCAGGAAAAAGTGTCGGACGGCGCCGCTTTTTACCGCACCAATCACCTGCTCCGCCACGCTCAGCACCGCGCCGTGGCCAAAGCCGGTCATGACCGTGCCGCCGCCGTTGATGCCGGTGAATGGCTTGTCCTCGTTGTAGCCACCCAGCGCCAGTGCCTTTTCGATGACAGGGGTGAAATCCTTGTCCTCACCGATGTGGGTGATTTCGGGATAGGATACCACCGCCGTGGTGAACACACGGTCGGCGTAGCTCGCCCGTGGAGGCATCAGGCAGTTTGTGGTGAACAGCACCGGCGCGGGGATGTCGGCAAACTCCTTCTGCTGGTTCTGCCACGCCGTGCCGAAGTTGCCCTTGAGGTGTGGGTATTTCTTCAGCTCCGGATAGCCGTGGGCTGGCAGCATTTCGCCGTGCGTGTAGATATTCACGCCCTTGCCCGCCGTCTGCTCCAGCAGCAGCTTCAGGTCGTGGAGATCATGGCCGGTGATGACGATGAACGGCCCCTTCTCCACCGTCAGCGGAACGGTCACGGGCGTGGGTGTGCCATAGCTCTCGGTGTTGGCCTTGTCCAGCAGCGCCATGCACTGGAGGTTCTTTTCGCCGACCTCCATCACGATGGGCAGCAGCTCGTCCATGCCCCAGTCCTCGCCTACGGCAAAAAGTGCTTTTCCGAAGAAGCGGTTTACCTCCTCATCGGCATAGCCCAGTACCATGGCGTGATGTGCATATGCCGCCATGCCACGCACACCGAAAAGGATCAGGGATTTTAGACTGCGCACATCCTCCTGTGCGCTCCAAAGCAGGTGCATGTCATAGTCGTCGTTCCGCCCACAGCGAGAGGTGCAGCTATAGCAGTTGGGCACCAGCCGTGCCTTTTCCGCATGTACCCGGTCAATCAAATCCCGGATAGTCTTTTCGTTAAAGTTCACATTGGTGACAGTGGTGAACAAGCCCTCGATCATCAGCCGCCAAGTCCCCTCATTCGTATCCGGGGCATTATCTACCGCACGGGACAGTCCAACCAGAGCGCCAGTCAGTTGATCTTGAAGCTCCGCCACCTCAGTGGTTTTGCCGCAGACGCCGGCTTTTCCAGTACAACCAGCGCAGCCTGCCGTCTGCTCGCACTGAAAACAAAACATCCTGTTATCCATTGTCGTTCGTCTCCTTCTGCTTTTTAGTTCAGAACCTGCATCTCCGGGTTCTTCTCCCCAAATTTCTCGCGCAGCGCGTTGCAGATATCCTCCCGGGACTTGCCCTGCTTCTCACCGTTTTTAATGAGCTTGTACGCCTGAAACAGCGCAGAGGGGCCGATCTCGCTGCTGAAAAAACCGATGCCCTGATTCCATGCCAGCAGCTCGAACACGTCGTCCAACGCGGCGCTCTCCACACCGTGGATATATGCCTTTACCAGCTCCCGCGCCGCCTGCCGCATCCGGCCCGCACCGACAGCGTTGGTGAGGGACAGCAGCAGCCGCGTTTCGTAGGGCAGTACGCGCTTCTCACTTTGCCATGTGGTCTCCCAAAAATCCACGGCGATCTGCCCCAGCTTTTCATCGATCATGGGATAGTTCAAAAGAGCCAGCGGCTTGAAGGGAGCGGAGCTGTCGCCTTCCTTATTCTCCACACGGCAGAACCAGACATGGAACTCCGCCTCACCCCGCTGCTCGGTGTGGTGCTCGTAGCCCAAACCCTCCATGACAGCGTACAGTGGATGCGGCTCAAAGGTCTGGATGATGTGTAATCCTTCGCCCACCTCCAACACCTCGGCTCGTTTCCTCAGCCCTTCAAAAAAGCTTCCCTGTATATGGCGCACATCCATGGTCTGAAACCCCTGCGCTTTGTCCTTCCAGTTTTCGTAGCTCATACGGTTATTCTCCTTTCCTCACTCGATAAAACCAGACGTGGTATTCGCTGCCGCTCACCTTCTCCGTGTGACGCTCAAAGCCCATAAGAGCCAACACCGGGTACAGAGGGACAGGCTCGAAGGTCTGGATGATATGCAGTCCTTCGCCGTTTTTCAGCGCGGCGGCCTTTGCCTTCAATGCGGGGAAGAAGTCCATCTTTTTGCCCCGCACATCCATCACTTCGAATGTGCCGATTTTGTCCTTCCAGTTTTCATAACTCATAGTCTTTGCCTCTCTTGCAGAAAGCTCACGCCTCCTCGAAGCTGTCCTTTCCCACGTGGCACAGGGGGCATTCAAAGTCCTCCGGTACCTCGCTCCAGGGCGTTCCCGGCGCGATGCCGCCCTCGGGATACCCCGTGCTCTCGTCGTACTCCCAGCCGCAAACGGTGCATACATACTTCATCGTGCGTCTTCCTTTCTTTTTCTAATGATTTTGTTATTCCTCTTTCAGCCGGCCGTCCACCGTGACGGTGACCACCTGCCACGGAATGAATTTCCCGCTCTGCTGGAGCGCTTTTTTCGCCGCCAGTTCCAGCCCGCCGCAGCAGGGCACCTCCATGCGCACGACGGTGACGCTCCTGATATCGTTCTCCCGGATGATCTCCGTCAGCTTTTCGGAATAGTCCACGCTGTCCAGCTTGGGGCAGCCCACCAGGGTGATGTGCCCCTTGATGAACCGCTCGTGGAAGGCGGCGTAGGCGTAGGCGGTGCAGTCGGCGGCGATGAGGAGCCGCGCGCCGTCAAAATACGGGGCGTTCACCGGCACTAACTTGATCTGCACCGGCCACTGGGAAAGGCAGCTCGTCTGCTGGGCTTGCGGCGTTTCCACGGCGGGCGCGTCCTGACGCTGAATATCCCGGGACTGGCTGCCGGGGCAGCCGCAGGACAGGGTCATGCCCTCTTTCCGCATTTTCCGCTGCTTGTTCTCCATGACGGCTTTTTCGTCGTAGGCGGCGGCCTCCCGCTCCACAAAGGTGATGGCCCCGGTGGGGCAGGTGGGCAGGCAGTCCCCCAGCCCGTCGCAGTAATCGTCCCGCATCAGCTGCGCCTTGCCGTCCACCATGGCGATGGCGCCCTCGTGACAGGCGGCGGCGCAGGCGCCGCAGCCGTTGCATTTATCCTGATCGATTTCAATGATCCGTCGTTTCATGTTCAGTCCTCCTGTTGCTTTTGTGCGTTCATTGTACTATACTAAAAGCAACAAGTCGGTTGAATTTTCAACGAAAGAGGACTTTTTATGAAAGAATTTTTTCCGGTGCTCCATACGGCGGCGCTTTTCTCCGGCATTTCCGACGATGAGCTTGCCGCCATGCTCTCCTGCCTTGGGGCAAGGATCGACACCTTTCCCAAAGGCTCCCGCCTGCTCCGCGCCGGAGACGCGGTGGAGGAGGTGGGCCTTGTGCTGGCGGGCAGCGTCCTCATCGTGCAGGAGGATATCTGGGGAAACCGCAACATTCTCTCCAAGGCCGGGCCGGGGCAGACCTTTGCGGAGGTGTTTGCCTGCGCGCCGGGGGCGGTGCTCAACGTGAGCGTGGAGGCGGAGAGCGCGGTGACGGTGATGTTTCTGCGCGTAAGGCGCGTTTTGAGCGTGTGCCCCTCCGCCTGCTCCCACCACAGCCGGATCATCCGCAACCTGCTGGGCGAGTTGGCGGAGAAAAACCTGCGGCTCAACGAAAAACTCACTCACATGGGCCAGCGCACAACGCGGGCAAAGCTGATGTCCTATTTTTCCGCCGAGGCGCAGCGCCGGGGCGGCTACGAGTTCGACATTCCGTTCTCCCGCCAGCAGCTTGCGGATTACCTCGGTGTGGAGCGCAGCGGACTGTCGCTGGAGCTTGGAAAAATGCGGGATGAGGGCCTGCTCGACTTTCACAAAAGCCACTTTCTTCTCAAGGCGCCAGAGACGGGCGGTCTTCCTCCTTCTGCGCGTTAAGAATCTCCCCTTCAAGCCCCCTTTGGGCGTATTGGAAAGTGCGGATACACCGGGCAGAATATTGGGCTTTTACAGAAGGAGAGCGCAACTACGAACCTTCAGAGATTGACAAGGTAGCGTCAGCTCGTACAATCTGATTTGATCATACCCACAGCCGCTTTGGCTGTGGGTATTTTCTATTTGAACTCCAAAAGCTTTGCAGAACTCAAGGAGCCTAATGCCAAATTCAGTATGTCACCAGCTATGAGGAAAACATCCTTTAGAGAAAGGTCAAAACTCAAATGATTCGGCAAGGAAGATGAACAGTGTCCTTTTGCAATGCCGCTTCCGAAAGATTACAACTTTCCCCCTTAACGAAGACTTTAAGTTAAATCTGTTATACTGCTGCAGTCCCCTCAAAAATACAGACAGGAGAAAAAATTGACCGTATGATGAAAAAAAGATATTTCGCTATTCCCATTCTTGCAATCGCGCTGCATTTTTTGCTGTCCAATCTATTATATTTTCTTGTGGAAAGGCTCGTTTTGGATGTTTTTCATATCCCCCCGCAGCAATTTATGAAACACTCATATTGGGGCGAGATTTTGATCTACGCTGTTCTTATCCTCGTATTCTTCACGCTCTATAAACTGCTTTGGAGGAAAGATATAAGCGAACCGCGCACAGCGACAAATTTCAAAGATGTGCTCGGCAGTCTGGTCGTGGGATTTGGCATTTGCGGGATCTCCGGTCTTTGGATCATGCTGGCAGAACAGCTTCCCTCGCTGCAAAAAAGCGTTGAGGCAATGAACGCCGGTGCTGAAAATATTGCCGGCGGAAATGCATTTGGAACATTTATGATTGCGGTGATTGCTGCACCTGTTGTAGAAGAAATTCTGTTCCGCGGCATTGTGCTTCGCTCCATGCGGAAATTCACCCCCGCTTGGGCCGCGATTCTAATATCATCTGTACTCTTCGGTGCTTATCACCTGAATATCGTGCAGGCTGCCTATGCTACCTTCATGGGTATTGCCGCAGGAATACTTTACGAGAAGAAAAAGAACCTGCTGTTTCCCATCCTCGTGCATTTCGCAAACAACCTCATTACTATGCTGCAGGGCTTTGCGCCATCCGAAGTGAATGAACTGATCAGCATTTTCATTCTGATCATGATCGCTCCGGCAGGGTATGTCGTCTGCCGCTCACTTAGGCAGGGCAAAAGAGCAGATAGCGTGTAAGGTTTTTACACAATGTATAAAGCATACAGCGGCACAGAGCAAACTCTCTGTGCCGCTGTTTTTTAGCTTCGTAATAGATTCAGCATGGAAAAAGGAACCGGGGCACAGTAAGCAGCGCCAAAGCCGCGGCAGCTCTTCTTATCTGACCAGGTATTTCCACAGAAATCTGATCCATCTCCATGGTCGCCGATCAAGGAAGCAGGTACACACGGTTGAAATGACCGTCCCCAAGCCTCCAAAGATATTCAATGACCACAGGGCTTGTGTATGAGGAACACAACCCCTGTGGTCAACATATCCAGGACGAATATCCATTATGACGGCAAAAAGCAGAAGCCACGTCGGCGGATCAAAACCACACCTTTGCAGATATTCGACCACGCGCTCCCTTATCTGCTGTTATGGCAGTCGCCTATGAACTGCGCGGTTCGTTGCATCTTCACATATGCCCTTGGAACAGGTGTTGCTCACATATTCGCGTAGTTTTCCGCAGTAGAGCAGTGTGTGCGGCATTCTAAGGAACTGCATCGGCTGTATGATAGAGGAACGTAACTGTTCCGTGCCGTCAACCCGACTTTTTCTGAGAAGCTCTCCGACAAACTCTGAGCAATAATAGCAGCCCTCCTGCTTCCAGACAATATGGAAGTATGCCAGACATAAGCCAATATAGTTGTAGCCGTATTTCCTCCTCCGCTTCCACATCACATCGAGCATTTCTTTGAGTTCTGCGTGTTGTTCTTCTGTGACACTCACGCTCAGAACCAACACCTTGGTTTCGGAAAAACGCTTGAAGGTACCGGTACGGGGCGACTCTATCACAAAGCCGCCCCAAAACGGATTATAGGGATTCCTGCGGCCAAAAGAGTACATCCTCTCTAAATCTCTGGACAGGCTGATGGAGGCGTGGTTATATTCTGCGCCGGTAATTTGTTTAAGGATCCGGGACAGAAGTGTTCCGGTCTGGCTGATTACGATATACAGCTGTTTATTTTGATTGCTCATATGCGTATCCTCACAAGATTATCCACAGTACCATGCTATTGGCATAAGAGGTGCTGCAGGTCTCGAAGAAGTCCGTTTCGACCATGTTAGCGTTGGTGTGCTGGCTGACCCACTTCATGCTCTCTGGCTCGATCTCGAAGCCTCGATGCAGCGTTGGAAAGCCGAGGCTCATTCGGCAGGTCTTTGTGTATACAGCTGCAATTGTTCGACCTTGAGCGTATTCTCCTCGTTGCCGCCGCTTCGGAAGCTCTCCATTTCCGAGCTCCTGATACACATAATAACCTTATCATTGACCTGTAAATCCTCAAAAGAAATCTTTGTAACCTTCTGCGTGGCAAAGTCGCAATAGGCCATAGGAACGGACGAACAGTCGAGCAGACATTCTTCGCCTAAAGTACTTTCATCGACATCGTCCTTTACCGTTATGGTCTGCTTTTCTGTATCGATTTCCGTGATCACTGCGTTGGCGATCAGAAGCGTGTCATCCTTCAATGAACCGCACCCGGACAGGGACAGCAAGAGAGTCAATAAGCACAGAGCGATGTCGATTCCTCTTAAATTTCTATCCAGCAATGTCGTATCCTCCTGTTTTTGCGCTGTGGGACTTATCCAATCTATGAAAAAGACACTTCTTCCGCCCTTTGCGTCAGGCGGGACAACGCACAGACCGCGTACATATAGCCTGCAAGAATCAGCGGTGCCGGTAGCCCGTAAAGCAGCGGTGCCGGGATGATACGCCAAAACAGCTTGAGCACACCGATCTCCGCGCCGTAGGTGAAGAAGTAGTTCGCCTCCGGGCAGAGCGTGAGGCGTAACAGGAGATTGATAAGGTGCGCGCCTACGGCAAGCAAACCAAAGGTCTTGAGGATCCTCGGGATATCCCTGGGGTCGGGGCGGTAAAAGCCCAGCGTCGCCAGACTCAGGCCGCAAACAACAAGGATTGCGTGGGTCACATAGTAGCCGAAAATTCGCGGCATTAACAGCGAAAAGCCGGAGAATAGAGGCTCCGGGAAGAGCAGCGCCATCAGTGCGCCAAGGGGCGCCACAAAGAAGGAAAAGCCCATGATCGAGCGGTTTCTCTTCCACACGCCCAGCGGAATCAGAAACAGATTGATGTTGCACAGGTGCAGCGGCAGCTCATTGAAAATGCTGAAGCCATTGGGATAGTACGCACGGATATACGCTGCGTCCATGGACAGCGAGAGCTTGTAGCCGGCAAACAGCGCGAGATTAAAAAAGCAAACGCCGATCAGATACCGGGAGCGCCGTGCTTCCGGTTTTCCGCGCAGCAGCAAGAATATGAGCAGTACCGCCGTTGCCGTAAGCAAAAGCAGAAGCAAATGCGGCCCGCGAAAGGGCGTAATAGAAAATTCGTTCATTTCACACGCCGGAACGACTTTCCGGTCCTCTCCTCAAGAAATCGTTTGAATTCCTCCACCGTCCCGCCGGTAAGAGTGTGCTTGTCCAGAGGCTGCGCATAGCGTTTTTTCATCAGAAAGATGATGTAGTCCTGCGACTCAGCCAGTGCGTCGATCAGCTCATAGCGGAACGTGGAGGTAGTGGCCGCCGTAACGACGGTATAGGAATCCTCACCGAATGCGACATGATATTCCTTTGTGCCCGCCAGCGCGTTTTTGCGGGCGATCATGCCATTGAATCGATCCTGAAACAGCAGAACGGACAGCAGCATCACCTCTACCAGCAGGGAAGTCACCGTTCTGACATCAAGCGCAAAAGGCTCTCCATCGAATGGAATCAGCAGCAGAGCGTTGATGAAAAAGACGGTCCAGCCGAAGATGGCCCAAATAATGCTTCTCTTTCGCCGCAGCACCCTGCGCATCGCGCGGGCAGCTACGGTCATAGATTGATTTGTGATATCACTGTGAATTTCAAAAGTCATTCATATTCTCTATCGTTGATCATTTCTGTTTTTGCAGCCTGTCTGGTTCCTTGCAGAAGTGTTCCGTCCAGAGCAGGGTATTTATAGATTATGTTATCATAACAGGAATAAAGTTTATGTTAAGTCTGCCTATTCTTTAAGGGGTCATCTCAAATTCAACACACTGCTTTCCTCATGAGAATTTTTCTGCAGCGGGATAAATGACGTCCTTTGTCCGGCTCTTATAAATTGCAGTCAGGCAGCACCGGAATACCTTTCTCCCTGAAATCGTCACGCTTACTATGTATGCAGCGCTATCACGGTATCACGCCAGCCTTGCGTTCACCAGATGGTACCATGTCATCCCGTTTTCTTCATAGGACTGAAATTCACCGATGACGGTGATCTCCGTCCCCAGCTCTGGATAATCGTCTGGGTAGGTGTAATCGCCTTCCAGCACAAACTCCATGCCCTCGGCACAGCAGGCGGCGGCGTCTGAAATGATGCAGGCGTAGGACACCGGGTCAGGCTGTAAAACGCCGTCTGTCACGAGCTGATAGATGGAAAATTCTCCTCTCGCCTTGACGGTCTTGCCGAGATAATGCGCCGGGTCATTGTAGAGCATATTGTAGACCTCGGAGTAGACCATGGTGCTGCTGAGCACCGTCAGATCCACATCCACTTTGCCGGCAGAGGGCTGTGACGGCTTAGATTTCCCCGGCGTTTCCTGTTCATTCGGCGTTGGAATAATCTCAGTCGATGCAGACAATTCTTCATTGGAAGAAGATGCGTCATTTCCTGCGTCCTTTTCGCGGCCTTTCTCGCAGGCGCAGAGGGAAAGCATCACGCAGGCAGCCAGCAGCAGGCAAAAAAGCCGTTTCATCCCGTTTCCCCTCCCCTTGCGCGGCCAAGGGCCGAACAGATCAAAAATGCCAGAATATCCACCGCCACGATGGTAGAACCCACCGGCGTCCCTGCGAGAATGGAGATCAGAATCCCCAGCGCCGCGCAGCTTACTGACAGTACGGCCGAGCAGACCGTCACGGACCGGAAATTCTGAAAAAGGCGCATGGCGGACAGCGCCGGGAAAATCACCAGCGCGGAGATCAGCAGGGAGCCGACCAGATTCATCGCCAGCACAATGACCACGGCAACGATGACGGCGATCAGCAGGTTGTACAGGTCAGCCTTTGTGCCCACCGCCTTGGCAAAGTCCTCGTCAAAGGTCACAGCAAAGATTTTGTTGTAAAACAGCAGGAACACTGCCACGACCACCACGGACAGTCCCGCACACAGCCAGACCTCGCTTTTTGACAGCGTCAGGATGGAGGTGGAGCCGAACAGTGTGCTGCACACGTCGCCGGAGAGGTTGGACGAGGTGGAAAACAGATTCATCAGAAGATACCCGATGGCCAGCGCCCCCACCGAGATCATGGCGATGGCGGCGTCGCCCTTGATCTTCGTATTTTGTCCCGTGCGCAGGAGCAGCACGGCACAGACCACCGTGACGCCCAGCGTCAGGGGCATATCGTCCGTCAGCCCCAGCACAGCGGCGATAGCCATCGCGCCGAACGCCACGTGGGAAAGGCCGTCGCCGATGAAGGAAAACCGCTTCAGCACCAGCGTCACGCCCAGAAGCGACGAGCACAGCGCGATCAACACACCGACAATGAGCGCGTAGCGCACAAAGGGATAGGTCCAGTAGAACGCGAGTTTTTCAAAGATCGCCGTCATTGTGCCGTGCCTCCCTTCTGCCATGCCTGGGGGAACTCGTTCAGGTAGGCCGCCTTGGTGCCGAAAAACACCGTGTCCCCGATGTGCAGGATGTGGCTTGCATATTGCAGCGCCGCGTTCAGGTCGTGGGAGATCATCACAACGGTAATGCCATCCTCGTAATTGAGCTTTTGAATAAGTGCATACATTTCCGCCGTCACCTTGGGGTCAAGGCCGGAAACAGGTTCATCCAGAAGCAGCATTTTTTGCGTGGCGCACAGGGCGCGGGCGAGCAGCACCCGCTGCTGCTGACCGCCGGAGAGTGTCCGGTAGCAGCGTTTGGCAAGGGGTGTGATCTGCATCTTTTCCATGGCGTCCGCCGCCAGTTCCTTCTCTTCTCTGTTGTAGAAGGGGCGGCTGCCGCAGCGCCCCTGACACCCAGAGAGAACGATCTCTCTCACGGATGCCGGGAAGTCCTTTTGGACAACAGTCTGCTGCGGCAGATAGCCGATCTCATTTTTCCTCAGCCCGTCGCCCGTCAAAATTCTGCCGCCGATGGGCATCTGCAAGCCGAGGATCGTTTTCATAAGGGTACTCTTGCCGGAGCCGTTTTCTCCTACGATGCAGAGATAGTCGCCTGCAAAAACCTCAAAATCAAGGTTTTGCAGAACGGGCTTTCCATCGTAGCCGACGCAGAGCTTTTGACAAGTGAGCTGAGCCATCATCCTACCCCCCTTAACCCAGTGCCTCTTTCAGCACGGAAAGGTTCTGCTCCATGGCAGAGAGGTAAGTTGTGCCGTTTGCCACATCCTCAGAGGTGGTGGACTGCATGGAATCCATGGTCAGCACCTTCTGGTTCTTCCCGGCGGTGCTCTGCACAATGGTTTCCGCGAGCTTGTGGTTCTTGCCCTCAATGGTCAGCACGCAGGGCATCTTCAGTTCGTCCACTTTTTTTGCGAGGAAGGACACTGTCTCAAAGCTGGCTTCGCTCTCGGCGGAGCAGCCCGAAAAGGCGGCGTAGTAGCTCAGACCGTAATCGTCCGCCAGATAGCGGAAGGGGAAGCGGTCGCCAAACAGAACGGTCTTGCGCGCCGCGCCGTCCACGGCGGACTGATACGCGCCGTCCAGCGCGGAAAGCTTTTCGATATAGGCGGAGGCGTTGGCGGCGTAGGTATCCTTGTTATCGGGATCAAGCTCCTGCAGGGCGTCGGAGATCGCACCTACCAACGTTTCGGCGTTCTTCAAAGACAGCCAGACATGTTCGTCAGCTTCCTCCTCATGCTCGTGGTCATGCCCCTCCATGTGCTCGCAGATCTCCTCACCGGTCATATCAGCGGGGAAGAAGGTCGGCCAGGAGTTTTCCGGATCAACGATGGCGTCAAAGCTCTCATTGCTCATCCGGATGTGGAAGTGTTCGGCGGCGGCCGGCTCGATCATGTGGTCGTTGAACTCGATATAGACCGGCGCACCGGAGGTTCTATCTACTGCTTCAAAGCGATACATGGCCGCCTTGGTACCGGTAGACCAGTTCTGAATGTAATAGCCGACATACTGATAGTCAGAGCCGACCTTTTTGCCGTCCTCATAGGTGAACTCAATATGGTCGCCCTCGATATCAATGTTGGTAATGTCCGTTTTGTAGCCGTTCTGATAGTAGGTCTTGTACTCGTCGGCTGTCATCTCGCCTTCCTCTGCCATCGCGGCAAACGCGTCATCCAGCGTTCCGTCCAGCGCAAAGGGATAGGCAGACTGCCAGTCGCCCGCCCAGTCGGACAGGCTTCTGTCCTGAACCTCGTCGTCTTCAAAGGTGGAAACTTCCTTGCTGTGGTCGTGGGCATGTTCCGTTTCCTGCATACCCTCAACGGTCTCTTCTGTTTTCACGGAATCGCCCAGCATCTCCAGCAGGTTGATGACCTTCACATTCTTGTTGGCAGCATTTTTCAGGACGCTCTCCACCCAGCCGTCAGACTCACCGCCCACATGGACGAAGAGGTCGCAGTCGGAAATCTTGACGATGTCATCCGCCGTGGGCTGGTAGCTGTGCAGGTCAACGCCGTTGTCCAGCAGCATGGTTAGGTCGGTGTTCTCGGCCTTGTCGCCGAGAATTTCCTTGACCCAGTCGTATTCGGGGAAGATGGTGGTGACGATCTTTAATTTATCGGAATCGGTTTCACCGTTCTCCGCGGCGTTCTTTTTGCCGCAGCCGGCGAACAGACTGACCGCCATGGTCAGCGCAAGAAAGATGGTAAAAATTTTCTTCATCATACAGATAAAATCTCCGAATTTTTGAAAAATAGGCGCAAAAATACAAGGGCAGCGGCAAAGCCGCAAGAGCCTATCCGAAAACGGATAGACTTCGCCCTTGTAAAAGTCCTATTTTAATTTGAAAGCTTTACCTTGAGAGAAACGAGTGTCAGTGTGCCGATCATCTCTGTGCAGGGTAGGATCGCCTTGCACATGGTATATGTAAACGCAGCAGTGATCGCTGCGGCAGCACCGGCAAGCCCCAGAGATTTCAGCAGATTCTCGCAGACGCCGATCTGATGGCAGATGGCGCAGTCCTCGCCGGAGCAGTCATGGTCGGCTTCGACCGCAATATAGATAGCGGAGGACAGCATGACAACGGCCAGCACGGCCGCCAGCAGGCGCGTCATAAAGCAAAGCTTCTTTGTCATGGTCTGTCCTCCCTTCTGTTCGTTATTTTCCCTTGCAGTCCGAGCAGATCCCATAGAGGATCGTGTCGGCTGCGTCCAGCGTGAATTGCTCGCTCTGCGCCAAGTGCTTTGCAAACAGGGCGGCGTTGCTGTCGGCCATGTGAAAGGTTTTGCCGCACTTCACACAGCTCATGTGCAGCGCGCCCTTGCAGCCCTTGGCGTCAAGATACTGATAAAACGCTTCGTGCGACCCACTTTTTGCGCTGCGGCGCACCTTTTCTTCCGCCTCCAACTGTGCAAGGTTTCGATACACGGCGCTGAGGCTGATTTGTTTCTCTGCCAGCGCGTCCGCCATCTGGCGTGCAGTCAGCAGCTCGTCCGGGTGTTCCCCTAAAAAAGCAAGCAGGGCTCTTCGCTGTTTTGTGTTGTAGATTGACATCAGCTGCCCTCCAATATGCGAATTATTCGCAGATATTATAGCATCATTTCCCCCTTTGTCAATATCATCCCGCGATACCGGCGTCTTTCCGACAGTTCAAGAGCCGTCAGCGTCAAAGAAAACAGCGTCACATCAAAGGCTTCGAACCGATGGGCGCTTACGCGGTCAAAGCAGTCTGCGTCTCACGGCATCCTTCACCGGCTCCAGTTCTTTTTCCATCGTACAGGATAGATCCCATAGCAGCTGACATTCCTCGTTATCCTCTGTGGTCAAGCTGCCTAATTCATCCCACCGCAGAATGATTCGATACAGCGTCAGAGCCTCCTGCTCCGTGAGTCTTAATTCCACAAGAGACGCCTCTCTCAGTTGCTTTTCAACGGGAAATCAGCGGTAAACGATACCGTACATTTCATCGCGTCAGCCGCATCTCATTCTCAAACTGCTCCATGGCCTCCTGCCTGCTGGGGACTTGTGCAAGCGTACAGGAAAACGGCTGGCCGAACAGGGGTTGGGACAGTGTCTCCGCCCAATGCGTCAGCACCTCCGGAGTGAGGGGGCGCTCCTCCCGGAGAAAGATCACCCCGTAATAGGGCGGTACAGACGGGGAAAGCAGCTGTGTCAGCGGGACGCCGCTCCGGACGGAGGCGTTGCAGAAATGCATCTCCGGTGAAAAAAGCGGATAGTACAGCGCCCCGACGAACCAGTCCTGTTCACCGCTTCTGAGCCGCCTTGCCTGCTCCAGAAAGTGCGGATGATCCGGGTTATCCGGCTCCACAAACTCACCGTCCAGAATGGTCTGGTGAAGGGCAGGGAGGTTATGGAAATCAAAGTGGAAAAAGGGAGCCTTTCCCGCCTCGTCCTCGGAAAGAGAAAACTCCGCCGCATGGAAAGGTTCCCAGTCCTTGCCGCAGCGGTAATAGCCCCACCAGTAGTTCCAGTCATAAATATGCAGATATTTTTTTGCTTTGCAGTCCATAGATGTACTCCATTCTGACAATGTGGGCACAAGAGGAAATCACGGGAAACTCTCCGCCCGGCACCAGCAAAGATTCTTTCCAGGCCCGTCCTTTTTGCAAGAGGGACGCTCAAAGGAGGCGCGGTGATCTTCTTATCTGCTCACCGGAATGGAGATCTCGAAAACGGCGCCGGTGTCCCCGTTGCGGGCGCGGATGGTTCCCTTGTGCAGGTGGATGATCTCCCGGGTCAGGGCAAGGCCGATGCCGGATTTTCCGCTTTTGCCCATGTAAAAGCGGTCGAAGA
The DNA here is from genome assembly GCF_025567605.1 of Oscillibacter acetigenes. NCBI lineage: Bacteria > Bacillati > Bacillota > Clostridia > Eubacteriales > Oscillospiraceae > Oscillibacter > Oscillibacter acetigenes. Next base: position 109,033 of record NZ_JAOQKG010000002.1, on the reverse strand, counting down.
TGTGGGGAAGATCTTCCTCGGCGATGCCGTCCCCGTCGTCCTGTATCCGTATTGTCACATGCCGCTTGTCCGCGCGGCAGGTCAGGCGCAGCTGGCTGCGGGCATAGCGCACGCCGTTGGATAGGATATTGGTGACCGCTCTGCGCAGCCGGGTATCGTCGCAGCTGACCATAACGGGCTCCTCGGGGAAATCCGGCACGATTGCGATGCCGCCGGCGGCTGCCGGCTCCACGGCGCGTATGCCGTCGTAAAGCAGCTCCCGAACATCCATCTCGGAAAGGGCAAGCTGCTGCCGCCCCATATCGATTTTCGAGATGTCCAGGAGCTCTTCCACCAGCTCCGTCATGCGGTCGCTTTCCTCCAGGAGCACCTCCGCCGCGCTGCCCGTGTCCATGACGCCCGCCTGTATGCCCTCCGCATAGCCCTGTATCGCCATCAGCGGCGTTTTCAGCTCGTGTGAGGCATTCTGGAAGAAGGTCTGCTGCCGCTCCGCTTCCTTCTCAATATCACGGCCAAACCGGAACCCCAGCAGGCACATGACGGAGGAGATCGCCAGCAGCACCGCAAAGAACGCCCAGTTCAGCGTCACGATATATCGGGTGATGGGCCCAATGTCTATGTACATGATATAGGCGTATGGCTTTTCCCAATCGTCCTGCTCCTCCTGCACGGACATGAATATCAGGTGATGCCTGTCCGTTTTGAAGGTATAGCATTGGTTGAGCGATATATCCCGCCCCTTGTAGTATTCCAGCAGTTTTTTCTCCAGCCGATATGCATCCCTGTTCCAATCACTTGATTTATTGGCATTATCCAGCTCTAAAAATACGATGCTGGGCGTAAGGAAGTGTTCCTCCGTGTCATTCCATCCATCGTCAAAAAAGGATCCATCGTCGGTATAGGGGATGGTGCGGTTTTGATACTGTGCCTCGCTGATGAGCGCCTTTTTTGCCTCACGCACAAAGTGTGCAGGTATAATGAGGTTCACCGCCAGCATGAACAGTGCAAAGAGCAGCAGAGCCGAGCAAAGGATCAGGTACACGATCCGCAGCTTGATGTTTTTCACGTGCGCTCTGCCCCCTTCAGCTTATAACCAAAGCCCCAGATGGTGCTTACGCTGACGGTGCTGCCCGCTTGCGTCAGCTTTTTTCGGATACGGCGCAGGGTTTCGTCGGTCACGCGGGTCTCCACCTCCGAGTCGAAGCCCCACACCGCGCTGAGCAGCTCCTCGCGGGAATAGGCCTTTTCCGGCTGCTTCATCATATAGCTGAGCAGCCGCAGCTCGGTCTGGGTCAGCGCCACGATCGTACTTCCGCAAAAGACGGTGTTTTCCGTAGCGGAATAGCGGATATCCCCGTAATGCAGCTCATCCTCTGCCGCCGCCGTTTTCCCCCTGTCCATCTCCACACGGCGCAGCAGCGCCTTCACCTTCATCAGCAATATCGTTGGGCGGAAGGGCTTGGTGAGATAATCGTCACTGCCCTGACTGATGCCCATGACGTAATCCAGCTCGCTGTCCTTGGCCGTAAGCAGGATGATGGGAATATCGGAAACAGAGCGAAGCTCCCGGCACACGGCAAGTCCGTCCGTGCCGGGCATCATAATGTCCAGTATTACAAGCTCCGCAGGCTCCTGACGAAACGCCTCCAGCAGCGCGTCACCGCTTTCAAAGGAGCGCACGGTATATCCGTCGCTTGCGAGGAAGCTATGGAGCAGCTCCCGGATGCTCTTTTCATCGTCCGCCAAATAGATGGAATGTCCCATGCGTCCTCCTTGAAAGCAGCGCCAAATGCTGCGCGTGGGCGCAGCATCGGCAGGATGTTGATTTTATACTATCAGAAAACCGCCTTTCCGTCAAAGGGGGCAGATGCCGCTTTCGCAGCCGGTGTTGCCCCAGATGGAATTGTACAGCTCGCACAGCCGGCTGTCGATCTCCGTAAGACGGTTGTAGTCGGCGATCAGCGCGTCCTTTTCCGCGTCGGTCAGGAAACTCAGGCTGCGGATGAAGGCGGCCTCATCGTAGTTGTCGAAGTCGTAGTCGTCCGGAAGATCAAAGTACGCTTCATCTACCTTGTCCCACAGGTCGGCGTGCTTTTCGCAGACGCGGTCATACTCCTGCTCCAGGGTGTCGATCTCATCCAGCACCTTGGGGTCGGCCTTTTCCAGCGCCTTCTCGTAAAGCGGCATATTGTCGCAGTCGGGCAGCTGAGCGTACAGTGCCTCCATTTGGGCGTCCAGCTCATTCAGCTCCTTGATGTCTGCCAGAAGCGTTTCCTTCTCCGCTTCCGTCAGAGCGTTGGTGCTGCGGATAAATGCCGCCTCGTCAAAGTTTGTGAAGTCGTAGTCGTCGGGCAGGGCGTTGCAGATTTCGTCCAGCTTTTCCCACAGCGCTGCGTTTCTTTGGAAGATGGCGTCGCTCTTTTCCTCAATCGCCTCGATCTGCTCCCAGATGGCGTCCTCGTTCTCGGTTGCGATGGCAGTTGCAGGCTCTGCCGTGTCAGGCGCAGCCGCCAAAGCTGCGGTTGATGCGCCGATGGCAGATACCATCAATGCCAGTGCCAGCATAAAGCTCCAAACAGTTTTCTTTTTCATGCTATTTTACTCTCCTTTTTTATTGTTTGGTTGTGTATCAACCATGTCCGTAGCATACCAGGGATCGTCTTGGATTTCCCCCGCGAAAGTGCAGGGAAAGTGTCACAAATTCGTCACAGCGCCTGTGTTATACAAGGAACACCCACCCGGAAGCCGACCGATGGGTGTTCGTTTCAATCAATTGTGGTGCTGAATTTGCCCGCCCCCGCAAGCATAAAAACATGAGCTTCTGCTCCCTGCTTGTTCTTTCTCTGGCTTAATCTCCGATAGAGTGGGCTGTTCCGGTGGGGTCATATTGAACCCCTCCTCGGTCCAGCAAATAGACGTGATCCTCCCTTGGCGGAACGATACAGTCTTTCTCTTTATTCGGGTAAAGAGGTTGGTATCACATTATGATACCAACCACTTTTGCTTTATTTGAGCGTATAGAGGTTGGAGGTGTTGCTCCCGTTGGGGCGGTATCGGGGCAGCTTGGCAAGATAGCCGTGCTGCTCCAAATCTGCCAGCGCCCGCTTGACGGTGCTGCGGGAGAGGTTCATATCCCTTGCAATCGTCTTGATCCCCGGCCAGCAGCTTCCCGCGCTGTTGGACCGATCCTTGAGATACATATAGACAGATACAGCCCTGGGCGGTAGGAGCGTGTCGGCATAAATGCTGTCAAAGTAGCTCACCGATCCACCTCCTGCCGGGGAAGATTATACGGGGTGCGCTTGTGCGGCATACGGTCATAGTCGATGTCCTCCGCTACCACCATCTCCTGCACGGGCGCGTCGTGGAGCTGCCCCTCACCCTTAACGGAGCGGTTGGTCTTCTGCTCCGTCAGCTTGAGCGGGTACTTCCGCACGATGGCGCGGGTCAGCGCATCCCGATCGGCATAATAGACCTTCCGAGCCACCTGTTCCTCCACACGGTATTCCTCCTCGAAGGTGATGCCCCATTCGAGGAACAGTCGCAGGCGGGTGCGCATGGGGTGGCATCCGGTCTTCTGCACGATAAAGCTGCCTTTTGGAATCGACTTGAGCTCATCCGCCGTCAGCAGGGGGCGTTCCATCATCTGCAGGCTCTGGCTGGGATCGTTTTTCCCGCGGCTCACGGAGCCGGAGAGCACCGTGCGGCTGCCGAGGGCTTTGGAGAAGGCATCTGCCGCCTCACTGTTAGGAGCAAAGCCGCCGCAGATCACATCCTGGCAGTTGTCCATCAGGATGGATGCGCCTTCTTTTCCGTAGTTTTTTACAAGCTGATCCACTGACTGGATGATTGGTACCATCATCAGGCGGCGAGAGCGTCCAGCACTGAAAAGCGGCAAAATATCAAAGGGCGGCATGGTACCCAGCTCATCGCAAAAGAGAATAACACGATTTTTCAGTTTGCCGCCGTTCTCATCCGCTACCGCGAACAGCTCACGGGAGAGATTCTGGATCATCAAGCCAGCCATGAAGTTCTTCGTCTGATCCTCCTCCGGCAGGATGAGAAAGATGGCGGATTTCTCCGCAGCGAACATTTCAGCGTCAATGGCACTGTCGAAGCACAGAATTTGCTCCAGCTCACTATCGAGGAACGAGTTGAGCCGGGACAGCACCGTGGACATGACTGATGCCATCGCCTGCTCGGAGCTGTTGAGTGCGGCGCCTGCCAGCCAGCGCGCTTTGTGCTCGGACGGCAGCTTATCCATGAGCAGTTGGAAACGGGAGCGTCCCCGCGCACCACGCGCCGGCTCCAGCAGATCCTGCACCAGCTTGAATACCGACACGATGTGCCGCCGCTCCTCCGGGTGCTCCTCATCCGGTGGCAGAAACTCTGCAAGCAGCAAGATCGTGGAAGACAGCAAGCCCTCCGCCGCATCGTAGAAGAAGGCGTTCTGCCCGTGGTCGGAGTTTCCCTCCGGGCTGACGATGGACTTGGCAAGGATCTTGGCGTACTTTTCGGCTTTGGCGCGGGCAGCGAGGTTATCCGGTTGCTTTCTGGCGATGTCCATATAGCGGTTGATGAGCGTCAGCAGGTTGTTGCCGTCCGAGCGGGTGGGATTACGCAGGTCTATAACGGAGATATGCTTATAGCCGTAATACTTTTTGGCAATAGAGCCGTAGTTGCGGGCGAGATCACCCTTGGTATCCAGCGCCAGAAAGCTCATGCCAGACGCGCAGGCATATTCAAGGTTGGGATAGAGGAAGAATGCCGTCTTGCCCGCGCCGGAGGCGGCGATCATCAGGCAATGGATGTCGTCGCTGTCCACCAGCGCAGTCAGTTCATCTTTCTTGCCCTTGCAGCCCAGCACCAGCCCCTGTTCTGCGGGAAGGCTTACTCCCTTGCGCCAGTCTCTGACCTTGAACGGCACGTGGGCATAGGTCTGGCGGATCTCCTTATCGGTTGCCCAACGCGCCGTGCCGTGCTGCCCGTCACCCACGGTGCGGGACTTGATGCCGCTGAGAGTATAGTGGTAGGACAGCATAGAGAGTCCACCGATGACAGCGAACATCCCCAGCCCTGCCGCGACCAATATTCCGATGTTGGAGCTTTTGATCGTGTCCCACATTGTCAGCAGAAGGTTTGGCATAGCTCGCTCCTTTCCATGTTGTTTTCCTGTTCTGCCTTGAGATCATCGTTCCAGTCCTTTTGCTGCGGTACGAGTCGAACTGCATTGAGATCGTGTTCTTCCAAAAGCGCAGCCATACGCTCACTGGCGGCATGACCGGCAGCGTCATTGTCCAGGCAGAGGTACACCTGCCGGAGCTGCGGGAGCTGCCGCAGCATCTCCAGTACGGGGATGGAGGATGTCCCGCAGCAGGCCACATAGTTATGCTCCTGCCACCCATCCGGGAAAAGGGAGATGTAAGAGAGCAGGTCGATAGGGGCCTCGAAGACATAGAGTGTGTCATCGCCGCCGAGATAGTGAAAGCTGTGCTGCGGGTCGCTGCCCTCAATGTTGCCGCGATAGCTTTGCCCCATGGTATACAGCCCACGCTTATGCCCGTGACGGGGAACGCCGTGTTCATCGAATCCGACGAACACGGCGTTGTGGTATTCCTTTGTCCCGTCCTTGGATCTTTCACAGCTCTCGTAGATGAGCCTCTTGCGCACAAAGGAATTGAGTATCTCGCGGTCGATACAACGCTTTTGCAGCAGGTAGGCATACACACGGCGCATGGACTCGCTCTGCGGCGGCAGTACGAAGGGCTTTGCAGGCGCTGGCACCTTCTCCTTTGCCGCAGGGTAGCTTCCGCCGAGATCATCGCCGAGGAGCAGAGACATGGCGTCCGGGTAGCTGAGTCCATAGAACTGCTTGACGAAGCTGATGGCTCTGCCGCCCTGCTCGGTGGCGTGATCGAACCACTCGCAGCCGCGGATGGTGATGCTGTGGTCGCTGGCAAGGCGTTTGTCCCTGCCGGATGTGATGAGCTTTTCTCCTCGGCGGCGGAGGAACTCCTCCAAGTCCACCGACGCGGCTCGTTCTTTCTGCTCGGTTGTAAACGGAATGTACTTTGACATAGTCCCTCCCTTATTGTGTCTGTTGCGTCAGTCCGCGATCCTCATGGTCATCCGCCTTGTGTCCCATCGCCATACGCTTCTCCTGCAATCTGCGGCGACGCTTCTTGTCGATCTGCATTCCTGCATAGATGGCAGGCTGGGCGGCGTTCTCGCGGAATATGCGGCTCATCTGATGGAGCATCCGAAGGATAGCGGTTCCCGCCGCCGCACCGGAGAAGTCCTCCTGATGGTCAATGAAATATTGAGCGTAGGTGTTGCCCTGTGCCGCTGCCTGTGCGAAATAGCGCAGAGCTTCTTCGCGGTCTGCTTTTACCTCCTGTCCCAGCAAATAGAGCTTTCCCAGCGTGTATTGGGCAAACGAATTCCCTTGCGTGGCAGAGCCCTTCAGAAGCTGAATGGCCGCATCTATATCCTTCGGCACACCTTCCGCGCCGGTGAGCAGCAGCTTGCCGAGCCGGTATTGCGCGTATGGATCGTTCTGCTCCGCTGCCTGCCGCAGCCAGTGAAGGGCCTGCGGGAATTGCTCCTGCTCCAGCAGCAGTTTGCCCAGCGCGTATGCGGAGCAAGTATTTCCGGCCTCCGCCGATTTTTGAAACCACTCTGCCGCCGCTTTTCGGTCAATCGATATGCCAAGCCCGTCCTGATATGCCTTTCCCAACTGGTGTGCCGCGATGGTATAGCCCTCCTCCCACAGACGGTGGAGTGTGACCAATCCCATTGACTTCTCGCTGGGATCTGCGTCCGCAGCATCTAATACGCTTTTTGCTCTGCGGTAAAACCGAGCCCGCTGATGGATCATCCGCTCCGCACTTGGATCTGGAGGAACAGGCGGTTCTTCCGGCTCCGGCTCATCCTGCATGGCATCATCCTCGAAGGTGAAGTGCATCTCCGAGAGGCGGAGCGTTTCCCGGATGACCATGTTGCGCACAGTCTTGAACTCCTTTTGCTGCGACAGCGGTACACGCTGCGGCGGTGTCTGATTATAGTCAGTGCAAAGCTGCTCTCGGAGATCCTGCCATAGAGCATAGGCGGACGACACCCGTTCGTCCTTCGCCAGTTCGTCCACGATCTCATCCACGATGCGTTTGACACGAGGCGGCAGATAACCGTAGACCTTTTTGCCGCTGATTTCCCGAAGCCGCTGGGCGAGATCTGTCACCAACAACTCCAGCTTATCGCTTTGCAGAGTACCGGTTGCCATCTGCCCGATGAGCGTTGCCATCCGTGCTTCCGCTTCCTGCCGGAGCAGGCCGCGCTGTTCGTCCTTCTGCTCATAGATGTGCAGGCGGTCGTTCCGGTAGATCGTGCTGACCAGCGCGGACTTGATGCTGCGGATACCCTGCCGGGAGAGGTAGCCCTCCTTCGGATCGGTTGAGAAGAGCACCATGTGAACATGGATGTGCTTCTCCTTTTCGTGCATAGCTGCGTACCAGCGAAGGCGGTCCGGGTGGATCTTATAGCCCTTGGCGATGTCCGTGATAGATGCGTTGATGAACTCCTGCCAGTTTTTAAGGTCGGTATAGCCCAGCCGCTCCGCGTTCTCACGGGAGAGGGAGATGACCGGCGTCCACACATTCCCCGTGTGCCGCGCCACCTCTGCCACGGCATTCTCCAGCGACGGGACCTTGCCATGGGCATCCCACAGGCCATGTTCGCCCAATGCTTTTACGCCGGGACGGTTTGCGACATAATCCAGATAGTTTTCCCGGCCATCCATGGGCTCGATAAAGTCCTCGTGGATCTGCGCGATGAGCGCAAAGGCAGTCTGCCGGTTGGGTGTGTTTGCATAGTCCTCATGCTCCGGCAGCTCCCTTGCCTCCGGGAAGCTGCGGAGCAGACGCCGGATGTACTGCTGCTGTTTCTTTGTAACAGGAAGATGGGCATTGTCATCCTTGAGAAGCTGCACACCTTCGCGGGTGGCGAAGTAGCGGGTGCGATGGGCCAGCCGAGCGGCATCTCTGCCGCCCTTCATGTATGGAGAGATAAATATCAATCTCGCCATGTGTCATCCGGCAGCTGCCGTTGGACATCCTGGGCATCCTCGAACCTGATCTGACCATTGGTGCGCTTTACCTCGTCCACCACATACCCGCGCAGGGCGCGGCGATCCTCCATCGTATCCCGGAAGTGGGCGGCGATGGTGTGCGCCATGATGCCCTGCTCTACCGCGCACTTGAAGAGAATGCCGTTGGTGCGGTTGGTGCTGTCCGCGATGATCCCGCGCAGCGTTGCCACCAGTGCGTCCGAGAGATACTCGGAGGTGTCCTCTGTTCCCAGATAGCCCATGTAAAAACGGACCGCCTTTTCAATGAATTCGCTGCGACTCCTGCAGTTCGCCTCCTCCAGCCATGCGTCCATGCGGCGAATGACGCTGGGCCGCAGCCAGATCGTGGTGCATTTCTTATTGTCCTCCATTTTTCCTCCTTCCTTCCGCTGCCATCGGTCAAAAACGCCGGAAAGCCCTGCAAACGCTGCACTCCTCCTGCGGACCGACATCGGTTCATCTTGACAGAGCCTCAAACCGACATTGGTTTGTGACCTGTGAAAAAGCCCCGCACTGCGGGGCTTTGTGGACAGCCCGCGGTCGCTTCCGACTGCGGGCGTTTATCTTGTGCTTTTATCGAACAGGTGGGTTCCCAGCACAGTTCCCCATAGGAGGGGCGAAAGCGGGGGCAAACAGCGCCGATGCCTGTCCGGGGTGCAGGGATGCCACCCTCGCCCCCAAAGCCGCACACAGCGGCTCACAGGGGGCATAGCTGGCGAAACAGAGGAGCCGCCCTCCGGTGGGCGGCTCCTCCTGTGGGGTGTGGTCAGCTGACCGGCTCCATCCAAGCCTGCTTTTCCGCCGGCGTCTTTTCGATCCAGTCCAGCAGGTTCTGATACTCCTCCAGCCACTTTGCCATCTCGAACAGCCTCGTCCTGGCGTATGCACTGTCTGTGCGCAGAGTTGTTTCAAACAGATCCCAGATGTTATCCAGCGTTTCAAGGCCGCTGGCATTCATGGGCAGTTCTTCCTCCGGCAGCACATGTGTCACCGTGCCATTTTCTCCCGCGGCAAGGATGGCCGCCTGTTCACGCTCCAGCAGTGAGGCGACCTCCTGCGTGTCACTTACGGGGATGCCCCACACCGTCCCAATGTGGGAGATGCACTCTCGGTGGAGCTGCACATCTGCGGTGGGGTGGAGCACCAGCAATGCCAGTCCCTCTTTTGCGATATTCATCTGCAGTTCCTTTGCGTTATCAATTGTCATGCTTGTTTCCTCCTGATTTTTGATTCGGGCAATGCCCGTGCAAACACAATGGCACGGCGCAGGGAGAAAAGCTATCCACGAAAAGCAACAAAAAATCCATGGCCGGTTTTGTGAAAAGCCAATGGAAACCGCAGTTATTACATGGTTTGCTCCTGCGCGGTGTTCCGCATCTTTTAGATAAGCCGCGGGTGCAAAAGGGAGAGCCACGCCAGTTGGCACGGCTCTCCGGGCAGCGTATTCGATTTCACATTCCCAGCACCGGTGAATCGCGCTGCTCCTGTTCCGGTGTTAGGATAACCAGCCAAGAGAAACTCCGCTTTCTTTTCCTTTACGATCACAGCTGCAGCTCCGCAGTCTGTGCCTGCTCCTCGTGAAGCTGTTGGGCATACTCGCGCAGGCTCATGCCGGTCTGTTCCATGCAAAACGCATCCATCTTCCGCAGCAGGACATCCTTCTCTGCTGCGTTGAGCGGATAGCTCCAGCTCTCCTCGGAGCCGTCACCCTTGCAGAGCGTCAGCTCCAGCGTGTCGCAGGGTCTATCCTCCGCGATGTCGTAGTTGGCATAGATGTTGAGCCAGTCATCGTTTTTGTCCGTGAGGACGAAGGTTCCGAAGGCAGCGTCCACATCAAAATCTGCGTCCACATAGAAGTTGAGCTTACCGTTCTCCTCCATCATAATCTCATCACTGAAGGAAAAATTCCGCGCGGAGAGATGTCCCGCCGAGGTGATCTCTTTGCCGCTGAGATGATCCAGCAGCTTGCGCCACTTATCATCGCTCGACGCGAATTGCGACCGGGTGGCATGGTACACCGCCGCTGACACATCCCGCATCGCCCAGGTCTGCCAACCGTCCATGATGTGAACGGCGGAGAACTCCCGCTTGTCGAAGTTGAGATCGAACACACCGCGCACCTTACCGGTGTTCTCCATACGAAGGGCGGTCAGGGCGTCAAACTCTTTTGCTGTGATGGGTTGCCCGCCGAAAAACATTCCGATAAATTTGTCCGGTGCAGCACCATTGCCCTTTGTAAGATAACCGCGCAGCTTTTTCCCGACCGCCAGCAGTTCCTCGCCGAGCGAGGTCTTGAAGTACCACTCCTGCCCGCGCTCCGTCACATGGTAGGCGGCGTAGGTGCGGGCACCCTCTTTCTTTGCACGCTGCGCGGCGGCTTCCGACTGGATTGCACAGCTGATACGTGCATACTCTTGCTCCGGGAGCTGGTTGCACAGCGTATCCAGCACATCTTCCAGATGCTCCTGCAAGGTTTCACCTTTGAGATGCTTCTCAATGGCATCCTTCCAACGCCGGTCGATCCACAGTGTGATGTCTACATGATCCGCCATCTCAGTTGCCCTCCTTCACAGCCGCAGGCTTCGGCTCACTGCTCTGCGGCTTGGGTGCGGCGGGCTTGACCGTGCGCTTGGGTTTCACCGCCGCGGGAGCGGCCTTGCTGTCCAGATACTCCCGCAGCGGCTCCGGCACGGTTTTTTCATACAGAGCGTTCAGCGCATCCTCCAAGTGCTCCTGCACAGAGGAGTGTTCCTTGCGGAGCGAGAACTCCAGTGCGCCCAGCTTCTCATCGTCAAAGGTGACGGTGACAGTTGCTTTTTTCATGTGCGTGTCCTCCTTCTATATGCTATTTTCGGCGTTTTTGTGTTGTGGGTGATGTAACTACCCTCGGCACGAGACAAGTGTTGTTGAAACGCTGCGCGCGCAGGGGTCATAGCGGCTTACTTGCCGCTTTCCGAGCCCTTGCAAGAGCTGCTTTTTGCGCTTCACTTGCGATCCGCGGCGGTACGATCTTTATCCATGATTTTGGAATGGTGTAGTCAACTGCCCGTCCGCTGCGGGACGCCTTCACGAGCCTGCAGTCCTCCGGCCTGTCACGCGCCAGTGCTGCCAGCTTCTGACGCAGTGCCTTGTTGTGGGTGTAAATACCGGCGGTCTTTTCTTCCTCGTTGAAGTTGATAATGGTTTCCTGCTCATAACGAGCCATGTTCATGCAACGCACCTCCGATCACAGCATCAGCGGCTCATTGAGTAACTGCTGATGCTCATCCTCATATACTTCGATGAGCAGGCTCTGGAAGAGCTCACCCTCATCCATGGTCCGACGCTCCATCCAAGCCTCGCTCAGAAGCTCCAAGGGCTTCTCCTGGCGCAGCAGGAAGAGCATCTTCTCTCGGGAGAGATCTTCGCCCAACGCCATCAGCTCGGCGCGGCAGGTCGCCATGGCGGAGATCTCGTCTGCCGCCATGATCAGCTCACTGCGGGGAAGCTGATTTAGGCTGTTCATATATGCGGCCATCTCGTTCTCTGTCTTTTGGAACAGAAGCTGCCAAAGCGCCCGTGCCGTCCGCTCTGTATGGGGCGCTGTATCTTGTCCACCGACGAAGAGAGCAGAGGTGTTTCTGATATCGTCCATATTCCCCTCGTTTCTCACATTGTCATTTCCGGTTGCTGCGCTTGCCGGATGTCCTCGCAGAACCGTAGGATCGTGTGACTGAACCCCATGTCATAGTTTTCAGCCTGCTCTGCCTGCCACGCCTCTCTTACAGAGGTAAGCGGTTTGTCATTAGAGAGAAGCAGGATCAACTGCTCCCGTTCAAAAGCTGTGGTGAGCAGGGCATTATAGCAAATCCTGTTTGCCTCGATCTCCCCGGCGTTGGCAATGAGCTGCCCCTGCGTCATGCGGTAGAGGGAATCGGTGTATTCCCGCTGTTCACGCTCGATGTGTTCAAATAGGAGCTCCTGCAGTTCCGATGTGGTCTGTACCGACTCTCTCTGCACGATCTCCTCCGTAAGAAACAACGCCACATCGATGACCTCCGCGTTGCGGAAGGTGAGGTCGCCGCGGTAGCCGATCTTCAGCCCTGAAAATTCCTTCGCCGCCTGCACCAGCTCTTTCGGGCTGCCGGGAGGGATCTCCTGATTCCAGCGGTACCAATTATCTTCGTAGCCGCAGGGCGTGAGCTTGAGAAGAACATAGTCCTCCGGCACAAATTTGGGATAGCGGCAGAGTTGCCCGCTCACGGCATAGTAGGGCTTTCCCTCACACATTACGGTCTGCTCCATGTACGCTTTCATTTTGCCGAGGCTCTCACAGAACCAGCACTCGCTGTCCATGAAGCGGCGGATCTTGCCGTCGTCCAGAACGCTGTCGAGGTTTTCCATCCTCGTCAGATGATAGACCACGGACGGTGGGATTGCTTTCACATAGGCCATGTCCCATTCCTCCTACATCTTCAGCGTGGGCATTGGACCGCCTCCGAACAGGCCGTCTGCCGCCATGTCGGAAATCTCCTGTACACTCGCACCCTGCTCTGCGGCCTCTGCTGCCGGAATGATCTCGTTACTCAGCAGGGCGTTGTCCGGTACATGGATGGTCTGATAGATCGTGTTCACCACTTTGGGATCGAATCGCTCAGAGATCTCTTGAAAGGCCGCGACCAGCGAGACCGCTTCTCGCTCAAAGCCGTTTTCCACACCGTCTGCCAACTCCTCAGCGAAGGCGATCCACGCTGCGGTGGTGTGCGCATCGTGCTGCGGAATCAGCTTGTCCAGCATGTCTGCATACTTCCTCTGCGGTGTTCCCCCTGCCCATTGGTATTGAAAATGCTCTTGCTGATCATCCTGTCCGTAATCCGCAGATTCCGGTGTAGTACTGTCTAATTCTTGAGCGGCGTATTGCTGCACGAACGAATTAAACAATTCCAGCGTTTTCTGCTTTGCCTCCCGCACAGAATAGTACGGTCCAATCGTTTCAGCACACTCCATTTTGTCGTCGCGCACATAACCATAATAGTGATTACAGAGGCTTCCGGGGTCGTGTGCATATCGGCGCTCCATCTCTGTATAGATAACGACCTGAAATCGTTCATAGGTCGTGGCGGGGTCGCGTCCCTCGAAGGTGTATCGCGGTGATCCGTCAGTAAAGTCTGCGCCTTTTGTCCAGACGACTTTGTTCTTTACTTCATCTTTTGGAAATTCCATTCGATCCTCCTCAGTCATAATTGATATACGGCACCTTCAGCCAGTGCGTCCAGCCGCGGCCCACCAGCTCCGTTTTGACGACACCATACCTTGTCCCCATAGCTTCGACGACCTGACCGCCGCCGATGTAAACACCGATGTGTCCCTCATGCCAAACCGCAAGGCCGGGAATGTCCGGCATTGTGCTAATGGGGCCGGATTCCCTGGCGTTATAGTACATCTGGTTTGCGCCGATATCCGGCATCCCATGGGTACCATAGTCGATGGTCATCGTTTCCGGGGACAGCCAGCTGTAGCCCTTGATGAGCCCTACGCAGTCGGCGGTCCTGCCGCCCAGCCAGTGACCACGGATGAAGTTCTCATGATTGCCAACACCGTCCGGGTATTGCGACACCTTGTAGGTGAGGAGTGACTCCGTCAGCATATTACCATAGGTGCCCCAGACATAGCCCCAGCTGGACTCCCATGCATGAACCGCATAGGTAACAAGATCGGCGGCATTCTTGGTAGTAGGATCTGTAAAGGTGGAGATGTCCAAGTCGATACTGCTTCCATCCCCGCGAAGGAACTCGCCGCTGTAGCTGCCGCCGCCTGCGGCACCGGCGATCATGGTATAGATGTGGTTGATGTTGCTCTTGTCATCCTCCGTGATCGTCCGGCCCAGCTCCGCTTCCAGATTGGCATACACCTGATATAGCGAAACCGGAACAGCGACGGTGTATTCTTCTTCTGTACTGGTGACCGTTCCGTCCTCGTTCTCAACTTCTACCGTGCGAGTACGGGTTTCCCAAGTGTAGAAGCACTCCACAAAGCGGTTTGCCGCCCGTCTGCCGGGAGCGTTCTCGCCAAAGCAGAGGGCATAAAAAACAGCCTTGACTCGGATCGGGTCAAGGCTGTTTCCGCCTTCCGTCCGCCCGTTGACGGAGGCGACCGCCGAATCCAGAAGAGAAAACGCGGAGCGCATCTCCTCAATATGATACCGGAATGCTGCGGGTACTTCTGTTGAGTAACTCACGCCATAGAAGGCTGCAGCTACCGCCTGGTTGTTGTGATCTGCACCGCCTGTGCCGATGGAGCACAGCGCGGCGATCAGGAGGATGACGGGCGAGAGAACAGCGACCAGCCCCCAGCCGATCCCTTTGCGGAGCTTCTCGTTGGAAAGGGCTGTCGCCGCGGCTTTGGCGATCATACCCGCGGTTACTGCCATCAGCGGCCACCCGCTGTGCCAAACAGCTTTTCCTTGTATGCAGGGGCGTGTACCTCCAGCAGATATCGCTCGTTGCCGCACTTGTACAGACACACGCCACGCTGGGGAAACTTGATGAGATTGTATTCCGCCTCATCCAGCTGGAGCATCTCCATATAGCTGCGCTTGTCGATGGAGCCTGCGTTGAACAGGAACTGGTGAGGCGGGATGCTGAATAGCGGCTTTGTCATCTCACGGATACCCTCCTGGTCAAAATCCTCCAGATTCTGACTTGCCAGCAGCATGGCAGATTCCTTTTTGCGGACACGCTTGAGGCAGTTTCGGATGTACTCAATGGCTGTGGGATTGGACAGCCAGATATACAGCTCGTCCAGCGCCGCCACGGTATTGCCCTCGGTCAGCAGCTTATCCGACAGGAACGACAGAATATTGAATAGCATGGCGTTGCGGACATTCTTCGCTGCGCCCAGCAGTCCTTTCACACCGAAAACGAGGAAGCGGCTGGAGGTGATGTTGGTGTGCCCATTGAAAAACTGCGCGTCCGCGCCCTTGCACATGGAGTGCAGCCCCAGCAGCACCTCACGCAGGATCTGCTCGGTGTAAAGCTGGTGGGCGGCCATGTCATAGCTTTTGTACTCCGCCTCGATCAGGTCATAGAGATCAGAGAGGATGGGATAGTCCTCCGAGCGCATACGGCGGAAATTGGTCCGCTCTGTGATGCCCCATTTTCCATACAGCTTGGAGAGCATGATCTCAATGGTGTCGATATGGGCATCCGAGAAATCCTTGTAGGCGCGGAAGAAGTCCTTGAGGAAGGAAATGTGCTGCGCCAGCAGGGTGCTTTTTCGGAAGGCTTCCGGGGCGGCTGTATCGTCCGGGTCGCCGCCGTCATCCCAACATTTCGGCTCCAGCACATTGATGATGTACTTACCGGCCATAAGGTCGGCAAAGCAGCCGCCGACAGCCTCGCACATTTCCTGCTGCTCATGCTCGGCATCCAGCGTGATAATTGATTTGCCGGACTCCAGCAGATTGAGGATGAGGAGCTTCATCAGATAGCTTTTCCCCTGACCGGAGTTGCCGAGGATAAGGATGTTGGCGGAAGTCTTGTCCTCGTCACGCTGGTCGAAGTCCACGAGGATGTTGCTGCCATACTTGTCCCGTCCGACATAGAAGCCCTTTGCGTCCGTTTTACCGCTGTAATTGAAGGGATAGAGATTTGCTACAGAGCTTGCCGGCAGGACACGCTCGAACTGCGCTCCGAAGGCATTGTATCCCACAGGGCTGGCGCAGCAGAAGCCCTGCTGCTGGCGGAGCAGGAGCCTGTCCACATTGAGTTTGCTTCGCACCAGCTCCGTCAGCACATCGGTCTGGAGCAGCTTGAGCGTGTTATGATCCGAAGCGGTCAGCTCAATGTAAACGGCACAGTGGAATAATGGCTCCTTGTTGCGGTGGCGGCTGCCCTCCATGGAGATCATGTCCTGCAGATTGCTTTCCGCCGTGATCGTCTGCTGCAGATCATTTGTGTTGGAGCTGCCCATGCGGTTTTTGTTGGCGGCATTCTGGATGATGCGCTTTTCCTCGGCAGGGGTGAGCTGCCTGGTATAGATACGCAGGGTGATCCCGTCCTTCTCGCCCAGATGCCGCAGCAGAGCCTGCTCGTCGGTCTGGGTAGGGTATTCCCGCAGAGCCCACACGCAGCGGAAGGTGTTGCCGCAGATGAAGTGGTCGGGATTAAACTGCACCACGGAGGGTGCGATCATATCCAGGAAGGATTTGATGCGGAGACCCTCATGGTTTTGGGATATGGTTTTTTTCACTTGTTTTTTCAATATGGCTGTTCCCCTTTCTGCATAGCTTTACATGGTAAGCTGTGAAAAACCCGGTGCTTCAAGCTGTCCTTCTCGGCGGTATGCGTGGCACATACGGTCGATGTAGCTTCGGATCATATCCTCTGGGTCCGTTTCAGCCGTGATCTCATCAGAGTGGATGCAGAAATCGTCGATCTGCTTGTCGTCCGATGCGCGGAACACTTGGCAGTAATAGCCGCCCTCGTTGGGTCCGCAGTCCTCCATGTAGTCGATGCGCAGGTGTCTATACTGCATACGCTCACTCTCCGAAAAGCACCCAGCGTTCGCCGTCGTGATCCTCGTACCGCTCGGTGGTCACGTTCTGCTCAAAGTAGACTCCCAGCATCCTTTTGAGATCCTCCTCGGTGGCACGACGGACGGTGAAGCCGTTATCCTTGATGCTTTTTTCGATGCGGGAGAGGTAGCTGAACACATCGGATTCCTTTTTACCCTGCAGCCGGACGAGGATATAGAACTCCCGGCTGGATGCCATGAGCACCTGAATACGATCCAGGTGCTTGCTGTCCTGCTCCAGTAGCTTTCGAATGACGGGCAGCTCCTCCTCGTTTGCCCGCTGGCGATAGAATGCCTTGTTGTTCTCAAAGGACTCCTTGGAATTTAACGCCAACATCTCGATCTCCGCCATACCCTTGACCACATTGAGCAGGGCATAGATCCTTGCGCCCACGCCGGCGTCCGGCAGAACGGAGATATTGGTGGGCTTGATGGCAAAGAACACCAGCTCCCCCATGCGGGTGGCGATGCCATAGTCGGTAATGACATCAATGCCCATGAGCTGCCGGGTGGACTGCTCACGGGCATCTTTCTTTTTCTGCTTTCTGCTCATGGGTCGAGCCTCCATTCGTAGTATTGTTGTTTTGTCAGCAGGAAGGCAGCGGCATAGCGGATGAAGTCCAGAATGCTGGTGCCCTCATGCCGGATCGTCAGGAAGGCGAAGACCGCCGTCACCACCAGCGGCAGGGCGATGCCGGTCTGGGTCAGCGCCAGGACAGAGAGAAGAAGCCCAACGCCGATGATGCCGATGTCCCGCAGCTCCCACAGCCACAGCGTGGCCTTTGCGGACAGGTTGTCCGGGTAAATGTACATGGCTGATTACCTCCAATGAGAATGAGGGAGGCCGCGGGTGTTCCCGCGCCTCCTATGATGAATGGTCACTCCGCTTCCGTGTCATCCAGCGCATTCTCGATGAGCTGGATGAGGAACTGCTTTTGCTTGAGGTTGCGGGCTGCCAGATATTCCTTCAGCCGCTCGAAGAGCTCTGCCGGGATCTGTACCGCCAAGGTGCGTTCTGCTTTCATGCTGATCTGTCCTCCTTCGAAGTGTTCGGTGAAGATGCGCTCCACATATTCCGCCAGAGTGTTCAGCTCCAGCTGTTCTTTTTCTGCCATGATTTTTCCGTGGAGCTCGGTGGATATCATGGCACAGAGGTTCTTTTTTCCCTCCATCGGTTCTGCTCCTTTCCTCGATTTTGCAAGCAAAGCATACCGGAAGAAGGCGCGGAAAGCTATTCACCAAGTCTAACGAAGAAGCATAGCAAAACAGAAGCGATACCACCAAAGCGGCTATGCCGTCCGCAGCCAACAGGCAAGGGAATGAAAAGATCAGCCGCCCTGCGATTCGCAAAGCGGCTGATCCATTGCTCTTACGCTGTATTTGCATTACAGCTCCATTTTTGGCGCGTAATCCGCGGCAACTTCCTCTCGGACATCGTCCTCGGTGGTATCGAGCTGCCGTGGCGTCTGCGTCATCGCAAGCTCCTGCAGATGACCGATCCGGCGCTGCACGCTTTCCGTGATCGCATGGATACGTCCCTCATCGATATAGTCGGCAGCTTCCTCGCAAGACAGTACGCTGGAGATCAGCTCGTCTACATCGGAGAGGCGATCAAAGTCGATCCAATCAAAATCGGTCACCAGCTTCAGCTGCTCGGCGTGGTGGTTTTTGAAGGGTTTGCAGATCACATCCTTTTCCGAGCGCATCTGACCGGGCATCTTATCATAGCCAAGGGAGGAGCCGCTGTCATAGATCGGAGCCATACCGAGCCATTCCAGCGTTTCCGCGTTTCGCAGTGCCCCAAAGTTATTGAAGTGGCGATCCTCGTTTGCGATGATATAGTCCAGCACCAGCATCCGGTCTAAAAACGGCGTAATGTTCCCGATGCCGAGCAGCTCGCAGCACTCCAATAGATGCCGGTATCGGGAGGCGCTGTTCTTCTGCTTTTTCGCCTGCAGCAGCCTCCACGCCGGGATCAACTCCGTATTCTCCGTAACAAAATCCTCACAGACCGAGTAGGGTGCATCCTTGCTCCAGATGACTGTATATGATACATGAGGAATGCCGAGCCGCTCCATGATGCCGGAGGCGATCACCTCGTTGAACGGCTGCTGCCGGAACGGATTGCTGCCGCCCTTGATCAGGCATCGCTTCCCATCGATGATCTTCCACCGCTTTTTCAGATTGCCGTCCGATGTGCTGTCGGGGGAACTGAAATTGAGTGCGTCCTTCTTCTTTCTTTCTCCGAACAGCACATCCCCGATGTCCTCCGAGAAATCATTTTGGAAAAAGTTGATGTCCTCCCACCGAAGCTCCGCGCCTTCCGGACAGATCCAGTACTGATCCGAGAGGCTCAGCCCGTAGCAGCGGACGAGCAGCATTTTGGTGTCTGCCACCCCCAACGATTCCAGTGCTTCCCGCACACCGCTGCGGCTTGCCGGAATAGAGCGATCCCGCCACCAGTCGTTAAACGCCGCACGGTCGGCGATCTCGTTTCGCACAGGGATGCCGATAGGCAGATGCTCCGGTGCGTAGACACTGCCAATTTTTTGTATAAAGCCGGTCACATCGTCCAGATCGAGCTCTGCCACGGGGGTTCGTTTATGCATAAAGGTGCATTTCATACCTGTCGCCTCATTTCGTCTGCTTTTCTGTGATTTCAGCATGCGCAGCTGCGCCTGCAGTTCCTTGCGCTTTTCGATTTTATCTGCCAGCGGCGCGATCTCACTGTCGTGCAGATAGCGGCTCTGCTTGACGCCGTTTTCCGACCACTGGTGATAGTAATAGACCTTTCCGCCGATGGTTTTTTTGGAAAGATACCCCTTCGGCAGTCCGGCGATCTGCTCGGTCAGTTCCGTGATGCGCCTTAGCTGCTCCCTGTTATCCATGTCTGTCACCTCGTCTTTCAGGGATATTATACCCCGACTTAACCCCTGTTGTCAACGCTGTGCTTCATAAAAGCGCGGCAGCGATGCGCGACATGATAAACTCCACGCAGGGTATCGCCACACTGTTGCCGAGGGCTTTGTAGCGGGCGGAGTCCGATGCGTTGGGGATGTCCGTCCAGCCGTCCGGGAAGCCCTGCAGTCTTTCACACTCCAGCGGAGTAAGACGACGGATGAGATGGGCACAGGCTTCTGCCTGTTGGCAAATCAGGTCGGTTGCGTCCTTGTACTGACGGGCACTCTGGGTACTTGCCACATCATTATGCCGAAAGTCATCCACACGCTGGCGGCTGTAGACCGCGTGGCGGTCTGTGGCGGTCAAAGTATACGCCAAGTCATCCTGACAGCCAAGACCGTTGCCGCCGTTCTGCGGCTGCCGGTCGACCGTATTGCCTGCAATGCAGATGGCATCTGCCTCCTGCTCGACCAGCGGCACGTTGTTGCCGCCCGTGCCGTATCGTGCGGACATGGTAGGGGCTACCTTGTGCGGGCCGGTGTAGCGGCTGTCGATGCCGTGATTTTCATATACGAGAGGCTGGTGTCCATGCTCCTGCGCCCGCAGCGTGCCGGATATATTTTCAGAGCAATTCATCACGCTGCCACCCTGGTCGTTGAGGCACAAAACCGACGGCATACAGTTCCCTCCGGGGCTGCCCTTGAGTGTGGGAGCAACCGATTCGTTGTATCCAATGCCGCCCGCGCTGGAACCTGCCCCGGCAGAAAAACCAGCCACGAAGGTCTGCTGTTTCATTCCCGGACTTGCTTGCAACGCGCCCGCTACATCATGCAGGTCGCGCACCTCGTCCCGCTGATTGGCGGCAAAGGCCATGACTCCGTTTCTGCCGGTGGACATCCCACAGTTGACGCCGAGCGTGGCCGCCACATCGCCGGTCAGGTCGCCGTTGTAGCCGTCAAAGCCCTCCACAGCATCGTCCGGCTGCGTCACGAAGGTCTGCATCTGCATATTCGTCGTTGCCAACAATGCGCCTGACACGCCGTGCAGGTCGATGCCCTCGTCTCGCTGGTTGATGTGGTACGCTTCTAATCCTGTGGGCTGTCCGTCCGGGCGCATGAGCCCCGCTTGGATTTTTAGGGCACGCTCCAGCTTCTTCGGCAGCTCCTTGCCGCGCTCAAAGGCTCGGCGCAGGATGCCAATGCAGGCGACTTTCGACAGATAATACTTTTGCGCCGGGTTTGCCTCCAGTATGCCGGAGAGCGGGACTCGGATCGGAATACGGGGGGCAGCCCCGGTATTGAGGGGGCGTTTCCCTTTACGCCATGGAGATCGGAGCTCCCAGTGGCGCTGCCCGAAGAGGTCGACAGAACCGGATACCAGATCCAGGTGGAAATACGGGATCGAAATCAGTTCGGAGTCCGGTTTGCCCGGTCTGCGCTTGGGCGGAGCCCCGGTCCTTTCGGCTGCTTCCAATTCAAGCATCATCAGCTGCCCGTTTGCATCGAATCGGTACATCTATGTGACCTCCTTCCCGCAGTTTCCCGTTTCGCCAAATACATCAAATAATAGCTGCGGCGCAAGCGGTCCGGCGAAGTCAGCAAGGAGAAAAATACGCTTGCGACGCTGCGCGACGCCCCAAAATTGAGCGTCAAGACAGCGCCATGCAAGAGAAAACGCACCGCCTGCCGTGAGCTCACCGGCGTCAGGCCATCCGTAAGGATAGGGGCTTGGGATAAGCTCATTGGGAAAGCAGATCCGCACGATCTCCTCCATCACGATCCGAAAATCCTCGTACTTCGGGGTTCCGCTCGAAAAAGCACCCGGCACATTCTCCCAACACATCCAGCGCGGCCGTATGTTGACACCCTCCTGACCACGGGCTTTCTCTGCCAACCGCATTTCGCGCACGATGCGCATCTGCTCCATAAAAAGGCCGGAACGCGCCCCCGCAAGACCTGCCCTTGCGCCGGCAACAGACAAATCCTGGCATGGGCTGCCCCCGCAGATGATGTCCACGGGCGGCAGCTCTGCGCCATTCAGCTTTGTGATGTCGCCCACATGAACCATATCGGGGAAGCGCAGCTTTGTCACCTCAATGGGAAAGGCTTCGATCTCCGATGCCCACACCGGCGTGATGCCACTGCGGATCGCGGCCAAAGGGAATCCACCGATTCCATCGAACAAGCTGCCCATCGTCAGTCTGCTCATTTCGCCACCGCCTGTACGACCGTGCGCGTGGTGTTGACGGCGGCCTGTGCGGTATAGACAGCACTCATGAGGTTTGCCTTGGTGGAGGTATCCAGTCCAAAGGCTCCGGCGATACGGGGGATCTCGCCGGCAGAGAGCATGAGGCCAAGCCCTAACAGGGCATGATCCTTGAACACCATAAGTCCGGCGACAAGGATCGTCGCCTGCAAGAACGCCGACAGGCATAAGCCGATGATCTGCTTGCACCATTGGATAAAGCCGTCCGTATATCCGCGAGGGACACTGAACATATAGAGGCTTCCCACGGCGATCTGGATGAGCAGGATGCCGCCGCGCTTCAGATTGGCGAAGAAAACCTTGACGACGGCATAAGCCATGAGGATAAGGCAGAACAGGATCATGATCCCGCTGGTAATGCTGCCGAAGCCCAGCAGCGGCCCTGCCGTCAGGTCGGATATCGATTCCACGGCGTTGAACTCCTGCATGACCTCTCCGGCCACATCCCCGATAGAAGTCCCATAGCCGGTGAGCGCCGCGGTGAAGGTCCCCTGCAGCGAAACGCACAGCTCATAAAGCCGGACCGGAACAACGGTGAAGAGGCTGACAGCCATAAAGCCCTTGATGGCATTGAGGGCGGTCTCACGGATATTGCCGCGGCCGCTGGAATACTCCACGCCGGTTTCAAAGCAGGCCACCACCAGCCCTGTGCCGTAGAGTGCCCATGCCAAATAAGAGAAGAACAGCACGATGCTCTGCACCCAATCCATGGTGAAGAGCTCCGCGCCCATGTTTCCCATCTCTGCGAAGAAGTTGCCGAGAAAGCCTACGATCTGACTGTAGAACCAGTCCACGATCTGGCCTAACACCTTGGCGGCAACAAAATCCCAAATGAACATTGATCGGTTTCACCTCCTCCGGGTGAAGCCGTACCAACTGCTTGGGATATGGCAAAGGCCGTACAGTTGGTACGGCCTTTAAATCACACTTTTGTTACATTGTCTGCTCCCACGCCCGGTCAGCGGACTGGCTCATATCCTGAAATACCTCCAGATAGTCTGACACCGCATCGGACAGCACCGCATAGTCCTGCCGGGTGGGGTGATACACATACCAGCTCACCTTTCCATAGTCATCCCAAATGTGCGGCTCCACGCCGTTTCGGAAATTGGGATTTGAGGTCATCTTTGTCCCCAGCAGATCCGAGAAGCGCAGGCGCAGGGCATCCACCTGTCCTTCGCTGCGGTTGAGGATCGTCAGCTGCAGGGCATTGTACTGATTGGAGACGATTCCAGTGACAAATTGGATCTTTGCCCGGTTCATATCGCTCAGACGCACATAGCAGGCTCTGCCTACATAAGTAGCGTCGGGGTACCGTTCTCCGATGATCTTCCGAAGCTCCTGTTCGTAAAAAGACATTGCCTATACCTCAAATTCCGATGATCTGCCAGATGTACAGCGGAGCCGTCAATGTGAACACCAGGCAGGCGAACAGGATGGCGGGAGCTGTCCACTCGAACTGGCCGCTTTTTCTGAAGTCGAAATAGGCCGTCCCCAACTTGGCGAAGAAGAATACCGCCAGGATCAGGTCGATGGCGGGAAAAACCACATTGTTCACCACGGTCTTGATCTGACCGGAGGCCGTTTTCCAGGTGCTCTCCACGGCGCTGGCTACATCGCCTGTGCCGGCAGCGAAGGCCGTGGCGGAAAAAGCACAGCACAGAAGCAGCACAAGGGCGGTCAGAATCAGGATTCTCTTTTTTCTCATAAGTTCCTCCGTTTCTATCGTTGTTTTGCGGGAGCAATATGCCACTCCTCCCAAAGATTCCCCCGGATGGTGACGCTGTCCGTCAGGTTCATGGAGAGCATTCCTGCCGGCGTCCAGCAATCCAGAAGCCATGTGTAGGGCGTATAGCTGCCGTCCGGGTACCAAATGGGCGTGAAGTGGGTGCGGCGGTTGTAGGTGCTGTAGGGATTGGCTTTGAATTGGAAGGTCGTGCTTCGCCCGGAGATTTCTGCCTCCAGCAGCCGCCAATAGTTCTCATAGCCAAACTCCGGGAAATAGGTCACGGCATTCTGCGCTGCCGTCACCGCCGCACTCTGATTTGTGGTGACTTTTGCGGTCACCTTCTCCTGAACGCCATAGCCGCTTTTCAGCGTGGATGCGGTCGCCGTGGGGCTCTTCTCGTCCGGCGTGATGCGCATGGATGCAGTCAGGCTTGCGGAGTAGCCGTTGTAGTCAAACTCCCACCAGCCATGATCCTCCCACCAGCCGTTATCCACCCAATGGTACCAGCGGTCCCTGTGGGTCTTGCCGTCCGCATCCGTCCAGCGGTCTGTGTGCCAGCATTTCTGCCAGTTTTCTACCCACTCCCAATTCTCCTGCCACCACGGTGACCAGATGCCCCAGGACGCCGAAGTCACCTGCTCCTTTTCGAGAACAGACGCCGGCCTGAAGCCGTTGTTGCGGTCATCCGCCAGGGGATTGGGAGGGTCGTTGCCGTCCAGATCCACGATATTACAGGTGATGGTACCCTGTGCCGAGCCGCCGCCGTACACGCTGACGGAAATCGTTATGACGCAGGGTTCCGCGGGAGTTCGCCAGCGCACCCATGCCAGCTGGCTGTCGCCGTCCGGGTAGTAGACATTGCTGACAGTGTAAGTCCTGCCCTGAATGTTAAAGCGTACCGATACAGGGTTGTCCGGGTCAGACTGGCCACCGCGCACCTCCACGGAGGTGATAACTTCTGTGTTGACGCGGTATTCGTAGTCATATTCGCCGGGATCGGGCGGCGTGGTCACCTCGTTGAAGCGGACGATGCCAATACCAAGAGAGGAGATGATGTCGCCGTTGGACGCCTTATCCGTGCGGCTGCCGGACCATGCGGCGTAGCCGAGATCCGCTTCCTCCAGAAAAATCGCCAGCGGCAGATTTTTATGGGTGAGCGTACCCAGCTTCTTTCTGAGATCGCCGTTGACGACCTGGTCATACAGAGCCGCTTCCGTGGCGGTCATGGCGAACTGCTGACCGTTGTAGCAGAGATAGGCCAGCGGCTCCACCACGATTCTGTAATCTCCACTGATAAGCAAATCAAAGTCGATTCCCACATATCCGGCAATCGCTCGGATGACCTGTTCATCGGTGAAATAGCTGCGAGTCGCGGCGATGCTGGCCTTACTGCTGCCGGTGGAGATGATCTTGGGCAGCTTCTGCGTTGGCTGCACGCAGACATAGCCACCCACCGCGGGAGATAAGGTTCTCCCAGTATTATAGGAGAGCTTGGACACTTTTCCGAAATGAGCAATGTTTGCGTTGGGCTTCTGATTGCTCCAATCCACCACACTTCCAATAACTGCTCTGTTGTCAGCATGAACGACAGATAATCTCACTCCGTCCATGCCGGGATTCCAGTAGTTGGTCTTTGTGCCGTCCCCCATGCCGCTGCCGCCGCTGTCCATGTTACCGTCCCCTGTGGCATAGGCAGGAATAGCGGCGGATATCGCTATCACCAATGCCAGCAGCAGGGATATGATCCTTTTCATACGCATTCCTCCAGTTGTGAAGATAAAAAGAGACACGGCCGTTTCTCAGCCGTGTCTCTCTTGGAAGGGCGGGCTTAGCCGCCCATGATACCGATCTTGTTGCCGTTCTCATAGATGTCCTGCCCATCGATGACTGTGTTGGGACCGCTGGGCGTGATGTAGCCGAAACCGGGGACATATACCTGTCCGGCATCATTGGTGCTGCCGCCCGCAGGCTCCGTGGGCTGGGGCTTCTCCTCAGTCTGCTCCGGCTTGTAGGTGGGCGGCGTTTCCTTGTTGCGGTCCGCTTCCGGCACATCGTCCGCCGCATGGTCCTTCTCCGTCTTGCCGGGATGCTCCGGTGCATCCGGCTTGGTGGGCGCACCCTGAATGGTCTGCTCTGTGCCGGAGCTGTCAGCATCCCTGCCGGGATCATGCTGTTTACCATCCGTCCTGCTATCCACCTTTACCTCTGGATCGCTGATGTTCACTACCGGATCTTTCGTGTTGGGTGTATCGTCCGGGATGGCGGGGTCGATGGGCATGGGCACCGCCGCAAGGCGGCTGACGATCCCCACCACCAGTGCCGCGCAGAGCAGGACGCCTGCCGCAATGAGGATGATGCGTTTTGTTTTGTCTGTCATAGGTCGAACTCCTCCTTTGTAGGGGTCAGTGGTTTTTCTTCTTATCCCGAACATACCACAGCTTTCTTCGGAAGTCTACTGCAAGAAGTGAAAAGAACTAAAACTTCGGGATATACTTGGCCTGCACCTGCAGATTTAGGCTCACGGGCGGCAGCACCCGTCCGGCAAAGCGGGTGGGGATCTCCAGATGGAGGGTGGCGGTTGCGAGATACCCCTCGCTCCGGCCTGAGGCGATGGCGTTGTTGGAGATATGAACGGACAGGTCGGAGAGCGTATATTCCAGCTCGTTTACGGCGTATTTCATGTAGCCTTCGCCATCTTTGGTAAGGCCAAGAATATAGGACAGGTTGCCGTAGATGTCACCGGCGTCAATGGACTCGAACCACTCGCCGTCCCCCTCCGGGAACCAGCCTGCTGCATAGCCCTCCCGCACAGAGTGGTACACATCGTCATAGTTCTCATTGACCGTGGCAATGACCGCCTGCTGCACCGCGTCCCGCACACCCTGCACGATGATGTTCACCCGGAAATATTCCGCTATGACCATAAAGAGCATGAGCAGGCAGAGGGTCACAGCGATGACCATGGGATAGCCCTCACCGGAGCGGGAGCGCAAGAGTCGTTTTCTCACTTCCAATACACCTCCGATCTGCCGCTGGCCTGTGCCGTCAGCTCAATGGGGAAGCTGCCAAGCCCGCCAAAGCCGATGTCCACATCCAGGGTCAGCGTCACCGTCACCTCCTCATTGAGCTGGATGCGGCCGGTGCGGGACCAGCGGATGTCCGGGTCGATCTCCAACCGCTCAGACAGCACCTGCGCGCGTGAGGTCGTTTCACTCCCGACCCTGCCGGTGATCTCGGCTTCCCGCACCAGCTCGGCGGCGAAGGTGTCGAGCTGCTGCTTCGCCACATACACCGGCAGCACCTTCACCGCCAATGCGATCACCAGCATGGCGCAGAGGATGAGGACGCAGGTATCGATGTAGCCCTCGCCGGAGCGTTTCTTCCATGTGTGCTTCATCATCCGAACAGCCCTCCCATCGAGGTGAGGATCTGCATGAGGATGACCACAATGTAGATGAGCATAAAGCAGACCAGCATAACGAAGGAGTACACACGGATCTTGGGCGGGATCTTTGCCGCCTGCGCCTTGAGCCGCTGAAGCTCCAGCTGTTTCATATCGTGCGAGAGCATCTGAAAATAGACGCGCCCGTCATCGCCGCGCAGGACGCCGATGAGCCCGCGCACGATGTCCGAGAGCATGGGCGACGCCAGCCTGCCCTCGAAGCGCACCAGTGCCGCTTCGTAAGAAGACGAGCGCATATCCGCCGTCAGCACATCCAGCTCACGGGCGAAGTCGGGACCGGCGTGACGCTTGTAGTTTTCCAAGATCGTCAGCACATCGCGGCTGGCTCCCAGCTCCTGCTCCACTGTGGCAACAAAGCGGGGCAGTTCACCCTCGATCTTCTCGCGGCGTTCTGCAACCATTTCATCTGCCTTGCGGCTCTCCTTGAAGTAAAGCAATATCGACAGCAGCACCACGATGGGCGAGAGCAGAGGAAAGATCAGCAGACACGGAATGACCGCCAGCAGCGCGGCGGCAGGCTTGAGAATGGTATAGGCCAAGTAGACCTCCGGCGTCATATCCATGCCGGCGGCACTCAGCGTGCGCTCCAGCCGATGCCTCTTGTATTCATCCATTTGGATATACTTGGAGAGCTTGATAGCCCAGCCAAGGAAGATCGCGTCCAGCGACTTCATCCGCTTTTTCTCGGCTCGCCCTGCGGATAGGAGGGCCTTCTCCGTGGAGAGGCGGGGCAGCTTCAGAATGTCCGCCAGAATGAAGAACAGACCCGCGGCAACGGCCACGCCGAAAAGGAACAATAAGATCGTCATGTCCGTCACCTCCGATATTCAATGGGCTGGGTCAGCTTGACCACTCTGGCAAAGGAGAGAAAGATAGCGGCGGCACAGACCGCCAGCACCGCCTTGCCGGGTACGGTGGTCATCAA
>NZ_JAOQKG010000002.1:0-80767 GCF_025567605.1 Oscillibacter acetigenes | reverse complement strand
GCGGAACACGCCTTGCACGGGTGGGTTCAGATAATTGATGTTCTCCTCCACGGCGGTCTGCAGATCCTCACTGCGGAGGTAGGCCGTGGTGATGATGGAGAGTGCTGTTTCCAACTCGGCGGTAATAGCTTTCCTGTAGTGTCCGGCCGTGAGCTTGATGTACCAAAAGGGCAGGAACATCATGCCGGCCGCCAGCACCGGCACCAGCAAGAGGTTATTCATGATGATGGCGATGCCCGCACCCACGGCAAAGAGCAGCAGGGATGCCGCGCAAAGCACGGGAAAGCGTTCCTCCTTGCCGGTGGCTTGCAGGACCGTCTGCGCTTCCGATATCTCACGGCGGAAGAGGCCGGGCTTTTTGCGATGGGTGGTCTCGTTGATCTCATCCCGGATGCTTTTGGGCCCGACGGTCAACCGGCGGAACACGCCCAGCGTAAAGTCCATGGGCGAGATGCGAAAGATAAGAAATGCGCCGGAGATCATGCCGACGCACGCAGTCAGCAGCAGGGCTGTCAAGTGACGTTCACCTCCTTCTCGGGGTTCAAAAGAGCCTGCAGCTCCTCATTAGGCATACCGTTTTCCAGCAGGCGTTTGCGTAGGCTGGCGGAGATCTCGTTTATCTGCGCGTGGTGGCCCTCAATGATAAATTTGTCATTCTCCATGTGATTCTCTGTGATGACATAGCGGAACAGCGTGTTGTAGCGGCGATCCCCATTGGGCAGGATCTCGCACTCCATGATCTCCATCATGCGGCGCTGCTTATTTTCCAACTGCTTGCAGAAGACCACGATGGGGTATGCCTCCGTCACATAGCTGAGAAGCGTTTCATCGGACATATCCACAGCTCGTTTGCACAGGGACACCATGCGGCGGTAGGTCGCCTCGCAGGAGTTGGAGTGGATGGTGGTCAGCACCGCCACGCCCACGCGGGCGGCCTCCTGCGCGGCATTGGCCTCGGCGCCGCGCATCTCACCCACCACAAGGATGTCCGGGTTGAAGCGCAGGCAGATATCCACCAGCGCGATCTGATCGATCCGCTGACGCTCATTTTCGCTGTCGCGGGTCAGGGTGTGGACCACCGAGTTGACCACCTTACCGTTTTCCTCCCGCACCAGCTCCAGCTCACGGGAGCCGTTCTCGATGGTGAAGATGCGTTTGCTGTCGGGTATGGTAGTCAGCAGCCAGCCTGCCGCCGTGGTCTTACCGGAGGAGGTGGCGCCAGCCACGCAGATGGAGATCCCATAGCGCAAAAATACGGAAAGCCAGTCCAGCATTTTCTCTGTGGCTGTGCCGCTGCGCAGCAGATCCTCACGGCTGAGATTGTGGCGGTTGACGATTCGGATGGAGGCGGCAACGCCCACATCCTCATCCACCACGGGGGACTTCATAGCGGCAATACGGGTGTTGCGGGTCAGATGCCCTGTGACCAGAGGACTGGCGTTGTCCAGCACCATGCCGGAGGCGTGGAGCATTCGCCGGATGACAGCAAGCGCGTGTTCCGGCGAGTCGAAGTGTTCCGTGAGCTTTTCACTTCGACCGTCCGAATACTGCACCTCGATATCCCGCCACGAGTTGATGTTGATCTCCTCAATGCCGTCGGCGTAGATATAGCGGGTCAGGAAGCCGAACTCCGCCATCTCGGAATAGATGGCGTCCACCAGCTCTGTCTGCGTCATGCCTGCTACGGCGATACGCCGGTCCTGCAGGTACTTGGTGATGTAGCGCATGAGCTGTTCCTTGGAGTCCTCGCCGCCCCCGGTGATGAGTGCGGCGTAGGCGCCGGAGATGTACTCCTGCACCTCCTGCAGCACGGAATTGAAGTCCCTGCCCTCTGCCGACGGGGTAAAGAACAGGTTGTGCGCCCGTCCGAGTGTGCCAATGTCGGTGTTCAAGGTCCGCTGCGGCGTGTCGTCCACCACTACGGGGACGACCTCCGGCTCCGAGGTGACCTGATATTCCGCCGCGTCCCGCCGCTGTGCAGCTGTGGCAAAGACCGAGCCGTTTCGCTTTTCACCAAGAGCCATATTAAAACACCTCCCCAGGCGCACACATTTTCTGCGGAAAATGCCTGCTCACTTCGTTCGCGGTGCGCCTCCAAAGGGGGACCGGTCCCCCTTTGGGGAACCCCCTGCTCTCCGAGGGGGACGATAAGTTTTCCTTTCTCATTTTCAAAACACCTCTGCAATGATACGCTCTAACTCCTTGCGGAAGGGTCGGCTGTCCTTGAGGACGAGGTCGGCAAGCAGATTGCCCGCCAGATACTGATCCTCCAGCTCCTGCGAATAGGGCAGCACGAAGGCCGTGTCGCCCAGCACCTTGCCGATGTGGTCCGCTGCCTGGTAGGGCTTCACATTGGATGCCACCTTATACTGCTTGTCCATGTCCCACTCGGGCCCGTCCAGCAGAGGGAGCTGACTTGCAAAGTAGTTGACGCTTTTGGGGTCACAGTTGGCAAGGCGCAGGATACTGTCCGCTTCCATCAGCGCTACAGCGGAGAGGATGTCGTTGGCAATGTAGCTGCCGCAGTCCACGATGACATAGGGTGCGATCTGACGCAGTCCGTCCAGCAGCTCTACCACCTGCTTCTGCGTAAAGGGCGGAGTGCTGTACTCGTTCTGCCGTTCGAGCAGCCCCAATACCGCAAGGCAGCTGTTGCGCTTAAAGGTGACAAGGTTATGCTTGATGAGGTTTTCGCTGATACGGGCGGCTGCCAGGACGCCGGCAAGAGAGCCATTGCTCTCCAGAGCGTCCGCGGGACAGATGCACGGCAGCATAGGAGCGGCCATGTCACAGAGCAAAAGGATGACATTTTTCTTTCTGGCGGAGAGCATTTTTGCGATCTTCACCGCCGTTACCGTCTTTCCGCTGCCGGGACTGCCCCAGACCGCCAGCATACCGCCGCTGTCATTCTGCTCCTCCGGCTTCTCTGTGTCGCGCTGAAAGATGCTGGCCTTTCTGAAATTCATCCTGTCACCTCACTCTCCGGCATTTCTGCGGTAGGATCGGCGGCTTCGCCCTCCTCAATGGGATCTTCCTCCGGCTCTGCGTACGACTCCTGAATGAGCGCGTCCTGCGCCTCGATGAACTGCCTTGCGCCATCTGTTGTGCCGCGGTAGACGAGCGCCAGATGGAGCTTGGCGACCTGCTCCAGCTCCGCCAGCACCTTGGCCTGCTCCGGCAGAACGAGGAAGGTCACGGTAGAGGGCAGCTCCTTCTCATCACCCTTCGCTTCACCGGTATTGGCGTCATAGCCGGTGCTGGCGGTAACGCTGATGATCTCCACGTACTGCAGCTCGGCGGGGATGGTGGTTTCGCCGTCCTCCGGGTAGTCTGCCACAATGACTGATACGATGTCGCCGCTCTGGAGCTTGCCGGACAGTCCTGTGGCGAAGCTCTTGATGGTGACGGAGATGGCCTGCTTCGTGCCATCCAGATTATAGAGATAAGCATTCTCGGCGGCAGGCGCGTCCGAGAGCTTGGCGGCGAGAATATAATCGCCAACGGCAAGATCCGCCTTGGCGTATTTGCCCACTACATTGTCTTTCGCGGTCATAAGGCCGGAGGGGAGATTATATGAGCCGACCTCGGCCGTGGTGACCATGTCCCTGGTGATGAGCTCGCCGGCGTGAATGTCCTTCGTCACACGGACGATCTCCGCCTTCTGGCTGATGCTCTGATTGAACAGCGGCGTGATGCCGAAGCAGATCACCAGCGCCAGCAGAATGCAGATGACGCCGATGACCGTGCGGTTTTTGAAAATACTCATGGAGCAAGTCCTCCTTATTCTTAGATGATATATGCGGTAAAGAAGCCCACTGCAAGAAATGGCGCGAATGGATAGCTCTCCGGTGGACGCTCTTGCCTGCGGATCTTGTGCAGGGCGGCTATTGCAAGGTAGAAAAGGCAGTACAGCACCAATGCCAGCACCAGTCCGGCGACTCCACGCAGAAAGCCCAGCAGAAAACCGGAGGCGGCGATGAGGAACGCATCTCCCATGCCGCCGCGTCCTCTCCGGCTTGCCAGCCAAAATGGGACGGCCAGCGCCAGGCCGAGAAGCCGGGCGGGGCTGAAGGAAATCAGCCCCGCCCCTGCGATGACGATACCGGAAAGGTCATAGATCTGCCTGCGCCGGAGATCCGTCCATGCCGCGCTCATAAGTCCGATGAGGAACAGCGTCCCCTGCAGGACGGATGCCACGGATCAGCCGCCCAGCGCGCCGGCGTAGTTGAACATATCCTTGATACGCTGGTTCAGGGTGGGCATGACCACATCGCCGAACAAAGCGTAGAGGCCCGCCAGCAGCAGAGCGCCCAGCACCACGGCAATTAGGATCTTGACGGCGGTGTCGATGTAGCCCTCACCGGAGCGGCGGGTGACGGCAAGGCGGATGGCCTTGGCGCGGATGGAATTGGCGGTGTTCTTGATAAACTTCTTCATGTGATAATTTCCTCCCAATTATATGTTTTATGTTGTGGGTGACTTACATGACCTGCTCCGCGGCGGGAGCATTGTCCGGCTGCTGGGCCTGCCGGAGCGACTGCTCGTAGGCGTTCAGCACCGTGTCGTTGAACTGCTGGCGGGCCTCCTTCGTGCAGGGGAAGCAGATGTCGTGGTAGTCCCCATGGCTGTCCTTGTACTGCGGCATGGCGACAAAGGGGCCTTTCTCACCGCGGATGACCTTCACGCCGCGAATGGCGAATACGCCGTTGATATCCACATTGGCGTTGGCGAGAGTGTACTTGCTGTCCTTCACGGGATAGACTCGGACATCGAAGGACACGGGGGACCGGCTTTCCTGCGCGAGGACGGGAGTGCTTGCTTTGGTCTGGTTCTTGGGCATTTTCCTTTCCTCCATTTCTGATGTTGATATGAAAAAAGCACCCGGTCAGGTGCTCATTTCACAGGCCCATATCCATTTTCTGCTGGGGTGCAAACTCGATCTGCCGGAAGCCGACACGGTCGCAGTAGTAGAACTCGCTGCCGTCGGCGTCGTACAGCTCCAGCACATCCGAGATGCCGATGGGTCTGCCGTCGTAGCCGGGAACCGGGTCGCGGAAGAGCGTGTAGATCTCCTCCGGGTCATTGGTCCCGACCAGACCGTCATAGACGGTTTCGTAGTGCTTACGGTCAGGCTGTCCGAAACGCTCCAGCAGGGCTTCATACGGGATGAAGCGCATATTGATGGGACTGTCCCGCGTGAGCTGCCACACACGGCAGCTTTTCAGAGGCGGAGCCTCCGGATCGAAGCGGCCGCCCCTCTGCCCCAGCAGGAGGCGGTCATAGACACCGTCCTCCCAGCGGATGGAGAGCGACTGCTTTTGCAGAAAACGCTCCAGCTCCTGTGTTTGGAACATGGTATCCACCACCGCCTCCTTTCCCGCGATGTATCCGGCAGGATTGCTGTAATAGAGGATGCGGTCATGGTTATCAATGAAGATGCGCTGCACTTGTTTCACCTCCGATCATTCCAGCTTCATCTCGTCTGCGGCCGGCTCCTCCTGCCGGGGTGCGGTCAGCTCCATGAGCTTCTCCCGCGCCCAGTCGGGCAGGTATTTTTCGTCCAGCACACCGATGAACTCGTGTCGGTTCCAGCGTGTCGTCTCGCCGTCACCCAGACAGGTGCAGCGCACCGAGCGGCCAATGGCATGGGGCCTGCAGCCGAAGCCGTCATGGGCATACCAGAGTTGATCCGCCTGACTCCAGCAGGATTCCTTCAGCGTGTCGGGGCTGAGTACCAGCACCTTGCCGGTGAAGTCCTGCTCGGCGCGGTCACCGACGCAATGCTCCGCGCCAAAGAGATTTAACGCCTGCACCGCCTTGCGGTAGAGACTGACGAAGCCATCCAGCACGGCGGGGTGGCTCCGAACAGTGATCGCGGCATTGTGACGCTCATCCTGCGGAATGTAGCGCCGCTCAGCCCACTGCTTATTGGCGGGGCTGAAACGCCCGTCCCACTTGAGTTCGTTTAAAGTATTGGCAAGCACCCACGCAGTACGCTTGTAGCCGTATGCCGTCAGCACCGGCGCGAGGCAGTCCTCGTTCAGATGCATTCCGTCGAAGCTCCGGCGGATGGTATCCTCGATGGCATCACGGCAGGCGATGTTGGCGCGATGGCTTTCCCTCCAGAGCGAAAGCTCATTTCGTTCTCTGGCCTCCTTCGCCGAGTAGGGATAGAGATAGGTTTCATTCATTTGGATATCTCGCCTCGTTTCTTCTTTGAATGCCTACGGTATCACTTATCGTAGATAACATCGTCGTCCATCAGCATATCCTCCAGTACGGACAGGCAGCAGCCGGACTTACGCAGGGCCTCCAGCAGCTCGGCGGGAATATCGGAGAGGTCGTGGTCGTAAAATGTCTCGCACACGGTGATCACACCGGAGCCCTCGTCCACATGGCAGTCCAGCTTGGCGTCGGGCGCGATGTCCGCTTCCGCTCTGGCCCAATCGGGAACGGTGACAGCGGGGCGGATCAGCTCATCGATGTCCGCGTCGCGGAAGGTGCAGTGCCCCTCGGTGCAGCCCTCGCAGCTGCCGCAGAGGTCCGTCAGCTCCCGCATCAGCTGCCCGGCGCGGTCCGTCAGGGCGAGGATCGTGCGCACCATCTCCATGGCGGTCATCTCGCTTTTTGATAAAATGACCGCGCCCCTGGCGCCGGCCATTTCCAGCTTCCCCTCATCGTCCAGCCCGCAGACGGTCAGAACGGCGGGCGGGATGGTGACGCTCTTGTTGTCGTTGTATTTTACAAATTTCATGCTGCTTCTCCTTTTATTGTTCAGATTTTTAAGGGATGTTCCGGCTCATGGATCAGCTCGTAGCGGGTGTCGCCATCGCCGCCCAGCAGACTATCCATAGAGAGCTGCCAGCAGGCTTTGCGGGGGTCATAATTGGTGATGACGACCTCCTCATATTCGCTGCCTGCCGTCTGGGACATGCTGTTGGGACGGGAGGTGCGGAAGATATAGCAATCCTGATAGAGCTCGCAGATGTAGTCCTGGTAGTTGTAGGAAACGATGAAGTATCCTTCACAGGTGACCAGTACATCATGGAGCCGCTGATGATCCTCCGGGGGAAACTCCACCTCGTAGCAGCTCTCCGCCTTGTAGTAGGGCGGGTCACAGTAGATCACGGCGCCTGCCCGGTCGTACTGACGGATGACCTCCTCGAAGTCCTTGTTCTCCACAATGACATTCGCCAGCCTGCGGGAGCATTCCCAGATCAGGTGAAAGAAACGGTGGATGTCGCAGGGCTTGCCGCCGAAGGACTTGGCGCCGCCGCTGAAGCTGTAGCGGATGAGCTTGAAGAAGTCCGCCGCGCGTCGGACGCTCCCGCGGGGCGTGCGCTCCAGCATAAGGGCGCGGATGGCCTCGGCGTCGGGCGGCTTGAGGTAGACCTCCGTCAGATCCATCTCCTCCTGCAGGTAGTCATCCGTGAACTCACCTCTGGAGAAGAACTTGTAAAGGATGTTGAAGTCATCCCGCGTGTTCAGCGGCAGGAAGCCAAGCTCCGCCAGCAGTGCCATGGGGCGGTTCTTCACGCAGCAGAACAGGTTGGTGAGATTGCCGTTGAAGTCGTTGTAGACTTCCATGCAGCCGCGCTGGATGGGACGGCACATGGTCACCGTGCCGCTGCCGCCAAACACATCGATGAAGCGGGTGTAGCGGTCCGGCATCAGCTTGTTGATGATCCACAGCAGCTTGCCCTTGCCGCCTACCCAGGGAATAAAGCTGTTCAAGAAGAGTCACCTCCCTCCAGCGGGAGGGAGAGCTGACCGGTGTCCTCATAGTCAGGCAAGGTGCGGGACAGACCGCGTTCCGCAAATGCGATTTTCTTGATCCGGCTGCGGAGCTGCCGGATGGTGCGCCGCAGCTCCTCCTCGGTGGCGGCATAGTAGTAGCCGCCGTCAAAGCTGCAAATGGGGATGCCGTCGCCCCGCAGGGCGTTGATCTCCCGGCGCAGCTCGGAGCCGCGCATTCGGAAGGCACACTCCAGCTCCCGGCTGGTGACGGCGTTTGCCTCGCCCTTGTGGTAGAGGTCAAGATACTCTGCAAGGGCTTTGTTGATCGGCACAGTTCCTCCTTTCCGGGCCCGTTATCCCGGAGCAGGAGGTCAAATCAGCGCAAAAAAGAAGGGGCCGCTTTTCCCCGTCCGGGAATACGGCCCCTTGGTGTAGTTCTTATCCGCGCAGCTGGCGTGGTTAAGATATGGTCAGCTACTGCATTTCCATGGTAAGATTCTGTTCCTCCGCAGGGTAGCACACATAATCACTGCCGATGAACACGCCTGGATGCTCGTCCTCATAGCGGCAGCCCAGCGCGCCCAGATCCATGTACTCGTACAGCTCCTCTGGGACGGTAGTTTCGGTGGCGAGATAATATCTGCCCAGCGCGGCGTAGCTGTTGACGCCCTTGAGGATCGTGTAATCACGCAGATGCTCCGGTGACTCCCTGAAAATCTCCCCAGCCTCCGCCTCGCCCTTTTGCAGGGCCATGGCGGAGAGGATCGTCTTTTCGTCATCGCTCAGAGCATCCGGTCTGCATCGGAATGCCTCCTGTGCTGCACAAGGCAGCGGCCGGTCGCCTTCATGTTGGATCTGTTCTCTGGTCATTGCATCGTCATCTCCTTTTCCTGTTTTTGCTGTATGGGTGAGAGCATTGGTTCATAGTCCGCGCGGTGCAGCAGGCCATAGGATGTGAGGGTGGCGTTGTCCGCATGGATGACTGTCTCGCCGTAGTTGAAGAGGTTCACATACGGGATCAGCCGAACGGCTTCTTCACGGTTCATGATGAAGCAGAGCTGATCCAGCGCCGCCTCCTGCGGTGAGCTGAGGTTCGGCATGAGGATGTAATCGGCCAGATGCTCCGTTAGGAGCATCGCCGTTTCGATGTCCTGCACCTCGAACTGCTCCAGCAGAGCCTTCAGCTTTGGCACCTCGGATCTCGAAATGTCCCGCGCGGCCTTGGTGAAGGCATTCAATTCCTCCAGCTCCATGGGCAGTTCGGTGAATTCCGCCGCATAGGGGATGATCCCGTCATAATCAATGACTGTGACGCCCTCCCAGCCCTCCACACCGAGCTGTTCCTGCGCGTCCAGCAGCTCCGCCTCTGCTGCGGGAAGATCCAGCGTCACCGTGTGTGCATCGCCAATATCGGGATGCAGTCCGAGCGTGAGCCGGAAGAGGTATCCCGGCTTTTCCGGCAGCGTCTTTTGGACGGGCGGCGCGGTTGTCAGCTCGCCATCCTGCAGCACATACAGGCTGCCCACAAAAACGCCGTTTTCGCTGCACCGCATCATTCTTCCGATGCCGGCGAAGTCCAGCATCTCGAATACCTCGTCGGATATGCCGTCCAGCTCGGGGACGAACTCGTTTTCCGCATAGAAGCGGCCAAGCTGGGTGTCATCCGCGGCATCCACCACATGGTAACAGTCGGTTTTTGCGCTGACCGCCAGATCCCGCAGATCCCGCAGCGTGATGATGCCGCCGTTGGCGTTTACTTTTCTCTGCACCGCTATGGAGAACATCCCCTCAAAGGCGATCCCTTGTACCTCGTCCAATGCCGCAAGCTGTGCGGCAAGGGCGTTGAGCTCGTTGAGGCTGATGTCTAATCCATCCAAGTGGGGCGAGAGATACTCAAAGGCAAAGTAGTCTTCGATCTCCATGTACAGGATATCGTCTGTCTGAAGCCGCACCTTTTCCATGGCGTCCCACAGCTCCCACGGGGAGGCGGGCAGATCCAGCTTGGCATAGGCTGCGCTATACGGTGCATCGTTTTTAGCGAGATACACACGCAGTATTCTTTTACCCAAGGGTCATCCCTCCCATCTCCGGCTGCTGTTCATAGTAGGCGGGGTCCGCGCCGGGTACGCCCCAGCCGAACATGGAACCCGTTTTCATGGCTTTTTCCTGCGCGGGGGTAACGCCCAGCCGCTCGTTGTTATAGTCCGCCAGTTCACGATTATGCGCGGGATCGTTGGTGTTCCAATCACTGTGGTAGTAGCCGATCTCACCGCGCTTGATACAGATGAGCTCGCCGGTGCCGGGGAGAGTGGAGAAGCACAGCTCCGGCAGACCTTCCGCCAGTTTGGGAGAGAAAAGCTCCTGCTCCGTCTGGATGCTCCACTCGTCCGAGTTCCAAAAGTGGACATACAATTCACCGCCGTCATCCACGGCAATCTCCCTCTGTTCAAACCCCTCGCCCCAGCCGTCCGAAGCCTGTCCGGTGATAAACTCTTTCAAAGTATCCATTTCTGTGTCCGACAACTCCCCGGCGACGCGGCATTCCGCCACGCCCCAAAGCTGCCGGTCACGCTTCTCCACGGTGAAGACGGCAGAGCGTACCTTGCGGTCAACGCTGTCGGCTTCGTCATACCAATGCATGAGACCTCGCTCTGTCTCCTCCGGCATCCGGCTTTTCACCAGTGCCGCCATGATCTGATCCTGATAGCCGCGCAGCTCACTGCCCTCCAGCAGTGTGCTGCTGTCATCGAGATCGCCGTACTCGTTCCGCTCGTAGAGATCGGCGGTCAGGGGCATATACAGCTTGAGGGTGGTCAGCTTGGGCGGCAGCACGGTGAAGCTGTCCTCGCCGGGGACAATCCCCAATGTCCTGCCGTTGTCCCATTTCATGTGGATAGTGCCAATGTCATCCACGAAGTCCACTTCACCCTCGGTGCCGGGAAGAATGGGCGCGTAGGGATCGTCCATCGAATTGAGCCGGATGCGGGTGCCGGGGGGATACTGTTCCCTGATAAAATTCACCATTTTTCTGTCCATCATCGTTTCCTCCATGTTTTGCTCTCTGTCGTAAAACTCCAGCTCGTAGATCACACCGCGATCTTGCTTTCGAGTATCCTTCACCTTGATCGTTGTACCATCAAAGATGTAATTGCCGGCTTTTCCAAAATCGGTGTAGAAGCCCTTGCCGTGGTTGCAGGTGGAGAAGGGATGCTCCGGCTGATCCTTGACCTTGGAATAGAAGCCCACCGTCTGCACTGTGGTCACCACACGGGTCAGCCCCACCATATCCGCGTGATTGGCGTGGCTGACGGTCTTAAGCTCCACACCGGGGCGGATGAACCGCTTCAGCTCGGCAAGGCTTTTGAAAGCGACCGGATCTCGCTGCTTTCTTGAAGCGTCCATTACATTCCTCCGAAGGTCATGCCCTGCTCGGGCCGAGGCTCGTGATCCTCCTGCCGGCAAGGAGCTTCCTCGCCGTAGAAGTCGAAGATCATGTCATCCACCTGCTTGCGGACGCTGGGATCGTCGGTCAGCACCTCGTAACGGAAGCCTGTGGTCGGGCGATACGGAAGCTCCTCCCGCACGCACTCGAGAAAGGCTTCGGCATCGGTAAACTCCTGTGTATCGCCGTTGGCATAGGTGACGCGGCCCACCAGAGGCTTGTCCTGCGTCATGTTCTGCCGCTGGACATCCAGATCATAGGCCGTGAGGTAGCAGTTATAATCTCCGGGGGACGGATTGCAGCGCAGGCAGTAGCGGTAATGCTCGGTTTCCACGATGTAACCGTAGTTTTGTGTCCAGCCGCCGCTGATTTTGCCACCGTGTTCATAGCAAAAACGCTCCATCGCGAAGCGGCTTTTCAGTACACTCTCCCGCAGCGTGTCCACGACCTCCTGCAGCTCCGCTTTGAACGCGGGGCTGTTCAGTTCCTCCGGGCCGCGGGGCCACCATGTATGCCAGAACTCGTTGCCGCTGCGTCCGAAGTCCATCCGGACATGTCCAACGGTACCCAGCCGCTTATCTTCTTCGGGGTGCGGGGTATAAAATAAGCCCGCCTCCTCCGGGCGGGCAGGTCGGATATGGAATTGTGTTGTTTTTTTCAAAGTTATGATCTCCTTTCGGTGTAGAATTTGGCTTTACACATTACTGGGGATGCGCTATGATGAGGTAAACAAATCGAAATTTGTGGAGAGGAGCAAGTGATATGATGAACGGACAAATCAATGATTTGTTGGCCAATATAATTTCCATGTATGCACCCCAATTTGGTAGAACAATCACAAAAAAAGTTGCATTAAATCTTGCTATGACAGCTATTGAGTGTCAGATTGAG
Organism: Oscillibacter acetigenes; assembly: GCF_025567605.1. NCBI lineage: Bacteria > Bacillati > Bacillota > Clostridia > Eubacteriales > Oscillospiraceae > Oscillibacter > Oscillibacter acetigenes. The sequence goes on along the minus strand of NZ_JAOQKG010000002.1, from coordinate 68,697 downwards.
AATACGTCCGGCGATACTTATGCGTTGATGAGAACAGCACTTTCAGAATGTGGAACTATCCTTGAGTAAAACATAGAAGATGGTATAATTTCTGGAGTGATTTTATCGGGTGCCGCAAATATGAATCCTGCATTTCTTCTGCTCAAGGCTGATGGAACCAGTATCCATCTTGCGGTAAACGAAAAAGATGGCCTAATCAAACAGCATACAGCGGAACGAGCAATAGATGCGTTTAAATCGGCGTTTGCCAACGCTAAAGGCTCATAAATTCCAGTTTGTCTGCCTATCGAGCGGCTCGTTCCAAATGGATCGAGCCGCTTTTGCTTACATCATCCGCTGCCCCTGCCGCTGCTCCGGGAAGGGCGGGTCCAGGCGGCGCAGAAGGCCGAACTCTGTTATTGTCACGCAGTCGTTTTCCATGCAGTCCTGACCGTATTTCTCAAAATCCATGTAGCCGTCCAGCTCATAGATGGCTTCATCATCCAGCCCCAGCGTTTCCTGTAATCGCTGCTGACCGTAACCGTAGGCATCCTCCGTGATGCGCTGGTAGTTGTCCAGATTACGCAGGAGCTCACAGGCCCGGTGCAGGGTTTCCGGTTTCTCGGCCTCCAGCACAGCGGCGCAGGTCAGAAGCATCCCGTCCTTCTGCCAGATGTCCTCCAAGGCTTCGGCAAAATCGTTGTAATCCTCCACGGCGGGGCAATCCGTATCACGGATCAGCTCCCCGATGTAAGGCGCCTTGAAGCGAATGTCACAGAGCATGGCATCCGCGAAAACATCAATATCGAGGTAATTTTTCACAGCGTCCAGGTATTCCTCGTCAGCGGGGAGGACGAGGGTGTAGTCCGGCTTTCCCTCGACACGCAGCGTCATACGGAGCATTTCATCCCTGCTCTCATCCCGCCAAGGCTCTGCCGGCGAAAGATAGCTGCGGTCGATCCCCATATCCGGTGTCAGCAAGCTGCGGGCGTTGGGAACAAAGGCACTGTACCGGGCGTAGTTGTATCCCTGCGGATCAACAAGGAAACCGTCCTTTCCCTCCGCGTGGAGGATGAGCAGGCAGTGCCTTGCAGTATCATCGTGTCGGATGGCGTTTTTATTCTCTGCGATGAAATCGTAATCAGCCAGCAGTGCGCGGCTGAACTGCTTGAACCGCGGGCTTGGCAGCTCGATGACCTTATCCACGGCGCAGGGGTCTGCCTCACACTCAGTCTGCTTACACTTCAGTTCCGCCTGAATGATCATCGCGAAAGCCCTCCCATCACCATGTGGCTGCTTTGACCACCGTTCATCACTTCCTCCATGCTGGTATAGCCCTTATAGGCGATGTAACCCCGGTCGGTGAACACCCCGTCCTCCTCATTCATGCGCTCCGTGCCGTACTTTTCATAGTCATAAAAAGCATCGAGGTTTTCGTCATACTCGAAGCGGCCGGACTGGCGGATCATATACTTGCCGTAGTCCTCCGGCGTATGTGTGCCGGGGGCGAAGTCAAACAGGTCAAGGCTTTCCGCAAGGTTTTTGATCTGTGCCGCGGACTTTGGCTCTGCCAGCGTGACCACGGCGCCCAGCTTTTCCATATCCGCTTTTGATAACCCATCCGTTGCCCCTGCCAGTTCGTTGAGGTCGGAGAGGTTTTCATACTTCATATCCAACAGGACATCCACCTCGTTGGGGAGCTGACTGTCCTCCAGCCGCAGGCGGACATCGGCGGAGTCTGTGATGCCCCCGCGAAGGAGGGCACGGTCGATTTCCTCCTGTTCCATGGGGAGGTACAGCCATGTGATGTGTTCGGTGTCCTCCGGCTCGGCTTTGGAGGTCACCGCAACGGTGATGGCGTTCGGCTCGTAGTAATAGCAGGGGAAAAACCGGCCATCATAGATCTGCTCTAACTTCATGCCGTTGTCGTAGACCACACCGTAGGGGGTGATCGTGCCGCTGCCGCTTTCAATGAGCTGCCGTGCGGTTCCCTTGCCGTCCAGTTTGTTCAGCTCATCCACACTTGCGCTGCCGCCGTGCAGGTTCATGTAATGGTCGCGGCCGATGGCGGCGAGGTCGGAAAAGTCGGTAATGACCGTGGCTTGCTGGCAGCAGAAGGTCAGGTTGATGAGATCCTTCGGCTCGAACAGCTCCAGCTTGTGGGCCATCGCCTGAAACTGCGCGGCTTCGCCGGTGTCGAAGCTTTCCAGCCGTTTGGCGAGGTAGTTCAGCTCCTCCACATTGACCGTGAGCATTTCCGTGCGTTTGAGCACAAAGAAAAAGCTATCAACCTCCTCCACCTTGCAGTCCGCCTTGACCGCGTCACCAATTTCCAACGCCTCCAACAGTTCCATGCAGTGTGCGTACTGGTCATGCGGAATGGGAAACGGGATGGTCGCCACGCCGTATTCCGGGTGGTTGGGATTACCGAGAACCGCTTGAATCATCATGTTATCTCCTCCGTCTTTCTTTCCAGATTTAAGACCACCTCGCCGTACCTGCACAGCAGGAGTGCTCCGAGGATGAGCCGAAAGGCTCTATCACTGACCAGCTCGGAAAAAGCAAGGTCTTCTATCACGATGTTATCACCGCCAACGGAAATGGTTTTCGCCGCCTGATAAATGCTGTACAGCTCCGGGTGAATACCGGAGAGGCGGATGGCGGGGAAGTCGAAGCCGCTGCTGTCGAAATGCCAGAGGACTCTTTGCCAAAGCTCCTCATCGGCGGTAAGCAGAAGCAGCGCAGCCGCATTGCGCTCGGACATACCGTAGCAGCGGTTTTTCCAATGCGTCCATCGTTCTCTGTGGGCATCACTGAGGAAGAAGCAAAAGGGCTGCCGGTTCAGCTCATCTCGCAGCCGTCTTTGCAGCGGGCGGAACAACCTTCCGCCAAAGCACTCCCGCGCCAGAGCATTCAGCTCCACCACGCCGGCCTCGATGCGCTCCTCCAGACAGACGCATTCATTCAGGTGGCAGGGGTGTCCGCTGTCATATCTCGTGCAGTCTTTGCAGCGCACATCGTCGGCACTGTAGCGAAAGCTGCTGCGGATGCGTCCGCTTCTGCGAGGCTGATGACGGGGTGGCGTCATCATCTGCACCTCTGCGGCGAACAGGGGTGTGAACTTCATAAAGTATCGCGTCAAGCAAATCCACTCCTTTTTTGAAAATAAAAAAGGGCCGGAGTCTTATTGCTAAAACTCCGGCCCATGCCATGCTGCTATTACATTGTCTGCTCCTGCGAGGCTCGTTCCAATGCTTCCTCCTGCTGACGGACGCGCTCGTCCAGATCCGGCACGCACACCCTGATCTGCTGCTGGATTCCGCGGATCATTTCTTCCTGCATATCCGTCAGCTCAAAGAAGTCCTCATCCACGGAATCGGCGCAGCAGCGGAATATCTCAGTCAGCTGCTCCGGGCTGAAAAGCTGTTCCTTTGGGATAAGCCCGGAGCGTGTGGCGAAATCCTGCTTGGCGGCATCGTAGTTCTCCATGAAATAGTGCCCGTGTACCACGCCCGTGCGGTCATAGTCCCAATCCCATGTGACGAATTGAACGCCGTATTTGCTTGGAGTACCTGCCAGCACCGTGGCGCCAAAGTCAGCGAGGATGCGGTAGTCGCCATCCAGTCCACTGGCTTTGAGCTGCGGAGCGGTTTCCATAGCGGCCATATACTCCAGCGTCTTCGCGGCGATGTCCTCGACGCGATATAGGGCATCCTCTGCCTGGGGCGTGTCCGCGTCCTCCCGACGATAGAACACACTGCCCTTGCCGGTGATGCGGCAGAGGGGTGCGCCGTTCCAAAGGACAGGCAACTGCTCTCCCTCCACCGGCAGGGTTCCAAAGCCTGCACGGTGCAGGGGAATACGGACCTCTTCAAGGTAGCGAAGCTGACGGCTTGTGTTTTGGGTGTCCATGTGAGCGATCCTCCTGTTGTAAAAAAATAAGGCCGGAGAGGTCTTCTCCAGCCTGTCGTTTCAGACGCTGCAGCCAGCGCCCTTTTAGAAATTGAAAAAGGGCGCCGCTTTTTCAGCTGTCAAAGCCGACAAAACGACGCCCAAATATTTGTGATACTTTTTCTGCGATGATGCCGCTTTTTTCGAGAGAAAAGTCCTCTCTAAAAGGGCGCTGGAGGTTGGAAACTGTCCAGGACATGAGATCCTCCAGTTCAAATCCGGTCAGTTGCTCCGAAACCTCCATAAAAATCTATGGTTCAAAAGAAGAAATCCGGGCTCGAAAAAGCCCGGAAACGGTTGATGCGCCTGGCTTTGCGCCAGACGCATCTATACCGGTAATTCTTTATGGAGGTGACACCCGGATTTGAACCGGGGAATCAGGGTTTTGCAGACCCTTGCCTTACCACTTGGCTATGTCACCGTTGCTTCTATTTTATTATATGCAGTTTGAACCGAAATGTCCACTGCTTTTTTAAATTTTCTTTTCCACTGAGAATGCCCACACGATCTTGTGTGGGCATTCTCAGTGGAGCGGGCAACGAGGCTCGAACTCGCTACCTCCACCTTGGCAAGGTGGCGCTCTACCAGATGAGCTATGCCCGCAAGTGGTGCCCAGAGCCGGAATCGAACCAGCGACACGGGGATTTTCAGTCCCCTGCTCTACCAACTGAGCTATCTGGGCAAATCTTTTCCGCGCCGCACGGCGCGGGAGGGGAATTGCAACCCCAAGGGGACCCACGAGATGGAACTCCATCTCGTGGGAGATGGCGACCCGGAACGGGCTCGAACCGTCGACCTCTAGCGTGACAGGCTAGCGTTCTAACCAACTGAACTACCGGGCCATGTATAACTTTGGTGGGAACAACTGGACTCGAACCAGTGACCCCCTGCTTGTAAGGCAGGTGCTCTAACCAGCTGAGCTATGCTCCCCGATTGCCGCTCATTTCAGACGGCAAAAGTTATTATACTCAAAGACGCCCGGTCTGTCAACTGGAAATTTAATTTTTTTACATTTTTTTCTGGAGCCCCCGGACCATGGCCTCCAGATCTGCTCTGGAGAAGTGCTGCACATTGTCACAGAAGCGGCAGGTGAGGTCCGCGCTGCCCTGCTCGTCGATCATGGCCTGAAGTTCCTCCGGCCCCAGGCTGATGAGGGCCCGCTCCATCCTGTCCCGGCTGCAGTAGCAGCGGTACTCGATGGGGCTCCTCTCCAGGATCTCCAGGTCGAAATCCGACAGAGCGTGCCGCAGCATAGCCTCCGGGTCCGGATCATTCCGCAAAAGTCCCGTCACCGGCCCTGCGGCCATCAGGCTGCCCTCCACCTTGGCGATGACATCCTCGCCGGCGCCGGGCAGCAGCTGGATCAGATACCCGCCGGCGGCCAGCACGCTCTGGTCCCGGTCTACCAGCACCCCCAGGCCGCAAGCCGTGGGGATCTGTTCGGACTCCACGAAATAGGCCGCCAGGTCCTCTGCGATTTCGCCGCCCAACAGGCTCACGCTGCCCACATAGGGCTCCTTCATGTTCAGGTCCCGGATCACCGTCAACGTACCCTCATGGCCCACAGCGGCCCCCACATCCAGCTTGCCGTCGGGCCGCAGAGGCAGGTCCACGACAGGATTGTCCACCGTTCCCCGGACGTTGCCCTGGTTATCGGACACCGCCAGCAGCGTTCCCAGCGGGCCTCCGCCCTTGATCTGCAGCGTCACGCTGGCCCCGTCCTCCTTCAGGGCGTTGCCCATCATGGAGACCGCAGCCAGCGTCCGGCCCAGCGCCGCCGTGGCCACAGGCAGAGCCTTGTGGATCTGACGGGCGCGCTCTGTGAGCGCCCGGGTGGAAACTGCCGTGGCCTTGATATGGCCATCCTTGGAGATGGCCCGGATCAACTGATCGCTCATTGTACAAACTCCTGTTTTATCTTGGTCTGACCGGCTTTTGACACCGGAAAATCCAGCGGTCCTCCTCCGCCGCCGGTGGACGGCTGGTGAGGTCGCCGGTGACGGTGACAGCGCCGAAGCCCGCCTCCGTCAGATACGTCTCCAGCTCCTCCCGCCCCCAGGCCCGCTCCCGGTGCTCCTCAAAGGCCCGGTCCCAGCTCCCGTTGGCGTTCAGCCGGAACAGGTCCACCTGATAGGTGCAGATCTTCCGGCCGGGGGCGTAGAAGGTCCGCCAGACGCAGTAGCTGTCCTCTGTCTCGTCCAGATAGACCTGCCCGTCCATCCGCCGGAGCTTGTAGGGGGTGTTCACATCGAATAGGAACAGTCCGCCGGGCCGCAGCCAGCGGTATACCCGCCGCAGCGTCTCCCGCAGGTCTGCCGTCCGGGTGAGGTAGTTCAGCGCGTCCAGGGTGGAGATCGCCGCATCCACCTCCATGCCCAGGTGCAGGCGGGGCATGGACTGGTGCAGGAACATCGGCGGCTGCTCCAACGCCGCCGCCTTCCAGGCCGCCTGGGTCAACATCTCCTCGGATCCGTCCACGGCGATCATCCGGTATCCCCGCTCCGCCAGCAGGCAGGCCATGGTGCCGGTTCCGCAGGCCAGGTCCAGCACCGTCTCCACCGGGAGGGCGCTTCTGTGGAACTGCCGCGTCAGGTAGTCTGCCCGCCGGCGGTATTCCACATCCACTGTCAGGGCATCGTAGCTGGCGGCCAGGGCGTCATAACTGCTCATTTGTCCCGCTTCTTGTACCGGGCGAAAATCTTCTCGTAGGCCCCGGTGCCGTAGCTGAGGGACCGGTTCACCCGGCTGATGGTGGCGCTGGAGGCGCCGGTGCGCTCCAGGATCTCGTTATAGATCATGCCGTCGTCCAGCAGGGAGGCTACCTCGAACCGCTGCTCCATGGCCCGCAGCTCCGACACGGTACACAGATCCTGGAAGAACTCATAGCACTCCTGCTCGTCCTTCAGCAGCAGAATTGCCTTGTACAGCTCGCCGTTCTTTTCCTTCTTGCCGATCTTTACCATATCCAGTACCCTTTCTGGGAGGCTCCAACAGATTTGCGGCGCTTCGCCGCCAAGATGTATTTTAACACTCTGCCGCGTGAAAGTAAAGGGCTCCGGACAGAAAAAATTTCTTGCACTTTAAAGCGTGTCCAGTCACCCCGCCCGGCGGCAGGGCATAGGCTGGTGCAGAACAGCATCTTTTCGGAAGGAGCGGCGCCTATGAACGAACCTCTCACCCAGCTGCACGCAGAGGCCATGACCGCGGAGCGGGAATGGACCGTAGAGGAGATCCCTGTGCTCTCCGCCTCCATCTCCCTGCCGGAACCAGTTCCAGCAGCGGACAAAGTCTCCCGCCGCATCCGGCGGTATTACCAGCTCCAGTGCCGTTCCTTCCTACGCTATTGTGAGACGTACCTCCTGCCTGCGGCGGCGGAGGAATACCGCGCTGCTCTGGCGGCCAGCCTGCCCCTGCCCCACTTCCGGGCGGAGCTGACCTATCAGGTCACCTACAACGACGGCGGCCTCTGGAGCCTGTATACCCAGTCCCGGGAGAGCGGCTTTTCAGGGCGCCCCACGCTTCTGCGCCATGGGGATACCTGGGATCTGACCTCCGGCTATCCGGTGCCTCTGTCCGCCTTCTTTCCCCGCCGCAGCGGATGGAAGCGGCGGCTGATGGAGGCAGCGGAGGCGGAGATCCAGCGGCAGGAGACGGCTGGGATCTCCCGGTACCATGAGGGCGTCCGCCGGCTGCTGCGGCGCCATTTCAACCCGCAGAACTTCTATCTTACGGCGGAGGGTCTGTCGTTTTTTTATCCCATGTACGCCATCGCCCCGGCCATGGAGGGCATCCCGGTCTTCACCCTCCCCTACGGCCAGGGCGGTCCGGCCCTCCCCGCCCGGGATGCTTGAAGAGACCCTCCGCCCGGAACTTCGGGTGGAGGGTCTCTTTCTGGGCGGGGCGCTTATTTGCGCAGGGCGTCCCCTCCCCTGGCCGCCTTGGCTACCAGCCCGCTGAGGGCCAGCAGCGCCAGCAGGTTGGGGAACACCATCAGCGCATTGAACAGGTCGGAGAGGTTCCAGACCAGGGGAGCCTCCAGCACAGCCCCCAGGGCCACGCACACCACCGCAATGCAGGCGTAGACCTTGACAGCCTTCACACCGAATAGATACTTCACGTTCTGCTCGCCGAAGAAGTACCAGCCGATGATGGTAGAGAAGGCAAAGAACAGCAGGCAGATGGCCACATAGAAATTGCCGAAGCTGCCGAACACAGTGGAAAACGCCACCTGGGCCATGTTCTCCGCCGCCGGATTGGCAGCCATGTCGCCCACGTTCAGCGCGCCGCTGGTAATCATCACCAGGGCGGTTATGGTCAGGACCACAAAGGTGTCGATAAACACACAAACCATGGCCACAACGCCCTGGTCCTGGGGCTTTTCCACCTTGGCCATGGCGTGGGCGTGGGGGGTAGAACCCATGCCTGCCTCGTTGGAGAACAGGCCCCGGGCCACGCCGTAGCGCATGGCCTCCCGCACGCCGATACCCACGGCGCCGCCCAGGATGGCCTGGGGGTTGAAGGCACCCTCAAAAATCAGGGCAAAGGCGTGAGGCAGGTTGGTAATATTGGCAATCAGCATGACGAGGCCGCCCACCAGATAGAAGCAGGCCATGACAGGCACCAGCTTCTCCGTGACGGCGGCAATGCGGGTGACGCCGCCCAGGAAGATGAAGGCGGCCACCACCGCCAGCACCACGCCCACGATCCAGGTGGGGATGCCCAGCGCCTCCTGGAAGGCGTTGCTGATGGCGTTGGACTGGACCATGTTGCCGGTGAAGCCCAGGGCGAAGATGATAGCCAGCGCGAAGAAGCCCGCTAGGATCTTGCCGAAGGTCCCCTTGAATGCCTGCCGGATGTAGTAGACGGGTCCGCCGATGACGTGCCCCGTCTCGTCCTTGGTCTTGAAGGTCTGGGCCAGCACCGCCTCGCCGTAGATGGTGGCCATGCCGAAGAAGGCCGCCAGCCACATCCAGAAGATGGCGCCGGGGCCGCCGGAGATCATGGCGGTGGCGCAGCCGGTGATGTTGCCTGTGCCCACCTGGGCGGCGATAGAGGTTGCCACCGCCTGGAAGGAGCTCATGCCCTCCTTGCCGGCCTTCTCGCCGTTGAGGTTCACGCTGCCGAACAGCCGCCGGAAGCCGGCGCCGAATTTGCGCACCTGGATGAACCGGGTGCGGATGGTGAAGATGATGCCGGTACCCACCAGCAGATACAGCAGCAGGCCGTTCCACACAAAGCCGGCCAGTTCGCTGACCTTTGCGGCCAACAGATCCATGTCCATGTTTTCTCTCTCCTTGTCCGCAAACGAAAAGGGCCGGACAGACCCTGCCCAGCCCAACAAAGCGCCGGCCCCCTCCGCTGTGCGGAAGGGCCTGCCCTTTACTCTGTCCTTTTACCTGAGAGATTCAGCGGGATTTCCCGCCTTGCACCTTCGGTACTCATCTGAGCTTCTCCAGAGCCACATCCATCCCTAGTCCTCATCCCGTGCCGGGACACCTGAGAGTTTCACTCCTTCGGCAGGCTTGCGCCGTTTCTCTAGGGACTTCGTTTGCCTTTATATAATTGACACTTGTTACCTTATCACGGACAATACCCGTTGTCAATGGAGTTTTTGTACAGGAGCCGTCCGCTGTCTGCGGACGGCTCCTGTGCCTTCTCAATAAAACTCCCGGATATAATCCAGCACATCCTGTCGGGTGCCCTGGAAGGGGCCCGGCGTCTCCATCTTCAGAGAGACCAGGGCCGTGCAGTACCGCAGGGCCTCCTCCACCCCGGCCCGCTGGCGCTCCGAGATATAGCCGGCGAAGGTGGTGTCGCCCCGCCCGGTCCGGCCGGAGAGGTTCCGTGCCTTGATGGGACAGGTGTAGGTGGTCACCCCGTCGTAGGCCAGCACCTCGGTGTTGTGGGTGATGAGGACCTCCTTGGCGCCCCAGCTGTGCAGGAGCTTGGCGGCCTCCGCCCGATCGGTGAGGCCCGTCAGGATCTCCGCCTCCGCCGCGTCGGTCTTGAGGTAGTCGATCACCGGCAGGTACTGCTTCTTTTCCGCCCAGTCGTGGAAGGCCATGGTCCTGTCCGCCTCCACATGGCGCAGCAGGCACTGGACATCCACCGCCACCTTGCCGTGCCTGGCTGCCTCGGCAAAGAGGGCACCGTCGAAGTCGCCGTACACCAGGCCGGCGAAGTGATAGATCTTGGTCTCGATATCCGGCAGCTCATCGAACCGGAAGGGATCGCACACCCCCATGGAGGTGCAGGCCCGCTTTTCTTTGTCGGCGGTGAAATACTGGTTGCGGATGGAGCAGGTGGCCTGAGACGGCTTCCAGTACACATCCGCACCGGACCCGGCGAACCGCTCCTCCACATCCGCATCCGCGGGATTCAGCTTGGTAAACACGGCGGTGCGGTTGCCGCTTTTGGCAGCCGCAAAGCCGGAGGCCACCACGGCGCCGCCCACCTCCTTGCGTTCGTTGCCCTGATAGTCGATGTTGTGATCCAGGGACACCGGGCCGATCACCAGTACGTCATACGTTTTTTTCATAGTCTCTCTCCTATTCTTCCGGCTTGCGCCGCTGTTACAACTCCTCTACCGACACCACGCCCTCCGTGGCGTTCATCTTGGGGATCAGCTGCTCCACCCGGCACCGCTTGTTCAGCCGCAGGGTAAAGAGGGCGCAGGCATTGTGCGTCTCCGTCTCCGTAGAGCGGGTAATCTCCATGTTCAGCACCTTCAGGTTCAAATCCCGGAACAGCCGCAGCACATTGTCCAGGCAGGTCTTGTTACTGTACTCCATATAGAGGTTCACCTCCGGGGCGTTGTCCAGCATCCGGTACTCCAGCTTGGACAGGAACATCTCCGCCGCCAGAATCAGCGCCGTGGCGAAGATGCCGCCCTCGTAGAACCCGCCGCCCAGGCACAGGCCCACAATGGCCGCCGCCCAGAGGCCCGCCGCCGTAGTGAGCCCCTTCACCCGGCGGCGCCGGGTGACGATGATGGCGCCTGCGCCGATGAAGCCAATGCCCGCCACCACCTGGGCTCCCAGCCGGGCCATGTCCGTGTAGTAATGGAGGTTCAAATAAAGGAACTGGCTGGTGAGGGTCGTCATGGCCGCCCCCAGGCAGATCAGGATATGGGTGCGGAACCCCGCCGGCCGGCGCTTGTACTCCCGCTCCAGCCCGATGAGACCGCCGCACACCACCGCCAGCAGCATCCGCAGCGTGGTGGACAGCACGGTCACATCCCGCACACCGTCAAAAATCGGCAGCAATCTCCGCACCTCCCTCAGATTTCATCAATGGTGTAGACGCTCTCCAACTCGGAGATCGCCGCCAGGACCCGGACGTGGTAGTGCCTGCCGGGCAGCCGAATGGAGAACACCGCGCTGGGATTCTTGGACCGCTCCTCCCGGCCCCGGTCCAGATCCACTTCGTAAATCTGTCCGCCCTGAGACTTGATGCGGGCAATGATGTCCCCCAGATTGTCCAGCGTCTGGAATTCCACATAGATGTTCATGTTCCGGGCGCTTTCGATGATGGCATCCTCCACGAAGGGCAGCAGCCGGTTGGTCAGCAGGATCAGCAGGAAGCCCAAAAGTACGCACTCGTAAAATCCCGCGCCGATGGCCAGACCCATACAGGCGGACGCCCAAAGGCCCGCCGCCGTGGTCAGTCCCTTCACCTCCTGCTTGCCGGTGACGATGATGGTGCCCGCACCCAGAAAGCCGATGCCGTTGATGACCTGGGCGCCGAAGCGGGACACATCCGTCCGCAGGCCGATCTCCATGGCGGTCTCATGCCAGGCGTGGGTCACCATATAGCTCTCATACTGACTGAGCAGCATGGTCAGCGCCGCGCCCAAGCATACCAGCATATAGGTCCGGAAGCCTGCCGGCCGGCGCTTCCGCTCCCGCTCCAGTCCGATGAAGCCCCCGAAGAGCATGGCCACAGTCAGGCGCAGCAGGACGGAGGCCACGTTCATCTCCCGCAGGTATGCCAGTCCTTCCATCATTCTGTGCACACTCCTCTCTCCGCCCCGCGCCGGGCAGTCAAACAATAAAAAGGGGAGGAATGGCTCCGCCAACTCTCCCCTCTCTTTCGGCAGGTCACCTCTGCGGCAGATGTTGCCGCATATTCCCGGAAACGGTTGCATGGTTAAATAAAGCTGTTTGAACGGCGCCATTCTCAGCATTCTTGACAAATTTCGACGAACCCAAAGCGCCCAAATTGTTTCTTTTATGTTTATCACAAGCCGGAAGAGAAGTCAATATCTTCCACACTTTGGCGGAAATCTTCGGCTGATTGCCTAAAGCCTGGAGAAAAATTTGGGCAATTTCAGTCCAGCCGGGTCCCGGGGATACGAAACGGTTTTGAAGGGCACGTGTTTGAAAGTAAGCGCTGTCATAAATTTTATAGTTTCACCAATTTCCCCTTCCGCTTTTTAACAAAACTTCCGGAAAAAGCCAGCGCCGCCGCCATTTTTGTCTCTTATACAAATACATTTTTTCTATTTTTGTCTTTGCCTTATGGGGTTTCTCCTGTGTGCAAACGTTACCAATTATTGACACTCTTTTCCGGAGATGCTACAATATCCCTAAAATCCCGGAGGATCCGGAACCTAAAATTGGTGAAAAGGAGACACTCTTATGAAACAGAGCAAACGTCTATTCGCGCTGCTCCTTACCCTGGCTATGACGCTGGGAATGCTCACCGCCTGCGGCGGCGGCAACAGTGACACCTCCTCCGAAGGGGACGGTGGGGAGTCCAGCGGCAGCAACGAGCTGACCGTCTACACGGCATTCCCCGAGGCCGAGGTGGCCTACTACTTCAACGCGTTTGAGGAGGCCACCGGCATCAAGGTCAACGCTCTGCGGCTCTCCGCCGGTGAGATGCTGACCCGCGTGGCTGCTGAGAAGGACAATCCCCAGGCCTCCCTGATGTTCGGCGGCTCCACCGACAACTACATCGCCGCCTCCAACCAGGGCCTGCTGGAGGCCTATCAGTCCCCCGAGCTGTCCAACACCCCGGAGAACTATCTGGACCCCGACGGCGTGTGGAACCCCATCTATGTGGGCGCCATCGCCTTCGCCTGCAACAAGGACTGGTTCGCGGACAAAGGGTATGATTATCCCACCAGCTGGGATGACCTGCTGGATCCCAAGTATCAGGATATGATCATTATGGCCCACCCCGCCACCTCCGGCACCGCCTACACCGTTCTGGCCACGCTGATCCAGCTGAAGGGTGAGGATGCCGTGTGGGATTACCTGAAGGAGCTGGACAAGAACATGTCCCAGTACACCAAGTCCGGTTCCGCCGCTCCCAACGGCGTGGCCCTGGGCGAGGCGGCCATTGCCCTGACCTTCTCTCACGACGGTCTGCAGCCCACCACCGAGGGCTATCCCATCGAGCTGTCCTTCCCCACCGACGGCACCGGCTATGAGGTGGGTGCCATGGCCCTGATCAAGGGCGGTCCCGCTGACGAGCAGGAAAACGCCAAGAAGTTCATCGACTTCATGTGCTCTGCAGAGGGTCAGAACCTGTATGCCGAGAACAATTCCTTCCGGGTGCCCACCAACTCCCAGGCCACTCCGGCCGAGGGTCTGGTGACGCTGGACTCCGTGGCCGTCATCGACTATGATGCCGTCTGGGCTGCCGAGCACAAGGACGAGTTCGTCGCGCAGTTCGAGGCGAACATCGCCAGCTCTGAAAATCTGGAGTAATTCCGGAAGATTCTCTCTATGCCTGCAGGACTTCCTCCCCGGCGGGGAGGAAGTCCTCTTGCCAAACGCTTGAAAATCAACAGGAGGAACCCAAATGGCAAACGCTGCTGGTTCGGGCGGCAAAAGCGCCGCCCGCCTGAAAAGGCGGAACGAATCCAAGATGATCATGCGTCAGCCCATCATGCTGATCTCGATCCTTACGGTCATCGTGCTCCTGCTTTTATTCGTCATCTATCCCCTGGTGAAGATTCTGCTCTTCAGCCTGACCGATGCGTCCGGGACTTTCTCCCTGGCTACCGCGGCGGAGATCTTTTCCACCTCCCGGTATTTAAAGACGTTCGGCCGCACCATGGTGCTGGGAGTGATCGTGGCAGTGATCGCCACCTTCATCGGCTACATCTTCGCCTATACCATCACCCGCACAAACGTCCCCTGCAAGGGCTTTCTGAAGACCATCGCCACCCTGCCCATCCTGTCCCCGCCCTTCATTCTGTGCCTGTCCATCATCTTTCTGTTCGGGCGGCAGGGGCTGATTACCAACGGGCTGCTGAAGATCACGGACAACGACGTCTACGGCATGGGCAGCCTGATCGTGGTGCAGGTGCTGAGTTTCTTCCCCATCGCCTATATGACCCTCTCCGGCATCCTCTCCTCCATCGACGCATCGGTGGAGGACGCCGCCTGCAACATGGGCGCCAGCCGGTGGCACACCTTCTGGACGGTCACCTTTCCGCTGTCCCTGCCGGGCATCATCTCCGGCTGCCTGCTGGTGTTCATCCAGTCTCTGGAGGACTTCTCCAATCCCGCCACCATCGGCGGCGATTTCACCACCTTATCTGTGGAAGTCTATCAAACCATCACCGGCAGCTATGACATGCAGAAGGGCTCCGTGCTGGCGCTTTTGATGCTGGTGCCTACCATGCTGGCCTATCTGCTGAACAAATACTGGGTCAACAAAAAGAGTTTCGTCACCGTCACGGGCAAGCCCACCCAGGCCCGCAAGCTCATCGATGAGCCCCATATCAAATGGCCCCTGTTCGCTGTCTGCCTGGTGGTGGCCGCGGTCATCATCCTGTTCTACGGCACAGTGGTCTTTGGTTCCTTCGTCAAGACCTGGGGCTACGACTACACCCTCACCCTGGACCAGTACACCCGCGCCTTGCAGCAGGGCTGGGACAGCCTGCGGAACTCCATTATCCTGGGTCTGATCGGAGCGCTGATCGGCGGCCTGCTGGGCATGGTCATCGCCTACATCACCGCCAAGCGGGACTACTACGGCAAACGGTTTATCGAGGTGTCCTCTGTTCTGATGTTCGCCGTCCCCGGCACTGTGCTGGGCATCGCCTACATCCTGGCCTTCAACACCGGCTTCCTAGTGCTCACCGGCACCGCTGCCATCCTGGTGATCGTGTTCGTGTTCCGGAATATGCCGGTGGCGATTGAGTCCGGCACCACCACGCTGCTGCAGATCGACAACTCCATTGAAGAGGCCTCCACCATTCTGGGTGCCGGCAGCGGCTACTCCTTCCGCCGGATCTCCCTGCCTATGCTGCGCAACGCCTTCTTCTCCGGCCTGGTGTACTCCTTCGTGAAGGCCATCACTGCCGTCAGCGCCATCATCTTCCTGGTCTCTCCCCGCTGGGATCTGGTCACCAGCAAGATCTACACGCTCTTTGACCAGGCAAAATACAGCCAGGCTGCGGCCTTCGTCACCATGATGGTCGTAATCCTGCTGGTGTTTATCGGCATTTTCAACGGATTGATCAACCTGCTGCTGGCCCCCCGCTCCAGGGTGCCCAAGGGCGCAGGCATTCACGAGAAAACGGAGGAAACAAAATGAGCAAGCAGATGGAAAAGTCGGCGCTGGGCAAAAAGAGCTCCGGCGTGGTTTTAAAAGAGATCACCAAGATCTTCCAGCAGCCGGATACCGGCAAGGATTTCGTGGCTGTGGACCACATCAACCTGAACATCCAGGACGGCGAGATGGTGACGCTGCTGGGCCCTTCCGGCTGCGGCAAAACCACCACGCTGCGGATGATCTCCGGCTTTGAGTACCCCACCAGCGGCAGCGTGTTTATCGGTGAGCGGGATGTTGCCAAGATCCCCCCCAACAAGCGGGGCATCTCCATGGTGTTCCAGAGCTACGCTCTGTTCCCCCATCTGAACATCTGGGAGAACGTGGCCTACGGTCTGAAAGTGGCCAAGGTCTCCCAGGATGAGGTGGTCCGCCGCACCAACGCCGTCATGGAGCTGATGCAGCTGACCGGTATGGAGCGCCGGTTCCCCAACCAGCTCTCCGGCGGACAGCAGCAGCGGGTGGCCCTGGCCCGCGCCGTGGTCATTGAGCCCAGCGTGCTGTTGTTTGACGAGCCCCTGTCCAACTTGGACGCCAAGCTGCGGGAGAGCATGCGGGACGAGCTCCGGGCCCTTCAGAAACGGCTGGGCATCACCTCCCTTTATGTCACCCATGACCAGTCCGAGGCCATGGCCATCTCCGACCGGGTGGTCATCATGAAGGACGGCGTCATCTGCCAGCAGGGCACGCCCACAGAGATCTATGAGCAGCCCAACAGCCGGTTCGTGGCCAACTTCATCGGCAAGGCCAACTTCATCGACGGCACCTTCCGCGGCATGGACGGCGAGAACGCCCTGGTGGAAGTGGGCGGCCACACCTTCCCCATCCCCGCCCCCGGCAAGATGGAGGGCGTCCAGAAGGACGGCCCCTGCTGCCTGGCGGTTCGTCCGGAGTCTATTCTCCTCTCTGAGGAAGAGGGCCCCCTGTCCGGCCGTGTCTCCCGGGCCACTTACTACGGTGCCAAAGTGGAGTACGAGGTCATGCTGGGCGACCAGCCCATCATCGTGGAGGTCTACAACCCCCAGCTGTCCAAGCGCTTCGCAGAGGGCGAAGCGGTCCACATGACCCTCATCGACCGCTGCGTGCGGGTGCTGGCCTGATCCGGCACAGTTCTTCATCTAACTGAAAGAGAGCGCCCGGGCCACGTGGTCCGGGCGCTCTCTTTCACGCGCACTCCGGGGCAGCGCCTATTCCTCCCGCAGATAGTTCAGCTTCCCCAGGTCCAGGCCCATTTGCAGCCCCAGAAAGAAGTGGGCGGCGCAGGCCCGTTCTCCCGCGCCAGCCCAGGCGTCCTCCATCTCCAGGACCTCCTCCAGCAGCGGCACGTCCCCGCCGTGGGTTTCCCGGAAGCTGGCCATCAGTTCTTGCTGCTTCCGCTCCAGCGCCTGCCACTCTTCGTCCCGTCCCTGAAGCCTGGGCCGCAGATGCGCCAGCATCAGGCGCAGAAGTTCCATTGTATCGCTTTCCATTTTTTTCCTCCTTTTGAGTTTTTCCTAACTATACACTAGGGCCCCGCCTCTCCTCAAGAAAAACTGTTGCAGCGGACCGCCGGCAATGCGCAGAAGGGTACCGCCCTCCGTCCCCACAACCGCAAAAAACGGCGCCCTGTCCAAGCAGATGGACAGGGCGCCGGAGTCGATTTTATTTTTTAAAAGTCCGCACTGCCGACCGTTCTCGGGTGGGGCAGGACGTCCCGGATGTTGCTGACGCCGGTGAGGTACATCACCAGCCGTTCAAAACCCAGGCCGAAGCCCGCGTGCTTGCAGGAGCCGTAGCGCCGCAGGTCGCAGTACCACCAGTAGTCCTTGGGGTTCATGCCCAGCTCCCGGATGCGGCTTTCCAGGATTTCCAGCCGCTCCTCGCGCTGGCTGCCGCCGATGATCTCGCCGATGCCGGGTACCAGGCAGTCCGCCGCGGCCACGGTTTTCCCATCGTCGTTGAGGCGCATGTAGAACGCCTTGATCTCCTTGGGATAATCCGTGACGAACACCGGCTTCTTGTACACCTGCTCGGTGAGATACCGCTCGTGTTCCGTCTGCAGGTCGCAGCCCCAGGAGACCTTGTAGTCAAACAGGTCGTTGTGCTGCTCCAGAATCGCCACTGCCTCGGTATAGGTCACCCGGCCGAAGTCAGAGGAGGCCACGTGCTCCAGCCGCTCCAGCAGGCCCTTGTCCACGAAGCTGTTGAAAAAGGCCAGCTCCTGAGGGCACTTTTCCATCACCTGACGGATGACGAACTTGATCATGGCCTCCGCCACATCCATATCGCCCTTCAGGTCTGTGAAGGCCATTTCCGGCTCGATCATCCAGAACTCGGCGGCGTGGCGCTGGGTGTTGGAGTTCTCCGCCCGGAAGGTGGGGCCGAAGGTATATACGTCCCCGAAGGCCATGGCGAAGTTCTCCGCGTTCAACTGGCCGGAGACGGTGAGGTTCGCAGGTTTACCGAAGAAGTCCTGGGAGAAGTCCACCTCCCCATCCTCGGTCATGGGCGGATTTTTGGGGTCCAGCGTGGTGACCCGGAACATCTCGCCGGCGCCCTCACAGTCGCTGGCAGTGATGATGGGGGTGTGGACGTAGACGAAGCCCCGCTCCTGGAAGAACTGATGAATGGCGTAGGCCGCCACGCTCCGCACCCGGAACACGGCGGAAAACAGGTTCGTCCGGGGCCGCAGGTGCTGGATGGTACGCAGAAACTCCACGCTGTGGCGCTTTTTCTGCAGGGGGTAGTCGGAGGTGGAGGTGCCCTCCACCTCGATGGAGGCGGCCTTCAGCTCCAGGGGCTGCTTGGCCTCCGGCGTCAGGACGACGGTGCCGGTGACGATCAGGGCGGCGCCCACGTTCTGGGCGGCGATATCCTTATAGTTCTCCAGCGTCCCGGCCTCCATGACCACCTGGAGATTCTTGAAGCAGGACCCGTCGTTCAGCTCGATGAAGCCGAAGGTCTTCATGTCCCGGATGGTGCGGACCCAGCCGCCCACGGTGACCGTCTGGCCGGAGAGTGCCTCGCTGTCGGCGTAGATGGCCGCGATTTTCGTATAGCTCATAAACTTCACCCGTTTTCTTGTTTTTGCTGGAAATGGCTGCATAATCATGGATATTGTACTCCATTTCAAATAGTTTTACAAGAGGGAACGGGCGTTTTCCCGGTTTTCAGGCGATCGCCTCCGCCCCCACGGTGTAATCGCCCCACTGGCCGCCGCCATTTCGGACAGCGGTGCAGTCTGTGAAGAAATAGGCCCCCAGGCCGCTGCGCCACTTCTCCGCGTCAAAGCGGACGCCACTGTAGTCCGGCATCTCGTCCCCAGGACCGAAACTGGGCAGATTAAAGGTCACCGGGTTTTCATCCTGGGTCTCTTTGACGGAGAACAGGCAGCCGTCCTTCCAGAACAGTGCTTCCCCGTCGATATACCCGCTGTCCACGAAGTCCTGATATGTGCCCTCCATAGCCATCAGCCCGTGGGCGGAGCCGAAGGCATAGGCCACCGCGGCCTGTTCGCTTTCCGGCAGGGAGGTCCCGGACAGGTCCACCCCCAGCTCCGTGATGCCATCATTCAGGCTGGGGTCCACCTCCCAGAGATCGTTCAGCACGTCCAGGTGCAGCCGGCACAGATCGTCAAAGCCGTCCTCCAGGATGCGAACGGAGGCCACCGTGCCGAACCGCATGGGGTAGGACTCCATGACGGAGCCGTCCCAGGTGACCTCCACCAGAGCGCCAGGCATGGGAGACCAGTCCAGCAGGTCCATCTCCTCCTGGGTGTATCCCTCGATAGTCAGGTCTTCCACACTGAAGAGGTCCAGGGTGTACACAGCTCCGGCCCCGCCGTCCGTCCCGGCCAGCACAGAAGCCGGATCATCGCCGTCCCCCACAGTCACCAGCCGGAAGGTCTCCGTCACCCGGCCGGGCTCCGTCGTCTCTCCTCCGGTCCGGGTCTCCTCCGCGGGTGTGCCGCCGGAATCGGCCCCCGCACCGGCGGAGACGTCCCCTCCGGCGCAGGCTGCCAGCAGACAGATACAGAAATACAGGCTCAAAAACAGGCACCATTTTTTCATGAAGCATCGCCTCCTCTGCCTGTATAGTCGGCAAAGGCGGCGGTTTGGTTCCACTTCCGGCGCGATTTTTATTCCGCTGGGAGAACATGAAGCTCCCGCCCCATCAGCACCTCTCTGTCCGGTACCTGCGGCAGGCGAAGCGGGCATCCCCGTCCCACAGACGGCTGACGGCTAAAAATTGGGTCTTGACTTTTTCAAAAAAACAGATAAACTAAGCATTAGATTATATATCTTAATTTTTGCTTACAAGGAGGCGGCGCCATGACCCAGCGGGAACGGCAGATTCTGAACTGGATCGAAGAAAACCCTCTCATCTCCCAGCAGGAACTGGCGGAGAAGGCCGGCATCACCCGGTCCTCCGTGGCGGTGCACATCTCCAACCTGATGAAGAAGGGCTACATCACCGGCAAAGGCTACATCGTCCATACAGCGCCCTATGTCACGGTGGTGGGCGGCGTCAACATGGACATCGGCGGCTGGCCGTCGGAGGTGCCGGTGGACCGGGACTCCAACCCCGGCGCGGTGCGGATGAGTCTGGGCGGCGTGGGCCGGAACATCGCCCACAACATGAGCCTTCTGGGCCTGGACGTGCGGATGGTCACCGCCTTCGGCGACGACCTGTACGCCCAGAAGATCGCCGCCAGCTGCGGGGAACTGGGCATCGACATCTCCCAATCCCCGGTGATCCCGGAGGGGCACACCTCCACTTATCTCTTCATCAATGACGAGAAGGGCGACATGCTGCTGGCGGTCAGTGACATGGACATCTACCGCCATCTGACACCCCAGCTGCTCTCTCAGCGGCAGAAGCTGCTGTCCGGCAGCCAGGTGCTGGTGATCGACACCAATATTCCCGCGGAGAGCATCGCCTATCTGGCAGAGAACTGCCCGGTGCCTATCTTTGCCGACCCGGTCTCCACCGCCAAGGCGGTGAAGTTGCAGCCGGTGCTGGGCAGGCTCCACACCCTCAAGCCCAACCGCATCGAGGCGGAGCTGCTCTCCGGCGTGGCCATCACCGATGAGGCCAGCCTGCGCGCCGCCGCGGACGCCCTGCTGGCCACCGGTCTTCACCGGGTATTCATCTCTCTAGGCGGAGACGGCGTGTTCGCCGCCGACCGTTCCGGGGAGCGGGTGCACCTGCCCGTCCTGCCGGCGGAGATGGTGAACACCACCGGCTGCGGGGATGCCTTCATGGCAGCCATCACCTGGGCCTATCTTGCGGGCACGGATCTGACGGGCACCGCCAAGGCGGGTCTGGCAGCCTCCGCCATCGCCATGGAGGGGGCGGAGACCATCAACCCCGCCATGAGCGCGGAAGCGCTGAAGCTGCGGGCTGGGCTTTAAAGTTCCCGGTCCCCCCATTTCCAATTCCTGACACCCCATTCCCCATCGAATAACCAAAATTCAAATCTGGAGGTTTTTATCATGGCTCTGAACAAGTATCTCGACATCGCCCCTGAAGTGCAGAAGGCCCTGGACGAGGGTCGTCCCGTGGTGGCACTGGAATCCACCATCATCTCCCACGGCATGCCCTATCCCCAGAATGTGGAGACGGCCCTGAACGTGGAGAAGATCATCCGGGAACACGGCGCCACCCCTGCCACCATCGCCGTCATCGGCGGGCGGCTGAAGGCCGGCCTCTCTCCCGAGGAGATCGACTACCTGGGCAAGACCGGCCCTGCCGTGGCCAAGGCCAGCCGTCGGGATCTGCCCGTGCTGGTGGCGGAGGGCAGGGACGGCGCCACCACTGTCACCACTACCATGATTATCGCCCACATGGCCGGGATCTCCGTGTTCGCCACCGGCGGCATCGGCGGCGTGCACCGGGGGGCTGAGACCACCATGGACATCTCCGCCGATCTGGAGGAGCTGGCCCACACCCCCGTGATGGTGGTCTGTGCCGGCGCCAAGTCCATTCTGGACCTGGGGCTGACCCTGGAGTACCTGGAGACCCACGGCGTGCCCGTCATCGGCTACGGCACCCGCGAGCTGCCCGCCTTCTACACCCGGAAGAGCGGCTTTGCCGTGGACTATGAGATCGACACCCCGGCGGAGCTGGCCAAAGCCTTTTATGTCAAGCAGGATATGGGCCTGGGCGGCGGCATGCTGGTGACCAACCCCATCCCGGAGGAGTACTCCATGGACGCGGACGTCATCAACAAGGCCATCGACGAGGCCGTGGAGGAGGCCAAGGCTCAGGGCATCCACGGCAAGGAGACCACGCCTTTCCTGCTGGCCAAGATCAAGGATCTGACCGGCGGCGACTCCCTGGCCTCCAATATCCAGCTGGTGTACAACAACGCCAAGCTGGCGGCAGCCACTGCTGTGGAACTCAGCAAGCTTGCCAAAAACTGAAACTTCTGCTACACTGGACTGGCTGGGAACTCCCGGCCAGTCCAGTGCTGTTTCAGGAGGCGGCCGTTATGGAAGAAAAGACACTCTATCTGCCCACAGAGCACAATGACCGTATCGTTGCCTTCATCGGCTCTCCCCTGGGGCTGCTGGCCGCCTGGCTGGTGCTCATCAACACTGTGACCTTTTTGATCTTCGGCGTAGACAAGCTCCTGGCCAAACACCCCCGGTTCCGCCAGCGGGTGCCGGAGAAAAATCTGTTGCTTCTGGCCGTGGTGGGCGGCAGCGTGGGTGCCCTGCTGGGGATGTACCTCTTCCGCCACAAGACGCTCCACCGGGTCTTTCGGGTGGGCGTGCCGGTGATCCTGGCCGTGCAGCTCCTGCTGGCGGCGGCCATTACCCTGTACTGGAATTTCCTGCGGTGATCCTGTTCTGAAAAAAGCCCCGCCTCGTTCGTGAGGCGGGGCTTTGCGTATTTCAGGCGGGCAGCGCCTGCCGCAGCAGGGACACGGCCTTCTGCAGGGCCTCCTCCAGCGGGATGGTGTAATCCTCCTGTTCGATGCTGAGGGCGCCGTCGTAGCCGCAGTCCTGCAGCGTCTCCAGAAAGCGGCGCCACCAGGCGGCGTCGTGGCCTGTGCCGGGGGTGACGAAGTTCCAGGAGCGGCTGGCGAACTCCAGCACGCCCTTGGTGTCCAGCAGGGTGTTCTGCCCGGCAGCCGGCTCCAGGCGCACGTCCTTGATGTGGACATGGTAGATGCAGTCCGCCAGGGCGCGGGCCACCTCCACGGGGTCCGCCCCCATCCAGAAGAGATGGCTGGGGTCCAGATTCACCCCCAGAATGTCGTCTCCCACCTCACTCCGCAGGCGGCGGAGCGTCTCCACATTGTACACCAGCTGCCAGCCATGGAACTCCAGGGCGATGCGCTTCACCCCGTGGTCCCGGGCCCGGGCGGCCAGCGCCTTCCACACCGGGACGGCCGCCTTCCACTGGTAGCGGAGGATTTCCTCCGTCTCCGGCGGCCAGGACGTGACGATCCAGGTGGGAGTGCGGTCCTCCGGGCAGCCGCCGGGCAGGCCGCTCATCATCACCACGGTCTCCACCCCTAGCTGCTCCGCCAGGAGGAACGTGCCCTCCGCCACCGCCCTGTCTCCGGCTCCCTTCTCCCCGGGGAACAGGGGGTTGCCGGAGCAGTTCAGGGCGGAGATCGTGAGGCCGTTTTCCCCCAGAGTATCCAGCAGCCGGTGCCGGGCACCGGCGTCCGCCGTCAGCCCTTTCAGGTCCACATGGGGCGCCGGGGACCAGTTGCCGCAGCCCAACTCCACCTGCTCCAGCCCCAGTCCCCGGCAGACGGCCGCTGCCTCTGCCAGGGAGCGGTCTACCAGGCTGTCCGTCACCAAGCCGAGTTTCATGTCGATTCCTCCTCCGTCTTCGTTCTTGATACCCTGATGATACCAGAACCTCTGCCCCGGCGCAATCCTGAACTGATGCTTGACGGCGGCGGTTTTGGGTTGTATGGTAATAAGGGGAAAATTTCCTCCGTATTCTGACAAAAGGAGATCTAGCCATGGGATGCTTTTACTGCGATGAACATCACGAGGGCCGGGAGGCCATCATGTACAAGGTCGGCGAGATGGAGGCCGGTGTGCTCTATCTCTTCAAGGATCAGGCCCACAAGGGCCGCTGCGCCCTGGCGCTGAAGAACCACCGGAAGGAGCTGTGCGAGTGCGGGCCGGAGGAGCTGGCCGCCTTCGCCCGGGATCTGGCCCGGGCCTCCGGTGCAGTGAAGGAACTGTGGGGCTGCGACAAGATCAACCTGGGCTCCTTCGGCGATACGAATCCCCACCTGCACTTCCATATCGTACCCAAATACGAGGGCGGATTCGAGTTCGGCGGTTCCTTTGCCATCACGAATCCGAAGCCGGTGCTGCTCTCCGAGGGCGAATATCAAGAGATGATCGCCGCCCTGCGGGAAAAGCTGGGGATGTGAGCCTTCCCGCGCTGACGGGCCTTTTGGCGGATCCCTCTTGTTTATTGAACACTTTTCCACTTTTTTGCGCTGCGGCTTTGTGATAAACTGTCTTACAGTTTGTATCCCTTTTGACCGAAAGGTGGATTTTTATTTATGAGAAAGACAAAGATCGTGTGCACCCTCGGTCCGGCCACGGACAGGGAGGGCGTCCTGCGGCAGATGCTGGAGGCCGGCATGAACGTGGCCCGGTTCAATTTCTCCCACGGCAGCCACGCGGAGCACAAGGGTCGTCTGGACGCCCTGAAGGCCCTGCGGGCGGAGCTGGGCCTGCCGGTGGCCGCCATGCTGGACACCAAGGGGCCGGAGGTCCGGCTGAAGTCCTTCGCCGCAGGTTCCGTCATGCTGCGGACCGGCCAGGAGTTCACCCTGACCACCCGGGACATCGTGGGGGATGAGCAAGGCTGCTCCATCACCTACGCCGACCTGCCCGGGGACGTGAAGGCCGGCGACACCATCCTGCTGGACGACGGCCTGGTGCGCCTGACGGTGCTGGAGACCACAGCGGCGGACGTCCGCTGCCGGGTGGAAAACGACGGGGCCATGAAAAACAACAAGGGCGTCAATGTGCCGGGCATCCGCCTGTCCATGCCCTACATGAGCCAGCGGGACCGGGAGGACATCCTCTTCGGCGTGGAACAGGGCTTTGACTTCATCGCCGCCAGCTTCGTCCGCACGGCGGACGACGTGCGGGAGATCCGCCGCCTGCTGGATGAGGCAGACTCCTCCATCCAGATCATCGCCAAGATTGAAAACCAGGAGGGGGTCAGCAACCTGGCGGAGATCCTGTCCGTGGCGGACGGCATCATGGTGGCCCGGGGGGATATGGGCGTGGAGATCGACTTCACAGAGATTCCCATCATCCAGAAGGACATGATCGCCCAGTGCGTGGCCGCCGGCAAGCCTGTCATCACAGCCACACAGATGCTGGACTCTATGATGGAGAATCCCCGCCCCACCCGGGCGGAGATCACCGACGTGGCCAACGCCATCTACGACGGAACCTCCGCCATCATGCTCTCCGGCGAGACAGCGGCGGGCAAATACCCCGTGGAGGCGGTGCAGACCATGGATGCCATTGCCCTGCGGACCGAGGCGGACATCAACTACGCCAAGCGGATGCGCAACCTGCCGGGTTCCAGCCGCCTGTCCATCGCCGCCGCCACGGCCCATGCCGCCTGCACCACTGCCATGGACATCGGTGCCGATGCCATCCTCACCGTCAGCCAGAGCGGTGCCACCGCCCGGCTGGTGAGCCGTTTCCGCCCCGGCACCACGGTGGTGGCCTGCCTGCTCAGTGAGCGGGTCCAGCGGCAGATGGCCCTGTACTGGGGCGTGGTGCCCCTGCTGATGCCCTATGCCCAGAACACCGACCAGCTGATCGAGTTCGCCATCCAGGCGGCAGAGAAGGCAGAACTCGTGAAGCAGGGCGATCTGGTGGTCATTACTGCCGGTGTGCCCGTGGGTGTCTCCGGCACCACCAATATGATCAAGGTCCATCTGGTGGGCGGGGCCCTGCTCAACGCCGTCGGCGTGGGGGCCAGCAACGCCTCCGGCCCCCTGTGCGTCTGCCGCTCACTGGAGGATGTGGCCGCCAAGTTCCGCCCCGGGGATGTGCTGGTGGTGCCCTACACCACCAACGACCTCCTGCCCTATATCCGGCAGGCGGCCGCTGTCATCAGCGAGGAGAGCGGCACCAACGGCCATGCGGCCACTGTGGGCCTGACGTTGGGCAAGGCGGTGATCGTGGGCGCCGCCGGCGCCGTCCAGCGCCTGAAGGACGGTGCCATGGTCTCTGTGGACTGTGCCCGCGGCGTGGTCCAGACGCTGCCCCAGTAAACGCGCCAAAAGCGCCTCCGGCTTTTGCCGGAGGCGCTTTTTCTCTTCATCGGCGGCCCGCAGAACCGGAATGGAAGCGGGCGCTATGGGGAACCATCCCTCGCCAGGGTATCCTTATCCCGTAGGAATACCGGGAATTAAGGTGTGAAGCTGTGCTGTACGGGTCTCTCCGCCTGAGGGAGGTTCGTTTTTGCCGCCGGCTGCGCTGCCGGCAGAATGTCCATCCGCCGGTAGACCTCCCGCAGGCGCTCCCCCATCACCGACAGGCTCCGCTCCTCCGCCACCCGGCGGCCGGCGGCTGTCAGATCCGGCAATGTCCCTGTCAGAAGTCCTTCCGCCTTCTGCTGGAACTCGTCTGTGCCGGAGGCCTTGTAGACATTCTGTCCCTCCCGCAGCCAGCCGTTGTAAACAGGGATGTCCCGCACCACTGTGGGAATGCCGCAGGCCAGGGCTTCCAGCACCACGATGCCCTCGGTCTCCTCATGACTCATGAAGGCGAATACATCCGCGCCGCAATATGCCTCCCGCAGCGTCTCCCGGTCTACAAAGCCGGCGAAGGTCACATTCTCCGGCGCCTGTTCCATGGCCTGCCGGATCTCCTGGGGGATCAGATGGGGATCCGTCCAGCCGAACCAGAGGAAACGGGCCTCCGGCATCCGCCGGGCCAGCTCCAGGAATTCCGGCAGTCCCTTCCGGGCAATGGTGTGACCCACGGAAATCACCGCCCGCTCCCCTTCCCGGAGGCCCCAGCGGCGGCGGAAGGACGCCCGCCGGGTGGGATCCGGCGCGAAGAACTCTGTATCCACGCCGTTGGAAATGCTGTACACCGGCGGCTTGAGGCCGTAGCTCTCCAGCAAACGGCGGGAGTATTCCGTGGGGGTCAGCACCACGTCGCCCAGGCTGTAGCAGAAGGTGATCCACTTGCGGAAGAGGGGTGCCAGCCGGTCCGAGCCTCGAAAGGATCTGCGGAAATCCTCCATAGTGGAGTGGCCGTAGTAAATGACCTTCCGCCCCATCAGCTTGGCCGCCAGAGCCGCCAGCACCGAATCCGGCAGCACCGTGTTGATATGGACGGCCCCGGCCCGCTGGCACCAATGGTCGGCAGTGTCGATCCGGGCCCGGCGCAGCATCTCCCGCTGGTGGAGGATGGCCTGTCCCACACCGCTTTTGCCGACCAGGCGCAGGCCGCCATTGTAGATAAAAACGCGCATGTGTGTCTCCTTTACCGATCCGCCCGTCCGCGGATGTCTTTACCCCAGCCAGCCTGTGATCTGCTGGAACAGCACCGTCAGCCCCAGGCTGTACAGGGCGATGGAAAGGGGCTTGCCCAGCAGGATGATGGTGGTGAACCGCCGCCAGGTCATGGAGGTGGTACCCGCCAGATAGCACAGGAAGTCGTCCGGCGCCACCGGGAAAAAGATCGCCAGGGCGAACAGCCGTGCAAACCGGTCATTCCGCTCTGTCCAATCGCTGTACTTGGCGATGAGCTTTTCCGAAAACAGCAGGCTCAACAGCGGCCGCCCGCAGTTGCGCGCCACGGCAAAGGCCAACAGCGAACCGATGCAGATGCCCACATAATTGTAGACAAACCCCATCACCGGGCCGAACAGCACCACGCCCACCAGGCAGCCCAGGCCGCCGGGCAGCACCGGCACCACTACCTGCACCATCTGGAACGCCACGAACAGCAGCCCGCCGGCGGCGCCGCAGCTGGCCACAAAGGCCTGCAGCCGCTCCTGGGAGGTTAGCAGTCCTGCCTGCCAGGCCCAGATTCCGGTCAGCACGCACAAAATCAGTCCGAAGAGGGACGCCGCCTGCAGAGCGGTCTTTTCCACGCCCCGGCTCATGCGGTCACCCCCTGGACACAGCTGGCCGCCCGCCGGGCCAGCTGCATCTGATAGATGCGCTCCACCCGCTGGGCAAACCGCTGGGCGGAGAACTGCTCCGCACTCTCTGCGGCCCGCCGCTTCAGCGCTTCGTGGGTCTCCGGGCTGGCCAGGAACTCCTCCAGCCGCTGCCGGAACTCCACAGTGCTGTGGTACTGCCAGCCGTTCTCTCCCTCCAGGATGACGCCCTCCAGGCAGAGATCCGCCCGGCACAGGGCGGGCACGCCGGCGGCCAGTGCCTCGATGTAGGTCAGACCCTGGGTCTCGCTGGAGGAGGCGCTGACGAACAGGTCCCCCAGCCGGTACCACTCCGGCACCTCCTCCGGGGGCACCATGCCGGCAAAGATCACTGCCGGGGCCTCCAGCCGCAGATCGTGGGCCACCTGCTCCAGCCGGGGCCGGTCAGGACCATCCCCCACCAGCAACAGCGTCACAGGGCGGCTGCCCAGGGAGGCCCGGAGCTTCAGCAGCTCCTGGATGTTCTTCTCCTCCGCAAGGCGCCCCACGCACACCAGCACAGTGTTTTCCGCAGGGATGCCCAGGCTGGCCCGCAGAACCGCCCGGCGCATGGGATCGCCCTCCTGCTGGAAGCGCCGCAGGTCGATGCCCGTAGGCACCACGAAGACCGGGCAGCGAACGCCATAGCCCTGCAACAGTCCCCGCACCTTGCCGGTGGGGGCGATCATGCCGTCCACCTGGGCAGCTACCCAGCGGGAGAAAGCCGCCACCGCACATCGGCCCCACCGGACGCTGGGGGAGAAGTAGTGGGTGTAGTCCTCATACACCGTGTGGTAGGTGTGGACCAGGGGGACATCCAGCTCCTCTGCGATGCGGCGGGCCAGGAAAAAGGTGCTGAACTCACATTGGGAGTGGATCACATCCGGCCGCCAGTCCATCAGCTCCCGTACCCAGCGGCCCGCCATGGCGGTGCGGAGGCGGGCGCCGGGATAGATCCGTCCGGCGTTTACGGAGCCGATGGCGGTGACGCCGTCCCGGGACCAGGAGTGGAGCGACTGGGACAGCGTCAGGATCCGGACCTCATGGCCCCGGCGCTCCAACTCCCGCTGCAGGTTTTTCACAGAGGTGACCACACCGTTTACCGCAGGCGTATACCAATCTGTGGTAATCAGGATCTTCATAACAGGTTCCCTTCTTTCGTCTTGTTCTCCTATACGACGCAGCCCCGCCGAACGCTTCAACTTCCGGAACATTTTTTCAGTTCCAGTATAACGCCACCAGATCAACATCCCACGGCGTTTGCGTCAAATGTCTGTAAAATGTCTCACATAAGACGCGGCAGAGTGCGGTCCGTTACGATGTCTCTTTTTGTATTATTCTAATAATACAGTAACACAATTTTGAAATTTGTCAATGACAAATTTTTAAGCCATTCAAAAAAACTGTACTGCCCGTACTAGTACAGTTAGTATATACACAAACACAACTAATTGTCAATTTACAAATCAGTTACAGTTCCGTGTTTTTTTCGTAAATTCAGTATAGATTCCCTTGGTTTACGAAAAAACTGTGAAATTTCTTAAATTTTTATGAAGAGAGCCGCCCTGCGTGGAATCACGCAGGGCGGCTCATATTACTGCCTTCTGCGGCGCAGCACCATCAGCACAGCGCCCAGGAAGATGGCCAGGTCCGCCAGATTGTAGGTGTATTTCTTCAGCGGCCCCGGCGCCTTTGGAAAGCGCAGATAGTCCAGGACCCGTCCATGGCGGATCCGTTCCCACAGGTTGCTGAGTCCGCCGCCTAGCAGCAGTCCGGCCCCCAGGCCCCGGCCGCCGCACACCCCCAGCAGCGCCCACAGCGCCGCCAGGGACAGGGGGGCCATCTGCCGGCCGTTCAGCGGGACAAGGCCGAAGCCGGAGCCCTGGTTGTACCGGGGTTCGATCCGCACCCGGCCGCCGTCCAGCTCCTTTTGGGGCAGCCCCTTGCGCTCCAGGGTTCCGCGGACCTGGCCGCAGAGGGCCAGCACCGCGCCTGCGGTACAGCTCAATCCGATCATGGCTTCTCCTCCTCTGTCTGTCTCTGGGCCCGCTCCAGGGCGGAGCGGACGTTTCCGGTCTTCTGCCTGCGGTTGTTGGCGGCCAGGATGTCCGCGATCTGGCCTTCCACCTGCTCCACCTCCTGCCGGAAGGCGCTGGCGGAAAGCCGCAGGGCCCCGTGGCCCAGAATGATCAGCTGCTCCGGGCCGTCGGAGGTAGCCACCCGCACCCGATGGCGGCGGCCAATCTCGTAAGTGGCCCGCTCGATATAGGCGTCCGCCGTCTCCGCCTCCTTGGTGTAGACCACGTGGATGTCGTGGTACTTCTCCACGCTGCCCTGGCCGCCCTTGACCTTATAGGCGTCAAACACGGCGATGACCTCGCACTTCCGGAAGCCCCGGTAGTTGCTGAGGAGATCGCACAGCTGCTTGCGGGCGGCGTCCAGATTGTCCCGGGCGATGGCCTTCAGCTCATCCCAGGCAAAAATGATGTTGTAGCCGTCCACCAGCAGGTACTCCGGTCCGGAGAACTGCTCCCGGATGGTCCGCTTTTCCTGCTCTGCCTCCGCTGTCGGAGCAGGGCGCCGGGGGTCTTTCGGGGGAATAAAGGCCCGCCGCTTCACGGGGCCGTAGGTCCGCTCGAAGATGGCCTGGAGCTCCTTATCCTGCTCGATGGTCCCAGCGTAGACAGAGGCGCGCCGGGTATCAGACCTCCCCGCCAGCTCCTCTTTCTCCGGTCCCAGGTCCAGGCCGCTGGACACGTGCGCCCGGGCGGGCACTTCATCCCAGGGGACGATGACGCCGGCGCCGTGGCTACAGAACACGGAGTCCGGGGAGTTGTCCAAATCCGCCGTCGGGTCGTAATCGACGGACGCCAGCACAGCGTCCTGGTCCGCGCAGGGCGCATAACCCCGGAGGGAACAGAGCAGCCGCCCCCGGCCCTGGGTGTAGGCGGCCACCTCCCGGGCGTAGTCCCCCAGAGCGGACACCGCCACAGCACCAGTGAGCACAGCCTCCTCCCCCGCTGTCTCCGGCGGAGACAGCTGCGCCCCCATCTGCTGGAGGTCCGTCATGGCCCGGCCTACCTGAGGTGCGGGCAGCTCCAGGCGGAAGTCGTACCAGGGCTCCAGCAGGATGCTCTCCGCCTCCATCAGCCCCTGGCGCACCGCCCGATAGGTGGCCTGGCGGAAGTCGCCGCCCTCCGTGTGCTTCACGTGGGCCCGGCCCGCCGCCAGGGTGATCTTCATATCCGTAATGGGGGAGCCGGTCAGCACCCCCAGGTGCTCCTTCTCCGCCAGATGGGTCAGGACCAGCCTCTGCCAACGGCCCTCCAGCTGGTCCTCCGGGCAGGCCGTCCCGAACTCCAGGCCGCTGCCCCGCTCCCCAGGCTCCAGCAGCAGATGGACCTCTGCATAGTGGCGCAGGGGCTCAAAGTGGCCGATGCCCTCTACTGGGGCGGCGATGGTCTCCCGATAACAGATGGTGCCGGGGCCGAAGGCCACCTCCAGGCCGAACCGCTCCCGGATCATGCGTTGTAAGATCTCCAGCTGGATCTCCCCCATCAGCTGCACGTGGATCTGGCGGGTCTGCTCATTCCAGGCAATGTGGAGCTGGGGATCCTCCTCCTCCAGCTGGCGCAGATTGCCCAGGGCAGTGTGGGGATCCGTCCCCTCCGGCAGCAGCACCTGATAGGTCAGCACCGGCTCCAGCGCCGGGGCAGTCCAGCCGGCCTCAAGCCCCAAGCCCTCTCCCGCCCGGCTGCGGGAGAGACCTGTCACGGCGCACACCGTCCCCGCCGGGGCCTCCTCCACCGTGCGGAACTTGGCGCCGGAGTAGATGCGGATTTGATCCGCCTTCTCCTCCCACACCTGGTCCTCTCCCAGACCGGGGCGGCGGTTGGTCAAAAGGCTCTTCACCCGCAGGGTGCCGCCTGTCACTTTTAAATAGGTGAGGCGGGTGCCCTGGCCGTCCCGGGCGATCTTGTAGATCCGGGCGCCGAAGGTCTCCGGATAGGCGGGAACCGGGGCATACTGTTCCACCCCCTCCAGGAATTCCGAGACCCCCTCCAGCTTCAGCGCAGAGCCGAACCAGCAGGGGAACAGCTTCCGCTTCCCGACCATTCGCCGCAGGTCGCCGTCTGTCAGAACTCCGGTCTCCAGATACCGCTCCAGCACTGATTCATCGCAGACGGCCGCCTCCTCCCGGAACGATTCGTCCCGTTCGCCGCTGAAATCCACACAGCCGCTGCCCAGACGCTGCTTTAAGCCTGCCAGAACTGCGGAGCGGTCTGCCCCCGCCAGGTCCATTTTATTGATAAAGAGGAAGGTGGGGACGTGATACCGCTCCAGCAGCCGCCAGAGGGTGCGGGTGTGGGCCTGGACCCCGTCGGTGCCGCTGATGACCAGAATGGCACAGTCCAGCACCTGAAGCGTCCGCTCCGCCTCAGCGGAGAAGTCCACATGGCCCGGCGTGTCCAACAGGGTAACCTCCGTGTCCTTCAGGGAAAACACCGCCTGTTTGGAGAAGATGGTGATGCCCCGTTCCCGCTCCATGGCGTCCGTGTCCAGAAAGGCGTCCTGGTGGTCCACCCGGCCCAGGCGCCGCAGGGCGCCGCTCTGATACAGCAGCGCCTCCGACAGGGTGGTCTTCCCCGCGTCCACGTGGGCCAATATTCCAACGACCAGCTTTCTCATGTCTCCACTCCATCTTTCGTGTTCATACAGGTTTATCATATCATCTCCCGGCGGCGGGCGCAAGACGCCGTCCGGGGCGTTTTTCTTGCATTGCCGGTATCCCCATGCTAAAATAAAGGGTCAGAACATCGGGCGCCCGGCGCCCTTTCGGGAAGAGTTGTGCTTATGGAAGATCATGTGGAAAAATTCCGCCAGGCGGACGCCCTGGCTCAGAATATCCTGCGCCTGACCCGGAACACCCTGCTGGTGAACCTTCGGTTTCTGGATCTGGCCCTCAGCCAGTTCCAGCTGACCTCCTATCCAGGTACCCTGGCCACGGACGGCCAGCACCTGTTTTACGACACGTACTACGTCCTGTCCATGTACAAGCGGGAGCGGGGCCGGAATGTGCGGGACTACCTGCACATCGTGCTCCACTGTGTGTTCCGGCACCTGTTCACCAGCGCCAACATCGACCGTCGGTGCTGGGACCTGGCTTGCGACATCGCGGTGGAAAGCGCCATTGAGGACCTCCACCTGGAGAGCGCCGCCTGCAACCGGGCCTATGCCCAGGAGGAGACGCTGAAGGAGCTCCGCTCCCAGGTGCGGCTCCTGACGGCGGAGAAGCTCTACCGGTACTTTCTGGACCGGCAGCTCTCCGACGATCAGATGGCCCGGCTGCGGGACCCCTTCCTGGCGGACGACCACCGGGCCTGGTATCTGCCGGTGAAGAGCGGCCAGGGCGCCGGAGGAGGCAGCCAGTCCAACGGCCGGACACCGGAGACCGGCACCCCCGGCAAGCAGAAGTCCGGCCGGGGCGGCCAGGGCAGCCGGGCCCGGACGCCCAAGTCCGGCACGGAACGGCGGGACCGTGACCTGGAGCAGACCTGGCGGGAGATCAGCGAGCGACTCCAGGTGGACCTGGAGACCATATCCCGCCGCCACGGCACCGATGCCGGCAATCTGGTCCAGGAGCTGAAGGCGGTGAACCGGGAGACGTATGACTATGCGGACTTCCTCCGCCGCTATATGAGCCTGGGCGAGGTCACCCAGGTGAATCAGGACGAGTTCGACTATATCTACTACACCTACGGTCTGTCCCTGTACGGCAATATGCCCCTGGTGGAGCCGCTGGAGTACAAGGAGGTCCGGCGGATCAAGGAATTCGTCATCGCCATCGACACCTCCGGCTCCGTCAGCGGCGACCTGGTGCAGCGGTTCGTCACCAAGACCTACAACATCCTGCGCCAGCAGGAAAACTTCTTCACCAAGATCAATCTCCACATCATCCAGTGCGACGCGGAGGTGCAGGAGGACCGGAAGATCACCAGCCAGAAGGACTTCGACAACTATCTGGACACCATGCAGCTCCACGGCTTCGGCGGCACGGACTTCCGCCCGGTGTTTCAGTACGTGGACGAGCTGGTCCGGGCCGGAGAGTTCACCAACCTCAAGGGCATGATCTACTTCACCGACGGCCGCGGCATCTTTCCGGAGAAAAAGCCGGACTACGACGCGGCCTTCGTTTTTCTGGACGACGGGTACGACCCGCCGGACGTGCCGGTGTGGGCCATCAAGCTGGTATTACAGAGCGAGGAGATCTGAACCATGGAAACACAAGTGGAATGCCTGCGGCTGGAGGGCCGCCGGGCCGTGGTGCAGCCGGAGGGGCCGGTGGCCCGGGTCAGTGCCAAGGCCGTGCCCGCCCTGCGGGGCGTGGAGATTCTGGTGATCCCCCCGGATGTGGATGCCTTTTACGGCCTGAATCGCTTTGAAAACCTGCGGATCGTGGAATACGGCGGCACGGCGGATGTGTTCGCCTTTCAGGACAGCCTGGACTGGCTGTCGGAGAAGCTGGCCGACGAGGAGGCCTTTCTCTTCCGGCTGGCCACCAACGCCATCGGCGCCCGCCCCATCTCCCCGGCGCTGACCGCTATTGCGGCCCCCCGCATGCGCCCCATTCACGCCATGGTCCACTGGGACTGCCTGATGGCCGCCTTGGACGAGCGGGCCGCCAACGGCACCGTCCGGCAGGACACCTCCCGGGAGAATATCTTCCTGTGCCAGGGCTACGCCCAGTTGAAGCGGCTGGAATACGCCTTCTATCTGGGTTTCTCTTTGGAAGAGGAAGGGTACGCCCCGGAGATCGGCGCCTGCTACCGGCAGGAGGACCGCTTCACCGGAGAGGAGCGGCTGATCTACGCGCTGGCCCTGCTGCGGGGCCACTCCTATCAGGAGTTCTACACCAACGGCGGCACCAACGACTTCCGGCACATGCGGCCCAAGGAACATTATCTGGAGCATCTGCGCCGGAACTTGGCCCTGACGGACAACGACGCCCTGCGCCGCCAGCTACTGCAGCTGGCAGACCTGGGCTTTCTGGACCAGGACAACTGCCGGGCCGCGGTGGACCTGTTGCTGCGCAGCCGTCTGACAGAGGCCACCGCCTTTCTTCTGGACTACTGCAACCGCCGCTGGCCCCGGGAGACGGCTGGGGCGGACACAGATTTTCTGGACGCGGAATTTGCGCTTTGAATCATACCGATACTGAGGAAAGTCAGGTTGAATGACCATGAACATCAAAGAGGCCAAGGAACAGATCAAAAACGCCATGACGGCATACTTCACCAAGGATGAGTTCGGCAGCTACGCAGTGCCGGTGGAAAAGCAGCGGCCTGTGTTCCTCATGGGCCCTCCGGGCATCGGCAAGACCGCCATCATGGAGCAGATCGCCCAGGAGTTGGACGTGTGCCTGGTGTCCTACTCCATGACCCACCACACCCGGCAGAGCGCCCTGGGTCTGCCCTTCATTGAGAAGAAGGTCTTTAACCGCAAGGAGTACCAGGTCTCCGAGTACACCATGAGCGAGATCATCGCCTCCGTGTACGAGACTATGGAGGCCACCGGCAAAAAGGAGGGCATCCTCTTCCTGGACGAGATCAACTGCGTCAGCGAGACGCTGGCCCCTTCCATGCTGCAATTTCTGCAATATAAAATCTTCGGCCGCCATCGGGTGCCGGAGGGCTGGATCGTGGTCACTGCCGGCAACCCGCCGGAGTACAACCGCTCCGTCCGGGAGTTCGACATCGTTACCTGGGACCGGCTCAAGCGCATCGACGTGGAGCCGGACTTCGATGCCTGGAAGGAGTTTGCCTACCAGAAGCACGTCCATCCGGCGGTGATGACGTACCTGGAGATCCGGAAGGGTGACTTCTACAAGGTGGAGTCCACGGTGAACGGCAAGCGGTTCGTCACCGCCCGGGGCTGGGACGACCTGAGCCAGATGATTCACCTGTACGAGCAGAACCACCTGCCGGTGGATGAGAAGCTCATCATCCAATATCTCCAGAATCCCAAGATCGCCAAGGAGTTCGCGGTTTACTACGACCTGTTCAACAAGTACCGCAGCGACTACCAGGTGGACAAGATCCTCGCCGGCAAGGCCACCAAGGCCATCCGCCAGCGTGCCTCTGCCGCCAAGTTCGACGAGCGGCTGTCCCTGCTGGGTCTGCTGCTGGACGCCGCCACCGGCGAGCTGCGCTCCGTGGTGGAGCGGGAGGAGATGCTGCGGGAGCTGCTTGGCATCCTGAAGGACGTGAAAGCCGCCCTGACCGCGCCGGAGGCGGATCTCGCCGCTCTGCTGGAGGAACAGCTGCGCCGTCAGAAGACCCGCATCGACACCGGCAGGCGGTCTGGCAGTCTCTCCCAGGAGGCGGAGCGCTCTCACCGCCGGATCATCGCCGCTCTGGAGCGGCAGAAAGCCCTGGCTGGACAGACCGTGGACAGTCAGACGGGCTTTGCTGCAGTGAAGGCGGACTTCGACCAGATGGTCCAGGGCCTGAAAGCCCAGGCCAAGACCGCCGGGGAGATGCTGAACAACCTCTTCGCCTTCTGCGAGGAGGTGTTCCCGGAGGGGCAGGAGCTGCTGATCCTGGTGACGGAGCTGACCATCAACTACTACGCCGCCACCTTCATCAGCCGCTACGGCTGCGACGCGTATTTCACCCACAACCAGGAGCTGCTGTTCTACGAGCGCCAGCAGGAGATCATCTCCCAGCTGGAGTCCCTGGAGCTGAACTGACCGCGGGGGGAGAGGAGGGGCTCATGTACCGCATTTTCATCGTGGAGGACGACGCGGCCATCGCCGGGGTCATCCGCCGCCATCTGGAGGGCTGGGGCTACACCGTCCGCTGCGCGGAGCGGTTCGACGACGTCTTGTCGGAGTTCGCCGCCTTCGACCCCCATCTGGTGCTGCTGGACGTCTCCCTCCCCTTCTTCAACGGCTACCACTGGTGTCAGGAGATCCGCCGGGTCTCCAAGGCGCCCATCTTATTTCTCACCTCCGCCTCGGACAATGTGAACGTGGTGATGGCCATGCAGCTGGGCGGGGATGACCTGCTGGCAAAGCCCTTTGATTTACAGGTGCTCTCCGCCAAGGTCCAGGCCCTGCTGCGGCGGGCCTACGACTTCGGCCCGTCTTCCCACCTGCTCTCCTGCGGCGCCGCGGTGCTGAACGTGTCTGATGGGACGCTGGATGCCCACGGGCAGCGGGTGGAGCTGACGAGGAACGAGTGCCGGATTCTGCAGCTCCTGCTGGAGCACAAGGGGGAGATCGTCAGCCGGGACGCATTGATGACCCGGCTGTGGGAGTCCGACAGCTTTGTGGATGAGAACACCCTGACGGTGAACATCGCCCGGCTGCGGCGGAAGCTGGAGGCGGCGGGCCTCCCGGATTTCATCCGCACCCGGAAGGGCGCCGGATATCTGGTGGAGGGGTGACGGAATGCTGACAGCCTATCTCAAGCGCCAGTGGAAGCTGCTGTTGCTGCTGGCCGGGGCGGTGGCGGTGTTCGCCGCCGTGTTCGCCCTGTACAGCCTGCCGGTGGAGGCGGTTGCCTATGCAGGCCTTCTCTGCCTAATGCTGGGGCTGGTCCTGTTTGCCCTGGGGTACTCCGCCTTTCTCCGGCGGCACCGGGAGCTGGAAGGGCTTTTACGAAAGGTCCATGAGTCGGTGCTGCCCCTGCCGCCGCCCCGGGGCGTACTGGAGGCGGACTATCAGGCCCTGCTGAGGGCGGTCTGCGCCGACCGGGTGCGTCTGGCGGCGGAGAACCGGGACCGGCTGGAGGACATGACGGATTACTACACCCTCTGGGCCCACCAGATTAAAACCCCCATCGCCGCGGCCCGGCTGCTCTTGCAGGAGGATCCCGGCGCTGTGGGCACGGAGGTGGAAGTGGAGCTCCTGAAGATCGAGCAGTATGTGGACATGGTGCTGGGCTACCTGCGGCTGGACAGCGAGAGCACGGACTATGTCCTCCGGGACACGGACCTGGACGGCCTGCTGCGGCAGGCGGTGCGGAAGTTCGCCCGGATGTTCATTCTGAAAAAGATCACCCTGGACTTTCGGGAGACCGGGCGGACGGTGCTGACGGACGGGAAGTGGCTCTCCTTCGTGGTGGAGCAGGTACTGTCCAACGCCCTGAAATACACCCCCGCCGGGGGCCGCATCCGGATCTACGGGGACGGAGAGACGCTGGTCATCGCCGACAGCGGCATCGGTATCCGGCCGGAGGACCTGCCCCGGGTGTTCGAGAAGGGCTTCACCGGCTACAACGGCCGGGAGGACAAGAAATCCACCGGCATCGGGCTGTACCTGTGCCGCCGGGTGATGGACCGGCTGAACCACGGGATCTCTATCGTCTCCCGCCCCGGGCAGGGGACGCTGGTGCGGCTGGACCTCTCCCGGGGCCGACGGGTGGTGGAGTGACCCAATGTGACGAAACTGTAAGGAATCGGGCCGGACTGTAAGCCAAATCCATGGCAGACAGTCCGGCCCTTTGGCTACAATAGAGGCATGATCCGATACGAGGAGGAATCTTGATGCCATTGTTGGAAGTACAGCATGTACAGAAAATCTACACCACCCGCTTCGGCGGCACGCAGGTCCAGGCCCTGTCCAACGTCAGCTTCTCCGTGGAGGAGGGGGAGTACGTGGCCATCATGGGTGAGTCCGGCTCCGGCAAGACCACCCTGCTGAACATCCTGGCGGCCCTGGACCGCCCCACCGCCGGGGAGGTTTTACTGGAGGGCAGGCCCCTCTCTGCCATCCGGGAGCGGGATCTGGCGGCCTTCCGCCGGTCCCACCTGGGGTTCGTGTTCCAGGACTTCAACCTGTTGGACACCTTCTCCCTTCAGGACAACATCTATCTGCCCCTGGTGCTGGCGGGCACAGACTACCGGGAGATGCAGCAAAAGCTCCGCCCCATCGCAGATCAGCTGGGCATCTCGGACATCTTGGCGAAATACCCCTATGAGGTCTCCGGCGGCCAGAAGCAGCGGGCTGCTGTGGCCCGGGCCCTCATCACGGACCCCCAGTTGATTCTGGCAGACGAACCCACCGGCGCTCTGGACTCCCGGTCCTCCGACGCCCTGCTGGAGCTGTTCGGAGAACTGAACGGCACCGGGCAGACCATTTTGATGGTCACCCACTCGGTAAAGGCGGCCAGCCACGCTGGACGGGTGTTGTTCCTCCGGGACGGACAGGTGTACCACCAGCTCTACCGGGGCGGCGAGAGCCAGGAGGCCCAGTTCCGCCGGATCTCCGACACCCTGACGGTCCTGGCGGGAGGCGGTGAGCCCCATGCGTAAGTCCGGATTCTTTCCCCGCTTGGCCCTGGTGAATCTGATGCGCAACGGCCGGTTCTATGGGCCGTATCTGCTCTCCTGCGGCATGACGGCCGCCATGTACTACATTCTCTCCTACCTGACCTTCAGCGACATTGTGGCCTCCGTCCGGGGGGCCGGATATCTCCAAAGCCTGATGTACCTGGGCCGGCTGGTGGTGACGCTGTTCTCCGCGGTTCTGCTGCTGTACGCCAACAGCTTTGTGATGAAGCGCCGCCGGCGGGAGCTGGGGCTGTACAACATCCTGGGTCTGGAGAAGCGCCACACCGCCCGCCTGATGGTGTGGGAGACGCTCTACTGCGCCGCCGCGGCCATTGTGGGCGGGCTCGCGGCAGGGGTGCTGTTGAGCAAGCTGGTGCTGCTGCTCCTATTGCAGCTGTCCCACCTGCCGGTGGAGTATGGCTTTGAGATCAGCCTCTCCGGCATGGCCGATACCGCCGCTCTCTTCGGCTTCCTCTTCCTGCTGACGCTGGTGTGGAACCTGTTCGGGCTGCTCCGGTCCCGTCCTGTGGAACTGCTCCACAGCGCCAGTGCCGGGGAGCGGGAGCCCCGGACCCGCCGCCTGCTGGTGGTGCTGGGGGCCGTCACTCTGGGGGCTGGCTATGCCACCGCTCTGACGGTAGAGGACCCCTTTACCGCCCTGGCCTATTTCTTCCTGGCGGTGGCGCTGGTGATGGTCGGCACCTACTGCCTGTTCACCGCCGGGTCCATCGCCCTGCTGAAGCACCTGCGGAACAGCCCCCGGTACTACTACCAGCCCAAGCACTTCACCGCCGTGGCGGGGCTGCTGTACCGGATGAAGCAGAACGCCGTGGGCCTGGCCAACATCTGCATCCTCTCCACCATGGTGCTGGTGACGGTATCCACCACCGTCAGCCTGTACGCCGGGCTGGAGGGAGCTTTGGAGCGGATGTATCCCTATGATGTGGACGTGGTCCAGTCCCTGGACGAAGTGCCGCCGGAACAGGAGACAACACTGAACGAGGACACCCTGGAACGGGTCCAGGCCGCAGCAGCAGACGCGGGCCGGAAGGTGGAACTGCTCCAGTGGTCCACTCCGGGGGACACCGTCGGCTATTACACAGGAAACACCTTCACCCTTGTGGCGCAGGAGGGCGTCAGCACCGAAATCCGGTTGCTCACCGCCGATGACTACGGCCGCCTCACCGGCCATACCGTGGACCTGGAGCCGGAAGAGGTGCTGGTCCAGGCAGAGAATCTGGACCTGCCGGATACCTTCTATATCGAAGACCTCCCTTTTCACATCGCTGGGACCATCATGGACTTTCCCCGATACAACAGCTCCATCCTGATCTCCGGCCAGACGGCGCAGCTTTTCCTGGTGGTGGCGGATGAGACCGTAGTCTCCGCCATCAGCGACCGGGATGCCAGCAGAGTCCACCGGGAATTTCGTGTCCAGGTGGACCTGGACGGCACGGAAGAGGAAAAGCTGGCCTTTGTGGACCCCCTGCTGGCGGCGGACGCCAATGACGTGTACTCCGTCATCAGCCATCAGGACAACGCTGTGGACCTGTACACCATGTACGGCGGCTTCCTGTTCCTGGGCGTGTTTCTGGGGCTGCTGTTCCTGCTGTCCACGGTGCTCATCATCTACTACAAGCAGATTTCCGAGGGATATGAGGACCAGCGCCGCTATCAGATCATGCAGCAGGTGGGCATGAGTCCCCGGGAGGTCCGCTCCTCCATCCGCAGTCAGGTGCTGCTGGTGTTCTTCCTGCCCCTGGTGACGGCGGGCATCCATGTGGCGGCAGCCTTCCCCATGCTGTGCAAACTGCTGGAGCTGTTCAACCTCTTTGACGTCCGTCTGTTCGCCCTCTGCGCCGCCGGGACGCTGCTGGTGTTCTGCGCCATCTACGCCTTGGTCTACGGCCTTACCACCCGCACGTACAGCCGCATCGTGGGCGGACAATAGGACACATGGAGCGCCCCCGGAGATATCAGATATAAGATAAAGGATAAGAGATGCCCTTGTTTGGGAAGATCTCTTATCCTTTATCTTTTCACTTTTATCTGTTACTTTGCAGGCCGGATCATGGCCCGGCGCAGCAGCAGCCAGCTGAGGGCGAAGAACGCCGCCCCCATGGCCAGCAGCACCGCCGCCGCGTTCCAGGGGGATGCGGCCAGGAACTGTCCGAAAGCCGCCAGGGCCTCCACCGCCGCCCGCCCGGCGGAGGTGGTGCCCAGCCAGCTAATCAGCGGCACACTGCCGAAGATCAGCACCAGCGGCACGGTCACGGAAATCAGGATGGTCCAGAACTTGTTCAGCCGCCAGTACAGGGCGGAGCAGAACTGCCCCAGGGCCGCCAGCATCCAGCCCACCGCGGCGGAGAAGATCGCGCCCCGCACCAGGCCACCGATCCCGGCACCGGCGGAGGGTCCCTCATAGATCACCTGGTACAGATCTGTAATCAGCAGCCGGCCCTGGCCGCCCAAGACTGTTTGATAGGCGCCCATAATCACCGTGACACCCGCTGCCACCAGCACCGCCGCCACCGCCAGGGCAGCCACGTCCGCCAGGAAGGCGGACCGACGGGACACGCCGTTCTGGTTCAGCACCCGCTGATTCTCCCGCAGGCCCACCATGCCCAACACAAGGCCGAACATCCCCACGGCAATGGAATAGCCGTTGAAGCTGACCTCCATGGCCGTCTCTCCGGCCAGGAAATAGGTGATTGCCAGCATCGCCGCCGGGATCAGCGCCATGACCAGCCACAGGATCGCCACTGCCCGGAAATAATTCCGGACCTCATACCGGAAGGCCCGGCCGAATCGCGTGTTCATCTCTGATCCTCCTCTTCCATCAGGCTGATAAAATACTCCTGGAGCCCCACGCGCCGCCGCTCCAGCCCGGCGGGCAGGTCCTCTGTCCCCCCGCCCCGGATGCAGACGGTCTTGAGTCCGCCCAGCACAGAGGATGTAAACACGTCCCGCCCGGCGGCCCAGCTGTCCACCACCCCGGCAGGGCCGGACACCGCCCAGCAGGCGGCGGTCAGCTCTTCCGTGGGCGCGTCCTGCAGGATGCGTCCCTTCCGGATGATGACCGTGTGCTCGATGAGGTCCGCCACCTCCGCGATCAGGTGGGTGGAGACCACCATGGTGCAGGGGTGCTCCGCGTATTTCTGCACCAGCAGCTTGTAGAACAGGTCCCGGTGCTGGGCGTCCAGACCCAGAACAGGCTCGTCAAACAGCACATAGGGGGTGTTGACGCTGAGACCCAAAATCAGACGGAAGATGGACCCGTAGCCGGTGGAGAGGCCGTTGATCTTCTTGTTCAACGGCAGTTCGAACTGCTTTGCCAGGCTCTCCGCATAGCTCCGGTCGAAGTCCGGGTAAAACACGGCCGCCGTGTCCAGGGCCCGCTTCACCTTCATGTCGTCGGGATACAGGTTCTTCTCCCCCACCAGGAACAGCTTGCCCAGCGCCGCGTCGCTGCCCGCGGGAGCGCCGTCCACGGTGACGGTGCCGCTATCTGGGCACAGCCGACCGGAGAGGATGTTCAGCAGCGTGGACTTGCCAGCGCCGTTGTTGCCCAGCAGCCCGTAGATCTTCCCCTCCTCAAAGGTCAAAGACACATCCTCCAGGGCGCGGGTGTCCGCAAACCGCTTGGAGAT
Organism: Oscillibacter acetigenes; assembly: GCF_025567605.1. Classification (NCBI taxonomy): domain Bacteria; kingdom Bacillati; phylum Bacillota; class Clostridia; order Eubacteriales; family Oscillospiraceae; genus Oscillibacter; species Oscillibacter acetigenes. Next base: position 26,062 of record NZ_JAOQKG010000002.1, on the reverse strand, counting down.
GTGCTGAAACTCAATGGCCATCTTCTTTCATTCCCCTTTCCAGAAGTTCCAGCAACTCCTGATCCGTCAGGCCCAGATTCCGGGCCTCCCGCACCATCCGCTGGACGTAGTCCTGATAAAACCGCTCCCGCCGGCTCTGGCGGAGCTTCTCCCGGGCGCCGGAGGCCACAAACATCCCCACGCCCCGTTTCTTGTACAGCAGCCCCGCGTCCACCAGCAGGTTGATCCCCTTCAGGGCGGTGGCGGGATTGATCCGGTACTGCACCGAATACTCCGTGATGGACGGCACCTGGCTCTCCTCCGGGTAGGCCCCGGAGAGGATCGCCTCCTCCAGCTGCTCCGCGATCTGCTGGAAGATGGGCCGGTCTTCCGTCAACGTCAAGGCGGTTCCCCCTTTCCTGCCGATTTGTTATCTGGTTAATTAGTCTAGTAACTAACCGTGTGGCTAATATAGCATGAGCCGCACCTCTTGTCAATAGGGCTGGCAGAATTTTTGGGCCCGCGGCTTTCAAATAGAAGACCGCCCGCAGGGACAAGCATCCCCGCGGGCGGTCTCTTTCTCCTTCAATCCGGAAACAGTTTGGCGGCGGTTTCCTCCAGCTCTTTGAAAAAACCGCTGATGTGGCCGCCGTCGTTGACGGCGTGGGCAAACTCTCCGCCTACCGACAGCACCGTCCGGTCCCCTGCCGGGTGGACCTTCCCCAGCAGGACGAAGGGCGTGAAGTCCGGCTTGGGGTCCCCGCCGAAGCTGAAGGCGGAGAAGGCCAGCCCCGGCATGGCGGAGATACCGCAGACATTTGGGGGCAGGGTCTCGTCGCAGAGCAGGCGGCCGCAGGTCTCCGCCCGGGCATAGTCCGCCTGAAAGTCCTGGCGGAACACATCATAGTCCGGCATAAAGCGGGTGACCTTCATGGCGAATAGGTCCGGGGCGTCCCGCCGGGGCACGGTGTAATAGGGGTGCAGCACATCCCAGATCCCGATCCGCCCTGCCTCGTCCCGGCCGTAGCGGAAATGCACATGCCGGTTCAGCACGGCGGCCGCGCACCAGATCAGGGCCGGATACAGCTTTTCGCCCCGGGCCTTCGTGTGCCGATACAGCGGTGTGATATCCACCTCCGCCGTCAGATAGATGGCGGTCTGGCGGAAAACCTCCAGATACTCCCGGCGCTCCCAGGTCTGCTCGTCGATGGGCGTAAAGGCCATGGCGCTCCTCCCTCTCCGGCGTCCTCCGCCGGCCGTTTGGGCCATCGTACCACAGGCCGGGCCAAAAGTCCACTGCCGCCGCGGTCCATGCGAGGCGAAAATCCGCAGTTGACAAACTTGCCGCGGCGTGGCTATAATATGTTCCAAAGCAATGATGGAGAGGGACGGAGACCGGCGCCCTCAGAGAGCCGGCGGGCGGTGGAAGCCGGCGGCAAGGGTCTCCAGGTCCTATGGCTCCTGAGCCGAGGGTTCGAGGGCGGCGCGCCGCCGGTAGGGCCTCTCCGAGGACTGCCGCGTCAGGGCAGAGGGGTTGCTGGACCCCAAAAGGGGCGTCGGGCCGTGAGGACGGCGCAATTTGAGTGGTACCGCGGAAGCCTGACGGCTTTCGTCTCAAAGTTTTTCTTTGGGACGAAAGCCGTTTTTTCGTCTCCAAAGTCATCTTCATCCAGTCGAAAGGAGCACACACCATGAGCGATTACCGCATCGAAACGAAATGTGTCCAGGGGGGCTACACCCCCGGCAACGGAGAGCCCCGGCAGATCCCCATCGTCCAGTCCACCACGTTCAAATACGCCACCAGCGAGGACATGGGTAAGCTCTTTGACCTGGAGGCCAACGGCTACTTCTACACCCGCCTCCAGAACCCCACCAACGACTATGTGGCCGCCAAGATCTGCGAGCTGGAGGGCGGCACCGCCGCTATGCTCACCTCTTCCGGCCAAGCGGCCAACTTCTTCGCGTTGTTCAACATCTGCTCCTGCGGGGACCACATCGTCTCCTCGTCCTCCATCTACGGCGGTACCTTCAATCTGATCTCCGTCACCATGGCGAAAATGGGTATCGAGGTCACCTTCGTCTCCCCGGACTGCACCGACGAGGAGCTGGAAGCCGCCTTCCGGCCCAACACCAAGGCGGTGTTCGGCGAGACCATCGCCAACCCGGCCCTGACGGTGCTGGACATCGAGAAGTTCGCCAAGGCCGCCCACACCCACGGCGTGCCGCTGATCGTGGACAACACCTTCGCCACTCCGGTGAACTGCCGGCCCTTTGAATGGGGCGCCGACATCGTCACCCACTCCACCACCAAGTACATGGACGGCCACGGCGCGGCGGTAGGCGGCGCCATCGTGGACTCCGGCAAGTTCGACTGGATGGCCCATGCGGACAAGTTCCCCGGCCTCTGCACCCCGGACAACAGCTACCACGGCATCACCTACGCGGAGAAGTTCGGCAGGGAGGGCGCCTTCATCACCAAGTGCACCGCCCAGCTGATGCGGGACTTCGGCGCCATCCAGTCCCCCCAGAACGCCTTCTATCTGAACCTGGGGCTGGAGAGCCTCCATGTGCGCATGGCCCGCCACTGTGAGAACGGCCAGGCGGTGGCGGAGTTCCTGGCGGCACATCCCAAGGTGGCCTCCGTCAGCTACTGCGGCCTGCCAGGGGACAAGTACCATGCCTTGGCAGAGAAGTACCTGCCCCACGGCTCCTGCGGTGTGGTGTCCTTTGAGCTGAAGGGCGGCCGGGAGGCAGCGGGCACCTTTATGAAGCATCTGAAGCTGGCCGCCATCGAGACCCATGTGGCGGACGCCCGGACCTGCTGTCTGAACCCCGCCAGCTCCACCCACCGGCAGATGACTGACGAGCAGCTTGCCGCCGCCGGCATTCCCGCGGGCCTGGTGCGGATGAGCTGCGGCCTGGAGAGCAAGCAGGATCTGATCGGCGACATCGCCCAGGCGCTGGACCAGGTGAAGTGAGATGCCCATCAAAATCCCCAACCAGCTGCCCGCCACCTCCGTTCTGACGTCGGAGAACATCTTTGTCATGACGGAGACCCGGGCCATCACCCAGGATATCCGCCCCCTGCAGATCCTGCTGCTGAACCTGATGCCCACCAAGATCGAGACCGAGACCCAGCTGGCCCGGGTGTTGGGCAACACCCCCATCCAGATCGAGCTGGAGTTGATCGCCCCCAGCGGCCACGTGTCCAAGAACACCTCCCAGGCCCACATGCTGGCCTTCTACAAATCCTTTGACGAGGTGCGGGACCGGACCTTTGACGGCCTGGTCATCACCGGCGCGCCGGTGGAGAACCTTCCCTTTGAGGAGGTGGACTACTGGCCGGAGCTGTGCGAGATCATGGAGTGGTCCAAGACGCACGTCCACTCCACCCTTCACATCTGCTGGGGCGCTCAGGCGGGGCTGTACTACCACTACGGCATCCCCAAGCGGCAGCTGCCGGAGAAACTCTTCGGCGTGTTCCGCCACACGGTGGAGGATCCCAACTTCATCCTCTTCCGGGGCTTTGACGACGAGTTCTGGGTGCCCCACTCCCGGCACACCACAGTGCTGCGGGAGGACATCGAGGCAATCCCGGAGCTGAAGATACTTGCCTCCTCCCCGGAGGCCGGGGTCTACGCCGTCAAGACCGACCAGGGCCGGCAGATCTTCCTCATGGGCCACGCGGAGTATGACCGGGACACCCTGCGGAATGAGTACATACGGGACCTGACCGCCGGAGCGGACATCCGGGTCCCCAAGAACTACTTCCCCGGCGATGACCCCAGCCGCAAGCCTGCGGTGACCTGGCGCTCCTGCGCCCACCTGCTGTACTCCAACTGGCTGAATTACTTCGTCTACCAAACCTCCCCCTACAATATCCGGGATATTGAACGGGGCATCCGCACCGACGACTGAGCCCACCGCCGTTCCGGCCGCTTCTGCGGCCGGAACGTTTTTTCTCTCATCGCGACTTTGAAAAAATTCTCTTGACTCTCACACAGTGGCAGGGCATACCATAGCAGTGAGCTCAAGAAAACGCATATATGCGGAGGGATCCTATGTTCAAAATCGGAGAATTTTCAAAGCTGTCCAGAATCAGCATCCGGATGCTGCGCCACTACGACGAGATCGGCCTGCTGGTGCCGGAGGAGACCGATCCCTGGACCGGCTACCGCCGGTACGCGGCGGCCCAGCTGATGACCGCCAACCGGATCACCGCCCTGCGGGGCCTGGGGTTCTCCCTGGCAGAGACGGCCGCGCTGCTGGCCTGCTGGGAGGACCGGACCGCCATGGAGACGCGCCTGCTGGCCCAGCGGGCAGCGGTGGAGGCCTCCATTCAGGAGGCATTGGACCGGCTGCGGCTTCTGGACACAACCATCGAACGGCTGAGAAAGGATGAAAAACAGATGAACTACGATGTCACCATCAAGACCCTGCCGGAGCGGCAGGTAGCCAGCGTCCGCCAGATCCTTCCCTGCTACGACCGGGAGGGAGACCTGTGGCACATCTTTGTGAGGGAGACCGCCCTTCTCCACATCCAGGACGGCGACCCGGCCCTGTGCATCAGCGTCTACCACGACGGGGAGTACAAAGAGGCAGATGTGGATGTGGAGATCCAAAAGACGGTGAAGGGCACATACCCTGACACCGAGCACGTCAAATTCAAAACCATCCCGCCGGTGACAGTGGCCTCCGCCACCTTCCAGGGCCCCTACCGCCAGATCGGCGAGGTGAATCAGGCGGTGGCATCCTGGGTAGAGGACAACGGCTATGCCTTTGACGGACTGTTCTTCAACATCTACCACGTCAGTCCCCACGAGACCCGGAACCCAGAAGAATTTGTCACCGAGGTCTGCTACCCGGTGCGGAAGCGGTAAGCAAGCAGGCGGCGCTTTCCAGCGCCGCCTGTCTTTTTTACAGCGTGTGCCACAGATACCATCCCAGGCATCCCAGGCACAGAGCGCCGGTAAAAATGCCCATGCCCAGAGCGGACCGGTCCCGGTCAGTCCGGTACCGGGCAAAGGCCCCCACGGAGCAAAACACGAACAGCATCGCCGCCACGTCTCCAAATACCTGTCCGGTAAACGCCTGGTAGATCATCAACAGCAGCGCCAGGACACACATGGCGTAAAAGCCCGCGTTGTCTCCCCGGCGGTTGACCTCCTCCCGGCCCTCGTCCACGCCCTCTTGGCGGTATCTTTGCAGAATTTTCTCCTTCTCCACAGAGATCTCTCCTCTCTCCGGAACGACCGGCCGTCAGTTAGGGATGCGGAAGGATTGTGCTCCGCCGCAGGCAGGATGATTTGCCCCGGTCAGCGCCGCTGGACACCCAAACTCCTAATTTCTCACTCAAAATAGAACAGTTCCTCGAACTTCTTGTCCAAGGCGATGCAGAGAATCAGCGCCAGCTTGGCGGTGGGATTGAACTGCCCCGTCTCAATGGAGCTGATGGTGTTGCGGGACACGCCCACCAGCTCCGCCAGCTGGGTCTGGGACAGCCCCTTCTCCGCCCGGGCCACCTTCAGCCGGTTTTTCAGGATCAGCTGATCGTCCATGGCGCTCACCCCAGCAGGAACATGGCCAGGTTGCCCGCGAACACCAGGCCGCAGGCCGCCGCCAGCAACGCCAAGCCCCGCCGCCGGGTCCTCCAATACAAATGCAGCTCTACGCCCGCCAGATACAGAAACACGATGGCCGTGTAGTCATAGGCATCCTGCCCGTTCACCAGCCGTATAATGGCGAGAATGACACACAGCAGTACCATCAGGATCCCGCCGATACCAAAGGACAGCCCCAGTACCTGCTGCTCCCGCTCGTCCATTCCAATCGCCCCCGCCTGAGCCTTTTTCAAAATCTCATCCCGGTCCATGCGCTACCTCCTCTCAGGCCATTTGAAAGAATTTTACCAGATTCCAGATCAAAAACGCAAGAGAGATCAGCAGCGTCACGATGTCGGAGGTATTCCGCCGCCGGGCCAGCCGGTAGACCCGGTTGGCCACGCAGGCCGTCCAGAACATGGTCAGCACATCCTCATGCGGCAGCCCATGGACCCGCTTCCAGGTCAGCAGAATCAGGCCCATCAAAAACACGAAGAGCAGGCTGAAGGACTCCCCCTCCATGCGGATGGTCCGCTCCCGTTCGTCACCCTTCTGGTTCTCCCGCCGGCTCTTCTCCAGAATTTCCTGTTTTTCCATAGCGTTCTCCCTTTTCTTTCTTTGCCAAGCCATAGGGCCTGCCTCTCATCCCAGTACGCCCCGTACATAAACGGCCAGATTCAACAACGCGGCTCCCGCCAGCAGCAGACTCAGGATCAGAACCAGTCGCCAGCCGCCCGGCTGTGCCGCAGGATCTCCTCCCGATCCATGCCGAAGCCATTTTGCATAGTTTGCTTTTTATTTTACCAAGTTTTCTTTACAAGCAGAGCATACCATATACCAAGTAAACTTGTCAATGGGGAATCAAAAAAGATGCCCGGAAATTTCCGGGCATCTTTTTTGAAAAACGCAGCCAATTACCGGCCCGCCTTGCGGTCTGCCTCAATCAGCAGCTTCAGGGCCTCCACAGACACCTTCACGGAGGAGGATGTGTCCTCACTCATCTTCTGGTCCAGGCCGGCGGCCTCCCGTTCCTGGTTCCACACCACATGGAAGCAGGAGCCGCACCGGCAGCCCAGAGCCGCCGCCACCACGAACAGGGCGGCGGACTCCATCTCACTGGCCTTGACGCCCAGCCGCTTCCAGGATTCCCACTTCTGCTGCAGCTCGTAGTACACGGGCGAGGCAGCGGGGTCGTGCTGGCCGTAAAAGCTGTCCTTGCACTGGACGATGCCGGTGTGCAGGGGGAAGCCCAGCTTCTTGGTGGCCTCCACCAGGGCGTTTGTCACCTGGAAGTCCGCCACCGCCGGGAACTCAATGGGGGCGTACTCCCGGCTGGTGTGCTCATACCGGATGGCGCCGGTGGCTACCACCACGTCGCCGGACTGGACGTTCAGATCGATACCGCCGCAGGTGCCGGTGCGGATGAACGTGTCGGCACCGCATTTGTGGAGCTCCTCCATAGCGATGGAAGCGGAGGGACCGCCGATGCCGGTGGAGCAGGCGGTGACCTTCTCCCCCAGCAGGGTGCCGGTCCAGACGTTGAACTCCCGGTTATACGCGATCTGCTTGGCGTCGTCAAACAGGGCGGCGATGGCCGGGACCCGGCCCGGGTCACCGGGCAGGATGCAGTAGCGGCCGATATCCCCCTGAGCACAGGCAATGTGGAACTGCTTTGCAAGCTCTTGCATAAAATCACCTCATTGTGCAATTTCCAGAATGTGTGTTTTAGTGTGACTCCAGTATATCAAATCTCATCGGTTTCCGCAACCGGAGATTCCGGTTCTGCCAGCCTCTGCAATGCCGGTCCGGTAAGGCGGTAAACGGTCCAGTCCTCCATGGTCTCCGCCCCCAGGGACTTGTAGAAGCCGATGCTGGGGGTGTTCCAGTCCAGGCACCACCACTCCAGGCGGCCGCAGTCCCGCTCCGCGGCGATGGCCGCCAGCCGCCGGAAGAAAGCCTTGCCATATCCCTTTCCCCGGTGCTCCGGCCGGACATACAGGTCCTCCAGATACAGGCCCGCCCGGCCCAGGAAGGTGGAGAAGTTTTGAAAAAACAGGGCGAAGCCCACCTCTGCCCCGTCCTCCAGGGCAAAGAGGACCTCGGCTCGGCGCTTTTCAAACAGCTGGTCCCGGAGGGTGGCCTCATCGGCCACCACCTGGTCCAGCAGGTGCTCGTAGTCGGCCAGCTCCCGGATGAATTGCAGGATCAGGAGCGTGTCGGTCTCCTGTGCAAATCGAAAGGTCAGTGCCATGTCAACCCCCTCATTTCAGTGTTGCCGGGCTCGCCGCCCCCATGGGGAGCACCCCACAGGAATCCCGCATTTAATTGGGGCGGTCAGGCAGAGCCCTCACACTCCAAGGTCCCGCCGCGCAGGACGCCTGATGCCGCACCGCGGCGACAGGCTCCGGCTCACTTCAGCGTCACCACGGTGACGCCGCTCTCGCCCTCGCCGTAGACGCCCAGGCGGAAGCTCTTCACAGCCTTATTCCGGCGGAGGATGTCGTGGACGGCCTTCCGCAAGGCCCCGGTGCCCTTGCCGTGGATGATGGTTACGGTCTCCAGTTTGCCCATGACGGCGGCGGAAATGAAGTTTTCCACCACGCTCTCCGCCTCCAGTGTCTCCATCCCTCGGATGTCCAGTTCCCGGGCGGCAGAAGCCCGCAGGGCGCGGTCGGCGTTCTGGCGAATGGTGACAGAGGGCGTCTTCTTCCTGGCGGCCCGCTCGTCATCCTCGATGAGACGCACTTCGTCTACTTTGGCTTTCATCTTCAAAATACCGGCTTTCAGCTGCAAGGTGCCGTCCTTGCCCACGGACACTACCTCCGCCGGCGTTTTGACACCGGGGATCTCCACCAGATCCCCCGCCCGGATGGGGCGGCTGGGCTTGGGGATGGGCTCCTGCCGGGCGTCGCGGCGGGACACGGCCTCCTCCGCCTCGTTCAGCGTGCGGCGGAGGGCCGCACGGGCCTCATTTTCGTTCAGCATCCGTTCGGCCTTGGCCTGGGCCTTCCGCATCTCGCTGAGCTCCTGGAACACCTGGTCCGCCGCCGTCCGGGCGTCCCGGAGGATGCGCTTGGCCTCCGCCTCGCCCCGGCTCCGGGCGTTGTCCTTGGCCCGCTCCATCTGCTCCCGGAACTCCCGGGCGCGCCTGGCGTCCTCTTCCCGCTGGCGCAGCAGGCGGTCCGCCTCCTGCTCCCGCTTCTCCAGGGCCTGGCGCTTCTCCTCCAGCTGGGTCAGGATGTCCTCGAACCGGACGCTCTCGCCGCTCATCTGCCCCTGGGCGGCGGCAATGACGTCCTCCGGCAGCCCCAGCCGCCGGGAGATGGCAAAGGCGTTGGATTTGCCGGGAATGCCGATCAGCAGCCGGTAGGTGGGCGCCAGCGTCTCCACGTCGAACTCGCAGGAGGCGTTCTCCACCCCTGCCGTAGTCATGGCGAAGGTCTTCAGCTCCGCATAGTGGGTGGTGGCGGCCACCTTGGCCCCCAGCCGCCGCACGTGCTGGATGACGGCGATGGCCAGGGCCGCGCCCTCCACCGGGTCCGTGCCGGCCCCCAGCTCGTCAAACAGCACCAGGCTGTGCCGATCCGCCTCTTTTAAAATCTCCACGATGTTCACCATGTGGGCAGAGAAGGTAGACAGGCTCTGCTCGATGCTCTGCTCGTCGCCGATGTCCGCCAGCACCCGCTCATAGACGGACACGGCGCTCCGGTCCGCCGCCGGGATGTGGAGGCCGCACTGGGTCATCAGCGTCAGCAGGCCCAGGGTCTTGAGGGTCACGGTCTTGCCGCCGGTGTTGGGACCGGTGATGACCAAGGTGTCAAAGGTGTCCCCCAGCTCGATGTCGATGGGCACCGCCGTCTTGGGGTCCAGCAGGGGGTGGCGGGCCTTGCGCAGATGGATAGCGCCGTCCCGGCGGACCTCCGGCCGCACGGCGTTCATCTTGTAGCTCAGCTGGCCCCGGGCGAAGATCAGGTCCAGGTGGACCAGGGTGTCGTAGTCCCACTGGATGTCCTCCCGGTGGGCGGCAGCCTCGGCGGAGAACTCCGCCAGGATGCGGTCGATCTCCTTCTGCTCCTTGGCCTGCAGCTCAATATACTCGTTGTTGGCCTGGACCACCCCCATAGGCTCCACGAACAGCGTGGCTCCGGTGGAGGAGATGTCGTGGACCAGTCCCGGCAGGTCGCCCTTGTGCTCCGCCTTCACCGGCACCACGAAGCGGCCGTCCCGCTGGGTGATGATGGTCTCCTGCAAAATTTTCCCATAGCTGGGGGAGGAGATGATCTTTTGAAGGATCTGGCGGCTCTTGGCCTGGGCCGCCCGCATGTGGCGGCGGATGTCCGCCAGCTCCGTGCTGGCGGCGTCGGCGATGGTGTCCTCGTCCGGGATGGCCCGCTTGATCTTCTCCTCCAGAAAGCGGTTGCCGTGGAGGGAGAGGAACAGGTGGTCGATGGCGGTTTTCTCCGCCGCCTCGTCGTTGAAGTACTCCTTGGCCCGGCGGGCGGCGGTCAGCAGATCCGCGATGGTCAGCAGCTCCCGAGTGTTCAGGGCGCCGCCCCGGTCCGCCCGGTCCAGGGCCTCCGCCACCGGCTTCACGCCGGAAAACGACGGACTGCCCCGCAGGCCGATGAGATTTCGGGCCGCGTCCGTCTGGTCCAGCAGGCGCAGCACCTCCTCCGGCTCCGTCTCCGGCCGGAGGCGCAGGGCCCGCTGCTTGGCCTCGGCGCTGACAGCCTGCTCGCTCAGCAGCTCCAGCACCCGGGGCAGCTCCAGGGTGCGGATGGATTTGTCAAATAGGTCACTCATGGTTCGGTTCTCCTGTCAAGGGTTTTCACTTCATCGTCCCTGTCGTCAGCTGCTTCATCTGCCGGTTCCTCCAGCACCCAGGGCAGGGTCATGGAAAGCCAGCACTGGAAGCAGGGCTCCGGGAAGTTCCGGAGGAACGGTCCCATATCTGTGGCGAACCCGGCGGTGACGCCGGGGGCAACGGGCAGCTCTCCCTCCCCCGCTTCCAGCAGGCGGCCTGCAATGTGCCACATGGGCATATACCACCGCCCGCCCTGGCGGGGACCATACTCGCCAATATCTCCGGGCCTGCGGAGGTTAAGCCCCAGGGGTTCCAGAAACGCTGCTGCTTCTGGCGGCAGGACCCCAACTGCGGCAGCATAGTTTCGGCAGTAGGCGCAGCCGCAGCCCCCGGTAGCGTTACCGTAACGGCCATACCAGGCCCGGGTGGCCTCCACGTCCACCTCCAGCCGGTAGGAGCCGAGGACAAATTCTGTCATATTCCGCTCCGTTTCGTATAAATCAGCAAAAGAAATACAAAATGTATCTTATTTCGACAACTCTTCCGGCGGCTGGAGGCTCTTGTAAAATTCCAGCGTCCGGAATCCCCGCTCCAGCTGGGCGGCCACGAAAGCCTCCGCCGCCGCGGAGAGTCGCTCCAGCGCCGGGCCTGTCAGCCGGAACGAGTAGAGCCGCTTGGGGTCCCCGTACACGATATGCCGCAGGGCCGCCAGGGAATCCGGGCACAGGGGCATGGAGAGGGCACTCTCCTTCGCGCCGCAGCTCCGGCACCGCAGGATGCCCTGTACCACGTCCAGCAGGGGCTGCTCCGGGTCCGGCCGGCCGCAGTAGGCGCAGCTGTCCGCCAAAGGTTCATATCCCGCCAAGCACAGCAGTTTGATCTCAAAGGCGGGCTTCACCAGCGCCGGCGGCTTCTGTAAAGCGGAGAGGGCGTACAGCCCGTTCAGCAGATGGGGCAGCAGTGCCCCGGCAGGGACCTCCGGCGCCGTGACGGTCTCTGTCAGCTCCGCGAAGTAGCAGCCCAGGGCCAGCGCCTCCAGATTCGTCCGCAGGCCGTTGAACAGCTCCGCCGTGGCTCCTTCATTGGCGTAGTACCACTCGCCCTTCTGATAGAGGGTCCACTCCGAATAGACCATCTGCTGGGCGCAGGCGGCGTACTTGCAGCTCTTCCGCCGGACGCCCCGGGCGATGACGGAGATCTTGCCCCGGTCCGCTGTCAGCAGCGTCAGGATCTTATCCGCCTCTTTCGTCTCCGTCTCCCGCAGGACCACGCCCTTTGTCACGATGTAGGCCCGCTCGGCCAACGCGCTCCCTCCTTATGTACGGAGAGCGTCCGCCCTCCGTTCTATGCGCTGATCCCGCCGCCGGACTCCTGGTCCAGAGCGGCCTGATACAGCAGGTACACCAGCGGTTCGCCGGTGAGGCAGAAGCACTCCCAAAGCCTTTGTGTGTCCATTCCGCAGACCTCCTCCCAGGAGTAGTCTGCGAATGTTGTCGGATTTTTATGGCTGGAAATCTCTAGCCTCCCTCGATCTCCATGGTCCGCATCTCTCCGGCGGTGATGTTGTTTTTCGCGCCGTAATCAGTCCAGTACCGGCCGGAGGCCCAGACGAACATCCGCCTGTTCAGCGGCATCCGCACCGACAGCACCTCGCTCCGTCCCGCCCGCATACCAGCGGCCAGGCGGCGCAGGCCCCGCCGCACCAGAAAGGAAAAAGGCGTATTCAAGATCGCCTCTCCCGAGCCGATCTGCAGCGCCATCCCCCAGGGAAATCCATATCGTTTGCAGAAAAAGCGCACCATTTCTACCGCAGGCCGGGTCTGCTCCGGCTCCAGAAAGCCGCAGTTCACCAGTACGTGGATCCTGGGGCGGGCCGTTCCCCTCCATACTGCGAGTTCCTTCAGGGTCCTCATCAGCACCGCCGGTATGCCGTCTGCGTACAGGGGGAACACCAGCAGCAGATCCGTACAGTCCTCTGGGGAGAGCGGTCCACCCCTCAGCGCGGTATACTGGTCCGCCGTCTCTCCCCAACACGGAAGAAACTGTTCGATATACCTCCGGGAGTTGGAACGGGGCGCCCGGGGACTCCCATTGACGATCAGGAGCTTTCCCATGCGCGTACCTCCTCCCTAATGGCCCCGGCCAGCTCCTCTTCCCGAAGGAAGCGGACACTCCAGCTCCGAAACAGCATATTATGGGCGTTGCGGGCCGCCAGCAGACGGAAGAGCGCCTGCTCCTCGTCTCCGGTATCTCCATAGGCCAGAATCACCGCGTCTTTCTCCGCCACCGCCCGCTGTATATGGTGCGTCTCTCCGTGGTGTATCCGAATAAACGCCTGCTGGATGGGAATGGCCCGCTCCAGCATGGTCTTCATCGGTACGTCATAGGACCCGCAGAAGAGACGGCTGACATAGATCACATGGTCGCTGTGGGCAATCAGGGGATATACGCCTACAGCGTCGTCCCGGATCACGCACCGCCCCGGCGTTCTGACCCAGCAGCTGAAGCAGCCCATACAGTCCGCGATTTTCAGCTGGCTCAGGTCCACATAGTGCCAGTCCTCCCGGACCGGCAGTCCGGTTGGCAGTGCCGTGTCGCTCAATACCAGTCTCATATTCTCACTCCCCGCACGGCAGCCTGCGGAATACCGGAGACCGCACGCTTCCTCCTTATTCGTCCCGGTACCCGAAGCTCCGCACGTAGTTCACGTTGTCCCGCCAGTTCTCCTTGACCTTCACCCAGGTCTCCAGATACACCTTGGTGCCCATGAACTTCTCCATATCCTGCCGGGCCAGGGAACTGATCTTTTTCAGCATGGCCCCCTGCTTGCCGATAATGATCCCCTTGTGGCTGGCCTTCTCACAGTAGATGGTGGCGTCCACGTCGATGACGCCGCTGTCCCGCTCAGAGAACTTCGTGATCTCCACCGCCGTGCCGTGGGGGATCTCCTTGTCCAGGCACAGCAGCAGCTTCTCCCGCAGGATTTCCCCCATCACCTGCCGCTCCGGCTGGTCCGTCGTCATCCCGTCCGGGAACAGCTGAGGGCCTTCCTGGGCATACTTCCGCAGTTCCTTCATCAGATCCTTCAGGCCGCTGCCGGTGTGGGCGGAGATGGGGATGATCGCGTCAAAGCCGTCCCATGCCTGGTTGTAAGCGGCGATCACCGGCAGCAGCTCCGCCGGTTCCACAGTGTCAATCTTGTTGACGCAGAGGATGCAGGGGATCTCCTCCTCCCGGATCCGGTCGATGAGTGCCTGCTCCGGGCCGCCCACATGGGGGATGGGCTCCACTAGCAGCAGGGCGCAGTCCACGTCGGAGAGGCTGGAGGTGACGACCTTCACCATGTAGTCCCCCAGGGCGGACTTGGGCTTGTGGAGGCCGGGCGTGTCCAGCAGGATATACTGGGTGTCCTCCCGGTTCACCACGCCGTAGATGCGGTTCCGGGTGGTCTGTGCCTTGTTGGAGACGATGGCCACCTTTTCCCCCACCAGGGCGTTGGTCAGGCTGGACTTGCCCACGTTGGGCCGTCCGCACACGGTAATCATGGCGACGTTTTTGATGTTTGACATAGGTGATCCTCAACTTTCTTTGAGCATTTTCGCGGGCGATCCCGCCCCGCCTGTTTCACAGTATCACACGCCCGCCGGAAAAACAACCGTTCCGGCGGCATTTCTTCGGGGAGATGCGGGAATTTCAGCAAAATTGCGGCGCTTCTGCTCTTGCCAGGGGCCTATGGAGCTGGTATACTGATAGAGATTTTGTCGAATTTACTCCGGGAGGTGCATATATGTCAGCCTCGGTCCCCACTCTCTTCACGGAAACCACGCTGGACGGCTTCCCCCTGTGGGTGGTCCTTCTGATCTGCGGCGGCGTCTTTCTGGCCGGCTTTATGGACGCCATCGCCGGGGGCGGCGGCATTATCTCCGTCCCTGTATACCTGATGGCCTTCTCCGGCCTGCCCACCCACTTTGTTTTGGGCACCAATAAGCTCTCCTCCTGCATCGGCACCGCGTTTTCCACCGCCCGCTTCATCCACCAGGGGTACGTTCACTGGCGGCTGTTCCTGCCTGCCGCCGGGCTGGCGGTGGCAGGCTCCGTCTGCGGGACCCAGCTGCAGCTTCACACGCCGGATGTGGTGCTGAAGTATCTGCTGCTGGCGGTGCTGCCGGTGGTGGCCTTCTTCACCCTGCGGACCAAAATGTGGCCGGAGGAGCCGGCCCCCATCCCGCCCCGGCGGCAGGCGGCCATCGTCTGGGCCGCCGCGCTGCTCATCGGGACGTATGACGGCTACTACGGCCCCGGCACCGGCACCTTTCTGATGCTGGTGTTCATCCACTTGGGCAAGATGGACACCCGCCACGCGGCCGGCGGGGTAAAGGTCATCAACCTGGCCTCCAACATCGGCGGTGTGTGCTCCGCCCTGATGGCGGGGACCGTCGTTCTGGGTGTGGGGCTGGCGGCCGCTCTGGCCTCCATCCTGGGACACTATCTGGGCGCCGGCCTGGCCATCAGGAACGGCAGCAAAATCGTCCGGCCTGCGGTGGTGGTCGTGCTGCTCCTGCTGCTGGTGAAGGTGATCTCGGAGCTGCTGTTTCCGAACTTCTGGAATTGACGCCCCATAGACAAGGGCCTCCGCATACAGCGGAGGCCCTTTTTGCGCGGTCTTACCGCTCCAGCAGCTTTTTCAGGTACCAGCCCGTGAAGCTCGACCGGCAGGCGGCCACCTCCTCCGGCGTGCCTGTGCGCGTCCTCGCCTGCTCCGGATCCCGCGCCCCGGCCTTCGGCTTGCTGCCTCCGCGGCCCGTCCTTTCCCCACCGGACCCGCTTCGCTGGGCTCCGGCGGGGGCTCCAAGGGGATCGTCTGCCCCGGCTTACTTTTCCAGCACCTTTTTCAGATACTGACCTGTGAAGCTCGACCGGCAGGCAGCCACTTCCTCCGGCGTGCCCGTGCAGACGATGGTGCCGCCGCCGTCTCCCCCCTCGGGACCCAGGTCGATCAGGTGGTCGGCACATTTGATAACGTCCAGATTGTGCTCGATGACCACCACGGTGTTGCCGCTGTCCACCAGCCGCTGGAGCACCTCCAGGAGCTTGCGCACATCGTCGGTGTGGAGGCCGGTGGTGGGCTCGTCCAGGATATAGATGGTCTTGCCGGTGGCGATTTTGCTGAGCTCCGTAGCCAGCTTCACCCGCTGGGCCTCACCGCCGGAGAGCTCCGTGGAGGGCTGGCCCAGCTTCACATACCCCAGGCCCACGTCGCACAGGGTCTGGAGCTTGTTGCGGATTCTGGGCAGAGGTGCGAAGAACTCCACCGCCTCATCCACGGTCATCTCCAGCACATCGGCAATGTTCTTGCCCTTGTAGCGGACCTCCAGGGTCTCCCGGTTGTACCGCCTGCCCTTGCACACCTCGCAGGGCACAAAGATGTCCGGCAGGAAGTGCATCTCGATCTTCAGCACACCGTCGCCGGAGCAGGCCTCGCACCGGCCGCCCCGGACGTTGAAGCTGAACCGCCCCGGGCCGTAGCCCCGGCTCTTGGCCTCCTGAGTGGAGGCGAACAGGTCCCGGATGTCATTGAAGAGGCCGGTGTAGGTGGCGGGGTTGGACCGGGGTGTCCGGCCGATGGGGCTCTGGTCGATGTCCACCACCTTGTCCAGATACTCGATTCCCTCGATCCGGTCGCACCTGCCGGGGTGGACCTTCATCCGGTTCAGCTCCACGCCCAGCTTCTTGAACAGGATCTCATTCACCAAGGAGCTCTTGCCGCTGCCGGACACGCCGGTAACCACGGTAAAGGTCCCCAGGGGGAACTCCACGTCGATGTGCCGCAGGTTGTTCTCCGCCGCGCCGATGACCTTCAGGCTCTTGCCGTTGCCCGGCCGCCGGGTCTCCGGCACGGGGATCCTCTTCTTGCCGGAGAGATACTGACCCGTCAGGCTGTTGGGGTTGGCCATGACCTCCTCCGGTGTACCGGCGGCCACCACCTCGCCGCCGTGGATGCCGGCGCCGGGACCGATGTCGATCAGGTAGTCCGCCGCCCGCATGGTGTCCTCGTCGTGCTCCACCACCAGCAGGGTGTTGCCCAGGTCCCGCAGGTTCTGCAGCGTCGCCAGCAACTTGTCGTTGTCCCGCTGGTGCAGACCGATGGAGGGCTCGTCCAGGATATACAGCACCCCCATCAGGCTGGAGCCGATCTGGGTGGCCAGGCGGATCCGCTGGCTCTCGCCGCCGGAGAGGGTCCCCGCGCTGCGGCTGAGGGTCAGATAGCCCAGGCCCACGGACTGGAGGAACCCCAGCCGGGACTTGATCTCCTTCAGGATCCGGTCTGCGATCAGGTGCTGCTGGTGCGTCAGCTCCAGCCGGTCCACCCATTGGAGCTCGTCCACCACGGACATCCGGGTCAGGGCGTCGATGTCCTTGTCCCCCACGGTCACCGCCAGGGACTCCTTCTTCAGCCGCTTTCCCTTACAGGTGGGACAGGGGCACTCGGCCATCAGCTCCTCCAGCTCCCGCTTGCTGGCATCGGACTGGGTCTCCTTGTAGCGGCGCTCCACGTTGTTGCAGATGCCCTCAAAGGGCTGATACAGCACGCCCTTGCCCCGGGGCTGGTCGTAGTGGAGCTCCAGCTTCTCCCCGCCGGTGCCGTAGAGGATGATGCTCCGCACGTCCTCCGGCAGGGTCTCCCAGGGGTCGGTGAGGGAGAAGTGGTATTTCTTCGCCAGGGCGTCGAAGTACATCCGGGAGATGCCGTCCCCCCGGATGTTGTTCCAGCCGCTGGCCTGGATGGCCCCCTCCAGGATGGAGAGGGACTTGTCCGGCACGATCAGTTCCGGATCCACCTTCAGCTGGCTGCCCAGACCCGTACAGGTGGGACAGGCACCGAAGGGGTTGTTGAAGGAGAACATCCGGGGCGTCAGCTCCTCGATGGAGATGCCGCAGTCCTCGCAGGCATAATTCTGGGAGAATGTCAGATCCCGCTCCTCCCGCAGGAGGTTGACGACCACCAGCCCGCCGGTGAGGCCGGAGGCGGTCTCCACGCTGTCCGTCAGCCGCTGCTGGATATCCGGACGGATGATGAGCCGGTCCACCACAATCTCGATGGTGTGCTTCTTGTTCTTCTCCAGCTTGATCTCCTCGTCCAGCTCGTACAGATTCCCGTCCACCCGGGCCCGGACGTAGCCGGACCGCTTGGCGTCCTCAAAGATCTTGGCGTGCTCACCCTTCTTGCCCCGGATGACGGGGGCCATCACCTGGATGCGGGTGCCCTCCGGCAGAGAGAGGACCTGATCGATGATCTGGTCAATGGTCTGCTGGCGAATCTCCTTGCCGCACTTGGGGCAGTGGGGGGTGCCCACCCGGGCCCACAGCAGGCGGAGGTAGTCGTAGATCTCCGTCACAGTGCCCACGGTGGACCGGGGGTTCTTGCTGGTGGTCTTCTGGTCAATGGAGATGGCGGGGCTGAGACCCTCGATATAGTCCACATCGGGCTTGTCCATCTGGCCCAGGAACATCCGGGCATAGGAGCTGAGGGACTCCACATACCTTCTCTGGCCCTCGGCGTAGATGGTGTCGAAGGCCAGGGAGGACTTGCCGGAGCCGGAGAGGCCCGTCATGACCACCAGCTTGTCCCGGGGGATGGTGACGTCGATATTCTTCAGATTGTTGGCGCGGGCGCCTTTGACGATGATCTTGTCCTGCATAATGTGTATGATTGACTCCTTTCAGGAGAGGTTTCTCTTTTCAGTGCCGGAAATGCCTCCGGCGGAGGTGTAGAGGCGCTTTTCAACCGCCCGGGGAGACTGGCTCCCGCCAGGGGGCCGTTTCCACGGGGGATGCGCCCCCCATTCTCTTTTTGTCAGCGCCAAAAAGAGAACGCGCCGCGCCCGGTGTAAGAGAAAAAACGCTTTTGGTCGCAACTTTGCACGTCCGTGCAAAGTTGCTGTACGGGAGTTGACGAGAGATGGTGCCTGCGGGTTTGCGATGACCTCCCGACGGGCGCGGCGGGGTGCGGTACAGGCTTGAACGCGGATTCCCGCGGCGCGGGTGCAAAGGTCAACGGGGTGCAAGGACGCATTTGGTCTGCTTCTCTTTCCGCGCGTTCCGCTGCGCTACGCGCTGCCGGATTCTTCGCGGGAGCGTGAGCGGTAGCGAAAAGAGAAGCAGCTCCATGCGACAACCACCCCGACGAGGTCGGCGCCATCCGCCACGGGACGGCAGCAACAGGAATCGCAGAAGAGCATAGCGTGCCCGAAGGCCAGTCCAAATCGGAGCAGGCACCGATACGCCGACCCCCGTTGCGCGCGGAGGGCCACTGCACCGGAGCGCGTCCAAGCGGCCTTTTCTTTTGGACCGTGCACGGCCCGTTTTCTTTTCCGCAAGTCGGAAAAGAAAACGGGGGGTGCATCCCGGCTGGACAAGCCCCCTGCGGGAGCAGAATCCCCGTGGCCGCCGGACGGCGGCCCAAATTTCCACGGGCGGTTTGTAACCTCCCTTACACGCTCCAGGGGCGGCCATACCATCGGGCCGCCGAGGGCGGTGGCCCCTACGGGTGCACGGAACGGATTTACCCCCGCGCGTCGCTGCGCCCCAGCAGATAATCCGTGGTGACGCTGAAGTAATCCGCAAGAAAGCAAAGCGTCAGCGATGGGACATTGACCTTTCCATATTCCATTCTCTGATAATGGACAAGGGTAATTTGAAGCACTTCTGCCATATCCGCCTGCCGCAGATGCCGTTCATCCCGCAGGGCACGCAGTCTTTCTCCAAATATTTTTAGTGTTTCCATGGAGTTCTCCTTGACATATATCATTTAATGATGTATCATCAATACATCATTAAATGTTGTTTGAAGGTGATCCAATGAATCCCATCTATCTCCGCCTCTTCGACGGCTACGCCGCCGACATTCTGCAGAAAGCAGACCCCTTCGATTCCAAATCCGTGGATCAGCTGGCGGACAGCCTCTCCCTCTCCGGGGACGCCCGCCTGTGCCTTCAGGACGCCTTTCTGGCCCGCTACCTCCAGTGGTCCACCGACGCCTTCACCCTGGGACTCCACCTGGGCCTATCCCTGGTCCACGACAATGTCCGCCGTGGAGGCCCCCAGCAGGTCTAGCAGCGCCCGGGGCGCCAGCTCCACCTGGGCGCCGATCTTCCCGGCGGAGATATAGACGGTTTCGTAGTCCAGCGCCGTCCGGTGGAACACGGTGGGATACTGCTTCTTCATCCCCACCGGGGAACAGCCGCCCCGGATGTAGCCGGTAACGGCGTTGATCTCCGCCACGTGCAGCAGCTCGATGGACTTCTCCCCCACCGCCCTGGCGGCCTTCTTCAGATCCAGGTTCTCCGGCGCCGGCACCTCGAACACGTAGATGCCCTTGGACGCCCCCCGGGCTACCAGGGTCTTGAAGCCTCTGGCTGGGTCCTGCCCCAGAGCCTCCGCCACGTGGACGCCGTACTCCCGGGTGCCCTCCGGCCCCTGGCTGTCCTCATAAAACCGGGCGGTATAGGGGATCTTTCTCTGGTCCAGGATCCGCATCACATTGGTCTTTTCCTCTTTTTTCTTCGCCATTGCAAACACCTCAGCTCTCCGCGGGCTGCTCCGCCAGCTCCCGCCGGACGTATTTGGGCAGCTTCTCCACCGCCAGGGCGTATGACCGGCCGCACAGGTCCCGCAGGACCTCCTCCGGCAGTTCTCCGTCCAGCAGGCAGGAAATCCAGGTCCGCTTATCCGAATAAAATCCCGGCAGGATGTCCGGATACCGGGCCCGCAGCAGCTCGCCCTCCGCCGCCCCGCATTTCAGATTCACCAGATCGTGGCCGCCGTAAATTTTGTACTCCGGCCCCGGCGAACAGACAGCGGCAAACAGCCTGCCCCGGACCTTATAGCGGAACCACTGCCACACCGGCTGATAGTCCTTCTCCACGCCGGGAAACGACAGCAGGTATGCGTCCAGCCATTCGTAGTGCATTTACTTCTCCCCCCGCAGCTCGATGATCCGGTCACGCAGCACCGCGGCGTACATTCCCACACGGCTCCGCCGTGCGGGAGCCCTTTTCATTTTACCAACCGACCAGAAGTGAATTCTGCCCGCTTCAAGGTTTTGCCTCCGTCAAAACGCTTGTACGCCGGACTCCCGGCGATTCGAGTACGCCATACACCCCTGCTCTTTGCGGAGGTCACTTCTCCCCCCGCAGCTCGATAATCCGGTCACGCAGCACTGCGGCGTACATTCCCACACGGCTCCGCCGTGCGGGAGCCCTTTTCATTTTACCAACCGGTCAGAAGTGAATTCTGCCCGGTTCAAGGTTTTGCCTCCGCCAAAACGCTTGTACGCCGGACTCCCGGCGATTCGAGTACGCCATACACCCCTGCTCTTTGCGGAGGTCACTTCTCCCCCCGCAGCTCGATGATCCGGTCACGCAGCACCGCGGCGTACTCGAATTCCAGCATCTTGCTGGCCTCGCGCATCTCCTTCTCCAGCTTGGCGATCTCCGCCGCCCGCTCCTGCTCCGTCAGCTTGCGCTTCTTGTGGGCCCGGAGGGTGTCCTCCTCCGCGGTCTTGGAGATCTCCAAAATCTCCCGGACGCCCTTGATGATGGTCTTGGGCACAATGCCGTGCTCCTGATTATAGGCGTCCTGGATGGAGCGGCGGCGTTCCGTCTCGTCGATGGCCGCCCGCATGGAGGGCGTGATCTCGTCGGCGTACATGATAACGAGGCCGTCTGCGTTTCGGGCCGCCCGGCCGATGGTCTGGATCAGGCTGGTCTCGGACCGGAGGAAGCCCTCCTTGTCCGCGTCCAGGATCGCCACCAGGCTGACCTCCGGCAGGTCCAGCCCCTCCCGCAGGAGGTTGATGCCCACCAGCACGTCGAACTCTCCCAGCCGCAGGCTGCGGATGATCTCCATGCGCTCGATGGTCTGGACATCGGAGTGCATGTACCGTACCCGGATGCCGGCGTTTTTCAGGTACTCCGTCAGGTCCTCCGCCATCTTCTTGGTGAGGGTGGTCACCAGTACCCGCTCGTCCCGGGCGGCTCTTGCACGGATCTCGTCCATCAGGTCGTCGATCTGGCCGGTGACAGGCCGGACCTCCACCCTGGGGTCCAGCAGGCCCGTGGGGCGGATCACCTGCTCCACCACCTGGTCCGCCCGCTCCCGCTCATAGGGGCCGGGCGTTGCCGAGACAAACACCGCCTGGCCGATCCGCTCCTCGAACTCCTCGAACTTCAACGGTCGGTTGTCGTACGCACAGGGCAGGCGGAAGCCGTACTTCACCAGGGAGTCCTTCCGGGCATGATCGCCGTTGTACATGGCCCGGACCTGGGGCAGGGTCACGTGGCTCTCGTCCACGAACAGCAGGAAGTCGTCCGGGAAGAAGTCCAGCAGGGTCATGGGGGCGGAGCCGGCGGGCCGGTCGGAGATGATGCGGGAGTAGTTCTCGATGCCGGAGCAGTAGCCCAGCTCCGCCATCATCTCCATGTCGTACTCCGTCCGCTGACGGAGCCGCTGGGCCTCCACCAGCTGGTTGTTGTCGGTGAAGTATTTCACCTGATCCTCCAGCTCCTGGCGGATCTCCAGAATGGCTTTGTCCATCTTGTCCTTGGTGGTGACATAGTGGCTGGCTGGGTAGATGGCCACGTGGTTCAGCACCCGGTTCACGCTGCCGGTGACCGGGTTGAAGTCGCTGATCCGGTCGATCTCGTCCCCGAAGAACTCCACCCGGATGGCGTGGTCCCGGTAGTAGGCGGGGTAGATCTCCACCGTGTCCCCCCGGACCCGGAACATGTTCCGCTCAAAGGCGATGTCGTTGCGCTCGTAGCGGATCTCCACCAGGCGGCGCAGCAGCTCATCCCGGTCCCACTCGGCCCCCACCCGGAGGGACACCACCAGGTTGGCAAAATCGTCCGGCTCGCCCAAGCCGTAGATGCAGGACACGGAGGATACTACGATCACGTCCCGCCGCTCCAGCAGGGCACAGGTGGCACTGAGCCGCAGCCGGTCGATCTCGTCGTTGGTGGAGGCATCCTTGGCGATATAGGTGTCCGTATGGGGGATATACGCCTCTGGCTGGTAGTAGTCGTAGTAGGAGACGAAGTACTCCACCGCGTTGTTGGGGAAGAACTCCTTGAACTCCGCGCACAGCTGGGCGGCCAGGGTCTTGTTGTGGGCCAGCACCAGCGTGGGCCGCTGCACCTGCTCGATGACCTTGGCCATGGTAAAGGTCTTGCCGGATCCGGTAACGCCCAGCAGCACCTGCTCCTTCAGCCCGTTCTCGATGCCCTCCGCCAGCGCGGCAATGGCCTGCGGCTGGTCCCCGGAGGGTTGATATTCAGATACGACTTCAAATTTCGGCATAGCTCTTCTCCGCAATTTTTTCTTGCTATGGTCTCCGGGGACCAGCCCCGGCCCAAAGGGCCGGCGCCGCGGCCGCGGCGCACAAGCGTTTTGGCGCAGTCAAAACCTTGGACTGGGCGGGCTTTGCCTGCCCGGTCCATCCGAATCACGGGGTCCCCGCAAAAGTGCCGCTTTTGCGGGGTTCCCCGGAGGGCTTGTATTCAGATACGACTTCAAATTTCGGCATAGCGGCATTCCCTCCACCCATCAAACAGATTTTCAGCCACGGCCATCCTATCACACCCGTCATCTTTTTGCAACATTTGTTCGACTTTTATCAAAGGAACCATGCCTTGAAAAAAGCGAAGGGACAAAAAAGGAAGGGGGGACTAGGGGAACCCCTCCGGTTTTCCCCAGTTCGTTCGCCAGCGGCGAAGGAAGAACTTGAAGTCATTTTCGCCGCGGCGTGTACGTGGCAAAATACCCCGACCCAAGCGCCTTGGGCGCGTTCGCCAGTCCACAGACTGGTGGTGGGGGTTCTAAAGGGGGCGCCTGCTCCCTCTTTACCCCAGCAGGTCGCCGCTGTCCGCCATGGAGACGAAGTCCCGGTCCGCCACCACGATATGGTCCACCAGGCGGACGCCGATGGTCCGCAGGGCCTCCGCCACCTGGCGGGTGGCGGCCTCGTCGCTGGAGGAGGGCACCGCCACGCCGCTGGGGTGGTTGTGGGCCAGGATCACCGCGCTGGCGGAGGTCAGCAGCGCCATCTCCACCACCTTGCGGATGTTCAGGTCCGCGCTGGCCACGTCCCCCTCCGCCAGCCGCTTGCAGGCCAGGAGCCTGCCCTTGCGGTCCAGGCACAGCAGGAAGACCAGTTCCCGCCGCTCGCCGGCAAATCGCTCCAGCAGATAGGCCCCCGCCCGCTCGGAGGAGTTGAGGATGGTCTCCTGGGACGCGTCCGCTATGCGGGCCTTCCGGCTGAGCCGGGAGACCAGGGACAGCAGGATGGCCGCGCTCTCCCCGATGCCCTCCACCTTCTCCAGATCCTCCACCGGGGCGTTCAGCACGCCGGAGAGGGAGTCGTACCGCTCCATCAGGGCGTGGGCGATGGGGTTGGTGTCCCGCCGGGGGATGGCGTAGTACAGCAGCAGCTCCAGGGCCTCGTGGTCCGCAAAGCCCTCCAGCCCCGTCTCCAGAAACCGCCGGCGCATCTTCTCCCGGTGTCCGTCGTGTATGCCCATGGAGGGCCTCCTCTCGCTGAAACGCCCCGTTTCGGGCACAGATTTGGAACATCTTATTATACCACAGGCCGTCCTCTATCACAAGCGGGATTCCCATTTGTAAAATGGAGTGCAGCGGTATTTGAGGGGCCTGTAAAATTGTGGGGAGTTTTTTTCTGCCGCCTTGACAGGGGGCAGAAATTGGCATAATATGAAGAAAGAGTTTCGGCAAAACTGCATACCGTCCGGTAGGTAAGGCTACCACAGGGATACGGATCGCTGCCGCGGAGTGATGGAGACATCATGAGAGGGTTTGAACAGGTGCTATCGAACACGAAGGTATCATCTAACGTGATTTCACCGCCTTGTGAGGCTAAAGCTTGAACGGCCGCAGGGTCCGCTGATGCGGCGTCCCTGTTTTGACACGGAAATTTCCGACTGCACCGGACAGGAGCGGCCGGGTTTTTTTGTTTTCTCAACCACCAGTCCCACAGAGAGGAGGACGCGCATGTTAGAGCAGGAAGAGCAGCGGGACGAGCTGCTGGAAAAGATCGAGGATCTGATCTCCCGAAAACGCTACGCCGAGCTGCGCGACCTTCTGCTGCCTCTGGAGGCCCAGGACATCGCGGGCCTGTTCATGGAACTGGACGACAAGGTGCCCATGGTGTTCCGCCTGCTGCCCAAGGAGCAGGCGGCCGAGGTGTTCGTGGAGCTGGATTCTGAGGAGCAGGAGGTGCTCATCCAGAGCTTTTCCAACACGGAGCTGAAGGAAGTGCTGGACGAGCTGTACCTGGACGACGCGGTAGACATCGTGGAGGAGATGCCCGCCAACGTGGTCAAGCGCATCCTGCGCCACGCGGACCCGGACGTCCGCAAGAGCATCAACGAAATCCTGAAATACCCCGACGACTGCGCCGGCAGCATCATGACCACGGAGTACGTGGACCTGAAGGCCACCATGACCGTGGAGGACGCCCTGAAGCGCATTCGCCGCACCGGCCCGGACAAGGAGACCATCAACATCTGCTACGTCATCGACGAGGGCCGCCACCTGCTGGGGTATCTCTCCATCCGGACCATCCTGCTGTCGGAGGAGGACGACGTGGTGGGGGACATCATGGATACCCATGTGATCTCCGCCAACACCCTGGACGACCAGGAGGATGTGGCCCAAACCCTGAACAAATACGACTTCCTGGCCCTGCCCATTGTGGACACGGAGAACCGCCTTGTGGGCATCGTCACCGTGGACGACGCCATGGACGTCCTGCAGGAAGAGGTCACCGAGGACATCGAGAAGATGGCCGCCATCCTGCCGGGCGACAAGCCGTATCTCAAGACCGGCGTGTTTGAGACCTGGCGGGCCCGGACCCCCTGGCTGATGATGCTGATGCTGTCCGCCACTTTCACTGGGATGATCCTGACCCACTTTGAGAATTCCCTGGCGGCGGTGCCCATTCTGACCTCCTACATCCCCATGCTCTCCGGCACCGGCGGCAACAGCGGCACCCAGGCCTCCACGGCGGTGATCCGTGCCCTGTCGCTGGGGGAGGTTCGATTCAGCGACCTGCTGCGCGTGGTGTGGAAGGAGTGCCGCGTGGCGCTGATCTGCGGCGTGTGCCTGGCGGCGGCCAACTTTGTGAAGATGATGGTGGTGGACTGCTGGCTGCTGGCCAATCCCACCGTGACGCCTGCCGTGGCGGCGGTGGTGTGCTGCACCCTGGTGGGCACGGTGGCCTGCGCCAAGCTGGTGGGCGCCTCCCTGCCCATTTTGGCGGAGAAGATCGGGTTCGACCCGGCGGTGATGGCCTCGCCCTTCATCAGCACCATCGTGGACGCGCTGTCTCTGCTGATCTACTTCCGATTCGCAACTTGGATCTTAGGCGTATAAATCACCTGAAAAGGCTGCGCCTTTTCAGGTGAAGGGAGATTCGCTCCGCTCTGCGCCTCGGTTGCCCGCCTGCGGCGGGCAATTCGACGCTCGCTCCGCGCGGAGTGTTTTTCCGACGTACACGCCGCCGGAAAAACGATTTCATTTGATTTCGCGCCGTGCGCGGCGCGAAACTCTGCGAGGCATCCAAATCGAAAAAGGTGGGCCGCTCAGATAGAGCGGCCCACCTTTT
>NZ_JAOQKG010000013.1:0-320 GCF_025567605.1 Oscillibacter acetigenes | reverse complement strand
CTGCCCATCGGCGGCGGCAAGGGCGGCGCGGACTTCGACCCGGCGGGGAAGTCGGACGCGGAGATCATGCGGTTCTGCCAGGCGTACATGCAGGCGCTGTACCGGTACATCGGGCCGGATGTGGACGTGCCCGCCGGGGACATGGGCGTGGGCGGCCGGGAGATCGGGTATCTCTTCGGCGAGTACCGGCGGCTGAAGGGGGCCTGGGAGAACGGTGTGCTGACGGGCAAGGGGTTCTCTTACGGCGGCAGCCTGATCCGGCCGGAGGCCACGGGCTACGGCGCGGTATACTATCTCCAGAACGTGCTGGAGCACGAGGG
>NZ_JAOQKG010000012.1:0-474 GCF_025567605.1 Oscillibacter acetigenes | reverse complement strand
GCTAGCGTTATGTTAGATTACCGGAGGTAAAGCACTGAATGGTAGCGGGGCCGATAAGGTTACCAACGCCTATCAAACTAAGAATGCCGGCTAATTGATGCATAGCAGTCAGACAGTGTGAGATAAGTTTCATTGTCAAAAGGGAAACAGCCCAGACCTACAGCTAAGGTCCCGAATAGATGCTAAGTGGAAAACGATGTGGAGTTGCGAAAACAACCAGGATGTTGGCTTAGAAGCAGCCACTCATTAAAAGAGTGCGTAATAGCTCACTGGTCGAGTGACTCTGCGCGGAAAATGTAACGGGGCTAAGCATCTAACCGAAGCTTAGGATTGTCGTAAGACAGTGGTAGGGGAGCGTTCCATGTGGGGTGAAGTCGCAGCGAAAGCAGCGGTGGACTGCATGGAAGTGAGAATGCCGGAATGAGTAGCGAGAATTATGTGGGAATCATAATGGCCGAAAATCTAAGGTTTCTT
>NZ_JAOQKG010000011.1:0-721 GCF_025567605.1 Oscillibacter acetigenes | reverse complement strand
GACTGCACCCACCTGGACGTGGATGTGGCGAACTACATCCAGTTCCTGCGTGAGTCCAGCACCCTGGACGTGGACAGCCAGAAGTGGGATATGGAGGACCGGAACCTGAAGATGACCCGTCCGGCCTTCGGCGGCCACCTGATGGCCACCATCATCTGCCCGCGGTTCCGTCCCTGCATGGCGACGGTGCGCCCCGGCGTGATGAAGAAGAACGTCTTCGACCAGGCCAAGGCGGATGCGTGCGAGATCGTGAAGCCCAGCTTCCAGCTGAGCGAGAGCGACCTGAACACCGAGGTTGTGGAGGTCGTGAAGGCCGCCAAGAAGCTGGTGGACCTGATCGGCGCGGACTACATCGTGTCTGTGGGCCGCGGCATCAGCAAGGATGTCGAGGGCGGTATCAAGCTGGCTGAGGAGCTGGCGGACGTCCTGGGCGGCGTCGTGGGCGGCTCCCGTGCCACCATCGACTCCGGCTGGCTGTCTGCCGACCATCAGGTGGGCCAGACCGGCAAGACGGTGCATCCGAAGGTGTACATCGCCCTGGGCATCTCCGGCGCCATCCAGCACAAGGCCGGTATGCAGGACTCCGAGTGCATCATCGCGGTGAACAAGAACGACACTGCGCCCATCTTCGAGATTGCCGACTACGGCATCTGCGGCGACCTGTTCAAGGTCACCCCCATGCTGATCGAGGCCATCAAGGCCGCCAAGGCTGCGAAGTAAG
>NZ_JAOQKG010000010.1:1473-4847 GCF_025567605.1 Oscillibacter acetigenes | reverse complement strand
GGCGATTGCTGAATGCCAAAGGCATTCAGCAATCGCCGCCGCTCTATAAGAATGATATTTCTTTGAAAGGGACAGGAAAAGCAAACAAGGCGCTATCTGGGAAACAGGGGGATAATCAACCGGAATGGAGGAATTTGAAATGGATCATAGCGAATACAGAGAAGCTCTGGACGCCTATAAGCAGGAACGTCTCCCGGTGGTGCTGACCGCCGCCGAGGCCATGGATCTTCTCGGTGTGGGGAAAAACACCATGTACCGGCTCTTAAAGTCGGGGGAGCTGCCGGCAGTTCGGATTGGGCACTCTTGGCGTTTGACTTTGGAAGCAGTCGAATATTTTCTCTGCAACCGTAGCTAAATATTTAAATGCCCCTCATAACGCAAGAAAATATCAGATAGAATCTCGGAGTCCGAATATGTTCCGCTTTCCGCCAAATAGTGACTGTATAGGTGTTGATTATTGTAATACAGATATAAAATATAGCTGTCAGAGAAGCTTATTTTATCCAAAAGAGAATTACAAACAGGATCTGTATTACCTGCTAAGTATTTGTAAATCACAACACACCATGTTTCAAAGACTAAATCCCGTATGTGGCGATCCTCTAAATTTGGAAAAGATGAAGGCTGAAATACCGCAGGACGCACCATTTCACTATTTTTAGGGGGTTCCACTTCCTTGATTTCGGTAAAGAAATCCTTAAAGCCAAATATTCGGCTCAATGATTTAAGGGATTCGATAATAAAATTATATTGCGAAAGAGGAACTCCGCATTCTTCATTGATAAAGGCGTTCTCGACAGAGGTACTCCCTCTCAGAATAAAAAAATTTTTACTAAAATTGCATATATAAGCAGTCAAGAGGAAGGGCAAAAGACTACAAACAGCCGATTCTTCCAAATTGAGCATTTGATGAACATACCTGAATTTTCGTTCTAATGGTATGCTTCCAAGAACACTCGGACAAGTAGGGGGTGTAGGCTCCATGCCCTTTTTGATTTCGTTTTTTAATTTTTTAAAAAGGCACTCGCATTTTGTGCGATTTCTTATCAGCAAATATTCTTTGACATCTTCAAAAGAGTCTTCCAAATCTTCAAGATACCACCATGGGTCTAATGGCTGAAGCTTCTTCGCTCCTGGTCGCCGGGTCCGCAGCTTAAACAGCTTATTGAAATGCGCATCGATATCTTGAAAGTGATGTTCAAATTCACGCTCTATAGTTTCCCAGAAGGTTTGTGTATTCTTACAAGGCATCAATAACTCATTATCTGCTGGACATTCACTATTGCTTTCTTCGCGGATGTTTTGTGCTGGAATATTCCGTGACTGATATCCGTGTATCATATACTCCACGACGGAGCCTAAGGCATGTTCTTCTCGTTCCAAAAGAGATGCTATAATCTCCCAATTTTTCATAGAACTCTTCCTTTTTTAGCATTGCTTAATTTAATTCAGGCGACTAATTCGTAGAAAAAGCGGGCCGTAAAACAGGAAAAATATGGTGAATATCCCTAAATCCAGATCAGAATACAGAGGGGGCACAGCAAAATTGAGCCCCCTCTGTATTCTGATTTGTCCTCTGAAAACCAAAATAAGCCGCATGAAAAAAAAGAAGCGTTCGCGGCAATTGCCGAGTTTGTATATGATAGCTCTCGAGCCGGCTACTACACACTATCTGGAGGAGTCAAGATGAGTACGAAATTTCTGTTCCCTGATTGGGAGAACGAGGATGACGATTCGCAGGATCTCTGTGGACGTATGCGCGAGATGGCGGAGGAAGCCGCCCGACGGGAGCGCCAGGGGCTTCCGGAGAAAAAGGAGCCTGAACCGCCGGCTCCCACAGCCAAAAGCCCTCGGAAGCGGGCGAATTTCTTCTCCGATCTGGTGGAGCAGATCGCAAAAGCCAAAATTCTCCTGTTTACCGAGGACGGGGAGCCGTTCGCCTATGACGAAGAGCTGGGCTGCTACCAGCCCATTCCCCAACTGACGGCATGGCTTGCAAACTTCTTCCCGGAAATCACGACCCGGAGTCTTTTGGCGAACGATCTCCGCGAAATTGCCCAGCGCCTGACTTGGCGGGAAGACCTCCGGTGCTGCCGCGATGAGTTCAACCGGAGTAAAGAACTGGTGAATCTGGAAAATGGGGTTTTCAATCTGGAATCTGGCGAGCTGCTGGAGCACGATCCCCGGTTCCACTTTACTTACCAGGTTAAGGCCAGTTACCTGGAAGATCCTGAGCAAATCAAATGTCCCGTTCTCGAAGATTTCTGCCGTTCTTCTCTCGATGGAGACCCTAAAAAGCGGCAGCTGCTTCTGGAGATGATCGGCTACATTTGCTCCGACCTGACCGTTGGGAAGTGTGCTTTCTTCCTACAGGGACAACCAAATTCCGGAAAAAGTGTCATCGCCGAGTTCATCAGTCGGTTATTTGATCCATCGCTCGTGTCCAATGTACCGCTTCATCAGCTAGGAGAACGGTTTTCCCGAGCAGAATTGGCGGGCAAGAAAGTCAATATCGCCGGCGAGATTGCTGGGAGAGCCTTACGGGACATCTCCATTTTCAAGTCTGTCACCGGCGGCGACCGTATCACGGGCGAGTTCAAAGGGAAAGACCTCTTCTATTTCATCCCACGGTGCAAGCTGCTGTTTGCAGGCAACACGCTACCGCGGACGACCGAGGCGGATACCACCGCCGCCTTTGCAAACCGGCTCGTGGTCCTACTCTTCAATCAGAGCATCCCGCCGGAGAAACAGGATAAGAGCCTGCTGGATAGGCTTTGCAAAGAGGCGGACTCCATCGTGACCCTTGCGCTTCATGCCTTGCAGGACCTCATGGAACGGAATTTTGTGTTTGCTCTACCGGAGGATTCTAAGGCATTTCTGGAATCGTTTGTCAATCGATCAAACGTCCTGTCCGGCTTTATAAAGGAACGCTGTATCCTCTCCCCGGAGGCTCGCGTATTCAATACGGACCTCTTTGCGGCATTCGTGGATTATTGCGCACAGAATGGGCTGGAGGCACTCTCACTCAGCCAGTTCCATGACCTTTTGTCTGGAATTCCAGGCGTCTACGCCAAGCGCATCCGTATCGGAAAAGAGAACCGGCAAGGACATGTGGGAATCTCTCTAAAGAAAAGCGAATCCCATGGAACTTTGGAACAACAGCCTCGAACGCCTGCGTGGCTAAGGGGAGAAAGTTCCACGGAAGGTGGACCACATATCATTTCAAAGAGGGAGGAAGACGATGCCCAGCAAGAAAAAGCGTGAAGATCTCCCGCTCTTCTTATCCCCGGATCAGGCAGCAAAAATCAGCGGCCTCGGCGTCAACCGCATCCGCCAGCTGATGGAGGATGGGCAGTTGGAGTATCTGCCAGTCG
>NZ_JAOQKG010000010.1:0-1203 GCF_025567605.1 Oscillibacter acetigenes | reverse complement strand
CTGTGTACGATGTGAATGTCAAGTACAAGTCCGGCGGAAAGAGCAAGACCTATTCCCGCAAGGGCTTCCTGACAAAGAAGGACGCCTTACAGCATGAAGCGGAGATGAAAGCGAAGCTGACAAACCCGGCATACACGCCGCCCTCTGCTGTTCAGCGAAAAATGACTGTGCAGGAGTACATGACGGAGTGGATCGACCGGCATGGCTCTGCAAATCTCCGCCCCAGCACCGAGGCCAGCTATCGGAGTCACATGAAGAACCACATCTTCCCCTATATCGGAGATGTATTTCTGAACCAGCTCTCCCCGGCCATGCTGGACGATATGTACCGGCAGCTTGCTGAAAAGGGCCTCTCTCAGTCCTCGGTCAAATACGCACACCGGATCATGGGCGTCTCACTGGAACATGCCCGCCGGTATCACTACATTAGCAGCAATCCGGCCAGGGATATTTTGACGAAGTTCGGAAAGCAGAGCAAGACGCCAGATCCTTACACGGTAGACCAGATGCGGCAGCTGCTGGCTGTTGTCATGGGGACGGAGTGGGAGCTGATCGTAGTGCTGGGAGGATTGTATGGGCTTCGCCTCAGCGAGATCATCGGACTGCGGTGGAGGAACGTGGATCTGGCTGAAAATACCTTTGGCGTTGTGGAGCAGCTCCCATTCAACACGCCTGCGAACACCACAGTGATCTCTGAGATGGCTCCCGTGAAATCCAGTGAGCGGACGCTTCCCATTACACCGCTCGTCAGACCATACTTTGAGCGGCATCTGGAACTCCAGAAGGAACAGAAGCGTTTTGCAAAGCAGTCAGGGAATCTGTACTTTGACAACGACCTTGTATTCGCAAAGCCTAACGGCTCTCCCAAGCGGCGGGAGCGGATCTCCGCGAATTTTGGACAGTTGCTGCGTCACGCAGAGATGCCCCATATCCGCTTTCACGATCTGCGGCACACAGCAGCAACCAATATGCACCAGCTGACCGGAGACTTCTATACGGTTGGACAGATCCTGGGGCACAGCCTGAAGGGGATCGGCATTCAGCTCCAGCTCTCCAACAACCTGGAAGCCGTCACGGCGCAGTATGTAGATGTGAGAATGGAGAGGAAGCTATATGTCCTAAACATCTACCATGAAGCGGTCCTGGGTTCCAGTGAGAAAACATGAAGCGCGGAGGTGCGCGCGATGCTCATGCATCGCGCGC
>NZ_JAOQKG010000001.1:740113-754685 GCF_025567605.1 Oscillibacter acetigenes | reverse complement strand
GCGGAGGTGCGCGCGATGCTCATGCATCGCGCGCACCTCCGCGCTTGCCGCAGCACCGCAGTGCTGCGAATCTCTTTTTGTGACCTCTCGAACTGTGGAAATCTCACGTATTTTGATATTGCGTTTTACAGGCCGCTTTTGAGGTGACGGGCACCATTTGAGCACCACAGCAAGGAAATCCCGAATATCTCATTCACTGGCCGGGCACCACAAACCTCGGCACCATGGGCACCATTTTGCTGCTGACGATGGGAATTGAGAAATCTTCGGGAAAAATAGAAGTCCTTGAAGCATTGTGCTTCAAGGACTTCCTGGCGGAGTGGGTGGGATTCGAACCCACGTGCCCTTGCGGACAACTTGATTTCGAGTCAAGCTCGTTGCGACCACTTCGATACCACTCCGTGTAGAAATATGCAGTTTTTATGAATGGATCACATGATTTCGAGTCAGCCCCGTTATGACCACTTCGATACCGCTGCATATCTAGTTGTGAGAACGCAAATCAGGATAACTGTGAGCATTTTGTTAGCGTTTTTCCGAAGCGCCGCTCACACCCGCGCCCGGAAGCCCTTGGGAGACATAGCCTTTTGGCTGTTAGCACGTCCCGCCGACGTAGCGATTTCAAGTCAAGCTCGTTGTGACCACTTCGATGCCACTCTGTACAGTTCCGTCCTGCGAGACGGGAAGCGGTTTTATTATGGCATATTTTCGGGAAAGTTTCAAGGAAAACCTTTTAACTTTTCGTTCGTTTCTCTTCGCCCCGCTTTTAACCACCGGGCGGAACTCTGGACGTGCTGCCCGGATAGAATGGGCCTGAGACATTTGACAGGAGGGATCGCCTTGCGTCCAACAGTGTTTCTCTGGGGCCTGCCGGGCCAGTACATCAATTACGAGCGTGCGCTGGAGATAGCAGGTGGACGGCCCCTGGCCTCTCCGGATCTGCGGGATGCGGTGCGGTGTGCCGCCCTGTTGTTGCCCGGCGGCGGCGATATGGAGCCCCGGCGCTACGGCCAGGCAAACACCGCCAGCCGGGGGCTGGAGCCAGAGCGGGACGCGGGAGAGCTGTTCCTGCTGGAGCAGTTCATTATGGAGAAAAAGCCTGTTCTGGGAATTTGCCGGGGACTGCAGGTGCTGAACGTGTTTTTCGGAGGCACACTGATCCAGGACCTGCCCGGCCACAGCCAGGCGGCGGGTCGGGACCGGCTCCACCGGGTACGGACAGCCCCCTCTCCCCTGCAGGACCTTTTCGGAGAGACCTTGGTGGTGAACAGCGCCCATCATCAGGCGGCAGACCGGCTGGGGCAGGGACTGCGGGCGGTCCAATGGGCCATAGACGGCACGGTGGAGGCGGTCATCCACCAGTCCCTGCCGGTGTGGGGTGTCCAGTGGCACCCGGAGCGGCTGGCCGGCCCCTTATCCCTGTCCGGAGCCGCAGATGGAGGGTGCCTTTTCACCGCCTGGCTGGCGCTGGCTGGTGGCACAGGACAATCTTAGAAAAAAATTGCGGGTTTCCGCTTGACAGATGGGCTTGTCCATGGTAATATATCTAAGCTGACGATTTCCACGGAGGGCAGACGCAGGTGTAGCACAATGGTCAGGGCACCAGCCTTCCAAGCTGGGGATGCGAGTTCGATTCTCGTCACCTGCTCCAATCAAATTCGCGCCAGTAGCTCAGCTGGATAGAGCAACTGCCTTCTAAGCAGTAGGCCAGGGGTTCGAGTCCCTTCTGGCGTACCAACTCCTTCCGGGGCGGTCGGTCAGCACGCATCCTGTTTAGGATCTCGATATGTGGTGGGTGTAGCTCAGTTGGTTAGAGCACCGGATTGTGGTTCCGGGTGTCGTGGGTTCGAGTCCCATCTCCCACCCCACAAAAGAGGGGATCGGGGTCACCCCGGTCCCCTGTTTTCCTTTCCATTGGGGCGTCGCCAAGTGGTAAGGCAAGGGACTTTGACTCCCTCATCCGCTGGTTCGAGTCCAGCCGTCCCAGCCAAGACTTTCCAGCCCGCCCGCATTGGACGGCCGAAATAGAATACCATGTGATCCGTTAGCTCAGCAGGCAGAGCAACTGCCTTTTAAGCAGTGGGTCCGGGGTTCGAATCCCCGACGGGTCACCAAAAAGAAAGACACGACTTTCGTCGTGTCTTTCTTTTTGGGTTTCGCAGGCCATTGGCCCGCGAAACCCTTCGGCGATTCAAATGCTCGGCGGAAATGAATTCTGCCTCCGCCAAGGTTCCGCCTGCGGCAAAACGCTTGTACTGCGCAAACGCACCGTCCTGCTGTGCGGAGCTCCAATGTCCGCATCTCTTCTGTCAACACAAGCTGTAAAAACCTCCTGAAGGGCTAATGCTTCAGGAGGTTTTTACAGCCGGAAAATACCAGGGATTGTTCGTAACGGGTTACCAGCAAGGGATATATCAAATTTCGCTTCGATTGCCCTGTAAGATTTGGAGTCGCTGTGAAGTCTCCGCCAGCAATTTCAATGCCGATGCTTCCAGCACCGCCTGACTGGCCGCCTGCATGATCGGGCAGATCTGTCCCCCCAAGAACTCTCTGTTGGCTTCGCACGGAAGCGATTCATTCGCCCGTGCCGGGGCAGCCGCTGTGGTGCTCCGCCCGCTCCCGTCCCAGGCTGCTTACAGGGTCATCTCCTCTCCCGGCTGAAGGACTTTGGCGGCAAATCCCGCCTCTTTGCAGGCGGCGGCGAATGCCTCCGGATCCTGGGTGATGGCCTGGAAGGTGTTGTAGTGCATGGGGACCGTCAGTCGGGGCCGGATCAGCTTCACTGCCCGGAGGGCATCCGCCGGGCCCATGGTGTAGAAATCTCCGATGGGCAGCAGCGCCACGTCGATGTCCTCGTCTGCCAGCAGGGTCATATCGGTCATCAGGGCCGTGTCTCCGGCGTGATAGATCTTCCTGCCCCCCATCTCAAAAAGGAAGCCGCAGGCAGGACAGCCCGCCGCACCGCCGCCGTGGAGGGCCTGGAAAAACTTGGCGCAGCCAAAGGACAGGCGGACCGTGCCGCCCAGATTTCCGGCGACGCATGCCACCCCCGCAGGGACAAACACCGCATCCGCCAGATCCGCTGTGCAGCAGACCGGCGCACCGGTACGTCTGGCGATGGCGGCTGCATCCCCTACGTGGTCCCCATGGCCGTGGGTGACAAAAATCACGTCCGGGTCCACCTTCTCTGCCCATTCAGGACGGCCAGCCCCGGTGAGGAAGGGGTCCGTCAGGACTTTGTGGACGCCGTCATCCAGCAGAAAGCAGGCATGGCCCAGAAATTGCAGCTTCATATATGCAGCACTCCTTTTTCCAAGATGGGACGGACAGCTGTCAGAGCCTCCGTCGGTCGGTTCTCTTGATGGGATGATATCATATCCGGTGGGCAAAGTAAATTCCAGCCTCCACGAAAAAAGCGGCGCCGGGCTTTTTCGGGCCCGACGCCGTCCGCATATTCCATCTTTCTTACAGCCGGGCCAGGATGGCATCGCCCATGGCAGCGCAGCCCACCTTCTCACATCCGGGCCGCCAGATGTCGGCGGTGCGGATGCCGTCGTTCAGCACTTGATTCACCGCAGCTTCGATGCAGTCTGCCTCCGCCGCCATATCGAAGCTGTACCGCAGCATCATGGCCGCGGACAGGATGCAGGCGATGGGGTTGATGATATCCTGTCCGGCGATGTCCGGGGCAGAGCCGTGGATGGGCTCGTACAGCCCCCGGGTGCCGTCCCCCAGGCTGGAGGAGGGCACCATGCCGATGCTGCCGGTGATCTCGCTGGCCTCGTCGGACAGGATGTCGCCGAACATGTTCTCCGTGACAATCACGTCGAACTGGGCGGGATCCTTGCAGATCTGCATGGCGCAGTTGTCCACGAACATCTCCCGGTATTCCACGTCCGGGTACTCCGCCGCCAGGCGGTGCATCACCTCCCGCCACAGGCGGCTGGTGTCCAGCACATTGGCCTTGTCCACGCAGGTGAGCTTTTTCTGGCGCTTGCGGGCGGTCTCAAAGCCGATGCGGCCGATCCGCTCGATCTCGTGCTCGGAATAGGGCATGGTGTCCACGGCAACCTTCTCGCCGTTTTCCTCGTAGGTCCTGTGCTCCCCGAAGTAGACGCCGCCGATCAGCTCGCGCACCACAATAAAGTCAATGCCTTTTTCCACGATGGCGGGCTTCAGGGGCGAGGCGTCCGCCAACTGGGGCCAGATTTTGGCAGGGCGGTTGTTGGAGTAAAGCCCCATGCCGGCCCGGAGCCGCAGGAGGCCCTTTTCCGCCCGCTTGTCACCGGGCAGGCCCTCCCACTTGGGGCCGCCGATGGCCCCCAGCAGCACGCTGTCGCTTTGCAGGCACTTGTCCAGTTCCGACTGGGGCAGGGGATCCCCGTAGGCGTCGATGGCCTCGCCGCCCATCAGGACTTTTGTATAAGTAAAGGTGTGGCCGAATTTCTCAGCCACCGCGTCCAGCACCCGCAGGGCCTGGGTGACGATCTCCGGGCTGGCGCAGTCGCCGTAGATCACCGCGATATTCTTCTCCATACTGCCGCCTCCTTACCGCGCCTGGATGCTGGCCATCAGGCCGCCGGAGCGAATGATCTTCTGGATGAAGGGCGGGAAGGGCTCCGCCTGGAAGGTCTCGCCTGTGGTCTCGTCGGTGATGACGCCGGTGTCAAAGTTCACAGACACCGTGTCTCCCTCCCGGATGGCAGTGCTGGCTGACGGGCACTCCAGGATGGGCAGACCGATGTTGATGGCATTGCGGTAGAAAATCCGGGCAAAGCTGGCGGCGATGACGCAGGCGATGCCGGCGGTCTTGATGGCCAGGGGCGCGTGCTCCCGGCTGGAGCCGCAGCCGAAGTTCTCGCCCCCCACCATGATGTCGCCCGCCTGCACCCGGGTGATGAAGGTCTTGTCAATGTCCTCCATGCAGTGGTCCGCCAGCTCCCGGGCATTCTGGGTGTTCAGGTAGCGGGCGGGGATGATGACGTCGGTGTCGATGTTGTCACCGTATTTGAATACAGAACCTCTTGCTTCCATGGTGTTCAAACCTCCCTGGGATCGGTGATGTGGCCCGTCAGGGCGCTGGCCGCCGCCGTGGCGGGGCTGGCCAGATAAATCTCGCTGTTCACGTGGCCCATGCGGCCCACAAAGTTGCGGTTGGTGGTGGAGACGCACCGCTCCCCTTCCGCCAGAATGCCCATGTAGCCGCCGAGACACGGCCCGCAGGTGGGGGTGGAGACAATGCACCCGGCGTCGACAAAGGCGGTGGTGTAGCCCCGCTCGATGCAGGTCCTGTACACCTCCATGGTGGCGGGAATGATGATGCCCCGGACGCCGTCGGCGATGTGGCGGCCCTTCAAAATGTTGTAAGCGGCCTCCATGTCCTCGATCCGGCCGTTGGTGCAGGAGCCGATGACCACCTGATCGATTTTGATGTCCCCGCCCTCGGCGGCCGGGTGGGTGTTCTCCGGCAGGTGGGGCCAGCTGACGGTGGGCACCAGGGTGTCCAGGTCAATGGTGATGGTCCGCTCGTACTCTGCGTCCGGATCTGCCTCGTATTTCTTCCATTCCCGCCGGCTGCGGCCCTTCAGGTACGCCTCGCAGGTCTCGTCCACCGGGAAGATGCCGTTCTTGGCACCGGCCTCGATAGCCATGTTGCAGATGCACAGCCGGTCCTCCATAGTCAGGCTCTGCACGCCGGGGCCGATGAACTCCAGGCTCTTGTAGAGGGCGCCGGAGACGCCGATGAGTCCGATCAGGTGCAAGATCACGTCCTTGCCGGACACAGGCCGCCGCAGACTGCCGGTCAGCTCCACGCGGATGGCGGCGGGCACCTTGAACCACGCCTTGCCGGTGGCCATGCCGGCGGCCATATCCGTGGAGCCCACGCCGGTGGAGAAGGCCCCCACCGCGCCGTAGGTGCAGGTGTGGCTGTCGGCGCCGATGATGCAGTCTCCGGCGGTGACGATGCCCTGCTCCGGCAGGAGGGCGTGCTCCACGCCCATCTTGCCCACGTCGAAGAAGTTGACGATGCCGTGTCTGCAGGCGAACTCCCGGCACTGCTTGGACTGCTGGGCGCTCTTGATGTCCTTGTTGGGGACGAAGTGATCCAGAACGATGTTCACCCGGGTCTTGTCGAAAACATCGCAAAAGCCCGCCTTTTCAAACTCGTTGATGGCCACCGGAGTGGTGATGTCGTTGCCCAGGACAATATCAAGGTTCGCCTCGATCAGCTGTCCCGCCTTGACGTGCTCCTGGCCGCAGTGGGCAGCCAGGATTTTCTGTGTCATAGTCATTCCCATGGGTATTGTGCCTCCGTTCTCTGTGATGAAGTCCAGGGGTCTCCCCCGCTGTTTACCGGTTATTGATGGCACTGACCAGCGCCCGGACGCCTGCCACGATGATGTCCGTGTGGGTGCCGCAGCCCCAGGTCTCTCTGCCATCTGGCCACTTCAGCCCTACGTAGCTGCAGGCCCGGCTGTCGGTGTCAGGGTCCAGTGCGTGCTCGCTGTAATGGATCAATGTGAAGTCCATGCCCGCTGCCTGCTCGATGGCATTGGCCACCGCGTCCAGGCGGCCGTTTCCGGCGGCGCCGCACTGGATCATCCGGCTGCCGCGGCGCAGAGTCAGGTTGGCGGAGATGGACCCGTCCTGGTTCTGTGTGTAGTGGGCGGCAGTGACATTCAGCGGGGCCGCGTTGTTGACGTAGTTGTCCTCAAACACCTCCAGCACCTCCTGGACGGAGAGTTCCCGGTGGTCGTGGTCGCTGACCTCCTTGACCCGGTAGCCCAGCTGCTCCCGCATGTGGGGCGGCGGGTTATAGCCGTAGTTCTGCTGCAGCAGGAAGCCGATGCCGCCCTTGCCGCTCTGGCTGTTGATGCGGATGACGTCCGCGTCGTAGGTGCGGCTGATGTCGTGGGGGTCGATGGGGATATAGGGGCAGTCCCACCGGTGCTGGTGGTGCTCCTTCCGGTAGGTCATGCCCTTGGCGATGGCGTCCTGGTGGCTGCCGGAGAAGGCGGCGAACACCAGGCTGCCGGCGTAGGGGCTGCGCTCATAGACGTGCATCCGTGTCACCCGCTCGTATAC
Organism: Oscillibacter acetigenes; assembly: GCF_025567605.1. Lineage (NCBI taxonomy): Bacteria > Bacillati > Bacillota > Clostridia > Eubacteriales > Oscillospiraceae > Oscillibacter > Oscillibacter acetigenes. The sequence goes on along the minus strand of NZ_JAOQKG010000001.1, from coordinate 747,599 downwards.
CTCGCAGATAGCGGGCATATCGGAGAAGTCCAGCTTCGGGTCCACTCCGTGGCTGTACATGTTCATGGCCAGGGTGATGGCGTCCACGTTGCCCGTGCGCTCCCCGTTGCCGAAGAGGCAGCACTCCACCCGCTGGGCACCGGCCAGTACCGCCAGCTCCGCGTCCGCCACGCCGCAGCCCCGGTCGTTGTGGGGATGGGTGGAGAGAACCACGGCATCCCGGTACTTCAGATGCTTGGAGCACCATTCGATCTGGTTGGCGTAGATGTGGGGCATGCTCATCTCCACCGTCACCGGCAGGTTGATAATCATGGGACGGTCCGGCGTGGGCTGCATCACGTCCAGCACTGCGTTGCAGACTTCCACGGCGTACTCCGGCTCTGTGCCGGTGAAGCTCTCCGGGCTGTACTCAAAGAGGAAATTGCCCTCGTACTCCCGGCTCAATTCCTTGATGAGCTTGGCACCGTCCACGGCGATTTGCTTGATCTCCTCCCTGGACTTGTGGAACACCTCCCGCCGCTGGGCCTCGCTGGTGGAGTTGTAGAAGTGGATGATGGCCCGGGGGGCGCCCTTCACCGCCTCAAAGGTCCGGCGGATGATGTGGTCCCGGCACTGGGTCAGCACCTGGATCGTCACGTCCTGGGGGATGCGGTCCTCGTCGATCAGCTTGCGGAGGAACTCATACTCCGTCTCCGACGCCGCCGGGAAGCCCACCTCGATCTCCTTGAAGCCGATCTTCAGCAGTATCTCGTAGAACTCCAGCTTCTCCTCCAGGCTCATAGGCACCACCAGACTCTGGTTGCCGTCCCGCAGGTCCACGCTGCACCAGGCGGGGGCAGTCTCGATATGGTCCTTCTGCATCCACTCGTACACGTGCCCCGGCTCCACCGGCGGGGGATAGTAGCCAATCTGATATTTCGTCGCGTCCATCATGTCAAAGTCCTCCTTCCAAGGTCTTGTCTTTGGAAGGAGGACAACAAAAAATCCCATCTCTCCAAAGACCATCAGTCTTTGAGAGACGGGAGCAAAAAATGCTGTACCCGCGGTACCACTCTCATTGCCGGGAGACCCGGCCACTCTGTACGATCGGCTCCTCCTGAGGGGGGCGAATCGCGTCTGCATGATAACGGACAGCGGCCGTCCGCACCTAAAGGCGACGCCTCTCAGCGCGGCTGCTCAAGGGCCAGTGACGCGGTCCCCTCCGTACCGCCTTGCACCGACCGGCGGCTCTCTGAAACAGGGCGTGGGATCGCCTTTTCCCCTTCATCGCATTTTGGAAGATGGGAAGAGTATAACAGCTCCGCCGAAGGACGTCAAGTGAGGAAATCTGCCCTCACAGCGGATTTGGTACGGTTTGACAGACATCTCTTGGCGAAACGCGCCGTCTCTTGTGAAAATCGCAAGAAAAATCAGGACGGCAGCCGCCGTCCTGAAGCGGCGGCCTCCCTCCGGAAGACCCCGCTGCGGAAACGGCCCGCTCCCCAGGAACCGGGAGACCGGGCCGGTTATATCCTGCATCCTGAAAAATGCCCAGAACCTCACAGCGCCGCACCTGTCCGCCAGATCTGTGTCTCCGTGGCCACTATGGGCACCCGGCGGTCATGGAGGCCCACTGGTACGCGGGGCTGCAGCAGGCGGTCGGGGCATACCAGAATGGCGGGCCCCTGATAGTACTCCAGGTAGCGGTCGTAATACCCGCCGCCGGGGGAGCAGGTCACGCCAAGGTACGAGAGGCGCAGATGCGCACCCGGGTGGAGGGCGTCAGGTCAACTATGCGGACCTGCAGACCGGGCGGGGTCCTATCACGATGGAGCCCCAGTTCCCCGTGATCCCGGGGCTGGACATCGTGGAAATCGCGGAGGCTGTCGGAAACTGCGCTACCGTGCTATATAATGAGGACAACTATGCCAAGCTGCCCGAGGACCTTCAGACGGTTCTGCGGGAGTGCATGGACCAGATCCGGGAAAAGAACAACGAGATCACGCGTGATGAGGATGCCTATTATATCGAGAAGATGAAAGCCGAAGTTCCCGGGCTAACCGTGACGGAATCCGATTATGGGTCTTTGCTGCTGTGGGCCGTGCGGTCCATGAGGAGCTGGTCGCCAGCGTCTCTGATGAAGCGCTCTGCGATGCAATCCAAGCCCTGGCCTGAGCAAGGAAGGTTCCCTCCCTGCAAGGGTCTCGTTTGGGAGACAAATGGGACCCTTGCAGAAAACACAGGGGCGCCCACTGAGGTAAAACTTATAAAAAAGTATATGCGCCATTTTCCTTGGCCATTGTGCACGCTCCTCTCCGCCGGTCTTATGAGAGATATCATACAGCCGGGAGGGAAATGCGACAATGCCCCGCCGGGCCGGGCGATTTTCAGCTTGTCTCTTTGCCGGTTGTGCGGTAAACTGGACGTATCGCGGCGCCGGACGGGGTGCAGCCGTGGATACCGGAGCGCGCCGGGGCGCCTCCGGCATCTGCATCCGGTGGAAGCGCCCGCATCTGCATGAAACGAGAGGAAGCAGACATGGACTATCTGGACTTGGAAGCCCCCGGCCTGACGGCGGGGAATGTGGAAAAAATCGCCGCGCTGTTTCCCGCCGCCGTCACGGAGACGCGAGGCGCGGACGGGAAGGTGAAAAAGGCCGTCAACTTCGAGGTCCTCAAGCAGCTGCTGGCCCCCGACGTGGCGGAGGGGGAGGATCGCTACGAATTCACCTGGGTCGGCAAACGGGCCGCCATGGCCGAGGCCGCCCGCCCCACCTCCAGAACCCTCCGCCCCGTGAAGGCGGACAGCCGGGATTGGGACACCACCCGGAACCTCTACATCGAGGGAGACAATCTGGAAGTGCTGAAAATCCTCCAGGAGAGTTATCTGGGCGCGGTGAAGGTGATCTACCTGGACCCGCCCTACAACACCGGCAGCGATTTCATCTATCCGGATTCCTTTGTGATGGACCGCGGCGCATATCACGGTGCCAGCGGATACCGGGACGCGGAGGGGAAGATCAACTTTCAGCGGAAAAACACGTTTTCGGACGGCAGGTATCACTCCGACTGGTGCTCCATGCTCTTTTCCAGACTGCTGCTGGCCCGCAGCCTGCTCTCCCCGGACGGCGTCATCCTGATCTCCATCGACGACCATGAGTCAGCGAACCTGAAGAAGATCTGCGACGAGGTGTTCGGCGAAAGCAACTACCTGAACCAGTTCGCGTGGGTCTCCAATATCACGGGCCGCCAGATATCCGGCAGAGGCGCGGCCAAAACCTGGGAGTCCGTCCTGGCCTACGCCAGGGACATCGACGCGTGCGGCAGCCTGTCCATTGACATCCGCTTCGCCAGGGAGAAGATGCCCGATGCGTACAAGGGCTTTCGCAGGGACGTTCGGACGGACCGGCTGGGCCCCTTTGCGGTCGGCGATCCCCTCTACAATCATAATCGCAAGTTCAACGAAGAGACCCGGCCGAACCTCGTGTTCTCCATCTTCTATCAGCCCCAGACCCAGGAGATCTCCACAGGCGCCATCGGGGAGAGGCGGCCCGGGTGGGTCGAGCTGCCGCCCCATGCAAATGGGGATGGCGTGCACAAGTACCATGCCTGGCGGTGGTCCCGGCAGAAGATTGCGGACGAGCCATATAATCTGATCGTGCTCCCCACAGCGTCCGGTAGGTATGAGATCCACACCAAGATCAGGGACTTCGGCAGGACGCTGCTCAAGGACGTCATTCCCGACATCCCCAACGGAGACGCGGAGCTGCGGAAGCTGTTCGGCGGCCGGAAATTGTTTGACTACCCAAAGTCCGTGGACCTGTTGAGGACCCTGATCGGCTCTGTTCCGGGGAAGGATTTCGTATGCCTGGACCTCTTCTCCGGCTCCGCCACCACCGCCCACGCGGTGATGCGCCTCAACACGGAGGACGGTGGCCACCGCAGCTTCATTATGGTGCAGCTGCCCGAGCCCTGCGGTGAGAAGAGCGAGGCCGCCCAGGCGGGCTTCCAGACCATCTGTGAGATCGGCAAAGCCCGCATCCGCCGTGCCGGGGATCAGATCCGGACCGAATTCCCCGGTGCCTGTCCGGACATCGGCTTCCGGGTCTTCCGGGTGGACGAGGGCTGCCGGAAGGAGGTCCTCTATCCCCCGGAGGAGATATCCCAGCCGCTGATCGGGCAGACGGTGTCCAATATCCGGGAGGACCGCACCGACCTGGATCTGCTCTATGCCTGCCTGCTGGACCTGGGCCTGGGCATCCACCTGCCCCACACCAGCCGGGTGGTCGGCGGCTGCACCGTCCACCGGGTGGACGGCGGCGTCCTGGCGGCCTGTTTCGACGCTGGCGTTCCGGACACGGTCATCCGGGACATAGCTGCTTCCCGCCCCCAGTGGGCTGTCTTCCGGGACAGCGCCTTCGCCTCGGACGCCGCCAAGATCAACGTGACGGAGATCTTCAAAAGCCTGTCCCCCGGCACCCGCGTCCAGGTACTCTGAGTGCAGACCGTCCGCCTGGTTCCATTCCGCAGAAACTTTCCCCGTCTTGCCCGGATGTGTCCCCAGCGCACCGGACATAAGGAGGTGACCTCATGAAGCTCCAATTCAAGCACCAGCCCTTTCAGGCGGAGGCGGCCGCAGCGGTCTGCGATGTGTTCCGCGGCCAGTCACTGTGCGCCCAGGCACACCGGCAGGGCCTGGGCGCCGCGGCCGACAGGCCGCTGTCCCTGGCAGGGACCGGCACCGGCCTGTGCAACCAACCCCTGGCTCCGGAGCTGACCGACGCCCGGATCCTGAAAAATCTGCACGCGGTCCAGCGGCGCGTCGGATTGCCTCTGTCCAAGGCCCTGGCCGGGCCGGGGATCAACCTGTCCGTGGAGATGGAGACCGGCACCGGCAAGACCTATACCTATGTGAAAACCATCTACGAGCTAAACGCCCGCTACGGCTGGAGCCGGTTCATCATCGTGGTTCCGTCGGTGGCCGTCCGGGAGGGCGTCTACCGTTCCCTGCAGACGACCCAGGAGCACTTCGCCGGGGAGTACGGCAGGCGGCTGCGGTTTTTCATCTACAACTCCGACCGCCTCGCCCAGGTGGACCGCTTCGCCTCCGACAGCGCCATTCAGGTCATGATTATCAACATGCAGGCGTTCAACTCGGGCAGGAACCAGCGGATCATCGACCAGCGGCCGGACAGCTTCCGGGGCCGCCGCCCCATCGACGTCATCGCGGCCACCCGGCCTATTCTCATCATTGACGAGCCCCAGAGCGTGGAGGGCCGCCAGACTCGGGAGAGCCTGCGCAAGTTCAACGCCCTGTTCACCCTGCGCTACTCCGCCACCCACCGGGAGGCGTACAACATGGTGTACCGTCTGGACGCCCTGGACGCCTATAACCGGCATCTGGTGAAACGGATCGCCGCCCTGGGGGTGACCTTCACATCCTCCCCCGCCGCTGGCGGCTTTGTCTATCTGGAGGGCGTGGACCTGAGCCGGGACAGGGCCCCCGCCGCCCGGATCGGTTTTGAGGTCAAAGGGGCGTCCGGCATTCGGACGGTGGTGAAACAGCTGCGCCGGAAGGCGGATCTGTTCGCGGCGTCCAACGGCCTGGCCGAATACGCCGACCGCTATGTGGTGGCAGAGATCGACGGTCGGGACAGCTCGGTGACCTTTCTCAACGGCCTGAAGCTATATGCCGGTCAGTTCAGCGGCGGCGAGGAGCGGACAGCTCTCCAGCGCCGGGTGCAGATTCGGGAGACCATCCGCACCCACCTCCGCCGGGAACGGGAGCTGTATTCCAGGGGAGTGAAAGTGCTGTCCCTCTTCTTCATCGACGAGGTGTCCAAATACCGCCTGTACGACGGGGACAGCGGCAGCGGCCGCAGCGGCGAGTACGCCAAAATGTTTGAGGAGGAGTACGTCGCCGTGGCGGAGGCGTTCCGGCGAGAGATCGACGACCCGGCGTACCGGGCCTATCTGGACGGCATCGATGCCCGCGAGACCCACCAGGGCTACTTCTCCGTAGACCGGCGGAAGGGCCGCCAGGCCCGCTTTGTGGAGGGAAAGATCGACCGCAAGAGCCGAACCTCCTTCGACGCGGACGCCTATGACCTGATCATGCGGGACAAGGAGCGGCTGCTCAGCCTGGATGAACCTGTGCGGTTCCTCTTCTCTCACTCCGCCCTCCGGGAGGGGTGGGACAACCCCAATGTGTTCCAGATCTGTATGCTGAAGCCCCAGACGGAGTCGGAGATCCGCAGCCGCCAGGAGATCGGCCGCGGTCTGCGCCTGTGTGTCAATCAGGAGGGCGAACGCATGGACGAAAGCGTCCTGGGCGGGGCGGTGCAGGAGCTGAACAAGCTGACGCTCATCACCGATATGGAGTTCGGCAGATTCGCGGAGGCCCTGCAGCAGGGGCTGGCGGCGTCCCTTGCCGGCCGCCCCCGGATGGTGGAGCCGGGCCTGTTTGCCGGCAGGCTCCTCACTGGCACCACCGGGGCACGGGTCCGGGTGACGCGGGAGCTGGCAGATGAGATCTGTGCCGCTCTCCGGAAACAGGGCTATGTGAAGGACCGCGTCCTCACCGGCAGCTTCTTTGCGGACCGGGACCGGGGTGCCGTCCGGCTGGGCGGAAGCCTTCAGGACCTCAGCGCCGCCGTGGCGCAAGTCCTCTCCGGCGTCTATACCCCCCGGGCCATCCCCGCGGAGAACGCCCACGGCGGCAACGTCACCGCCCGGGCGGACCCGGAGAAGCTGCAGACCGAGGCGTTCCGCTCCCTTTGGGCGCGGGTCGGCCCCAAGTCCTTCTACACCGTCTCCTTTGACACCCGGGAGCTGATCGGGAACGTCATCCAGGCTCTGGACGCGCATCTACAGGTGACCCCCGTCTCTGTCCGGACGGTGTATGGCGAGCAGGCGACGCAGCTGCAGTCCCGGGAACAGCTGCTTCAGGGCCGGGCCTTCCGCCGCAGGGAAAGCCGTGTGCAGGCCGCCGGTCCCCCGGCGCCGGGCGGTGTACGGTATGACCTAGTGGGCAGGCTGGTGGAGGAAACCGGCCTGACCCGTACCACTGCGGCAGCCATTCTCCAGGGCATAGCCCCTGAGACATTTGCCATGTTCCGCCTGAATCCGGAGGATTTCCTCCTCCAGGCCTCCAGGCTCATCAACCGGGAGAAGGCGGCCGCCGTCGTCCGGCACATCACATACCACCGGCTGGACGCGTCGTATGACGCCGCCCTCTTCACCAATGCCGTCCGCCGGGGCAGGCTGGGGTGCACCGCCGTGCCCGCCGCCCATTCGATCTCAGACTATGTGATCTGTGACACCGACAGGGAACGGGCCTTTGCCGAGGCGCTGGAGGCCAGCGAGGCGGTCAGATTATATGTCCGACTTCCCAAGTCCTTCTTCATTCCCACCCCGGTGGGGCGGTACACGCCCGACTGGGCCATCGCCCTCCGGGACCGCGCAGGGGATCCCGTCTATTTCGTGGCAGAGACCAGCGGCAGGGCCCC
>NZ_JAOQKG010000001.1:601807-739920 GCF_025567605.1 Oscillibacter acetigenes | reverse complement strand
GCGCCGGCTTGTGTGCAGCTGTGAGGTCTGCAAGAATTCGAATACACTGCCGGTTCCCCGGCTTTCAGCAAGCGGGCCGCCGCAGCGGCACGCTCCGGAACTCCGGCCCGGCGGAGTCTGTTTGAGCCGCCGCATCCCCGGTGCGCCGCCAAAGCCGGCCCCCATCTCAGGGCAGAACTGCCTGTGCCAGGCGGTTGTCAATGCCCTGTCCCCTCCCCCGCCCGGGGTGCGCCGCCCCGCCCCCGCAGACGGCGGAACCGCCGGTGAGAAGCAGTCTTCCCGCCGTTCTCACGCCGTCCCGTGGGGGATGATGACCTTCTCCACCCGGATCTTCCCATCCTCCGCCTCCGCCGTCATCATGGTGATCTCCTGATGGAACCGCCGAGGGCCGCAGGAGCCCGGGTTGAGCCAGAGGACGCCGCCTTTCTCCTCCTGCACGTACTTGTGGGAGTGGCCGAACACCACCGCGTCCACACCGGCCAGGTCCGCCGGGACCTCCTTTCTGTTGTGGACCATGAAAAAGGTCACGCCGCCCAGGGTAACGGTGAGATCGTGCGGGATGGCCTCCGCCCAGTCCTTGTCGTTGTTGCCCCGGACGATGTACAGCGGCGCATACTGCCGCAGCTCATCCACGATGCTCTGCCTGTTGATATCTCCGCCATGGAGGATGGCGTCGGCGGTCTTTAGATGCTCCGTGACCTCCGGCCGCAGCAGGCCGTGGGTGTCGGAGAGAATGGCAAGTTTCATAGGTTTCCCCTCCCCCTCAGATGATAATGCCCTCGCAGTGGTCGATCTCGTGCTGGATAATCTGGGCCGTCCAGCCGGTGAAGGTCTTGATCCGCTCCTGGAATTTTTCGTTCTGCCAGCGGACCTTGATGGACTCCCACCGCCGGGCTCTGCGGGTGCCGGAGAGGGACAGGCACCCCTCCTCCGCCTCATAGGGGCCGGCCCTTTTCACGATCTCCGGATTGAACATGACCATATAGCCGCCCTGGTTGTCGAAGGCGATGATGCGCTTGTTCACGCCGATCATGTTGGCCGCCATACCTACGCAGCCGTCCCTGTGGACTTCCAGTGTCTCCAGCAGATCCGCCGCCACCGGCAGGTCCTCCGGAGAGGCGGGCTCGGCCTTTTGGGCCAGAAATGCCTGGTCTTTGCAGATGTCCCGAATCATGATGGGTCCTCCTTGTGTCGTTGAATCGCCGCCGCTATGGTCTCCGCCGCAATGCGGGCCCCCTGCCCGCTGGGGTGGACGCCATCGGCGGCGTAGAGGTCCTGCGTGCCGGGCAGCTGGTAAAACCGCCGCCCCACGTCGGCAAGCAGGGCGCGGTTTTCCTCCGCCGCCCTGCGGTACGCCGCGGACAGGTTCCGGGCCATCCCACCATAGTCCCATCCCTTGGCCGACAGCCGGGCCCCACCCTTCTGATAGGCCCAGGTGGCATAGAGCACCGGGATGGCCCCGTTCTCCCGGATCTGCCGGCAGAGCCGCTCCACGCTGGCGAAAAAGCTCCCGGGAGCGGTGATGGGGCCGTGGCTCATTTCCTGCAGCACCACATAGTCCCACTGCTCCTTTGCAAGCGCCGCCTGCGTTCGGGCGCCCAGCCGGGTGTTCGGGTTCAGATGCTCGGACAGCCGGGCCCCGCCCCGGGTATGGCAGACCACTTCCGCCCCGGTCAGTTCCGCCAGAATGTCCGGCATATCTTGGGCAGAGGTGAGGCTGTTGCCCAGCATCAGAATCCGCATGGTGCTCCTCCTTGTCTCGTTTCCGTGCGCGTCTGCGCGAAAGGCTCCCGCCGTCAATGCTCGGGGCAGCGCTCCATAAGCCCCCTGCCGGATTTGCTGATATCCCCATATCCCGCCGGAGCCGCAGCGGCCCGCTCTGGGCGGCACCGGTTCTCCCATTGATGGTTCCCTCCAGCAGGCGCACGGTGCCGGGGAACGATGCGTTTCATGGGGCGAAATCCCGGCGGCAAGGGCCCTGTGCCCCTGCTCCGCGAAGTGGCACACCGTCATAGGCCGGGGAGACGTTCCACCGCCCGGCAAGGGTCCGGCAGCACCCGGCGAAGGTCCGGGAAGCGGCAATGAGCATTTGGCCCGGCACCCATTCCCCCGGGGACCGGGACGGCAACGCGAACAGAGGGATCTTCCCCCGTGCCAGCTCCAGGCCGGTCAGGAATCGCTCCATCCGCTCCGCCGTGGCCTTGGGCCTGCGGCCCTGCAAAAGGTCATTGGTGCCCAGCATCACGATCAGCAGGTCGGTGTCCGCCGGAATGTCAGGTGCCGCGTCGGGGAGCTCCCGGCCGTTGGCGCCCCAGTTGCCCAACACCCATCCGGTTTCGGCCGCCAGGATGTCCACCCATCAGCTGCCCGGGGCACAGCGCCCGCCCAGCCGGGACCGGGGATCGTAGCCCCAGGTGCTGGAATCGGCGAAACAGATGACCTTCCTCACAGCTGTCCCTCCAAGGCACAAGCCCCGGACGTGCCCTCACCTTCCCCGCATCCCGTTTAGGCCGGTGCGTGCGGTGCTATTCTGCCTGCGGCATTTGTGATTTCATCACGGTGCAATTCATAGATATGCGGTATGATGAACCCACTCAATTTAGGGAGGCATGCTATGAATTCCGTGAAAAAGCGGCGCAGAGCCGTGGTGGACCCGTCAGCCTGTGTGGCCTGCGGCTGCTGTGTGAAGGTCTGTCCCCTGCAGGCCATTGAGATCGTGCGGGGCGTTATGGCCCAGGTCCGGCAGGACAAATGCGTGGGCTGCGGCAAGTGCGCCAGGGAGTGTCCGGCCAGCGTCATCAAAATCCGGGAGGTAGAGGCATGAAGAAGCACTGGTACGACTATCTGTGGATCGCTTCGCTCCTGTACCTCCTGCTGGGATTTTTCAACATTCTGTTTGCCTGGCTGGGCCTGCTGTGCTTCTTCATCCCCCTCATCATCTCCGTGGTCAGCGGGACCAAGAGCTACTGCAACCGCTACTGCGGCCGGGGCCAGCTGTTTGGGCTGCTGGGCGGGCGCTTCGGGCTGTCCCGCAGGAAAGACATCCCCAAATGGATGAAAAGCAAGGCGTTCCGATACGGATTTCTCGCCTTTTTCTTCGCCATGTTCTTTCTGATGCTGTGGAACACCTATTTGGTGTTCGCCGGTGTGCGGGATCTGGGGCAGGCGGTCACCCTGCTGTGGACCTTCAAGCTGCCCTGGAACTGGGCCTACCACGGCACCCTTTTCCATCCCGGCGTGGCGCAGTTCGCCTTCGGCTTCTACGGCGTCATGCTCACATCCACAGTCTTGGGGCTAATCACCATGGTGCTGTTCAAGCCCCGCAGCTGGTGTGTCTACTGCCCCATGGGCACCATGACACAGCTGATCTGCAAAGCAAGGAACAGCCGCACATGACCGTGCCGTATCACGCGGCTCAATCCTGCAACTGCCGCAGCCTGTCCTCATCAAGGAGCCGGACCATGCCCCGGGAGAGCCGCACCATGCCCTCGCTCTGAAAATAGCGCAGCATCCGGGTAATCACCTCCCGGTGGGTGCCCAGGTGATTGGCAATGGCCTCATGGGTGATCTTCAGCACGCTGCTCCCCTCGATGGAGGCCTCCTCCAGCAGAAAGGCCGCCACCCGCTTGTCCAGGCTCTTCCACATGACCTGCTCCATCAGCCACATGACCTCGGAGAACCGGCTGGCCATCAGCTCGTTGGTGTAGTTGGCCACAGGCGCCGACGCCTCCATGATGTCCTGGTAGACCTCCGCGGGAATGACCCAGAGGTCCGTGTCCTTCTCCGCCTGGATGGTGACCTCAAACTGGATGGAGCGCATGATGCAGGACGCAGAGAACAGGCACAGATCCCGGTCGAACAGGCGGTAAATGGTGATCTCCCGCCCCTCGTCAGAGAGGATATAGGCCCGGAGCTGCCCCGCCTTCACCAGGAGGAGTCCGGTGCAGTCCATGTCCCCGTTGTGCAGGATCGTCCCCTTCTTCACGGTTCGGAAATTCAGATTGCTGCGGATCCGGTCCTGCTGGTCTGTTTGGAGCTTGTTCCAGATGGGAAAATAGTCCTGAAAGGTCATTCCGTGTCCCTCCTCATCGTGTTCTCAGTATAGTTGACAGGAGCTTTGCTGTCAACCGGCCCGCTTTTCGGAAAATCCCGTGTTTTGGGTGATGTCGTCACAGAAAAATCGCGGACTTTCGGTTATACTAGGACCAAACCAAGGAAAGGAGCTGACCAGCATGGCGGCTATCAATCTAAACAAGGAACAATTCCAGCAGATGGCAGAGGGCGGCAAGCCCATCCTGGTGGATTTCTGGGCTCCCTGGTGCGGCTACTGCCGCCGGATCGGGCCCGCGTATGAGAAGATCGCGGACGAATACGGCGACCGTCTCACCGTGGCGAAGGTAAACATCGACGAGGAGGCCGCGCTGGCCGAGGCGGCGCAGATCGAGGTCATTCCTACGCTGGTCCTGTATCGGGACGGGAAAGCCGTGGATTCTATCGTCAACCCCGGGTCCAAAGCGGCCATCGACCAGTTCATCCAGGAGGCTATGGCGAAGTAAGGAGGCGGAATCCATGGGCGAAACTCGTGTCTACGACATGATCGTGGTGGGCGGCGGGCCGGGCGGCTATACGGCGGCGCTCTATGCAGCCAGGGCCGGGCTGGATACACTGGTGCTGGAGAAACTCTCGGCAGGCGGGCAGATGGCCCTGACGGAGGAGATCGACAACTATCCCGGCTATGAGGACGGGATCGACGGCTTCACCCTGGCGGAGAAGATGCAGCGGCAGGCAGAGCGGTTCGGTGCGCAGACAGCGTACGCACAGGTGGAGCGCATGGAACTGACCGCTGCCCCCAAGGCGCTGAAGACCAGCGAGGGGACCTTTTATGCCAGGACGGTAATCCTTGCCACCGGAGCCAATCCCAGGGAGCTGGGCCTTGCAGGCGAGGAGGCCCTGGTGGGCCGGGGTGTGGCCTACTGTGCCGCCTGCGACGGGATGCGCTACAAGGGCAAAACGGTCGCCGTGGTGGGCGGCGGGAATTCCGCCGCCGGCGACGCCCTGCTTTTGAGCCGTATCGCCGAAAGGGTGGTCCTGGTGCACCGCAGGGACCAGCTACGGGCCACGAAGATCTACCACGAGCCACTGATACAGGCAGAGAACGTGGAATTCCGCTGGAACAGCACTGTTACGGAGCTGCTGCACGAAGAGAAGCTGACCGGCATCCGGCTGCGGGATGTGCAGACCGGGGCGGAATCCGTCCTTCCCTGCGACGGGCTCTTCATCAGCGTCGGCAGAAAGCCGGCCACGGAGCTGGTGAAAGGCCAGCTGGAGCTGGATGCCGGCGGCTATGTGACGGCGGACGAAACCACAAGGACCAATCTCCCCGGCGTCTATGCCGTGGGCGATGTACGGACGAAGCCGCTGCGCCAGGTAGTGACGGCCGTGGCCGATGGGGCCATGGCGGTCCACATGGCGGAAGAATATCTGGCAGGCGGCGCCTGATCGAAGAAATGCGGCAGAGAACGGCTGAAGTCCTCCCGCATATATGCCCATCCCGTTCAAAATGCAGGCATCCGGGATGCAGGCGGCCTGAAAAGAACACAGCTGCCCGGAGTATCTGATGGAACAGATTCCTCCGGGCAGTTTTTGTATCCTTGTTTTGCAGAGCGGCAGGCCACGGAAAAGGAACCTGTCATGCGGCAAACCGCGCGGTCCGGCGGAGCCCTTTGGGCAGGATCCTCAGTTCTGTTCCAGCAGCCGTCTGACTTCTGAAATACTGTCCACCGGCCGGGCACAGGCGCCGTTCCGGCATAGATAGTACCGGACGCCTGTCTCCGGAATCGGATAGGCCTCCGTGAAGGGGGCAAGCTCCTCCAGCGGCTTTGCCGTCTCCGGCGTTTTCACCAGCACCGTCAGTTCGGGCCTGGAGGCCTCCCGCAGAAAAGCCGCCAACTCCTCCGGCATGGTCCGGGCCGCGCAGACCAGCTCCGCCGAGGGCCACAGCTCCTCCAGAAACACCAGCATGGCAAAACCGTGTCCGGCGGGATAGGTCCGGGTGGCCCCAGCCAGATAGCCCAGCTGCAGATCGGCGGCGGTCCGCCAGCGGGCCTCCCCGGTGAGGCGGGCCAGGCGGGAGAGAACCAGCGCCGCTGCCGCATTGCCCGACGGCATGGCCCCGTCATAGGTCTCCTTTGTCCGGGTGATGAGCTGTTCCCCATCCGCCGCGTAGGGGTAAAACCCGCCGTTTTTCCCGTCAAAAAACTGCTCCAGCAGCCGTGCCGTCAGGTCCCCGGCCTCCGCCAGATAGGCGGTCCGGAAGGTCACGCCGTAGAGTTCCAGCAAGCCCCAGGCGCAGAAGGCGTAATCATCCAGCTTTCCGGGGTGGGCCGCCTGCCCCGCCCGCCATCTGGCCAGCAGACGACCGTTTTCCTCTGTGAGGCTCCGCTTCAAAAATGCCGCGGCTCCCACGGCGGCGTCCCGATAGCGGGGCTCATCCAGGGCCAGTCCCGCCCGGGCCAGGGCCGCAATCATCAGTCCATTCCATGCGGCAAGCACCTTGTCGTCCCTGTGGAGGCAGGTCCGTTCCAAGCGGTAGGCATACACCCTCTCCCGCAGGGGCCTGATGCGCACCGGCTCCCGCTGGACCTGTTCCCGGCCGATTAGGTTGAGGATATTTTTCCCCGCAAAGTTCCCCGTCTCGGTGACGCCGTACCAGCCGCAGAACGCCTCTGCGTCCTCCGGTCCCAGCAGGTCTCTCAGCTCGCCTTCGGTGAATACATAGTATTTCCCCTCCTCGCCCTCGCTGTCCGCGTCCTGTCCGCAGTAGAATCCGCCCTGAAAATCACGCAGCTCCCGCAGGACGTAATCCAGCGTGCGGCGGACGATCTCCCCATAGAGCGGGCGCCGGGTCTGCTGATAGGCCTCCGTATAGGCCAGTGCCAGCAGGGCGTTGTCATAGAGCATCTTTTCAAAGTGGGGCACCAGCCACATTTCATCGGTAGAGTACCGGGCAAAGCCGCCGCCCACATGGTCGAACAGGCCGCCTCGGTACATGCTCTCCAGCGTCTGCTCCGCCATGGCCCCGGCCTGGGACTCCCCTGTGCGCCGGGCGTACCGGAGCAGGAAGATCAGATTATGAGGCGTGGGGAATTTTGGCGCGTGCCCGAAGCCGCCCCAGCGGGTGTCAAAACTCCGGGCGTAAAGGCCCGCCGCCATGCCTGCCAGTGCCCGGTCTGGAAAGCCGGTGCCTGCGCCCTCCGCTTCCCTGAGCCGGTCGGTCAGCGCCTCTCCGGCGGTCAGCAGACTGCCCCTATCTTCCCGCCACAGGCGCGCCGCCTGCTGCAGCAGGGACAGCAGCGCCTGTCTGGGGAGGTACGTCCCCGCCCAGAAGGGCTCCTGCTCCGGCGTGAGCAGCACCGTCAGCGGCCATCCGCCGGAGCCTGTCATAGCCACGCAGGCGGCCATATAGACCGCGTCCACATCCGGGCGCTCCTCCCGGTCGACTTTGATCGGGATAAAATCCCGGTTGATCGCCTCCGCCACCGTCTCGTCCTCAAAGGACTCATGGGCCATGACGTGGCACCAGTGGCAGGTGGAGTAGCCGATGCTGAGGAACACCGGCTTGTCCTCCTCCCGTGCGGTCTGGAATGCCTCGCTCCCCCAGGGCCGCCAGTCCACGGGATTTTCCCGGTGCTGGAGCAGATACGGGGATTGTTCAAATTGCAGCCGGTTGGGCATGGGTCGTCCTCCTTTGACCGGGCGGCGCACTGCCGCCCGCATGGTTCCGCAGGTTTTCCGTCCAGTGCCGCGCTTGCCCCCTGCTTATACAAGGCGTTTTCCCCATCCGGCACGGGCCGGGGGCCGCAGTTTGTTCCGCGGACTTCCGCCTCAGCGGGCCAGATCCGGCGGGAGCGGCCGGGCAAAGCGCGCCCCTGGTGTCGGACCGGGCAGGTAGATTCCGGCAAGTAGCGCCCTGGCCCGCCAAGGTATCCAGGTCGTCATGCCTTCCCCCGCCAAAAAGTCTTGCAGTGGGCCTTTTCGGTGCGGTTGAAGGCGATCATCCGGCGCAGCAGCGTGTAATCCACGTCCCTCTCCCACGGGATGCGGAACAGCATTTTGCCCCGGCATAGCCGCCCCGGGCGATTTCCCGGAAAAAGCCCTCCAAGCCCGCCCCGGAGAAACGGCCAGATGCCCGGCGGAGACGCTGATCCCGACGATGAACGTCCCATGATCTGTGAACACAGGCTGGTTCCATGCAACCCTGAGCTCCAGGCCGGAAAACGTCCGTTCCGCCCACTCCAGCACCTCCGCCATACGGACGCGGCGCTGCGGCGCTTTCGCCTGCGCCAGATAATCTGCTAAGGTCTCCAATCCACCCGCCCCTTCACATCCAAAGAGCAGAAATAGTCTGTGCATTTCAGGAGGGATTATCACCCCTCGCCTCAAGCAGCGGCGCCCCGGGCGGCCGCTCTTCCGTCAGGACCTGCAGCCTGTTCCGGAAACGAGGGCCTCCTTCAGGTTCATTTCCTGCCCTCCTTGCCCAGGCTGATCTTGTATCCATCATAAGTGAAAAAGGGCCGCACCCGGGCGGAGGTGGACCAGGTAACTGCCTGTCTCACCGGGTACACGCTGGCGGACCTCGCCCGGCTGGAGCGGTCCAGCGTCACCTGCGCTCACTTTTTTCAACGTGCCCCCGCCATGAATCCTGACCGTGCCCTCATCACCGACAAGGTCTGCGGTGTCCGGGTATGGGACCTGCTGATACGGGATATCCGGTATCTGGGCAAGCTGGTGGACGAGCTGCCCAAGGGACCCCTATGGAGCAGATTCTCCGGAAAAACAAGTATGTCCCGGAGCTTCTGGCCTTTCAGAAACTCGGGGCTGTTTTCGCCTCGAGAGCCCTTTGCTTTGCCGCCGAGAAGGGGCAGCGTTTTCCGATGCACTGGCTGTTTCGGGCACTGTAAGAGCAGACGGGCACGCTGTGCTGCATCTCCACCCCCAGGTGCTCCCGGACAAAGTCCACGGCAGCCTGGACGGCCAGCCAGGAATCCCGTTTGCAGCACCGGGGGCCACCCACCTTGCCGATGCTGTCCAGGGCCCGGGCGGTCATCTGATTGCTCAATCCCCAGGGCTCCCGGGCCAGGGGCGTGGATGCCGTGGCGATGGCCAGGAACTGCCCCGCGCTGATCCCCGCCCCGCAGGCGCCCCAGAAGCCGCAGGCCCCGCCGGGGACAGCTTTGCCCCGGCTGTACATCTCCCGGAGAGCGCTCTCCAGGTCCAACTTGCCCCCGGCATTTTTATAGGCGGTGAGCAGCGCCGCTCCCACCATCACATGGTGCTCTGGCCCGTGCATATGGCAGAAGGACAGGTCCATCATCCGGCGGAGGATAGCGGCGGGGTCGGCGGAAGTCTCCGCCAAGCACAGGCCGAAGATGGTGTCCATGCCCTGGGTATGGCAGTCATTGCAAACATAATGGCCGTTGACGCACCGGGTCTTGCTGGATTCCTTTTTATGGCAGATGGCGCACTCCATGTCCTCGTCCCGGACCAGATATTCCAGCGGTGCCTTGCAGATCAGGCATTCTTCTGGATGCAAATCGATCACTCCTCCCTTATCCGCAGCGCAGGAAGTCACGCGGCTGCGCAGTCCCGACGCCCCCCACAATATGCTGTGGGGAAATGTTCTTTCTCATAAATCGGCTCCCCCCGATGCGTTCATCCACACATCAGCTGTGTACTCTCTCCTGTTATTTTCTATCATACAATAGCCAAGATAACCCGCTGAATGTAAAATCCGCTTAAGGGGAGCAAACATTTTCTCCGGCTGTACATGCAGTCATTCTATCCGTTCAGCGTTTTCCGGAAGCATAGTCGCCCATATGGATGTCCACCACTCCCCTGGGCGGCTGGATCAGGGCATCCTCGTACTGGCACTTCCACTGAATCTCCCGGCTCATCCGGCCATTCTCTATGCCGTCAATCGTTTCCCCATCCCCAATGGGGTTATCATGCTCCAGTATGTACGACGCCGCATTATAGGCGTGGTTCACTACCCAGTTGGGATCCATGCTATGGAAGTGGTACTGGAGGTCCGGCAGGAACAGGGTGTTCATGCCCACTGTGTCGATGAGCATATCCTCGGTGCCCTCAATGTTGAAGAAGCGGACATTGACACCAAATCGGATGAAGCGGTCCGAGCCCTCGATCTGGTGGGAACGCACATATTCCGCCAGCAAGAGCTTGCCGCAGTTCTGGAAATAGAACGCCTCACAGGTGGGGTACAGCTCTGCCAGGGCCTCCACGAAGTCGGCGTCCAGGTTGGCCCTCTCCAGGGCCGGAAGCGCCGCCGCCAGCATATCAGTGGCCACGACCTGATACCGGCACTCCCGAAAGATTCGCTCTCGGTCCTCCCGGCAGTCCCACATCTGGCTCATAAGGAACGCATCGAAGCCCTTGCCCTTGAATTTGTCACATCCCATCACCATCAGCTGCACCGGGCATTTGCCGTCCTGAAATTCCGCGATATGATCCAGGGCAGCAAAGCCTGCCATCTTTTTATCACGGCAGAAACACTCTACCGCGCCGATGTGCTTTTTCATCACAGCGGTCATCTCATCCTTGTCCGGCATGTCTACCGGCTCTTTGAACAGCATTTGAATGAGATAGGGGCCGCCGGGCTGGGGCCCTTTTTTGTCATCCAGGTTTTGCCGGAACACTTGATTACTCATTTTTGTCCTCCTTATAGCAGCAGACCATGTAACAACGGGCGATCGCTACTTTGTATGCGGGGTTACTCCAAAAATCAAAAAAAGAGCCACACTAAATAGAACCAATCCGATGAAGTTGCGCTCTATCAGCAGTTTTATGGCCAAGAGAAGCAGCAGACCACAAACCAGAATAATAATACCATTCATTTCTTTTTATCCATTTTGTCAGGGAACAGCTTGAACCGAAACGCCAGTTCCTGATTAACGATTTCCTTGGGCAGCTTTCGGGGATTGGCGATTAGATACCAAGCCCGATAAGTCCGCTTTTCCATGTCCTGCTCCTGAAGGTAGATCTGATAGCCCGCTTCGTCCTCCTCCGTCCAAGTGTCATACTGCTTCTTGGCCTGGACATGGTTTCCCACGACCACGTCCAATTCCTCCACGGAGCGGCTGGCGGCCCAAGCATGGTCCACATCGCCAGCATGGGAGAAATAGAAGATTTGCATCCCCATCCACCGGCGCACCTTGCTTTCCGGCGTTCCACGCAATTCCGCCTGACGGCGGTACTCCGCCAGCTGCTCTGGTGTTCCGTATCTTTCCACCGCCTGCTCCTCCACATGAATACGCCAACTGTAATCCTCCGGCTGGGTAAAGGGGGCGCAGACCGGCTGTAACGCCTCTGCCGGGTCCTCCTCAAAGCGGTCGATAAAGTCAAGGTAGCGGGCTTTGATTAAGGGCAGAAAAGTGTCCAGCAACCCGGTATCCAACCGCAGGTCCTCTGTCAGCATCCGGAAGAACGAACCGCCTGTTATCGGTTCTATTTTGAAAGAGTAGAGAAAGTCATCCCCCTGCTTAATGATGCAGCTGAATCCCACCTCCACATTTCCATGGCCGATTTCGTAGTCTATGTAGTTGTAGCGGCTCCGCTCAAACCAGATCAGGTAGGTCAGGCCGTTTTTCGTTCTCTTTTTGAAGTTGCCCTTTTTCAGACGCTTCCAGCCCTTTTCCTCCAGCCCCAGCCCGTTCCACAGGTAGTCCAGAAGCTCCTGAAATATATCTGCCGGGCGTTTTTGTTCCATAAAATCCTCCCAACCGCTTATGCTTGTTCCTCACTTTTTCCAATCACATCCGCTAATTGAGTACTGACAGTATCTATGTAGAGATGCACCCCATCCCGATCACAGTGGTACAGGTTTGAGTAGCTTGTACTCTCATTAGGGCGGATAGGGTTAGGCTCCACCACCTCGGTAGCTTCCAGCAGACCGACACCCAGTTCCGCCGCGGCAGTGAGAGCCTTTTTCAGCACGGCAAGCTGTCCGTTACTCCAAAGTCCCTCCAAATCCTCCAGCACCTTTGGGTCCTGCTCCAGATCCCGGAGAAGCTGTGTAACCTGCTTTGGAGACAGGTACACGCCGGAACAGTAGTTTTCAATGATCTGATTTTCTGCCGGATTTGGAAAAGCTGTTGGTGTCACCTGTGCCCATGGGGTGAAATACCGGGCATATTCCGGCTTTTCTTCCACCAGGAAAGAAAAGGCACTGCCTCTGGTGTAATAGTAATCCCGGAAAAAGCCCTGGATCACCGCAATATAAAAGCCGTGGCTCTTATCAAACAATTCATCCGGCTCTGTCCCCGCACCGACCCGCAGAGTATCCAGATATTTTTCCGCATAGAAGTCCTCCATTCCGTGCTGTGCGGCAAGGGCCAGCACCTTTTCCTCCTGCCCCTGCTGTACCCAGGAAAGCGGGGTAAAATACCATTCCCGCATTTCTTCCGGCGAAATCGGGTGAAAACTGACATCGTATCCCATAAAGCTCCTCCTTAATAATCCAGTAAAATGGGCACCTGCTGTTCCTCGGCAAACCGCATGGCCCGCCAGAACATGGAGAAGGCGAACTTGGCAAGGGACTGGGTATCATACTGGGTATGCTCCGAGATGTCCGCCTTGCTGTACTGTCCATCCGGGCCTACGGTTCCGTCTGCCGGGTATCCCTCCGTGTCTGCCCAATCAAGGATGGTATCCTCATCGGCCTGCCACGCCAGCTGGTTCAGCTTCTCCAGCTCCTTCCGCAGTCCGCCCACCGTGCCGATGGCGGCGGTGTCGTCGGTAGGCAGAGGTGCTTGGAAGAAGAAGGCGTCCGGCAGAGGCAGCCACCAGGTAGCCCCACGGAACAGGGACCATACCCGCTCCTGGTCCGCCGCAAGGCGGGCGACCAGGGGATGCTCCCCGAAGTTCCAGTCCTTCTCCACAGTGGGAGGCACCGGTTCCTCGTATGTATGGCAGGCGGCCGCCAGCAGCATGGCGCCGAAGGCATCCCAATCCGGCTTGTCGGTGTAGTAGGGGCTCTCGTTATTCTCCGGCCAGGGAGCGTAGGGGGGCTGGCCCGGCTGAGAAATGGCGTTCAGAATCTGATCCCGCCAGTTCTCCACCGCCGCCTGGACCTCGGCCGGGGACAGTTCCTCCTCGTTGTCAGCGGGTTCCCCGTCCGGGGTGATGCGGTTGAAGGCGTATCCGTTTTCCTCCGCCCACTGCTGAACAACGGTTTTCCAGTTGTGAGAATAGTACCGGGTCAATGTTCCGGCGTAGATATCAAGTCCCATTATGATGCCTCCTTTTTTGTCTGTACGGTCATTCTTTTGCCGGAGCGAACAGTCGGTCAATCTTCTCCAGATTGTATTCCAAGATCCAGTCATTGAATTGATGATAGAGCGGCAGTAGCAGCTCCCGTGAGCCGCCCAGTATATCCAACCCACGGTCATCGTACAGATGGTAGAGGAATGGCCCCGGCCCGGTCAGATAGACGCTGGACACAAAGCCGTTCCAGCCGCCGATGTCCCCCAGAATGATCTCCTGGAGAAGCCGCTCCGGTTGAAAGCTGATTTTGCTGAGATCCCAGTAAAACTGTACTTGTGCATATGTATCCCCGTCCTCGTCCATCATGGTCGCTGTGACCTGCTCATGCGGGGCAGGAAGTGCGGCCCTCTGCTGGATGGCCGTCAGCAGGGACTCGACAGGTTTTTCTTCGGGATACCCGTCAATCCGCAGAATACCCGGCGGCGCTGGAAGGTTCCGGTAGATCATAATCGCCCGCTCCAGTGCGCCTTGAACATAGGCGGGGTTTGGAGTTAGTTTCTCGGTGTTCTCGTCCGAATAGGTGCATTCCAGATAGACTGGTTCATCTCCGCCGATTTCAAACCGGATGGCGACCGGGGCATGATGGAACAGCGGATGTTCCAGCCACGCCATACCAAGATTATGTAAGATGGTGTCAAAATCCTCCGCCAGCATTGCACACCTCCACTATTTCCACTCAAAGGGCTCCTTTAAGTGGCATTTCTCCATAATTTTCTTTTCCAAAGCTTCATAGGCATCCATATCCTCTGGCTGCGCTGGAATACCCTTTTCCCACCAATAACCGTTCCCATAGTAGAAAAACATGGCCCAGTAATAAGGCCGGTCATGGCTGAATATCGCCACTCCCACGGCATCGGCCACTGGCTCTGCCAGCGGTGCGCGTTCCACTGTCTGAGAGGCTTCCTCATAGGAGATCCCCACCAGCTCCACCAGCAGGTGCTTCACCAGTTCGCAGAAGCTATACTGGTTGAAGATGACCTGACCATTCTCATCTTTGAACACAAGTCCATCTCTCACCATAGTATTTCTCTCCGTTTCTTAACCTGCATCCTTGGCATGGGCATAGTCCCGTCAAGTCATCTCATACAGCAGGGCAGCGTCGCTCTGCACCAGCTCCAGATGGGAGCGCAGCGTTTCAAGTCCGCTTTGCACCGCCTCGGTGGGCAGCTCCCAGTCTGCGGCAATTTCGGCGGCCAGCTCCGGGAGGCTCTGCTCCCGCAGAGTTGCCAGCAGTTCAGACGCCAGCTCTCCCTCCAGCAGAGCGCAGTCCAGAGTGTTCTCCGTCTGGGGAGCGGGAAATCGGACATCCAGATCCAGCTCGCTCTCACACCAGTCCCAGATGGCCATGTAGACCGCGCCGGAGCAGTCACCGTTGGACAGCTCCTGCCGCTGACCGTCTTTGAGCAGATAAAAGGATGCGATCTGTGACATGGCAGTTCCTCCTGAATGTTATTCTTTCTCCATCAGCCCTTCGGCCTGCATCCGGATCACATAGAAAGCCCGTACCCAGTCCAGTTCCTGCTCCATGGATTCCTCCAAAGCCAGCAGGCGGCGCTTTCCCAGCCTGCGGTCCAGAAGGGCGAGGATGCGGACAAGGGGATTCTTGCTGACAAGGCTTTTCTCAATGCTCTGGTTGTCAAATTCATGAAATGCCTCATAGAAAAAACCGTTGTCAAAACAGCCATCGTTCAGTGTCCCTTCATGGGCCAGCCGAAAAGGGGCCGTTCGATCGTCCTGGCCGATGCCCTCCCGCCGCAGGGCCTGATATCTGTTCCAGTAGTTCTGTTCATAGGCATAGTAGTTACTTCGCAGCACCTCCACGCCGTCCAGTCGAATGGCTGCCCGGCCTGTTTGGTCATGGCTTTCCCAGTAGCTGGCGGCAAAATACTGGATGTGCCCACGGAGCGTCGGGCACAGGTAGTCATTCTCCAGCTTGTTTCGGATTCCGCTCCAAGTTGACACAGGTACCGCCTCCTTTCTGATGCCACTGCGGGTAAGGTGGATTCCCAATAAATTGAAATTTGAAAATTACATATAATCCTCGATATATGATCGTTCTATAAATTCTTTTACTGCAAATAGATCTGCAAACTCCTCATACTGGGGAAATCCGTCCGCATTATGTGCTGAGTAAGTTAAATGGAACAGATAGTAGATGTCTCTTCCTGTTCCGTTTCTGAGAACATATAACACATCATCATTGGATTCACACTTCGCAACCGCCAAGATTTTTTTGCCGTATAAGAAGTGGTCTTGTCCTATTTCTTTGTTTAGTTCTGCAACAAATGCCCCGTCCGCCTGTGCGAAGGGGATCATATACCAGTTAAAATCGTTACCATATTTATCATAGAGATCACGGAACATTTCTTCTAATGTCATTTTCATTCTTCCTTCGCTGATTTACAGTTCAGCCATCAACCGCCGCGCTATTTTCTTTTTATAGGCGATATTTTCATTGCTCATTGAGATACCTCGCCAATTTCTTCTCCAGCAGTTCTGTCATATCATTGCAGAGTCGCTTGACCTTGTCCTGCTCATGGGCGTAGTACCAGATGGTTTCCTCTCCGGGGCGGAGCAGGAGCTGGTCGCCATCCGCTTCTTTCCAGAACTCGCCCAGCACACAATACCGCTCTCCATGGATGGTTAGATCAAACATCCCGGAAAGTGAAAGGATCACGCCTGTGGATACCTGGATGCCAGCGGTCAGCAGGAAGAACTCTCGCACCTGGGCCGGGAGCGTGAAGTCCAGCACGCTTTCTTGACTTGCGATCTGCTCCTCCGTGGCGGCAGGCTGGATCTCGTCAGATGGCTCCAGCGCCTTTGCCAGCGCCTTGGAGAACTTGGGGTAACGGCAAAACAGCTCAGGATTGTTGGCCTTGAATTCCTTTTGCTTTTTCCGCTGTACTCGCTCCTGCTCCTTGCAGAAAGCGTCCAGCTCCGCCAGATACCGCTCCTGGTAGAGATTGCTGACCTCAAATGCTGTGCCGCTCTTTTCCAGAATGGCGATGGCTCCCTTTTGGCTGGTCAGCACCGGGACCCATCGGAAGTCATGCCGGCAAGGTTTCAGTTTCAAAAATTCGCCTCGGCTCAGCAGGTTTTCCAGCTCCGGCTCATGCTCGTCCCACCAGCTCCGCCAGCTTTCGGGAGTTTCCCGTCCCTCGGCCAGGTCCAGGAGTTTTATTGCCAATACTTCACTATTCATAGGTCAATTCTCCGTTTCAAAGGGTGCAGGAATCCCGTCAATCCCACCAGAAGTACCAGACAGTGGACTGCCGCAGGACATCCGCCAGATTGCCCACGGTGGGATCATCCTGCTCCTGATCCACGATGTCCGGGCAGAAGCCATATTGCTCCACAGCCAACTCCACAGCTCTTTCCTTGGGGACAGGAACCGGAAGTTCAAACTCCATCTCATCGTGGCTCATGGCGGCAGGGATGGCGCCGTACTGCTCAAACCAGTATTTTGCCACTGCCATCAGTTCCGGCGTGTTGGGGCACTCATTCCAGTTGCCGAAGGGCAGGTAGGCGAAGATCTCCCAGGGTTTTTTCACCGGGATCCTGGCCAAAACGAGGGGGTGGGTCATGTGGCTGTCCGAATCCCAGTAGCAGGAGAAACGGTCATTGTCATAGCCGCCAGCCATCTCGCCCAGAATCTCCTCCTCCCAGTCCATATCGTCATCTTCGGCCTCTGCTTTGCGCTGGCCGATCAGTTCCTCCAGAACCGCCTTGCTGTCCTTGATGGGGGCGGAGAGCATCTTCTTCCGGTACTCCGTTACCGCTTTGAGGTCAAATTCGTAGCAGTCCGCGTCATGCTCCGGGTCAGCGTTCATCACCAGACACTCCAGCAGTGTTTCGTCATCCGCCTTGATGAGCACCGGTACAAATCCCTCTTTGACACTTTCCCGTTTGGCATAGCTGTACGCCGACATGATGGGGTCATCATCTGCCATGGATGGGAAATAGGTGCACTCGCAGTCCAGATACTCCATCAAAGCATCCGCCACCTCGGAGGGCTCCAGCGTGTCTTCGTCAAAGTCCTGTCCCTGCCAGTTTTCAAAGCGTTCCCCGATCACCTTTGCCATAGCCTGATAATAATCCTCGTCAAAGGGAATGAACAGGTAGGCTTCGTCCCGGAACTCCTCGGAGTGATACCGCTCCGGGCCGAAGAAACGGAGTGCGTTATCGTCAACATCGGCAGGATAGTAGGGGCTGTCGCCCTCTCCGTAGTAATAGCCTGCAAAGGCACGGCCTTGCTGATTGAACAGCACAGAGAACAGACAGCCGTCCAGCTCATCCCGGATAAACTCCCGCAGATCCACACTGGCAGGATCAACTTTGACCTGTTTGGCCACTTCGCTGTATTCTTTTAAGAAGTCCTCGCCCATCAGGTCGTGTTCTATGCACCAGCGCAGGTAGATGGCCATGTGGTTATAGGCATTGATGGGGTCAATAGGCAGTTCCTTTTCCTCAATGCTCTCAAGGTGATAGGAAGCGTCATCCATCTCACCGTCAAAATCATCATTGGAAAGGGTGCCACGAGTGACAGCATCCTGACGGGTGGGATTTACGACAAAACTGATCCCCCTCATCCTGTTCAGCAGAGCGTCAGCGTCATGTTCCAGTTTATAGTCCAATTCATCCGCATAAAGAGGAATGACCTGATAGAAGTTGACCTCCTCGCCGCCCGGCAGAGTGCAGACCTCACTGCCGTCCTCCGTACCCTGGGGATCGATCAGGGTAGCAGTGCACAGTTTCGTGTTTTCCGCAAAGGGTTCCCGGTTCTCCACTGTATGACCATGCCCCAACCAGCTGTCACAGTTGATGGGCAGACGGGCCAGGGACTTCAGCAGGCGGATGGGCCAGTACCACCGCTCATCTTTCATGGACTCCTGATCCAGCTTCCAATCCGCAGGCAGTGCAATGGCCAACTCCGCCCGCTCCAGCTTGTATTCCGCCAGTTCCTCCGGAACATTCATCCGGTGGGCGCCCATGCCCATAGTGACCAGCGTGTAGTAGTCCCGCTCCCGGGAGGGCGGTACCACGCAGATGTCCACATGGATGTCCGGGGAGACCAGCTCATGGAACACATTCTCGAACGGGCCGAAATACTGCTGGATGTGCCCCTCGACGGCTTCCATCTCCTCCTCGGTGTAGACCTCCGGTTCACTGGATTTCTCGTCTTGAAAGCATTCCTCGTCCGGGCAGTCATCCCCGCCGCCATTCGGGTCTTCACCGCCTCCCTCCGGTCCATCCCCGCCGGATTCCCAGGAGATTTTCAGTGTCATCTGCTCCTTCGGCAGAGAGACACCGGGACTACGGATGATGGCATGCTTATCGTCCGCAGAAAAGCCGATAGTCTCCCCATCCTTCAGCGTAACATCACACGCCAGCACATAGGAGGCAAGGCTTGCCAAAAAGTCCCGCAGCTTCTCCGGCTCGGCGTCAGCGTTCAGCACCTCCATCTCCTCCTTGCCGAACACATCCATGCCGTAGGTATAGCCGTTCAAGCCGCCCTCGCTCCGGTACAGGCCGAACCAGATCCAGTTGAAGATGGGCAGTTCGTCCTCTTTCATCATATCAGCAAAGCCCTCGTAGAAGCGGGGCTCAAACACCACGCCGCTGGTGTAGATACCGGTGGCGTATTGTTGGCGGCAGCAGGCAGCCGCCAGCTTGGCGAAGAGCTTGCCCTTCTCCAGAACCTTTTTCTCCTTGCCCAGCACCGCCACCATGATATGGGCGCGGTGCTCCCGTGCGACTTGGACGGCATCCTCCCACATGTAGTTGTTCTCTGCGTTTATTTCCGCTTCGCCGTCGGGGATGGGATAGGTCGCCAGACTGACAGCAGCGAGCATATCACCCACCTCGAACACCAGCGCATCGTCATCCTTCTCCTCACTGGCGTCGTACTCCTCCACAGAGATGTCCCATTTTTCCTTCATGTCCCGGATGAACTGGTCCTTGTCCCATTCTCCCTTGGACAGGAGAACAAAGCCGGTGAAGACACCTGTGCGGTCGGTTTCCTCCCCGTCAGCATCATCCTCCTCGAAATCGCCCTCATTTTCATCCGGATCGTAGAGGGCTTCATGCTCCAGTCCACGGACAAATTCCTCAAAGCTGTCTGCCAGATGGGTGATCTTGTAGTCGTTTTCCTGATCCACATGGACTACCGCAGGCTCTCCCTGGGGGCCGCAAGCCCGGTAGTCCAGAAAGATCATATCATGTCCGGCGCTGGGACAGTCACAGATGGCCACGCCGATGGCAGGATACGCCCACTCGTCGATCATGAACTGGCTGCCCAGCTTTCCGCAGAGGGAGCAGCTTTTTTCCCGTCCGATGCCGAACATACCGGTGATGGCCACATGGTCCTCTGCCCAGCAGGTGGGCTCATCGCAGGGATAGCAGGTGTTCACCGGAATGCCGCCGTTGTGCTGCTTCATCAGCCAGATGTAGGAGGCGGGAAGTTTGTAGCCCAGTTCCTCCTCCACGCTGGCGATCAGCTCATCGGAAGGCGGATCACTGACGTACTCTTTCAGCGCATACATACTGTCGTCCCAGAAATTGGTGAGGTCGAAGCCCTCAAAGGGGGTATCACCCGGCACGAATTTGTCCTTCTTGTTCCGGCTGCTCCGGCGTTTCCGGATCTCCGCCTTGCACTCCCGGATCACCACCGGAGCGTCCTCGTCCTCCGGGTCCAGCTCCGCCCACCGCCGGGCATAGGGGATGGCCTCTTCCTCCTGACCGTGGAGATACTGATATCCGTAGGCCATCCGCATATTCCACTCCGCCTTGTCCCGGCCTTCCTCCCGGACGGACTCCAGCACCTCGATGGCTCGAAGCAGAGCCTTGTCCCCCTTGTAGTTGGGGGTTCCCTCATTGTGGTCGCCCAGAATTGCGTAGTTCTCCAGCGCCCGGGCCAGGGCGTAGGCGGTGCGGTAGTTCCGCCAGTCCTCCGGGATGGCATTCAATGCCTGAATACAGCGGGTGTACTCGTCCTCGTCGTTCCACTGCTGGAGCTGTGCAAAGAATGCCTCTGCATTCTGCGGGGTATAAGGGATATAGTCCATGCCCGTCGGCGTCTCGTCCAACTCGGCGGCCTGCGCCTCACCGTCCGGCTCCTCATCGGGCGGATTTTTCAGACTCACAGTGCCCGCTTCACGGCGGAAGGTATGGAAGCTGGCCCAGGGGATGTCGCTGTCCTTGAAGAATTCCTTTGCCATCTGGAGTGCCGCCCGGATGTCCCAGGCGATGAAGTCCACATAGCCGCAGTAGAGTCCGGTGGCTCCGCCGGTGAGGGTGACCACCTCCGGGCCGTCCCCGGTGGTGAACACTTCTTCCAGTTTGTCCCGGAAGTCAAAAATCTTCTCCGTTCCTTCCTCCTCCCGCAGGGTATCCAGGGGATAGCAGAAGAAGCCCGCCGCTGCGCCGTCGGCATGGAGCTCGTCCATAAAGTCATTGTCGGCATTCAGATAGCCGTTGATGAGCGGCACACAGTTGGTGGAGCCAGCCATCACATCCAGCCGCCAGTCGGCGTCCGGGTCCTTGTTGGGTTCCATTTTGTAGCCAAGGTAGCTCTCCAGATAGGCTTCCGGATCGGTGGAAAGTTCCAAGCCCCGCTCCTTCAACGCGTCAGGAAGCTGGGACATAAGAATGGACGGCTCTGCCTTGGGCTCCTCCAGCACATCGAAGCTGTCTATGTATCTCATGTGGGGGATCTCGCCCAGCACCTGGTCGGTGAGGGTGGTGAGCATCCACCAGACCCGGCCTTCCTCCTCCCGGAGCATGGGCAGCAGCTTTTCGCAGTAGGCGGAGATGGCGAAGCTGTTTTCGCCCTGTTCCTCCAGCCAGATCTGCACATCTTCCCCGGAGATATCCCAGCCGTCGTCGGTCCGCAGGCCGATGTTTTGGCTGGGCTGGCGGCCCACCAGGATGTTCCAGTGCTCCAGCACCTCCTTGGGGGCGTGCTTCCGGAAGTAGACCAGCTCAAACAGCTTGACCTCGTCGCCCTCCGGGGTGAGGATCAGCTCATGCTTTTCGCCATTGAAGCCCATCTCGAAGGAAATCTCGTCAAAGACCAAGTTCAAAGTATCTTCCATTTGGGCCACGATCTCCGCGCCGCGGGTGTGATCCTTGTCGTCGTCCATCATCTGGCGCAGCTGGGCTTCCATTTCGGCAAAGGTTTCCCACCAGTCCACTGTCCGCTCCCGGAAGCACTGTGAAAACTGAGGCAGAGAAATGCTCTTCTTGCACCAGTCGATCAGCTCTATGGTGTCCTCGTCACCAGGGCGAGCCTCCAATGCCTTTTCAAAGTATCGCAGAGCCCGGCCCTCCTGATCCAGATAAAAGTAAGAGTAACCCATGCGGAAGTTCCAGCAGTGGTCTCCCTCGAAGTATTCCCCATGGGGGCTCAAGAGAGCGATGGCCTTTTTGAGCAGCGCACGGTTGGAAGGTGCCCCCAGATTGTTGTAGGCCCGGGCCAGCTCGCTGTCCATCTCCGGGGTGCGCTCCTGGGCTGGAATGGTCTCCAGCGCGTCAATGATCTTCTGGTACTCGCTCTTTTCATTCCACTTCTGGCACTGCCTTAAAATGTCCATATCTGGGTCCTCCTCGTCCTCATCCGTTTTCCAGTCTTTGATCTGCTGGAACACGCCATTCTCATCCCGCTCAAAGGCGCAGGGGGCGGGCGTATGTAGCAGGGGAATAATGTCGGGATCGTCGTTGCAGATGGAGTTGAGGCCGTAGATCCCGGCGTTGTTGGGGTCGTCCATGTACTCGTCGCTCTCATCACCGGCGGTAAAGCGCCAGCCGCTGTCCCAGTCGCCGTCCGGCTCCTCCCGGTAGCAGTAGCCAACCTTGCAGCCCTCCACCGTAATGCGGCTCGTGGCGATGCAGCCATTGGCTTCCTCCCAGTCTGGGAGCAGATTCTGCATGTCCTCTGCCTTTACATAGTAGTCCCGGTTGCGACCGGCGGCCTCATACAGCTCCTTCCGCAGCGCCTCTATATCCCGAGCCATCTCCCGGATCTCCTCGTCATCCATCATTTCGTGGAGATCATAGGACAGAGGATTTTGGGCAAAATCCGCCAGGGCCTTGTTCATTGCGTCATGCTCCTCTGGCGTGGCGGTGATGCGGATACGGCGGTGGGGGGTGTTATACTCGTCCAGGTCGTGGAGGTCCACGCCGCCGCTGACGCTGCACTCCAGCAGGATGGCGGCCAGATCGGTGACCACATCAATGGCGAAGTGGAAGTCCATCTCCACGCCATTGGAGTGGGTGAATTCCAGATACCCCACAGTCTGGCGGAAGTTCCAGTTCTGCTTGTCCAGCCCGATCTTAGCGAAGATCTCGCTGAGGGGCATCTCCTCTTTCTTCTGGTCTTCTAAAAAGGCCACAAGGTTCAGGCTGTCATCGGAACCTCCGATAAAGTTGCCCCAGTATTTTTTGATATACATTTGTCACGCCTCCTGTTATTCCGGCCACTCATCGCCGTCACACCGGCTGATGAAGTCATAGTGCAGGCTCTCAAAGTAATCGTTGGGAATGGATTCCCCGTCCTGACGAAGCTCCAGCCCATCCAGATCCATCATCTCATTGATATATGCCAGGGTATCGTGGATACCCGCGATATGCTCGTCCTGGAGCATATCGGCCAGCACACCTTTCTGCTCCGGGGTCAGTGTGGCGAGAAGCTCGTTTTTCGCCTTGTTGTCCTCTGCCTTGGGAAAACCATCGCCCTTGACCCAAAGGGCGGTCATGCTGTCTTTCCGCTCCACAAGGCCGTCAATAAATGCTTGATACAGTTCAAGTTCCTTACTCATAGCAGATCCTCCATTCTCAAGCAAAAAATTGGCTCTCCCAGATGGCCTCAAATTCCGCTTTCTCTATGGCGCAGGCGCGGAACTCCTCGCCCCAGATATGGGCGTTCAATTCCTCCACGGTTGGGATCGGCGTGATCTCGATAGCGCCTTCATAAAGGTCAGGGATATTACGGGTGCGTCCATCTGCAAAGATGTCGATGGAGCGGAGGACCAGCCGCTCATTTTCGGTATCCACTTCATAGAGGATGACCGGTGGTTCTCCCTCTGGTGCGCTCTCCCAAAAGAGCTTGATGTACTCGATCATTCCATTATCCTCATTTGAACCAATGCCACCCCGTCATGGTGCCGGTTACCTCATCTATCTGTATTGCAATATCATCATTGCCGCGACAGCCCAGCAAGGCCGCGAGATGATCGTTTTCCAGAATCAAATCATAAAACTCAACCGCTATACCTTGGAATTCCTTTGGAATCTTCAGCGCAGAAAAGGAATCCGCTGACTGAGCATTTTGGAAAAATTCAATGGCCGTTTTCCTGCATTTTACTATGATTCCTGTTTGAGTGGTCAACTCTTTCATGTTTTCTCTGCCTCGCTCATGTTCAGATACATCCCCATCGTTTTTTCATCGGCACAGGCCGCCCGGATCAGTTTGGCCAGCATCATCAAATCGTCGATGTATTGGGAGTACACGCAGAACACATCCTCGTCGGAGTCGAAGTGAAACAGATCCCTGCCGCTGTTGTTTTTCTCGAACTCCCGGATCACGCCCCGGACCAGCCGCTCCCAGTCTTTGCTGCTGCCAGTCCGTCCCAGCCGGCAGAATTCCTCCACCTGGAACCCGTCGCTGATCTTCAGCAGGAGGGAGATCGCATAAGGGTGGTGGGGAATGAGAAAAAAGGGCGCGATCTGATCCGGTTTGACCCAGATCTTGAAGGGCGGGCGCGGGTCGGGGATCCAGGGCAGGATCTCCCATTCCTCCTCCCGCCGATTTCCGTATTGAAAAAGGTCCTTCACGGCTTCACCTCCTGTTCCAGCTTTTTTCTGCATTTCTCAATGTGGGCCCGCTTGGCGGCCAGAATCTCCCGCACCGTCTCCGCCTCCATCCGCAGCAGTAGGGCAATTTTCTCCGGGGGCATCCCGTCCGCCGCCAGCATACAGAGAATCTCCTTCTGCGCGGAGGCTTTGCCGGCCGCGAAGCCGGTATCATAGTCGTAAGACAGCAGGGCAAGGAATTGCTCCGGCGTCAGAGTGGAAATTAGTCCCTGCTCTCCGTGGCAGATCCTGCTACGAAGTGATTGTACTTCTTCCTGGGATAGTTTAGACATGGACTCCCCCCCCTTTCCAGCATATCAGGAACCAATCTGTCCCGCATTTACCGGGCGGAAGATCCTGCGGCCCGCCAGCAGCTCCTCCAGCTTTTTGGCCAACGCCTCCACAATGGCGTGGCAGGGATTCTCACCCCCCACGATCTCCAGCTTTTGCAGCTCGACACAGTGGAGCGTTCCATAGATGCCCAGCGTGAAGTCTGTCAAGTCAGCAATCATTTGGTAGCCCTCCATGTTGCTCACATCGGTCTGGCCCTCTTTGGCGGTCATCAGCCCAATGATCCCCACCGCCACAGTGAAAGCACCGCAGCAGGACTGCTCGGTCTGCATGCCCAAGCCCATGACAGAGAACATCTTCCGGGTCTCCTCGGACAAATTCAGATGGTAATACTCATTGCAGGCCATGAACACGGCCTCGGCGCAGGTCAGTTCCGTGCCGATGTGGTAGTGGTTGACCAGTTCATAGAGTTTCATTGTTGCCATACCATACTCCAATCGCAAAGCATTTCATTCTGTGTCACTCTGCGCAGCTCGTCCCGCACCTCCATCAGCGCAAAGCCCAGCAGGTTTTGTCCGCGCCACTTCATCGGGTCCTGGGCCTCCGGCGAACTGGCCGCGAGGCGGATGCCCCAGATGGCATCGTAGGGGCTGGCCTCCACCAGCACGCTGTCCCCGGTGGAAAGGAGAAACTCCCGCAGTTCGCGGTTCTGGCTGAATTTGTGCCAGTTGCCAAGTAGCACAATGGCGTACTTGAACTTGTCCCATACCTTCTGCTCAAAGCCCCGCACCTTGCGGCCCAGGGCCTTGATCTGCTTTTGGTCGCTGCATTTCAAAATCTGGTCCCGGATCTCTTTGTCGCCGAACAGCTCGGCCTTGGCAGCCATCATGTATTGCTCCATGCAGAGGTAGGGGGCAGCCGTCGTATAGAAGTCCTCCATCCACCACTGGCTGAGGTAGCTTTTTGTCAGCTGGCCGTCCTGGGAAGGCTGATGGCCCCAGAACAGGCACAGTTCCCGCTTTCGCCCGGCGGTAAACTCCTGCTGAAGCCACTGGCGGGTGTACTTTGGCCGGCCTTCCGGCTGCCACGCCTCCACCAGGAAGTCACCGTGTACCAGCACTTCGCCGCTGTCCTCGTCCTCCCACCAGCCCTTCCAGGTTACCGGCTCGGGAAAGAGGGCGCGGTATTCCGTCCGCTCCTCCGGGGAGAGGGTGTCCAGCCAATCGCCAAATCGGTATATGTAATCCTCCCCATAGCCCATGCGCCAGCCAATGGAGTATCGCTCGATCTCCGGGAAGGCCATCCAAGGGGGAGGCATGATTTTCTTATCTTGTAGTGCCATAGGGTTGTCCTTTCCTGTTAGAAACTGTCGAAGTTCTTCTCTCACATCCAGCGGAGCGCCGTCCAGGGATGTGATCTGTGCCAACTCTGTTTCCGTCAGATTTTTCAGGAAAATGCAGTATTCATCTGGGTGGCCCCCACAAGCTCCATTTTAGGCATCTCGATCTGCTGTGGGTCGGTGATCCGCAGACAAGGCTCTTCCGTTGCCCAAAACCGGGTCAGAGTAAAAACTTGGCCGTTGAAAATAACTTTCTGTTCCATCCTCATCCCTCCTGTAACTTCTTCAGCAGCTTCACGATCCGCTCCCGATTCTTTGCGGTTTTCATGAAGGCGGGGAGATGATCGGCCTGAGTCTTTTTCGCTCTTCCCAGCGGCTTTTCCCGCAGGTCGGCGCTGAGATAGTCGATCAGATAGGCAAGGTGCTCCCGGTTGAGTGCCCAGGCCGGTTTGCCCTGGAAGGAGGTCAAAAACCACAGTTCCAGGCCGAAATAAGGTTCTCGTCCGTCCTGAATCTCAGCAGTGTAGGAAAATGCTTCAGCTGTTTTATGAACTTCTCCCGACATGGTTGTCCCACAATAGGGACAGGCCACATGGAGAACAGAAAAGTGCTGCTTTTCCTCATCTTCAATATCCACCCGATAGTATCTTCCGCAGTTTTTGCACTGGTTATGGACATCGTAGCGGTAGATCGTCCGGTCACGGGTCTCCTGATGGCCGCAGCTCAGGCACCGGAAATAGGCGTTGTCATCATCCGCTGTCACCATACCTGCGCCGTGGCACTTGGGGCATTTCACCTGAATGCCGGAGGTCAGGGCGTTGTATGCACTGTATGTAAAGTAGGGTTCATCAACAATTCGGCTCATGCGCCCGCACATTCCTTTCTATCTAAGGCCCGGCGGACAGCGTTTTCTTCATGTCTGCCAAGCCTTTTTCATCTAACCCGTATGCCTGCTCAATCAAAGTCCCATACCGATCCGCATACTGCGAGAACTCTGCTTCACAGTGCAAATCATACAGCAACAGGCAGCCGTTGTGGAATACAACAGGGTCGGGCTCCGCTTTTCCTTCCTCCTCTGCTACCAGACGAAGCACCTCATCGGCAATGGCAAGCCGCTCTGATCTGCCTTTGAGCTTTGATAATGCCATTCGTACAAAGGCGGCAATCACCTCCTGTTCCTGTAGGGCAATCGCGGTCAGTTCTTTCTGAACCAAGAGGAGGGCTTTTTCATCCCACATCTCGGCGCTGCGTAGAAGATCCGCCACCAGCGTTCTTCTGTTGAGATCCCGATTTTCCCAGGAACCAAGCTCCAGTAGCAGATCTCTTTGCTTTACCTGATCCGGTTCGCGGCTCCAATCAAACAGCCTTGCCCGAAAAATCTGGTAGGCTGACATCAGTTCCAACCACGCCGGGCTGTGATCCTTGCCGAACTCTATCATGCTTCTCATTTTCCTCAAAAATCCCGCAGCTGCTCAAACTTCTCAATCAGGGCATCTTTTTGGAGTGTGTTGTCCGGCAGTGCGTCCAGAATCCCCCGCAGGGCCATGTAAATTTCATCCCGCTCCTCGGTTTCGATAAAGCCCATCTTGTTGAAGGTCTGGGTGTATGCTGCAACCGCATCCAGCGCCTGGGCCTGGGCGTCCTCGCCCGGCTCAGCGGCCAGTTTCATCAATTGGGAGCGGGTCTTGCGGTATTGATTGGCTGCCTTTCTCGCGGCACTGACAGGAATATGCTCCGCACCGTCCCAGCCCCGGAAGGGATTGCCCAGGTTTTGCGCCAGCCACTCCGGTTTCCGGGGCTTGGTGATCCGCAGGTCCATTCCCGCCTTACCTTTCCAGAGCTGCTTTGCCGCTTTTGCTGCCGTCTCCGGCAGGCTGGTCATCCAGAACCAGCGAAGCTCCGGCATCTGCTCCGGGGTGGGGATGTCGTCCGCCCCGAAGCCGAACAGGTCGAAGGTGGAAAGGTGCGTCAGCTCCCGGAACTCTCGCACAGCAGAGAAGTTTTGCAGATTTCCCGGCGCGCCCCAGAGCCTCAGCTCCTTCAGGTGGGGATGGACAGCAGCCAGTCCGCTCAGATCAAAATCTTTCAGCTGGATGCCATGCAGTTCCAATAGGTTCGGCAGTTCCGTGTGCGGGCGGTATTCCCCGATAAATTGGAGGGTCAGACCGCTGCCATCTTCGGGGGCATGGATGGTACAGGCGTCCGGCCCCTTGTTCTGGAACAGGAGCTGCTCTGTATCCTCACTCAGCCACAGTTCCTGAAGGCCTGTCATGTCCAACATCAGCTTTCTGATGCTGGTGCCCCGCAGATCAAGTGTCCTCTGACCGTGGTCCAGCAAAGTCAGTTCATCAACGAAGGGGGTTCCCCGCAAAAACTCCAGCAGATCCGGGTGCCACCGCTGGCAGATGAGGTCGGAGAGGCAGGGCAGCGCCTTTAGTTCCAGCGCCGAATCGAATGGCTCGTGCTGGTCCATGATCCGATGGCTGCTGACCTTCACCGGGATACCGCCGATCTCTGTCACCCCGTCGCTCTCCGTGGCCTCCTTGAAGGCCCGCCGCCGCTTTTCCGGGATGGCTTGCCACCGGATCTGGAGGTACACATCATAACCGTCATTCCAGCCGCCGTAGGAGCGGCAGGGCTGGTCGGTGAAGGGCGGCAGGGTACCCACCAGCGTGTACTGGGGCGGGACCTCCACCGGCACCCGCAGCAGATGAAGGTCACGGGACCAGTACATGAAATCTATGTAGAGCGGGCGGAGATGAGGCAGTTCCTCCGCAGTCAGAGGGGCGTCACCTGCCCAGTCCAGAGAGAGGATCACTGCCCAGGACTCCCTGCTCACCGTGTCCGGCGGCGCGATATAGGCCACCTGGCAGGCGGTGTAGCATTTCAAGTATCGATTGTAGACTGTATAGACCCCTCCGGCTTGTGCTTTCATACCTGTGCCTCCCCCTGATAGCTTATAGTCCTATTCTCTGCCAGCCGTCCAGTCGCTCCTGCACCCCGTCGATCCTCCAGCCCTC
Source organism: Oscillibacter acetigenes (assembly GCF_025567605.1). Lineage (NCBI taxonomy): Bacteria > Bacillati > Bacillota > Clostridia > Eubacteriales > Oscillospiraceae > Oscillibacter > Oscillibacter acetigenes. The sequence goes on along the minus strand of NZ_JAOQKG010000001.1, from coordinate 711,084 downwards.
GCCCACACGCTTCATGAGGAAGCGGCGGACAAAGCCGGTGTTTTTCTCTCTGGTGTAGATGTAGAGCTTGTTTCGGGTGATCTGCTCCGCGTCCAGGAACTGCTCTCCCTTGTAGGTGCCCTGGGCGCTGTACGAGAGGCCCAGGGGTCGGAAGCCCATACGGGGCTTTTCGCTCACATACTTCTCCCAGATCACCAGCAGGCGGGGCACAGCCTCAGCATCTTCAAACCCGGCCTGTTCCATGTACTGCTCCCATTCTGTCATTTCAGCAAAGAAGGCAGACAACACCCTGCGGCATTCCACCGCCGCCTGTTCGTCCAGCTGGACGGGCTTTTTGCCCTTTTCCCGCTGGATTTGAGAGAAGTATTCCATCTGCTCCTTGGTGAACTGCACATGGGCCACCGGCTCGATGCGGTTGTTGCCGGCGATGGCCAGCAGACCCTCGTATGTAACGGCGGTATGGTCGATCTGGATGTGGGAGAGCTTGGGAATGGAGGCCGCCTGGAGCAAACCGGCGTCGTCCAACCCGGTGCGGTTGAGGGTGAGAAGGTCCAGCTTGCAGCTTTGCAGGGCGGACAGACCGCTGCCGTGGATGGCGGCGTTGCCGTCCAACAGCAGATAGCGCAGCTTGGGCATAGCGAAAAAAACGGGGAAACAGGCGTCAGTGAGTGCGCCGTCTTCCACGCCGAAGTTGACCATGCTTTTGTGTTCGGCGAAGGGGGCAAGCAGTTCATCCGTCACCGGATAGCCTTTCACATGGAAGCCTACCAGGGTGTAACCAGCCAGCCGTTCCATGAGGGCCAAGGTCAGCTCCGGGATCTCAAACTTCTTCTCTCCATCCAGGGTCAGGACACCGTTTTCCCAGTCCGCTGTCCGCGCCCGTTTCGGCCATTCCATAGCTGCTTACCCCCTTACGCCTGTTCCTGGTAGCTGGCTTCAATGTCGATGAAGCGCACGTACACGGCGCAGACTTCTCCCTTTGCGTCATAGCCGAAGTAGACGGGATAGTAGCCGTCACCCCAGCCGGAAGCGAAGATAGGCAGATTGCAGTCCGTGTCCGGCACCGTCCAGTTGAGCCAGTCGCCGTGGCTCAACTGATATTTGGGACAGGCTTTGGCGTTTTCCTCCAGCAAGTCACAGAACAGGTCGTTGTACGGATCAATGTCCGGGTCTTCCTCCAGCCGCTTGGCCCAGTATGTTTTGAAGGCCGCCTGGGTCTGGATGTCCGCAACACAGCCCATCCCGGCGTCTACGCCAAAGCCAAAATAACCGTCCTCATCCAGTTCCTCGTCCAGATCCTCTTTGCCCGTCATCCCCAACTCATAGCGGACAGGCTTTTCCCGGCTGACCTCCACCTTGACGCAGGCGTAGCGGTCGCCGTATTTTTCACTGGGCACCACGCAGATCTTCACGGGATAAGTTCCGGCAGGGATCGTCTGTATAAAGGGCGGTGTATCCTCCAGCTCCACCAGCGGATCGCAGGCAAAGATCGTTCCGCTGGGAAAATGGACGGCGCCGATGTCCAGCACATCCACTTCCCTATTCCCAATCACTTTCTCTGTGAAATGAGCGTCCAGGTCTGTTTTGCAGGCCAGTTTGTCTTTGATGGATTCATATTTGTTCAGCCATTGTGTTGCAGGCATTTCGATTTCTCCTTTCTTTTCCAGCGGTATCCGGACGATGGGCCGGTAAAAGTCATAGTTGCCGTTCAGTGCATTATCCTCCTGCACTTCCGGCTTGCAGTGGGGCGAGCAGGGCAGGAAACCAAGGAACGGTCCCAGCCCGCCGCAGATATTGCACCCGCCGTCGCCGCCGCAGGTGGTGAGCCTGTCAGCCTGTACCACTTCCCGCATATAGGGATCGTAGGCGATGGACAGGCCGAAGAAGTTGGGTTCCTCCATGTCATAGGGCCGGTTCTCATCCTCATCCATGTCCTCAAACCAGTGCAGACGCATGGAGTAGTCTAACCCATCTCCCCATGGAAACAGGGTCCGACATCCGCCGCCACACAGGTAGGCCCACTCGTCCGCCGTGGGCAGGGAGAAACCCTGTTTTTGCAGCCGGTTTTGAAAGTCCGGATAGTCTACCTCGTGATAGAGGCTTGCCTGCCAGCTGTCGCCATCCCGCTCGAAACGGGCACGGCCTACCAGAGTAAGACTGTTCCTGTCAGTCAAAGCGAATTGGCGAAAATCTTCCAACCATTCCGGGCGCAGCCGTGGGTCATCCAGCTTGACCGGCTCCCAGTTGATCTCCTCCAGCTCCCGGCCCACCAGCATGGGGCCGATGGCCGCCCGCCGGACAGGGGCCATGCTCTCTCCAATGAGTTCTGTCGGGTCTCGCTCCATTTCCCATTCCCGGAACAGGTACTCCAATTCCTCGCGGCTTTCCTGATTCAGTCCTGCGGCAAACTGTTCCCAGCCCAGTATGACGGTATCGCCGGGGACAAAGACGAACTCCCGGCCATCTTTTTTGAAGATTCCGGTGGTGCAGTGCTGTCCCCAGCGGCCAAAGTGCTCCATCCGCACAAAATCCAGGCGATACTGTGCTGCCAGCCGCTCCATTATGGGCCGCTTTTCCTCCGGGGAGAGTCGGTCAAACTGAGGGCGAAGCAGGAGGCTTTCGGTATCGGAAATGCTGTTTGCGCCATCCTTCGGCGGCTCTGGTTCTTCGCCCGCAAGAAAGATGGGCAGATTCGGGTACACTTCTTTGTACTCTCGCCAAGGTTCTAGCTTTTTGGGCTTGTTTGCCGTCCGAAGAAAACCCCAGAAGTCGATGGGATAACGAAACACCGGCCCGACCCTATCCCGCCGGGTGACGATGACCACTGTGCCATCGGTGAGTATTCCAATGTGCTGCATTTTCTCCCCGCCGAACATTCCCGGACGGATACGCAGCACTTCACGGGTGTTCATGTTGATGAGCTGGGCAAAGTCATCGGAGAGGATTTCGCCGTTTCCCTGCACCAGCAACCAGTCCCCGGTAAACCAGCGAAGTTTCAGCTCCTCGCCCAGGCCGGGCAGAGGGGCGATGCGACACCGCCCGGTGTCCATGTCCAGTTCCAGCAGGCATTCTTCCATCCGCCACTTGCCACTGACAGAGTGTATCATATAGATACAGTTGGTGCCGGGAACGGGAACGGCCTCGGAGAGATGGTCGTATCCATCCAGAGAGAAGGTGTGTTTTGTTACCTTGCCGTTTTCCCAGCGGTAGATCTGTCCCTTGTACCACTCGTTGGAAAAGTAGACCCGGCCCAGCCCGTCTGTCACGATGCCACAATGGTATTTGGTGCTCCATCCATCTTCCGGCAGGGGCCAGTTTTTCACATCCTGACAGGTGCCCCGGTCGGTGAGTTCAATCCGTGTGGCATTGGTGGGATCGCCCACCCAGAGGGAGTTTCCCACCCACCGGAGAGAATGGGGCGCCCCCTCGTATCCGATGGGAGAAGGCTCAAAAAAATTAAGTGTACTGGGGTTTTTGCCAAGCAACACCTTTCCGATCTGCCCGCTTGCAGAGGCTCCGGAGGCGGCATACACTCCGGCTTGATCCGAATAGGCGAGGTGCCCGAACTGGTACAGGCTCTTGGAGCGGGTCACTTTTGGCGGGCGGCAGCGCAGATCTGCCACACAGCCGTATTTCCATTCCTCCGAATGGCTGCTTTTCCATTCTCCCGCTGCAAAGTCTCCTGCCAGAGAGTTGAAGAAATAATCGTACTCATCTTGGAGTATGTATTCCTCGCAAGGCATCAGCTTCCCAGGGTCCTGCTCCTTGGCATGGTCGCCCCATTTTCGTCCTTGCTGTTTCATCAGGTGACAATATTGCCCCTGCTTTTTGCAGTAGCGTTCCCATCCGCTGCGTTCTTCCGCTGGAATTAGGACAAACAGATACTCGTCCTCCTCGTCCAGGTCATACAGCGCCCAGCCGAAAGTGGACAGCTCCTGTCCCAGCGCAGCCACGCCCATTTCGTGGGGTAATTTCATATACTGAATGCCGAGCGTATCAAAGCGTTCCTCCAGCAGCGCCGGGATCTGCCCGCTCCATTTCCGCCGAAGCTCCGCCAGCGTGTCCTGTACGGCTCCGTCAAATTTCAGAATGTCCAGCGCATCGGATATAATTTGTGCCCAGTCTGACATAATAGAGTCTCCTATTTCGAGCGATTCAAAGTTTTCCATCCAGTGCCTCCACAGGTTTCATGGCAGCGGAATCCAATTTGCACTGCCGCAGTTCCCGCTCAATCAGGGCAAACACATCCGGAAAGCACTCAATCTCATCCTGATATTCATATTTCGCATACAGTTTCCCGCACTCGGAAATCCAAACCTCTGCCGGGTAGTAGTAGCCGATATGACCGATGGGCTGACATTTTTCACCGGCCGCCTGTTCGATCTCTGCCAGTTCACAGCCGGACATATCCCGAAAATAGGCTTCTTCCAAATGGTTTTTGATTCCGTTGACCAAGTAAGGAAACAAAGCGAATTGAAAATCAGCCGCCCAGTTCAGTTTTCTCTGCTCCAGGTACCACTCACAGCACAGGCCGAAATATTTACGGTAAAACCGCTGGGTTGTCTTCATCATCGGGACGCCGTGGTCGGCGTAATACTGCTCCGCAATGGAGATGTCCACTTTTCGCCCTTCCTGCCATCCGGCGTACTCCATCAGCTGCTTGACCTTGCTTTTGAGGTCGCCGGAGATGGGGATGCGTTCTTTAATCATTCGAATCATCTCCTGTCTGCTGCCAATCAAAGATCCTTTGGATATCCGATCTTATCCAAGCCCGCCTTGATTTCCTCCCTCTCGCTGCGCGTAGGGTTCAACGCAGCGGCCAGTTCTTTTGTCACCGGCACCCCGTCAGCAAGCTGGCGCACAGCTTCCAAAGGCAGGTCGGCGTGATAAAACCACTTTCCGTACTCCACATAGGTCTGTGGATTGCCATCAATCGTGGAGAGCAGATCTTTGGATGCGTCCTCGCCGTCTATGGGGTTGCAGTGCCAGGTGGAGCCATCCTCCGTCCAGACGCAGAAGGTGCTCTTCATCTTTTTGACCTCTCGGCTGCCCATGAGTTTTTGCAAAGCAGAGGGCATCCCATCTGTCAGGTCTTCGACACGGGGAAGTTTTTCCTCCCAGTCATAGAGTTCGGAATCCACACCGTTGATTACACAGCCTTCCGGCGCAAACATGACGATCATGCTCCGGTCACTGCCATCAGTGGCAAAAAACGCCTCTTTGCCCTTTCGCCATGCGGGGTTGTAGGTATAGTGGCGGATGAAGCTCCATTCCTCCTCCAGCATGATGATGTCCAGAGCCGCCAGTCCTTTGCAGAAGTTTTTCAGACGCTCCGCATTGGGCAGGCCGGATAAATCTTTTGTGGAAATCATGTGGCTATCCTCCTGTCTTTCGTCACCACAGCCGGGCGATCCGGGTATATATCTTATTAGGCTCTCTGTCCGTAAAACTGGTCAATGAGTCGGTGGGTTCCGTAAGCGGCATCACATTCAAAATGTCCAGCACATAATACCAGATTCCTGTATCCCAGTCCCGGAACCGCCCATTGCAGACAGCTCTCCCATACTCACCGGGAGCCAAATCCAATGCCAGCTCATTGATGGGCTGTTTTTGCCCGGTCTCATCGTAGGTATATCGCTCCGGCATTGCACCGATGTGCCAATCATTGCGGTAACGCACATGGAGTCCGGACTCCTTCTGAATCAGTTCAAAAGGATGAATTCGCATTGAGCCATTCGGCTTCCATTCGATCAGCCTGCGACAGTCCTTATCGATCTGAAATCCATTGGGCCTCTGTAAGATCGATACAAAGTGTGTAGGCAGGCCAAAGGAATAATACGAGAAGAAGTCTTTCGGCAGCCGCATGGCTCTGGGATACTGGTTCCGCTGTGCGGCCGCATTTCCGCCCCGGCAGTCTTTATACCATTGCAGGCGGAGCTGCTGAACCAGAAGTATGGGCAGATGCTCCAACTGATGCTTATTCTGTTTCATCACCATACCTTCTTCCTTGATAGATCCTTCCAATGGTCTTCCATGTTTCAGGCATTTACAACTCTGCTGCAAACTCATAAGAAACCGCAATGATGTTGTAAACATCATCGTATGTAAACAGCCGGTAGTGCCGATAGATGTCTTTATCAAAGTCCTCCCGCACCGGCAGAGACTTCAGCCAAGTGCTATCCTCAATCAAATCGAAAGAACTGCCATCCAGATGCCCCATCCCAGCCAGATTTTCATAGGTGTCCAATTCGCAGGCAAAATAGGCCAGCACCCGCCGGAAGGTGAGTGTGTAGGGAAACCAGTCTTTTTCGTCCCTGTGCTGGGAGATCAGATGGCCATTGATGTCCCCCGTAAAGGTCAGATTGTTCAGAGCATCCTGTTTCACCTGGTCCAGATAGATACAGTCCCGTCCCATCAAAACACCTAAGCAAGTGTTAACAGCAGTCGCTTTTTCCATAGGTAACTCTCTCCTCAGCTCTCGTGGGTGATACAGAAAATCTCCTGGTTCAAGTCAAAGTAGACCACCATCAGCTCGTCGGTGATCTCTGGGTTGAAGGACAGGTCCAGAATGAAAACTTGCTGATTCATCTCGCTATCCACCAGGCTGCCGAACCGCTTGAGCCGCAAAAAGTCCGCCATCTCGGCAAAGGACAGCTTGGCCGGGTCGGTTCCTGGAAAAAGTTCCGCCGCAATATCCGGGCCTACATCGTCCCGGTGGAACTCCATGAAAAATACCACGGCATCGTGGTAGGGGCTGCCCTCGTCCGCCAGCGCCGCTTTGATGGCAGCTTTGGCCTTTTCCGCCAATCTCTCCGCCTCATCCAGCATTTCTCCTACCGCATCCATGGCAGCAGAATCAGCGGTCAGTTCTCCCTCCACATCGAAGAGAAAGGGCAGCCCCGATTCCTCGGGAAAGTTGAATATCTCCTCGCCGGGTGTATATGTAAAATCAATGCGTTTACAGTTCAGCTTCACAGGGATGCCTCCTCATTGGTTTTCCAGATGGGGTAATAGAATTGGCGAATAGACTACTGTATCTCCATCATGATCCATCTTGAGAATGACAGCAAATTCCGCCACATTGCTCTCCTGTCCCTTTGGGAGAGGAAAGATCATTGGGGGGCAACGCAGGGCAGCATGGTTCGTGGTTTTATTCCAGTCCTCCATGGCCGCAGATAAAATGGCGTCAATGTGTGCCAATACCTTCTCAATAGAACCCGCTGATATGTTGTAAAAAGCGGGGTTTTTATGATACTGCTCTGTGATGAAGTTTTTATAGGTTTGGACTGGCATAAAGCAAAATTCCCAATCAAGGGGATACAACCCAAGCCAATACTCATACAGTTTCATAGGCGCCTCCTTACCCCTCAATGTTGGCAGCTTTGAGGCCCTTTTTCAAGGAGCCGTAGACCGTCACCGCATGGTCGGTGAACATCTCGTCGCAGTCAAACCAGACGGTGAAGCTGCCGCCGGAGGTGACGGACAGGCTCGTCATGCTGATCCGCCGGGCAAGTTCTTCCTCTGTGATGGGGTCTGTTCCCGGGTCACGGGGGTTTTCCTCATCCTGGGAGAGCCAGTCGTTGGCCAGCCCGGTCAGGTTCTTTGCCGCAAGCTCCCGCATGGCCTTGTCCCAGGTCTCGCAGTCGGCCAGCAGCTTCTTGGCGGCACTGCGGGCACGGGTCCAGGAGGGCTTGCTCTCCGCATTGACCTCCAGAGACAGGTACACATCCGTTCCGCACCACTGGATCTCACCCTCAAAGGTGTTATAGTCCTTGTCCAGCGTCAGCTCCCCCAGCGTCTCATCCTGGAGCACCACCGGCCTGTGGTACTCGTCCAGAACGGCCTGAAGCTCCGGGCAGTCCTCGTGGGCCTTGACCACCTGGGCGATACACCAGGGCCACGCCACCAGATCCTTTGCCCATTCTTCCTTCATTCGGCGGATCTTCAGGCGGCAGATCTGCTCCTTGCCAAAGCGTCCCCAGCCCTTTTCGCTGTTACGCTCCTCGTCGGTGACCGGCCAATCCAGCCGCTCCTCTTTGGTGCTGACCTTGCCGGTGTCACAGAACACCATGCCCAGCGTCACAACAGTCATTTCCCAAAAGTTGCCCCTGTTGTTATATCCGCCCCCAATGCAGCGATTAATCAGAGCGACCACTTCCTGCTCCTCGGGCTCGTACATCTCATAGAATTCTTCAAACATCGGCGTGACCTCCTTTACAGCAGTTCCAGCACCGCGGCGGCGGGCTTGGCAAACTCTGCCGGGACTTGCTCCAATATATCCCGGTAGGCTTCCACCGACTGCCAGGAGTCATAATAGAAGCTGTAAAATTCGTCTGCGGGGAAAACCTCGTCCTCCTCGTAGCGCATCTCATCCGCTTCCCCGTCGTATTCTTCCGACCACAGATATTCTTCCCGGAGCAGATCGGAGAACTGCGGCAGCGGCTCGGCGTGCTCCATCTCATCCCCATCGCGAAAGCACTGGAGGATGCCGGCAAAGAAGTCCAGCAGTTCCCCGGCCAGGAAATGGGCCACAGGATTCCGGCCGCTCTCTTTGAGTGCTTTGCCCAGAATCCGGCTCAGGAACACCATGCCGAAAGGCGTGGCGTGCCAAAGGGTCCCCTGGTGCTCCATGTTGGTGGTGAGCTCATAGAGAGACTCTTTGACGGACGCCAAATCACGCATCTGCTCCAGCACCGCCAGATGCGCGGGAAAATCCGTCCCCCGGCCATAGGCGGTGGTGAGCCGGTGCCACGGGACATCCGTGACCTTGAGATGGGTGATGTAGGTCCTGTTTTCCTCTGTCATGTTGCCGCCCTCCTTACTCTGTTGTCTGGCTGCGGTACTCCTTCTCCAGCGCGGTGTACCACCGTTTCAGCATGGTTTGCAGACCGGTTTTCCCTTTACGATCTGTAAAAACGAGAAACTTCTGCATCAGTCTGGGGAATAGATATTTGCCCGCCTCTGTCAGATCCTGATTGAGATAGACCATCCGCAGGATACGGCCCTGTCGATCCAGAGGGTTCTTTTTCAGCAGTTCCTTTTCAAAGCAGAAGCGCAGGAATACTGCATTCTCGTCGTAGAAGTCCTCCACCACAGCCGCGCCAATGCTGGTATATGTGATGTCGTACACCAACCGGCTCCAGTCAAATTTCTCGGCATAGAGCAGTTTCAGTGCCTTTGCCCAGTGCTCCTCCGGAATCACCAGCATCCTGTGCTGGGCGGTGCTGGAGTAGCCACGGTAGACGGGTTCCGGCTGTCCCAGCAGTTCACTCACACTGTCGGCGTAGACGAAGCACAGCTCCTCATCGAACAGGCCACCGATGAAGTTGCCATTGCAGTACAGCATATAATTCTTGGACTTGGCTGGAGAATAAGAGAGGCTATATTCCTGCGAGACCAGGCTTTTATGTACCTTGTTCAGAAAGTCTATTGATGTCATGGCTTTACTCCTCAAACTCGCCCTCAATCATCCCGTTCAGATACCGGCCGGGATCTGCGATGAAGTCATCCCATTTGGCCAGAGGGTGGAATTCCTCATGCTCGATATCCAGATACCACAGCTTTTTGTCCCTGGGGCTCCACAGCAGCAGATAGTCGCTGTAATTGTCCATGGCCGCCATCAGGGAGAGCAGCTTCTTCCGCTTCCAGGTCATCTCCTGCACATCCATGAAAGAGTAGAGCTCTGCCCACTTCACCCATTTCTGCTCCGGGAACTCCAGCCGCAGGGGGCCGGTCTTCAAGTATTCCACCAGCCGGGCAGGCAGCTTATAGGGCATGAGCTGCCGGAGCTTTTCCTGCTCGTTGTGCCATTCCTCCGGTTCCAGGGCTTTCAGGTAGTCGGCCAGCTCCTGATTCTTGTTCTGCACCGCCACGGTGTAAGGCCGGTCGCCGTATTTGTCAGCAATGGTGATGTCGGCTCCTTGCTCAATGAGCCAGCGCACCATGGGAAGATTTTTGTGTCGGACAGCTTCGGTGACAGCGGTGGAGGCGTTCGGAAACACCATGTCCGGCTTGTGGTAATTGATGTCTGCCCCTTTTTCCAGAAGCAGCCGGGCAAGTTTGGTATTGCCCTCGGACACAGCGGCCCGGAATGCCTCGCCGCCAAACTTGTCCACTGTGATCCCGGCTTGCTCCAGCACCGGGATATTCTCCGGGCGCTTGCCCCAGCGCACTTCCTGGAAGGCCCGCTCTTTCTGCTTGGGGGTAAGCTGCGCGGTCTGTCCCACAAAGAGTTTCACCACCTCCGGCCCACAACAGCGGGCGGCGGTGAGCAGTAGGGGCTGTTCCTCTGCCAGACTGGAATCAGCCCCATGCTCCAGCAGGAAGTGGATCATAGGCACATCATTCCGAAAAACCGCGATCTCCAATGGCATCAGCTTGATGTATTCGCTGAGCTGGATGGGAACATCTAAATCCAGGCCACCTTGAAGCAGCGCCTCCAGCTTGGGAGTGTCATGGTCACAGATGGCGGCAGCCGTTTCCGGGAGAGTCTCCCAGCGGCCAAGATAGGCAATTTCGTACATAGGGCACCTACTTTCTCTATCCTACAATGGTGGTTTCCTTTACGGCCAGATTGTCATAATCCATAGCAATCAGTTTTTCGGCGGCCTCCGGGGTACACATGAACCAGGTGCTCACGCCCCAGGCGTCCATCCTTGTGACGGTGAAGAAATGGGTTTGGGCAGAAGCAGGTTCTCTTGCGTCAATATAGTAGTCGGAGTAGAGATACACCAGATCGACCTCTCGCTCCGGCAGCCACTTGGCCCGGCGCACACGTGGTTTGCCGTTTTTCAGCGTCTTCTCTCTGGGGTTCTCAAACCACGCCAGTTCCTTGAGCTTCAGACCAGTGAAGGTATCTATGAGCCGCTGGGCAATCTCCCGGTGGGTAAACACCCCGCAGTTCCAGGAGCCCACCAGCCAGGTCTGGATAAAGTCTCCCACCTTGCTGCCGGGGGCGGGCGGCCCGTAGACGCTCTCGTCCGCCCACATGACCTCCAGCTTTTCACATTGATCCGGCCGGGGACAGGATTTCTTATCACCATAGCGGTACATGATATTCACATAGCCGAAGTCCCGGCCGGTCCGGTCATGGCCGACGGCTTCCACTTGATAGGCAGTTATGGACATTTCAGCTCCACCTCCTGTGCCAGTACAAATCCGCACAGCCCAAGGGAAGCGTCGATGACAAATACCCGGATGTGCTCCCGATCCATGCGCTCCCGCAGTTCCTCGATGCTGCAACAGGCGGGAAAGCCGTAAGAGACGGCCCCGCCCAGCAGGTCTTTGTACTGTTCAAAAAAGCCGTCCACGGTGATCTCATCCATGCCGAAGAGGATGTTGTCCCGGATCACATTCTCAAACCAGTGGGCCAGCAGGCCGGTGAAGTGAACGGATACGTTCTCTCCGGCCTCAGTCCGGGTATCCACATGCAGGATATGGGCTTCAAAGTCAGCGCAATAGCACAGGACCCTGTTGTCGTGCAGATGGTCAAAGGATTGAATCACCATACTCATGCCAGCTCTGCGTCCAAAATCTGGACTTGCTTCCCTTCCTCGTTCACATAGTAAAGGGCGATATAATCAATGCCGTCCCGCCTGACCTGCTCCCAAGGCATCCGCTCACCGTTGATCAGTTCCACGGTATCCGCCCCATCCGGTTCGAAGTCCTCTTTTTCGTCCTCATAGTCAACGCTGTAACCCAGCTCCACCACCAGCTTGGAGGCAGGGATCCCATACCGCTTGAGGGGACGGTGCTCCAGCTTGGATGGATCGTGTACATCGCAGAACAGATTGTCGTAGCCATGCCGCCCACCGTCAAAGATGACGAACTCCTCGCCGCTCTCCGGATCACGGGCTGCCACCAGTCCGGGGACCTCATCCCCATCTACGATATAGGATTGGGGCTCTCCCTTCACCGTGAGCAGATCTCCGCAATACCAAACCTCCAGCAGTTCCTTGCCGGTGGAGGAACAGAGTGTCACGGTGGGCAGACGCTTCTCCGTCCACTCTTTCACATGGCCTTCCAGCCAGGTGGGATATTTTTCAGGCATCATAGCCGTTCTCCTCCTATTTCAATTTCAGCACAAATCCCCAGATACTCACCACGATCAGGAGGACACCCAACAAAAAGAAAACCACCCGCCGGTATCCCCTGCCGTGGCGGTGGGCATCCCGCGTACCGGTGGGGTCGCAGAGCCAGTTCCAGTTGCGGATCGCTCCGATCAAAATCACTGCACCGATGATTACCGAGGCAATATACCAATGCTCCTGTAAAAAAGCCGTAATCTGCCCGCTGTTCATTTACATATAACCCTCTTTCCATCATCGGGAGTTTCCCGCCGGATAATCTCCTCCCGCTCTTTCTGATCTATCTCCAAGGCTTTTTCCTCCTCCAGATATTCCTCGCAGTCCCGGACCAGCTTTTGGGCATTCGGGTCCTCCGGGGCCAGGTCCAGCCAGTGTTTTGCGTATTCATAGGCGGTGGCGGCGGAGGGGTATGCCATCAGACAGGAATAGCCCATCCTGGCGTTCCAGTAGGGGTCGTTCTCCCCCTGGGTGCAGACGGACTCCAACAGGTCAATGGCGTGCCGGATGAGAGCCCCGTCCACTGCACCGTCGGTCCCATGCGCTCTATGATCCCCCAGCACCGCCAGATTGCTGTAAGCCCGGCTCAGCTTGACGGTCAGAAAATAACCCCGCTCCTGCTCCGGGATAGCTTCGATGGCCTCAATACATCGGGAGAACTCGTCCGCATCATTCCACTGTTCAAGCAGCTCCGACAGCTTTGCTGTCTCCGCCTGATTCATGACTTCACCGCCTTTCCCGTATCACCCCTGTATATCCGCACCAATGGGGCCTTTTTTCAGTGTTCCATCCACAGTGACCACATGGCCCCAGAACATATCATCGTCCTCATACCAAGCGGTAAAACGCCCGCCGGGGGAGACCGAAAACTCAGTGAGAATGATGCGCCGGGCGAACTCATCCCCGGTGATGGGATCTTTCTCCGGGTCCCGGTCGGTCTGGTCATTGTCCGCCAGCCATTCGTTGGCCTGAGCGGTGAGCTTCTGGGCAGCCATCGCCCGCAGGGACTTATCCCAGACTTCCTGATCTGCCAGCAGTTTCTTCATCACATTGGTGGCGCGGGTCCAGGACGCTTTCTTTTCAATCTCCACATCCAGCGAGATCTGGACTTCTTTTCCCATCCACCGGCAGGTCCCGGTGAACATACTCATTTCACGATCCAGCGTGAGGGTTCCCAGCACCTCGTCCTCCAGAAGAATGGGCTTTGTGTATTCCGCCCAGAGCTCCTCCAGTGCCGGACAGGGTACGCCTTCCTCCAGTATCTCCGTGACATACCACTGAGGTTCGCTGAGGGCATCGCCTTTCCAGCCGCGGGCTTTGATCCGGTAAATCCGGCCCTTGGCAAACCGCTTGGAATAGCCGCCGGATTCCCGCTCCTTGTCCGTCAGCGGCCAGCTCAGGTAGCATCGGCCGGAGATCACCTGTCCGGTCTGGACATCCGCCATGGCAAGGGCATGGGTATGCGCCGTCCAGAAAGTATCCAGAAAGGTTTTGTCCGCGCTGGTACCGCTCTGGATCAGCACCAGCTTTTCCCCATCTTCCTGGGCGTACAGGGCAATAAAGTCCTTGACCGTTCTCTTTTTCATGACGTTCTCCTTACGCAAATACCTGCTGGTATTTCTCTTTCAGTTCCTTTGGCACCGTCTTGATGACCTTGCTGCCGCCGTTTTCAGAGGACGGGCCCCAGATGGCCCAGAGCAGGCTCTGCCAAGCGATGGCCCGGAATTTCGGGTCCTTGTCCTCTTCCGGCAGGAGATACGCGGAAAAGCGGCGCTTGACTGTCAGCAGCGCATCCAGGCTTTCCGCGTTGGCAATCAGGCTGCGGAACTCCTTTGCAGGCTTTAGATTCTGCATGGACAATGCGCCCCGTACCAATACGCCCAGTGTCCATGGTTGGAAACCAAACTTCCGGATCAAGGCATGAAGGAATTTCTCTTGCAGGGAGGAGTGCTCGTCATCGCAGAGATCCAGATACTCCGCCACCAGCGGCGCCCACTGTTCTCCTTCCAGCCCCAGAGCGAACACAGCAAAAGAGCCGGGCATGGCGCAGGCTTCATCCGCGAGGTTTTGGTACCACTCATACTCCCGCATAGCCAGACGAGCGTATCGCTCTATAGCCGGATGCAGATTGGGGTGTTGCACAGCGCAGGCAAAGAGCTGATTGACTCCCTTCTTGGGCAAGCCGGGAATGGGCAGATAGATTTTCTCCTTTCCTCTGCACTCCACCGAGTAACTGCGGGGGAATTCCTCCTGCTCCAGCACCGCGCACAGGTAGTCCAGGATTTCAGCATAGCACTCCTCCGTGGAGTCCCTGGCGGTGATGCGGATGGTGGCAAAGGCGTCATTGGCCGATGCGGTGAAATGCACCGTCTTACGTTGTTGGATGTCCTTTGGCAATTTGCCGCTGCCGTTGGTTTTCAGTTTCTTTACCATGTCGGGACGGATTTGGGAAACCAAGCCGAAAATGTGTTCGGTGGTGAGGGATTCAAAACTCTGCCCATACACGGTATGGCAGACAGCCACATAGCAGGCAAAGCGCAGCAATCCTTCGTCCACATCCTCCGGACGCAATTCCGGCCGCACTGCGCAGGGCGGAAAGACGGTAAAGCCATCTTCCCGCTCTCCCACAAGGAAGCAGCGTTCCTGCACCTGCTTTTCTATGTACTTCTCCAACTCATAGCGGATCTCTTCCCAGCCCACCAGCCGCCGCATGGCGTCGCAGATGGAAACCGCATCCTCGCAGGGAAATTCCTTCAGCGGCAGCCGGGAAAGATGCCGCTCCAGCAGCTGATTGGGGAGAAAGGGCGTTCCGTTATGATTTCGCACCACGGTCGGGTAGGCGGCGTGATTTTCACGGGCGGCGCCGCTCAGCACATCCTGAATGCAGAGATCCGCTTCCACCAGCACCTCAGGGTCAGTATCCGGCTTATGGATCAGATAATAACGGCCATGTACGCCGTCACGCTTTGGCAAACTCATATAGGTTCTCCCCTCAGGTCTGCTGGTGCTGCATGGATACGATCTGGCAGTCCGGGCAGAACTCCACATAAAGCGCGCCCTCTGCACAGTCAAACACCGTATCCCACTGGATCTGGGCCAGGTACTTCATGGGCTTCCCACAGTGGGGGCAGGTCGTATATTCCGCGTCCTGCACCCAGTTGGCAAAGCCGCCGATGGTGTTCACATCCTCACAGGCCGCGCCGTAAAACAGGGGCACAGGCGCTTTGCCCAGTACAAAGGGATTTTCGGTGAGGGCCTTGTAGTCCTCGGGACTGACATAGCAGTCCATCTTCTCCGCCCCGTCAAAGAGTTCGGAGGGAAAGACCTCCACGCCGCCATCCAGAGAAAAGCGGTTGAAGGCGGGGCCTTTCAGGAATCCCACGCAGCTGGGGCAGCAGGTGGCGGTCAGGATACCATCCAGCCCCAGGAACCGGAGCCGCTCATCCCTGCCATCCAATACCAGCATGTCCACCATACGCCCGCCGCAGTGGGGACAGGTGTCCTCCCGCGCCCGGCCAATGCGGACGGGAGATTTCTCGCCAGCGGTTCCCTTGACCATAGGATAGCAGGTGTCGAAGTTGAGCTGGATTTTCTGGCCCTCCTTGTTGAAGGTCCAGCCTCCGATCTGCGCATAGCTGGATGGGTCCACATAGAGGCCCTTGCGCCAGGGCCGGGGATTTCGCTCCAGCTCCAGCAGCGTCTCCATTGCCTTGTCATCTCCCTGCATAGCAAGGCAACTCATCAGGTTGGAGGCCTCGCTGGAATATTCCGCGGACAACAGCGCATGAATCAGGCCATCCCGCACATCGGCGGGAGCGTGATAATAGATCTCACAGGGCCAGAACACCTCTGCGGCCAGTGCCGCCCGCTGGATCTCCGGGGCGATGGCATCCCGGTCCCCCAGCAGCTGCCAGAAGTCGGTGAACTCCGGGTCCTCCATCTCCGCCAGCCTCTGGATGTTCTGAATGAGATTTTTCTGCTTTTCGCCAATTTGTTCCGGCGTCCAGGCAAGAGCAGCTTGCCGATCCTGCTCGCACTTACATTTCCAGCACAATCCCTCATAGCCCAAAGAGGTCCCACAGCCGGGGCAGGCGTATTTCAGGCTCATATTCGTTGACTCCTTTCCAAAGACAGAAAGACGCCCCGCGACACCCTGTCACTTGGACAGGCTGACGCAGGGCGTGAAAAGGCCGCAAGAAAGAAGCCACATCTACCCCCAGATGTGGTTTCCTCCACAGGCAAAATCCATTTTTTATATAGAATCAAAGTTATCTTTAACTGATTCGTGTGCATCTCCAAAAACTTCCGCCTACATCACGCATGATTCCACGCGTATAGTGTAAGTTGCTTGTGATACTTTTATATGGTTAGTTGCTTCTCTTCAAACCACAAGGTCGGATGGTTCTTTTCCATCATACCTAATTACATGGAAATTATCAACTAAAACTTGCATCGATAAAATCCCAGAAACCGCTCTCTGTTAGGAAAACACATAGATGATGGCTGACAACTGCAACAGGCTCTGCAAAGGCTATGCCCAGCCCTGCAAACTAAGCTTTCAGGCTGTGGCGGTGTTTCCCTCCATTTTCAAAAGCATAGGAATTAGGATTCAAAATGGATAGAGGAACTGTTTGTGGCACTCTTTCTTTATAGGGCAGCAGAAGACTTCCATGCGGAGCAGCAGGGTGTTTCCGCATAGAAAAATGCCGAATTTAAATCTTTGAGCAGGTAAATTGAGAACACCACAATCGAATTAGAGCAATTCGATTGCGGTGCTCTTTTTTGTTAATTACAGGTTAAAAAAGAATTTTTTCTTGCGTTCTTGTCAGCAGGGCCATTGTTGATGATATAATAAAAAGCAATATACACCACACCTGTTAAAATTAAGAATTTCCGATATCTGCTTTGCTATATAGCAATAAGGATCAGTTAATAACAGATGTATGGAGAAATTCAAAGGAGCAAAGTATGCGCAACCTTTTTGTCATTGGAAACAGATTTGATCTTGCGCACAATATAAAACGGGATTCAACCATTTTAGAGACTACTTAAGTGCAAACTACTCGATACTTCACAATATGCGCCATATGTACCAGAAGCAATAACAGAGCCATTACGGAAAAGAACTGCAAGACACTACAGAGATCGTTGGCTTAATCGCATATCTTTTAGACGAGGCTGCCGCAGACACAGGAAAATGTTTTGATAATGTTGAACCTCAATACGATAAAGAAGGAGACCGTATCTATTCTTGGGAATACGAAATGCAGAATCTATATGCGGGAATATGGCATGAACAATTCCATATATTACTGAACTTTCCATGGTAAAATTCAAACTTCCCTTTTGGTAGACAGCTTGATATTTTATTCAAAGAGGTGCATTTGCGATGGATATTTCTGTCCTTTATATTATTCCGAATGACCGGATTATTGAAACTGTCCAACGGGTTATGCAGCGTTGTGATGTTAACTATCCGGTATATTATGGAACCATGTCCGGAGCTTTGGAAATTGCGAAGCGGATGATCGCTCAGGGGAGCCGGGTGATTGTCAGCACCGGACTGACGGCTCTGTATTTGCGCAAGCATCTTTCTGTGCCTGTTCTGGAACTGCTTTTTACAAATACGGAGTTTGCCAGAGCCATTCAGGAGGGACTTGCTTTTTCCGATAAGATTCTCATAGTTGCCAGTACCTATGTTAATTATTTTGTCCAGCGCAGTCTGGAGTTGTTTCAAAATCCAACCCATTCTATTCAGGCGGCTGTGCTGTCTCTCGACCGCCCCTTTGAAGAGCAGGTTCAAGAATATCTTGACCAAGGCGATTTTGACGTGGTCATTTCGTCCACGCCTGGCGTGAAGCAGGCGCGAATCAACGGGAAAATCGGGATTTTGTTTGACGTTGATGAAAAAATGGTTGAGTTTTCCATACAGACTGCGCGTTCTTTGCTGGATTTTGTAGTACACCGCGCGGAAAACGATCAGCTAATACACGCTGTTATGAATTATACGCAAGAAGGGCTTATTATTACGGACCGCGACGGGATCATTTCACAGCTCAACGCCTCTGCAGAGCGCATTATTGGCACTGTAAATGAGGAAGCCTGCGGGCAGAATGCCGACCAGCTGCTGGCGAATCGTCATATTGTAGATTCTCTTACCAATGAAAGTGGTCTGGCTGATCCGGAGGCCCATCCGGTCGTTTTGCAGCGCAACACGATCCAACTGGATGGAAAATCTGTTGGCATATTACTCTCCATTCACGACATGGCGGATATTCGGATGCTGGAACGCTCTGCCAAACGCATTCATGAGTTGAACGGCCATGTTGCCACATGGCGCCTTTCCAATATTATTGGCAAATCGGAGGCTATTTCTCAGGCCCGGCAAATGGCGCGCCGCTTTTCTCAGTACAACAGCACGGTTTTGATCCTGGGAGAGACGGGCACCGGGAAAGAGTTGTTTGCCCAGGGGATCCACAATGCGAGTCCTCGCCGCAACGAACCTTTTCTGGCGATTAACTGTGCTGCCTTACCGGAACAGTTGCTGGAAAGTGAGCTGTTCGGCTATGTAAAAGGTGCATTTACAGGCGCCCGCAGCAACGGGAAAACCGGTTTATTTGAAGCAGCAAATGGAGGTACTATTTTCTTGGATGAAATCAGTGAGATCCCACCCAACATGCAGGCGCGTCTGCTTCGGGTGATCCAAGAACGTCAGGTAGTCCGGATCGGTGATGACAAAGTGATACCCGTTGATATTCGGATCCTTGCTGCCAGCAATCGGGATCTGAGGACTCTTGTGCAGCAGGGGGCATTCCGGGCAGACCTCTATTACCGGCTGAGCGTACTGGAATTAAAGGTTCCGCCTTTGTCCTGGCGCAGAGAGGATATTCCGCTACTGGCACAGTCCCTTTTACAGAACAAGAACAAGGCCCTGAATACACACGTTACGGGATTTGCTCCTGAGGCGCTGGAAGTTCTCCAAAGCCTAGAATGGCCGGGGAATATTCGTCAGCTGTCCAACTTTATTGAACGCCTGATGATTTTGTCTGATCCGCCGCTTATTACGGGGGAGAACGCCCGCGCCCTTGCGCAGAATGAGGCCACAAAAGAGCTGCCTGTTTCTAGGGAGGGCCATTTCCCTACCCTGGAGGAAGCGGAATCCAATCTGATTCGAAAGGCATTGGATCAGACGGGAGGCAGCCGTACAGCTGCTGCGCAGCTGCTGGGTATTCACCCCTCAACTTTGTGGCGGAAACTACGGGATTTTGATACAGAAATTCCTCTTTGATGATTGCATAATGCACAGTCCCCATTGCATGATGCAACTGTTCCAGCCGATTTTTGCCTTTTTTCGGTAGAAATCGGCTGGATTTTCTTATATGGATATGGCATGTAAATTGCTTTATACTTGTTTAAAGCGATTGTGAATTGCTTTGAAGAAAAGGGGGAATTTTCATGGTATCCGTTGGTTGCAGAATCCACACGCATCCCGCACGTACAGATCCCGGTCTGGTGGAACGGTTTCGCAATATCCCGGTTGCGAATCTTGACGACTGCATGGGACGTACAGCAGCGCTCTCCTCCGCCATCAGGCCCTATGGCCCGCGCCGGCTGTTAGGGCAGGCATTTACTGTAAGAGTCCCGGCGGGGGACAATCTGATGTTCCATAAGGCCATGGATATGGCTCAGCCAGGAGACGTTTTTGTGATTGATGCTTTCGGCTGCGAAGAACGCTCTATATTGGGGGAGCTGATGGTAAGTTACTGTAAAATACGGGGTGCTTCCGGCATTGTGGTGGACGGCTGTATCCGGGACGCAGACGCCATTCGGGCGATGAATTTCCCCATATATGCAAGGGGAGTTACGCCCAATGGCCCCTACAAGAACGGGCCAGGTGAAATCGGTGGAGCAGTTGTTGTAGGTGGACAGGTTATTCGTCCTGGTGATATTCTTGCAGGAGACGGCGACGGAATTGTTGTAATACGTCCGGAGGATGCGGAGGAGATTTTGGAGCAGGTCGAAAAGCTCATGGCCAACGAGTCCCGCACTCTCAGTGAGATGAAGCAGCATAGTACATATATCCGCCCCTGGGTGGACGAGAAGCTGGCAGAATTGAAATGTGAATATTTATGAGGTATCCAAATGAAAATTTTTGTCAACGAACCCATACATCCGGCAGCAATGGAACTGCTGCGGTCACGGGCTGAAGTTGTCTCCGAATGGGAGGATGTCCCGGCTGTCAGCGCGGCATTGGTGCGGACAACAAAAATTGGACCTGATTTTTTAAATCGAGCGAAGCAGCTGCGCGTGATCGGAAAGCACGGGATCGGGTACGACAATATTGACATTGCATCTGCGAAGGAGAGAGGGATTGCTGTTGTCTATACTCCTTTGGCGAATGTCAACTCGGTGGCTGAACTGGCGGTATCTCTTTTCCTTGCGTTGGCCCGAAAGCTGGTTTCCGCTCAAAAATTGATACGTTCCGGAGAGTGCACCAGGATCGCGCCCCCTGAGCTGACGGGCACTGAGTTGAGCGGAAAGACAGTGGCCCTGATCGGCCTTGGACACATTGCACAGCAGGTTGCACAGATTCTAGGAGTCGGTTTTCACTGCCACCTTGTGGGATATGACCCATATGTTTCCCGGGAAAAAATGGCTACGCTCGACATTGAGAAAGCAGATTGTTTGAAAGAAGCGCTGAGGGCGGGAGATTTGATCAACATCAGCGTGCCCCTCAATGACAGCACCCGTGGTATGATCGGCTCCGCGGAACTGGGCGTCTGTCGCCCCACTGCAATTCTGGTCAATACGGCACGTGGCGGGATTGTAGATGAGGTGGCGCTCTATGAAGCGCTGTCCCGTAATGAGCTGGCTGCGGCAGCAAGTGATGTTTTTGCCGTCGAGCCTCCCGGTGTGGATATGCCGCTGATGTCTTTACCCAATTTTCTGCCCACTCCGCATATAGGAGCCAATACGGAGGAGGCGCTTTATCGTATGGGGATTACGGTAGTGGAAGATCTTTTCGCCGTTCTGAACGGTGTTTCTCCACGATTTCCTGTTCCGTAAACGGATGAGATAAAAGAAAGGAGATTCACTATGCAACCCAAAAATTCCATTCGTCGAAAGCCTGCTTTTCCGGACGGCATGTTGATCGTCCTTGGAGTCATCATACTGTGTGTCATCGTGACTTGGTTTATTCCTTCGGGTCAATACGACCGTATTTTAGATGCCAGCGGACGGCAGATCGTTGATCCAAACTCTTTCCATTATATTGAAAGCGAAAAAATCAGTCTCCTGCGTATTCCACACTTTATTGTAGAGGGTACGATTGCACAAGCGGAAATGATTTTCTTCCTGCTGACGATCGGTGGCTGCTATGAAATCGTAATGCACACCGGAGTGCTTCAGGCGATCATAGCCAGAATGGCCAAATGGAAAGTGCGGGACATGGCGTTTATACTGGTCTTTACGCTGGTGTTTGCCGTGATCGCAGCTCCTGCTGGCGGTGTAGTGTCTTTCATCGGATTTGCGCCCATTTTTGTCATGATCGCCCGGGCCATGGGCTATGATGCGCTTGTGGGCGTCTCTCTGGTGCTGCTAGGAGGTGCTGTGGGTGCTGCTGCTGGACCGATCACTCCCTTTACCACAGGCGTTGCCCAGGGAATTGCAGAACTGCCGCTGTATTCCGGCCTGTCTTACCGGATAATCTGCATGCTTGTTTTGTGGATTGTTACAGCCCTCTTTATTGCTCGGTATGCTAAAAAAGTTCGGTTGGATCCCTCAAAGAGCTATGTTTACGATCTTGAGCAGGTGCAGAAGAATCAAGAAGTAGAAAAGCACTATGACACCGATCTTTCGGCTCAACAGATCGCTATTCTGGTGATTTTTATTTTAGGCTTGTGCCTGATCATCTATGGCAGCCTTCGCCTGAACTGGGGCAATCGAGTTCATATGCAGATCTATCTGTGCATGAGCGTGATTCTTGCGATTGTTGGTAAGTTCAATCCCAATGAGACAGTCCGGGTCTTTGTGCGAGGAGCCAAGGGGATGCTGGCCGCAGCTCTGGTACTGGGGCTTTCCCGCAGTATTAGCATGATTCTGGATGAGGCGCTGGTTCTGGACACCGTTATTTACGGCTGCGCTGCGATTTTGAACGGGCTTCCCACGTTGCTGCGGGGGCCGGCTATGCTGATTGCCAATACGGTTGTCAATGTTTTCATTATTTCTGGAAGCGGGCAGGCTGCCGCAGTTATGCCGGTGTTCATCCCTGTTGCGGATTTGGTGGGGCTGACTCGTCAAACCGCTGTGCTGGCCTTCAATTTCGGCGATGGCTTTTCCAACTGGATCCTTCCGCATTCTGCTCCGCTGATGGGATTTATTGGTGCTACCAGCATCTCCTACGGAAAATGGTTTAAATACTTCTGGAAGCTATTCCTGCTTTGGAATGCCTTGGCCATGGCGCTTCTTTTTATTGCACAGTTAATGAACTATGGGCCTTTCTAAATGAAAAGGAGATCACGATCTATGATGACAAAAGAAGAAATTCTGAATGCTGCAAAAAAATGGGAAGATTTTTGCATCGCTCTGCGCAGGGATTTCCATGAATCCCCTGAATTGTCCGGGCAGGAAACTCAAACAATTGCTCGTATTTGTACTGAGTTACGTGCTGTGGGACTCTCTCCCATCGAAGTGCAAGATGGTGGTGTTTTAGCGGTAATCGAGGGAGATGCTCCTGGCAAAACCGTGCTTTTGCGGGCGGACGTGGATGCACTTCCTGTTCAGGAGGATCCGTGCAATCTTTTGCGCAAGAAAGAATGTGTCAGCAAGATCCCCGGCGTGTCCCATGTGTGCGGCCATGACTGCCATGCAGCCATGCTGGTCACTGTGGGGAAGATTCTTGCAGCCCGTCGGGATTTTCCTGGGCGAATTGTGCTCATGTTTGAACGCGGTGAAGAAGGGGGCGGCAATCTCCGGTATCTCATTGATTATCTGCAAAAGAACCATTGGGACATTGATGGAGTTTGGGGCATGCACCTAAACAGTGATATTCCCGCAGGAAAATTTGCGATTCGAAGTGGACCGTTGATGGCTGGGGGACTGATGTTTGACATCACATTGGTGGGTAAGGACGGACATGGTTCAAGGCCGGATTGGGCCAATAATCCTGTGGATTGCTTTCAGACGATTCAAACAGCATTGGATAAAATTCGTATGCGCGCGGTAGATCCAAATGATGCAATTACCTTTTCGATTTGCAGGGTGTCAACGGAGTCCCAGCGGCCCAATATTATTGGACGAACTTTAAATTTTGCCGGTACAGTTCGTTACTTTGATTTGGAAAGAGCATACCGTCCTTTCAGCAAGGCAATGCGGCGAATTATTGATAATATTGCCGATGCTTTTGAATGCGAAGCAGTATATAATCAGTTTGAGTGTATTGCAGTCCCTCTTATCAATCAATCTGATTGTTATGAAATTGCAAAGCAGACATTGACGGAGATTTTTGGAGAAGATCGTGTAGTGCAGGGGCCATTGAAGTTTGGATCAGAGACACTTTCCTATGTAATGAGCTTTTGGCCGGGTATGTATTTGAATTTGGGTATTAAAGATCCCACATTGGGTACTGGATCCGGTCATCATACGGCCAAATTCGATGTAGATGAATCGCAGTTCAAAACCGGTGTCGCGGCACACATCGGATATGCCCTGGCCTTCTTGGAAAGCTCAAAGAAAATACAGGATTTCAAGCCTTATGATGGAGATATTTGGGATCTGTTAGGCGAATAGGTAAATGGATTTTAAGGAGTCACCAGAAAAACATTGATATCTATTCTGGCACCTATGATGAACTGTTTTACAGTAGCGGTTATATTTTTAACCTTGCCCTGTGCACAGATGGGCAGGTCGAAATGACCTCTCGGAAGAATTGGGTACTCCATTAACAAGGGGAAGCCCTTGAAAACAATGTTTTATGGAGACATTTTCTGCGAAGATTTTCTTGTTTATGGGGATACCCGACTGTTCAAGCAGGTCTTCATATTACCATCCGGTTAAAAAAACACAGTACACCGGATGATGGAGGATATCTTCCCATCCGGTGTGCTGTCTTTTGGAATCCACTTTAACTGATCCCATGCAGTAGAATTTTGGCTTCATATGCAGATTATGGCGTGGAGATGCTGAAATAATCCGGAATATGCTTGGTAAACACACTGCCAGAGCCAAATTCATAAAGGATTGGAGGCGTCTCCCTTGTTTCATTTTAAATAATTGTTAGTCAGCTTCTCTATCCCTAAAAACAGAAGGTGGCTACATTATACTCAAGCAGGATCAGCCTCCCCTCATCGTCAAAGGGACCGATGCCCATGCCGTAGCGCATGGGGCTTGGCTCCCTCCGTGCCAGTGTCAAGTGCGCCCGCGTCCCCCGGGCGTTTGGCCGGGTTCCAGAACCAGAGACGCCCTGGAGCGGAAAGCGGACACCGGATCTTGATTTCCTGACAGCAGAAAATGTCTGCTTTGGACTTGGCGGGGATGCGCAAAAGCTTTTGCGCTTGCAGGCGCAAAGCCGTTGACATTCCAGACCACTGTCTTCATGACTGCAGCCCCTCCCTGCCCACCGAAGTGGGCTTTGGCATGCCCCAAGCCGGCAGTATAAAATCTCTTCCAGAAAAATACAATGCCTGCCCTTGCCGAATTTGTCAAGAGCAGGCATTGTTGTTTCCTCCTTGCAGCGGTTTTTCAGGGGCGTTGCAATTATAACCAAACCAGAGCCGAATGGGGGGAAGCCTTCCGAAATTTCTCCGGATAGGACATTCCGCAGTCTGTGGGGGCTATTTTTGCCGCAAATAATTACCGGCAACTTGGCCAGAAAGAGTCACCAGAGTAATTCGTTTCTATATTCGGCTTATGCTGGTAAGAAACTGTATAACACTGTTGGGTGAAGAGCAGATGATGTTGTTGATCTTGATGCCATCAGCTGCGTGGCCTCAAAATTCCAGGAGGCAGCCCGCATATCCATACCGATCTTTGTGCGGTTGACGAGCCGGGGCAGTACCACCAGCACCGCCTCCAGGAACGGCGTGATCACCTTCGCCATCCTGGTAGACGGCTTGACAACGGTGATCTGGCTGGACGGGCCGGGCAGGCATCTCTCGGCTCATTCCCCACGAAGCAGTGACCTGCCGCCCAAAATCATCCTAAGATTTGTACAAGATATTCCATTGACTTGCCTGTGTCTCTATGATACGTTTGACTCAAATTTGCAGCTTACGACAGGAGGCTTCTATGCGCTCAGAAATCGGAGTCGGCATCATCGGATGCGGCAGCGTTGCCAGATGGAAATATGTTAAAAACCTGGCAGAGATGTCAGGCGTCTCTCTTCGGGCCTTCTATGGTGGCCGGGCTGAGGAGTTCCAGCAGCAATACGGTGCTCCGGGCTCCGCAGTCTGTCGAGATCTGGCGGAATTTTTGGCCCGTGAAGACGTTGATGCCGTCTGTATCTGTACGCCGAACAACAGCCATGCAGAAATTGCCCTGGCAGCCCTGCGCGCAAGAAAGCATGTGCTGTGCGAAAAGCCCATGGCCATCTCCGCTGAGGATGCCGTTCGGATGGTCGAGACAGCGGAACAGATGGGCGTCCTGTTGACAGTGGGGCACCAGTCCCGGTTCTCTCCCGCCGCTCAGGCCCTTTACCGCCAACTGCGGGAAGGCGCCTTCGGCTCCCTCTACTTTGCCCGGGCCAGCATGGTCCGGCGGATGGGAATCCCCACTTGGGGGCACTTTTTCGACCCAGCAGTCCAGGGTGGCGGATGTCTGATCGATCTGGGCACTCACGCTCTGGATCTGGCTCTGTGGTTGCTGAACGATTTTTCCCCGGCCTATTGCTGCGCCGGCATCTTTCGAGGCCCGGGAGACTCCCCTACTCCCGCCAACCGTTGGGGCACTTGGGACCCCGCCATGCTCCGGACGGAGACCGGTGCCTTTGGACAGGTTGTGCTGCAAAGCGGCACGGTGCTGAGTCTGGATATCAGTTGGGCCCTTCACGTGCCGGAAGACCGGGAAGAGACCGTTACGCTCTGCGGCACAGCCGCCGGGGCGGAGCTCTTTCCCGGCGGCTATACAATCAGCGGCACACAGGGCGCCCGCTTGGTCACTACCCGCTATCAGATGCCGGAGGAGGAGCAGAGCGCAAATCGGGCGCAACTGGAGGATTTTTTATCTTCCATCCGGGAGCATCGGCTGCCTCTGGTAACAGCAGCGCAGTCTTTAGTCGTAATGCAGATCCTATCAGGACTTTACCGCTCCGCGCGGGAACTTCGTCCTGTGGAATTTTAAGGAGGATGCAACTATGCACGAAGAAAAAGTAGCTCTCACCAAGAACCAGATCGCGGCGCTCCGGAGAGCGGCAGAGACTCGTTCCATTCAGGACATCTTTGTAGTGGCCTGTGGCGGCTCTTTGGCCACTCTGTACCCCATTCTGTACATTCTGGATCGTGAGACGAATGCCGTCCATGTATCCTCTGTCAATGCAGCGGAATTCTTCCATAACCCGCCACACCGGTTGGGAGATCACAGCCTGGTTATCTTGAATTCTCAAAGCGGCACAACACCGGAGACCGTTTCCGCCGCCCGTTTAGCGCACGAACGCGGGGCGCTTACTGCGGCGTTTACCACAGTACCAGGCTCCGCTATCGAGACTGTGGTGGATTTTCCCATTTACTATTATGACGATCCGATAAATCCCTATCCTCTGCTGCTCTCCATTTTTCCGGAGGTTTACCAGCTGGCCTTTGCTCTTGTGGATCTGTTGAACGGCAGTAATTGTCTCCCCGGCATGGAAACCGCTATGGAACATCTGGAGGCCGTATGTCAGCGTGCGGTTTCAGACTTCGCTCCTCAGGCCCGGGAGTTTGCCCGGAAACACCGCACGGAACAGCTCATTTACACGGTCTCTGCTGGTCTTGACCGATGCATCGCCTATATTCTCACCAACTGCTCTTTTATGGAGTCTGTATGGCGTCATTCCTCTCCTCTTCACGCCGGAGAACTCTTCCATGGCGCCTGCGAAGCTATTGGAAAAGACACCCCTGTTGTGGCTTTTCTAGGGCTCGGCCGTTGCCGCCCGGTAGAAGAGCGGGCTGTGAAGTTTCTGCAGCGGGTCACCGATAAGTTAACCGTCTTAGACGCCGCCGCCTTGGATCTCACTGAAATCCCAGAGGAATTACAAGAGTATATTGCGCCTCTAGTGCTTCACTCCCTAGCCTCAGATTTCTGTTTACAGTTGTCCCATCTCACCGGTCATCCCATGAGTTCCCGGCGCTATATGGGCGTAGTAAAATTTTAAACGAGGTGTCATAATGAAACTGCTGGGACTGGGTGACAACGTATTTGACGCCTATTTGTTTCGAGACGAACTCTATCCCGGTGGGAACGCCGCCAATGTGTCCGTACTGGCCCGCCGGATCGGTGCTGAATATACAGGCTACCTGGGAGTGCTGGCAGATGATCCACCAGGTCGTCA
Organism: Oscillibacter acetigenes; assembly: GCF_025567605.1. Classification (NCBI taxonomy): domain Bacteria; kingdom Bacillati; phylum Bacillota; class Clostridia; order Eubacteriales; family Oscillospiraceae; genus Oscillibacter; species Oscillibacter acetigenes. Next base: position 683,481 of record NZ_JAOQKG010000001.1, on the reverse strand, counting down.
TTTCCTGGCCGCCCTCAGGGAGGAATCCGTGGAAGTCAGCCGTGTCCGTATTGGTGTGGGCAAATCCGCATGTAACTATATTGTGTTGGATGACCATGGAGACCGCACGTTCTCAGGAAATAATGGCAAAGAGACCGTGCAAAATCTTTTCTCTCTACACCTGACGCCGCAAGATCTGGCATATGCCGCCGCTTTCGATGTGATCCACACCAGTATCCACAGCGGTATTTCCAACGCGGTGCTGGGCGGTCTATCCCGCCGGGCAGATCTGTCCATGGATTTCTCCAATGACGGCTTTACTCACACAAACGTGGCGGAACTTGCGCCGATCCTTCGTTTTGCCTTCTTCTCTGCCGGAGAAAGGTCTTTGGAAGAAGTCCACACTTTTGCAAAATATGCCGCCGACTGTGGGATCCCCCAAGTAATCTTTACTATGGGGACTCGCGGCGCTTGTGGAATCTCCCAGGGCCAGTTTTGGCAAGCGGATGCCTGTGTTATTCAGCCTGTGGATGCTTTAGGTGCCGGAGATGCCTTTATTGCCGCCTTTTTATATACTTTCTGGGAAAATGGCGGTAGTGCTCTTTTGGCGGCAGAACAGGCGGCGCATTTCGCCGCAGACTGCTGTCTCCACTATGGCGCCTTCGGTCATCCGCTTTCTCTGGCGGAAAGCGACTTGCTTTCCACAGGCCCCCAAAATTAGACTGAGAAAACAGGCTCCGGTGGTTTTCCACCGGAGCCTGTTTACTGTACTCTTTACGGATTTTTCATTTCCACCAACTCCCTTGGCAACAGGCCTGCAGCATCCTGGTCCAAAAGCCAGATACAATTGGGGTGCTTCTGGAGGATGGAGGCCGGCAGTTCGTTGGTAACCGGACCGGTAATGGCTTTGAAAACGATCTCCGCCTTTTGAACACCGCTGGCCAGCAAAATCACAAGCTCTGACTCCATGATCTGAGCGATGCCCTGTGTGATCCCCTCAGCAAGCGGTAACTCACGGCCACCGAAGTACTTCTTCTGTACAGCCTTCGTCACCGCGCTCAGCGGCGTTCTGTGCGAACGCAGAGAAAAGTCCACCCCGTTTTCATTAAAGCCCAAATGGCCGTTCATCCCAATGCCCAGCACCTCCACGGCAATGGGGCCATAACGGCGGATGAAGGCATCCTGCTCTTTCAGCTGGCAATCGATGGCAGCAATCCTGCTTCCGTCAAACAGAAACTTATCGGCAAACGGGCGGTGCATGGGAGTCAGCAGTTGGGTGTTCACAAAGTGGGAGCAGCTCCCCTCATCCTGAGGCCCGATACCTACCCAGTCATCCAGTTGTACAAACTTCACCCCTGTTGGATCAATCATTCCGCTGTTGACGCGGCTCACGAACTCCCTCAGCATCCCAACCGGTGTATCTCCGCCCGGAAAGCTAACCAGGCACTGCGGGTCTTTCTCTATGGCCTTCTGCACCAGGTCAGTCGCACACCGGCTCATTGCCTCATAATCCTTTTCAACAACTACTCTCATGATTTTTCCTCCTCTGCAACTGTCACAGCAATCATAGCACAAATCGTCCGGCACTGTTAGGACAATTCCATCCTGATGTCTGGATTTTTTTGTTCTCTTTTTCTGGGGACAAAAAAATCCTAGAAATCTCACGAGAATCTTCATTGTACTCGTCCTGTGATTTGGATAGAATAAAGATGCTATCGCTATACAAGTCATAGTACACAAACAGAAGGGAGCATTTTTATGGTCAAAGTTGGAATTATCGGGGTGGGCACGGTGTCTCAGATGATGCACCTTCCCATTCTCAGCGGCCTTCACGATCTTTACCAGATTACGGCGGTATCCGATGTGTCTCCCACGCAACTAAAGCATATTGCGGAGACTTATCGTGCGAAAGCCTATGCAGACCCCTATATGTTGGTGAAAGCCCCCGATGTAGATGCCGTCTTCATCTGCTCACCTGACCAGTATCACGCAGACTACGCCCTTGCTGCCATTGAGGCCGGAAAGCATGTGTTTGTGGAAAAGCCTGTGACGCTCTGTATTGAAGATCTGGAAAAGCTAATCGCCGCTGAAAAAGCTCATCCTGAGCTTGTGTGCATGGTCGGCTACATGCGCCGTTACAGCCAAGGCTTCCTGAAATGCAAGGAACTCTTGGCCAGCGATGATCGCAAGATTGAATACATGCGCTTCCGGGATATTATTCTGGAAGGCGACTTCTTTATGGATCAGACCCGTCCTCCCTATCTATGCAGCGACATCTCCGACGAGGTCAAGGCGGAAAGTTCCTCCCGCCGCCGGGATCAGATCACTCGCGCGCTTGGCAACGACTGCACGGATCAGCAGCGCACCACTTATGTGATGCTCACAGGCCTCGGTTGCCACACCCTGGCCGCTGTGCGAGAACTGGTAGGGCTGCCTGTGGAGGTGGAATCTGTCTCCGTCCAGGGAGAACATGTCATTATTGTTTTCCGATACAATGATTTCTTGGCCGTCTATGAGATTCTCAACGATCAGGATGTGGTGCAATTCGACGCCGCCATCGAGATCTATCAGCATGATCGTCGAATGAAAATCAAGTATGAGACGCCCTATCTGCGTTATCAGCCTCATACATTTGAAGTGATTGAGTCCACAAAGAAGGATACCAAGACCACCCTTTATGGTCCTGATTATCGCGACCCCTTCCAGGATGAGGTCCAGTATTTCCATGACTGCATTGCCAACGGAACCACACCTAAGTCCGATTTTGCAGATGCTATGGCTGATTTGGTACTGTTCCGGGAGATCTGCGGCAAGATCAAAAAATGATGAAGAGTACGCTGCTTCAAGAATATATTGCCCAGCAGCCCGCCCTGTGGCGGGCTCTGCTGGATTCCCGCGAGGAAATCACCGCAGAATTTTCCCGGCGTTTCGGGGGATTTCAGCCGGATCGGGTGATTCTGGTCGGTTCCGGTTCCTCTCACTATGCCGCCCTGATGGCCCGCCCGGTTCTAGAGCATGCCTGGGGAACAGAGGTCACCTGCCTTGTCCCCTCCGAGGCAGCGGATGCCCGCCTTACTGCAGCACACCCGCTGTATTTTGCCATTTCGCAAAGCGGCGTCAGCACCAATACCTATGATTTGGTCTGTCAACTGACCAACGCAGGCAGGGCTGTGATTGCCGTTACGGAACAGGCAAACTCTCCCGTAGGGCTAGCCGCCTCTCTGTCCGTTCCTCTTCGAATCGGAACAGAACGGATCGGTGCCAAAACCAAGGGCGTCACCGCCACTGTGCTGACATTAATGCTGTTAGCGTTGTCTGTCTGCCAAGACACGTCCTATGGGCAGAGAATGCTTCAGGCCTTGGATCGACTGTGCCGGAACGCTCCGGAAAACCTGTCCCGTTCCCGTGCGTGGAGCCACGCGCATCGGAACGTGTTCCTGCCGTTCCGTCACCTGTATGTGCTCGGCTGCGGCAACAGTCTCGGAGCCGCGCAGGAAGGAGCGCTGAAGCTGCTGGAGACCAATTATCTTCCAGTTTCCTGCTATCCTTTGGACGAGTATATCCATGGTATCCAAAACGCCCTGGACGGCGATGCCTGCCTTTTGTGCCTGCTGCCGTCCCAAGGGCCAGATCGGGACCGGATGCTGCGCCTAGTGAATTTCTCCAAATCAGTTGGGGCCTGCTGCGGCTTGATCTCCCCCAGCGACACCGGCCAGCCGGACGCTCTTCACCTGCTGGATGCCGGAGAAGATGCCCTCCAGTCCTTAGAGTTTCTTCTTGCTTTGCAGACGCTGGCCGCGGAGCTTTCCGCTGCCAGAGGGATCGATTCCTCCCATCGGCGCTACTCGGATTTCTTCTCTATCATGGGCAGCAAGATGGAGGGAGATATATGCCAGCCAAAGCTCTAAACCGGCGCTTTTTCCTGCTCCAGGCTATTATGATGCTGATAGACTGCATTACAGTGGCTTACATATCTCCCATTCTGGTCTCCTTTGGATACTCCAAGCTACAGATTGGCCAAGTAATGACACTGGGTGCCCTAGCAGCCACGTTAGCCCGCCCCCTATGGGGGTTTCTCAATGACCGGTTCTCCTGTGCCAAGCAGGTGACATTAGGCGGGACGGCGGTCGGGATCGCCTGTTATTTTCTGCTGACCTGGGGTGGCGGTCAGATGGGGCTGACCACCATAGCGGTAATGGGGTTGTACATCACTGTCGTCTGTATGATGAACTTTGTGGACTCCTGGGCTCTCCGTCTGATCAACGGCGGTGCATCCCTGAACTATGGTGCTACCCGGGCAGGCGGGTCTCTCTCTTACGCTCTCGGTGCCGCCATCTTCGGCATGGTAGTCTCACGCTGGGGCTTTCGTCCAGGCAACGTGGCTCTGTGGGTGCTCTGGATTTTGATGTGTGTGGTTGCCCTGTCTTTACCGAATCCTCCGCCCGCCAGCCATCTTGACCAGAAGCCGGTCACTCTACTTCAAGGGTTCCGCACACTGCGATCCAATCGCGTCTATTGGGTGATGCTGGCCGCTCTGTTTCTTTGTACTCTGGCCTCCGGGTCCATGGAGAGCTTCTACTCTGTGCTGATTCTATCTGCCGGAGGAACAGAGCAGCATGTTGGGTTCGCCCTGTTTCTTCAGGCCACCAGTGAGTTGCCTGTGATGTTTGGCTACAGTCGGCTGCGCTCCAGGCTGCATTTGTCAGCAGCCCCCCTGATGGCAGTTTCTATGCTGTGCTATGCGCTGAAAGCCCTGACTCTCGCCAGCGCCGGCTCTCTGAATATTATCCTTGTTGCAGCCCTGTTTCAGGCGCTTTCCTTTGCGCTTTTCACCCCCGCCTGCGTGGACTTTATGCTGGAGACTGTGCCCGGGGAGTACCTAGCCATGGGGCACCTTCTGTTTCTGGCCATTGGTCAGGGTATCGGTGCCGTGGCAGGGAATGCCCTCAGCGGGATCCTATCAGAATATCTTGGCATGGCCTGGATGTTCCGCACGGTCGGATTCCTTGCGTTGCTGGCCAGTGTCCTGGCCTGCTGCTCCGCAAAGATGTTGAAGAGGAGGAATTTCTCGTGATCTTTTTAGGCTGTGATGGAGGCTCTACCAAAACAGAGTGGCTCCTAGTAGACCACACCGGCCAAGTGCTGGCTCATCGGATTTTTCCCGGCTGCAACTTTGCATTTTGGGGTGAGGACGGGTTCCGGGACCTGATGGTCCGCTCTGTTCAGACCCTGCTGGCAGACAGCGGCATCACTTCTCAGCAGATTACGTCCGCCATGCTGAGCCTGACTGTTTACGGAGAGGTTCCCGGTACCGAGGAGTTCTTCCCCCAAGTCATGCAATCCATCCTGCCTGACTGCCCTCTTCAGTTTTCCAATGACTCTGTGGCAGGCTGGTGTGGCAGTCTGGCCGGCCGGCCCGGCATCAACATTGTAGCCGGCACCGGTTCTGTCGCCTATGGCCAAGATTCGGCCGGAAACGCCTCTCGCGTAGGAGGCTGGTCTCTGTTTTTTGCAGATGAGGGTTCCTGCAGCTGGGTAGCCCGGCAAATGATCACCGAATTTGTAAAGCAGGCAGATGGCCGGCATCCCCGATCTGCCATCTATGAAGAATTGCGGCAGGAGCTGTCCATTACTCACGATCTATATTTCTCCGGATATCTGCAGACAAATGTCCGGCAGGATTCCTCGCTGTTGGCAAAGCTGCAGCTGGTTGTCTTGCGGGCTGCACAGCGGGGAGACCCAGCAGCCATAGGTATCTACCACCGTGCGGCTGAGGAGCTGACGGAAATGGCCACTGCTATTCGGCAGCAGTTGACCTTCTCCGCAGGAGAGACTGTGCCAGTCTCGTACTCCGGCGGCCTGTTCCGTGCTGGAGAAGTCATCATGACTCCCTTCCGCGCCTGCATGGACCGGGAGAGCTTTGTGCTGAATGAACCTCGGTACAGTCCGGTGCTAGGAGCACTGATCCTGGCCGCTCGCGGGTTCCTCTCCCTGGAGGAAAGCGACGCCATGGCTGACCGAACGGCGGCCCAGTTGACAACCGCCCCATCCGTCCAATAAGGCTTCTGGAGGTTATCAAAATGAAAATCATCCACGCAAAAGATTATAATGACCTCAGCCGCAAAGCCGCCAACATCATATCCGCCCAGGTAATTTTGAAGCCGGAGAGTGTACTTGGCCTAGCCACCGGTTCCTCACCTCTCGGAATTTACCGGCAGCTGATTATTTGGTATGAAAAAGGAGATCTGGATTTTTCTGCTACCACTGCCGTGAATTTGGACGAGTACTGTAATCTGCCGCCGGACAATCCACAGAGCTACCACGCCTTCATGCGCCAAAATTTCTTCGACCATATCAATATCAACCCTGCCCGGGTCCATATTCCCAACGGCATGGCCTCAGACTTGGAGACAGAGTGCCGCCGCTATGACCAATTAATCCAATCCCTGGGCGGAATCGACCTGCAGCTGCTTGGAATCGGCCGCAATGCTCACATTGGATTTAACGAGCCGGACAGCTGCTTTTCCAAATATACGCACAAGGTAGCATTGTCAGAGAGCACCATCGCTGCCAACACCCGTTTTTTTGATCGGGAGGAGGATGTTCCTCGTCAGGCCATTTCTATGGGGATGCAGGCCATTACTCAGGCCCGTAAGATCCTGCTGATTGCCAGCGGTCCCGATAAGGCAGACGCTCTCTGCGCCTGCTGTTTCGGTCCGGTAACGCCACAAGTCCCAGCCTCCATCCTTCAGCTTCATCAGGATGTCACCATCATCGCCGATGAAGAATCGCTGTCCAAGTGCCCCTCCAATGTTCCTGTTTCTGCCGCCAAGTGAAGGAGCAGTCGTATACGTCAATACTGGGACGGATTAAAAAGTCAAAGAGGGTATCAGATAGTAAATCTCGAGAAGTCTAAGGGCTTCTCGAGATTTCTCATTTTGAGAGGTGCCGGGAAAGATTGGCGCGTGGGAATGGAAACACCAGGCAAAGCCGGAGCATTTGGAGGACGCTGCAAATATCAAATGGTGGTTTGAGGAATGCAGAGGAGGACACGGCTTTGCCGCGCTCTCCAGCTGCGAAGAATCTCAGGACAGTTCATCCATTGCCACATCGGGCAGGTGTATAGGGTCAAGCTGCCCTCTGTTGCAACGTTGAGCGAGTGAATCAGCAAAGTCCCTGTCATATGTAGGCCATCCTCCGGGCGGGCTGCTCCACCTTCAGCCCCTCCATCAGACAGCGGTACTGCTGCGGCGTCAACCGCCGTACCTCCTTTTCGTTTTGCGGCCGTTGGTATGCGCCTGCTCCAGCCGCTTATAGCTTATACAGCAGGATGCATCCATCCCGGTCCCTGCAGAACTCCTTGATGCAGTCCCGCCGTCTGCCGCAGAACAGAAACAGCGTGTTGGTGAACGGGTCCGGTTTAAACCGTTGCTGCACCATGGCAGCCACCCCCATCGATCCCCTTCCCCGACAGTTGCATAACGCCGGAGCATTGTCGCTTTTCCCATTGCAGGGGTGTAAAACACTCTTGGCATGCAAATTTGTTCATCGTGCCGTTTAATGAATATTAAGAGCGGGCAAGCAGAACTGCTTGCCCGCTCTCTTTTGTCTGTTTTGGCCGAAGCGGTCCTCAGAAATTCTCTGAAGACCGCTCTCCGTTTTCGGACTTCGCCTTATTGGATGAGGTGGATTTTTTGCAGATAGGCCAGATTCTTCTTGGCCTTTTCAAATGCCTCCTGTGTGGTGGCGTGGGGGCAATCCTGTTCGATGATCCCGACTCCCCGGAAATTCAAACGATCCAGCAAATCCCGGTAAGCTTCGTAATCAATGATCCCATCCTCCAGATCGCACATAATATCATCCATCCGGGGATCATCTGGTGCCAGAGCACCCTCCATCTCCATCTTTCTGATCTCACCAGATACATTTTTGAAGTGGAGATAGGGAATATGATCGATATGAGCCTCCAGGAAATCCAACGCGCTGCGGTCGCCCTGCTTCCAATTCCCATTGGCCGCAGCATAGTGGCCGTTATCAAAGCAAATGCATAGATCCAGATCAATCAGTCGCTCCAACTCCTCCCGGGTCTCGATCAGAGAGCGCCTCTCCGGATGCATCAGAACCTCAATACCGTAGGTGTCCCGGCAGTAACTGCCCATTTCCCCGAAAAGCTTATAGGTCCTGATTTGCTGCTCCTTGAGGCCGGCCTTGGTCTTGCAGTCCATGGCGGTTCCGTCCATTGTCATCAGGTAATGCACATCGAATGCCTGCAGGCGCTTGCACAAATCATCCACATCCCCTCGGACATCGGCAAAGGAACGTGCCTTGAGAAAATCATAGCAAGCTGTTCCGCCGCAGATAGAAAGGTCCCGGCGAGCCAGTTCTTCCCTCAGTTGGCCAATATCTGTGGGCAGATACCCCACTGGTCCCAGTTCCAGGGCCTTATATCCAGCTTCTGCCGCCTGGTCCAAAAAGATATCATACGGGGTGCCAGAGGGAGTTCCATCCGGCCACCAGACTCCCCAAGAACAGGGGGCAGTTCCAATTGTTACTTGCAAGCTCATGATTTGATCTTCCTTTCCATTTCATCTGCTCCGGAGCGTTCACGGTATTCTTTCGGTTTCAGGCCTGTTGACTTTTTAAAAATTTTAGAGAAATATACCGGGTCATAGATACCTACAGCCTCCGCGATTTCATATGCTTTTTTATCTGTGGTCCGCAGCAAAAATTTAGCACGCTCAACCCTGGTATTAAGAATATAGGTACTCAAATTCTCTCCCATCTCCCGCTTAAACAGCTTGCTGAAATAACTGGGACTTAGATGCACCATCGTTGCCAGCGCATCCAATGAGAGATTGGTGCTGTAATTTTGGTCAATGTACTGTTTTACCTTGTAAATGATACTGTCGATATTCTCCTCTGTCCTCCCGATCCGGGACAGGGTCTCTGTCACATACTCCCGCACACTGTTCTCCAGAAGCTCCATGCTCCCAGTGGGCAAAGCCGTTAGCTGTTCGGCGGGCAGATTGTGGCTGAACAGAAGACTCACACAGAAGTTCTGCAATAAAAGGGCGATCTGACACACGCTGGAGAAAGGAATTTTCTGTGCTTTTATCAATTGGAAGAGATCCTCCATGTTTTTCAGAGCCGCATCACCACTGTGATTTTCCAGGGCGCTTTCCACCAAACGCAACCGCTCCCACAGAGCACTGGCTGTGTCTTCGGACAACTTTGGCAGGTCCTCACACCGCATGACGGATGGCTGGCTACTATACAACGCAAATTTCTGTGCGTCATCCGCCTCTCTGGCCGCCTTCTGCATATTCAGTGGATTTTTGTGGAGGCGGCTAATTCCGATCGTCAGCAGGAAATCCGTTTTTCCTTCTACCGCTTCTACAGCCGAAGTGCAGAGTTCAGCGGGGTCTATTCCCTCCGGCAATGAGAGAACTGCATAGCAGCAAGTATCGCTCTTCGGTACCAAAAACACTGTATGCCCCTCGCAGCAGGACAGTATGACCTCCTGCGCTTGCTGGAGCATCGCTGTGCATTCCTCCAAAGTTCCCCGGAAAACCACCTCCAGGCTCAGAACATAATAACTGGGCAGCACAATGTGCAGGTCATTGAGTTTATTGAGAATGTAAAGCAGCGAGTGTCGGCTTTGAAAAATCAGTTCTCCCAACAGAGCCTGCTGTTCCAGCAGGAGGCTCTTCTGCACACGGCTTTCCTTTTGAAGCCGTTGGCATGCCTTGTCCACTGCAGCGGAGAGCGCCTTCTCCGTGGTAGGCTTCAGAACGAAATCCGTCACCCCACACTGGATAGCCTGTTGAGCATACTCAAAGTCCGGAAAGCCTGTAAGCAAAATCATCTGAATGCCCGGATAGTGTTCCCGGACCCAGCCGCAAAGTTGCAGTCCGTCCATCTCCGGCATGCGAATGTCTGTAATCAGAATGTCCGGTGGGGACTCCTGAATTTGATGGACAGCATCTACTCCGTCGTTTGCAATTGCTCGCACACAGCAGTTGTGAGCCTTCCAGTCAATCAAACACATCAGCCCTCGGGGAATTATCGCTTCATTGTCCACAAGCATCACAGTGTACGGCATGGTTTCTCACCCCTTTGTTTGATCAAGCGGCAAAGTCAGCAGCACGGTGGTACCCTGACCGGGTTTCGAACGGATCTGCAGATCCGCCCGGTCTCCATATAGCAGATGCAGACGGCGAAGTACATTTGTTAGTGCAATATGATTGTGCTGTCCGGCACTTTCCACCTCTCTTGCGAGATCCAGATTTTCCGGATCAAAGCCTACGCCATCATCCTCAATTCGCACACAAATATTCTGCGTCTCCTCCCACAGCCGGACTGCCACGCTTCCTAAGCCCCGCCGGGGTTCCAGCCCGTGGACGATGGCGTTTTCCACCAGAGGCTGGATCGTCAGCCGCGGAACCAGGTACCGCAAAAGGTCCTCGTCCTCGTATTCCACTGAGTAAGAGAGCTTTTCCCCAAATCGTTCTCTCTGTAAATCCAAATAATAGTGGACGTAACCGAGCTCCTGTTCAAATGTAATTTTCTGGCTGCTTCCCACACCGATATTTCCCCGAAGCAGGCACGCCAGGTCCGTAACCATACGGGAAATATTTTTCAATCCAGCATCCACGCAACGCATATTGATGGTCTCCAGCACATTAAAGATGAAGTGCGGATTGATCTGCGCAGCCAACAGGCGTGATTCGCTCTCCTGCAATCGAATGCCCTTTTGATAGGCATCCTTCCAGGATGCCTCCAGATTATCAGCCATCTGGTTAAATGTAGTTTCCAGATCAGCCAGTTCCCGATAGCCGCTGTCAGGCATACGGGCGGCATAGTCTGACTCCGCCATCCGGTGCAGCATCCCCTCCATTTTCTGCAGCGGATCCCCCAGCACTCGATGATAGGCGACCGCAGCCGCCAGAACCGTCAGCAGCACAATCGCGATACACAGGGCTGAGAAAATCCAACTCCCCTCCCAAACCAAATCGTACATGGACGGAAGTGGTATAAAAATATCCACCCGCAGCTCCTCATCGTCCACACGCTGACTGACATGGTAAAAGCGGCCCTGCCAACCCGGGGCAGTTCCTTGGAGATAGGAAGAGTTATCCTCAGTCTGCTCCAGAAGTTCTTGCAGGTCCTCCCCCTCCCCGTATAGCAGTTTTCCCTCTCCATCTGAGAGCGCCAAGCATGTGTTTGGATAGAGTTCCGTCAAGTCTCCAGCATTCAGTAAAGTATCTACATCAATCTCCATAATCAGCTTGCCCAACGGTTCCAGCGTATCGATATTCTTATAGTCCAGCAAAAAATAGGCGGTGTTCTCTGGCGTATTCTCTATGGAAAACAGCGTCTCTGCTGAAGATTGTTCGTTTGCAGCCTCATAGATACTCTGCATTCGGCGCTGCTCCTGCTCATAGGACCCCCTGGGGGAGTAAAAGGTGAACGCCCCATCCCTGCGAAAAAGGTACACGCTGTTTACCGCTCCCCGTTTCCAAGTGGATTGGTAAGCCGCCACTCCCCCCACGACCCGAAGCAGGTCATCCCGTCCCTGCAAAGCCAGATACATGTCCAAATCCTGCATACTTGCACACAGGCTATCGTCTATCATGGCATTATACGCGATGTCCTGTGCCAATTCCATAGTGTTGGCAACAGATGCAGTCACTTGGCTGATGTAGAAATTTACATTTCCCTTGGCCTGTGATTCCATTCTAGCAGGGATCGTACGATAGAACACCAGAAGCATCAGTAGTGACGGTCCCAAAATCGTCACACAGACCAGTAAAAACATTCTGACCATGAGAGACCGCTTCCGCCTGACATTTCCCCGTCTATGTGCCATTTCCTTCACCGCCTCGGGCCGCCTAACTTTTCTCTTGGGTTCATTGTACAATGAGGATTTTCCTTTTTCAACACTGAAATCTGTAAATCTCCCGCCCTCTTCTCTCTCCGCCTTCGGCGGCAAAAATTGAGCGAATTTATACCAGAATCAGAGCAAAAGAGTCTTAATATTTGTAGTCTTTTCCGTGATATACTGAGAAAGCATACAGGAGGGGTGTAGCTATACCCCTGAAACGAAGGAGGAACACGATAATGAAGATGAAAAGATGGTTGTCTTGCACACTGGCTCTGGCCATGCTCCTCGGTCTGATGGGCTGCGGCGGCACCAGCGATGAGGCCCCCAATGATGGTAGCGGCTCCTCTGAAGATGAGATTGTAATCAACTATCCCACTTTCCAGATCGGGACCAACACGGCTGCCCCCGTGGTGGAGGAATTGGTCAGTCGCTTCAACGAAGAATATGCGGGCCAGTATCGCATTGAGGTTGAGGAGATCCCCGGAGATGCCAATTATGCTGATCGAATTCAAGTCCAAATCTCTTCCGGCAAACTGCCTCCCGTGGTCTACGGTGGCGGATACAGCTTGCTGGACTTAGCCCTGGAAGCTGATCTGGTTGTAGACCTGACCGACGTGGTGAACGAGGATCCCGAATGGGCTTCCATGTATGAAAACGACGCCTGGCAGGCTGCCAACTGCCGCGATGGAAAGATCTATGCTTCCTCCAATGAAGGTCAGTTGATTGGCTACTTCTACAATAAGGAGTTATTTGACCAGGCTGGTATTCAGCCCGCTACCACTTGGAATGAGTTTTTTGACAACTGCGACAAACTGCTGGCTGCAGGCATCACTCCACTGGCTATGGACACCGCTGACGGTGCTTGGGTCTCCATGCTGCTGATGGGCGCCATGGTTGCCACCAGCGGCGATGAGGGCCTGGAGTTCATGAACACCAAGTATCCCACCGACTACAACATTGAGCCGGTTGTCAACGCTGTCGCCGAGATGCAGAAGTGGTATCAGAACTACACCACGCTGGACGCTGTGGGCGGCGCCTATGAGAACGCGGCCAACAACTTCTTCTCAGGCAACGTGGCCATGATCTGCAACGGCCCCTGGATGATCGGTGATTTCTCTGACACCTCCAAGACGCCTGATGGCTTTGATCAGAACGTGGGTGTGGCTGCCTATCCCGGCAACTTCGTCTATGACGCCCCCATTGAAGGCATGTTTGTCACCAAGCAGGACGATCCTGCCCTGGAGGAGGCGGCCATCGCCATGGTGAAGTTCTTCACCAGCCCCGAGTCTCAGCAGCTGGCACTGGAGATGCAGGGCATGGTCCCCGCCGCTGCCTCTGTGGAAATCACTGATACCGCTACCACCAACTTCCCGTTGCTGGGCGAGTTTCTGAACATAGCCTCCGAATGCACGGTACGTTCCAACACCTTCACCGGCAACATGGTTCCCGGCCTACAAGATCTCTTCAGTGCCGAGTTGCCCAACCTGGCCAATGGCACCTACACACCGGAGCAGTTCTGCCAGATCCTCACAGATTTTGCTGCGGCAAACGCCGTGTCCTGATCTTTCCGCCAGAGATGGCGTAGACGAAACTCCGGAAGCCCGTGACCGCAATCTGCGCACAAAGGATCGGGTTGCCCTAGCGGCAGCCCGATCTTCCCTATCCTTGGACAAGGAGATGGAATTTGATGAAACAAAAAAATGGCGGGTGGATCGCCCTGTTTTTAGCGCCAGCATGTATCCTCTTTATCCTGATCTTCGCAATCCCGCTGGTAATGGTGTTCGTTACATCGCTGTTCGATTACCGCCTGCTGCCCCGCACCTTCACCTTTGTCGGATTTTCCAATTTTGTTCAGCTGTTTACGGAGGACAATCGCTTTTGGCCCATCTTTGGCAACACGGTCAAGTGGCTTTTTATCCATTGCATCTTCCACGTGACTCTTGGTACGCTACTAGCCTTCATCCTGTATAAAAAACCCAGAGGCTGGAAATTCGTTCGTGTGACTTACATGATTCCAAATATTATCTCCCAGTCCGCTATCGCCATGATCTTTCTGAACTTGTACAATGCCCAATACGGTGCGGTAAATTCGTTCTTGAAGTTGGTCGGGCTTGAGAGTTTACAGCACAACTGGTTGTTCGAGACGGCAACTGCGTTCCCGTCCGTCACTTTGACTTGGTTCCTGTTCGCAGGATACACCACCACGTTGGTCCTGGCTCAGTTGTTGAGCACGGATGAGAGCTTGATCGAGGCTGCGGAGATTGACGGTGCCACCAGTTTCCAGATCGACCGTCTGGTGATGTTCCCGGTGGTCAAGAAAATGATCGGTACCACGGTCATTATGGCCGCTACATACATGCTACAGCTGTTCTCCATGCTCTATATCACCACCGGCGGCGGCCCGGGTACAGTCACTACCAATCTGCCGCTGTATCTATACACCACTATGAAGGCCAACAATTACGGCTATGCCAATACAATCGGAGTTGTAATCATTCTGTTGGGCTTCATCACTATGACGCTGATCCGCAAGATCTTCGGCATGAATAAGGAAGACTAAGGAGAGAATCGGAATGTTGGCACATTATAAGAGAACGCCTACCCAGAAGGTCACCCGTGGATTTTCCTATCTGTTCATGGCACTATGTGTGTGCGTGGCGCTGCTCCCCATTATCTGGGTCATTTTGTCCTCCTTCAAGACCAACAGCGAGATCTTTTCCAATGGCCTGTCCTTGCCCTCCCACTTCGGCTTTGACGGGTATGTGCAGGCACTCGAGATCGCCCCGATCCTGAAGTTTTTCGCAAATAGCCTGATAGTTGCCACCATCACAACGATTCTGAATGTGTTCTGCCTAGCTATGGCGGGGTATGTGTTCGCCAAGAAGAGGTTTCGCTTCAAGAACACGATTTTTGCCATTCTTTCCTTGTCCATGGTGATTCCCACCACGGCGCTGATGAGTCCCGTGTACAATATCATCACAAAGCTGGGCCTCTATGATACTAAGATTGCGCTGATTCTGGTGTACACAGCGCTGAATATGCCTATTTCTCTGATGGTGCTCCGATCTGCGTTCGCCTCTATTCCCACAGAGCTGGAGGAGGCCGCCTATATTGATGGCGCCGGCTTTTTCCGTACCTTTGTCCAGGTAATGATGCCCTGCGCCAAGGGCGGCTTGGCCAGTGCGGCGGTGCTGACTTTTTTGGAGAGCTGGAACGAGTTTACCTTTGCTCTGCTACTCACCAGCTCCACAGACAACCGGACCCTGCCCCTGTCCCTGAGCTATTTCACCAGCCAGTTCAGTTTTAACTACACGGCAATGTTTGCTGCCATCACTATTGCGGTGCTGCCCAGCATCATTGTATTCGCTATCTTCCAAGAGCAGGTGAATGCCAGTTTGACTGCCGGATCGGTAAAAGGCTGAGGCCTTCTTTTTCGATTCCCTTTCAGTCCATGGAAACCCGTGTCCCACAGGTTTGCTTCCTGTTCTGAACTTCGTTGAAAATCCCCGGCCTTTTCGATAAAGGAAAAGGCCGGGGATTTTGATGCGTTTCTGGACTCTTAGTACTCCAGATTGACACTTTCTGTGTTGAAGATGTGGCAGATATTTCCGCCGAAACAGAAGTCCGGTTCCCGCCCGGGAGCAAACCGCTCCGTATAGCTCCCGCTGATATTCATAGTGGGAACGACGATGACTGCATTCTTTCCCGCAGCCATAGCATGAAGATGGATCCCATTACCCAATCATTTCGAACACATCTACCTTGGCCAAGATATAACCTCCTTCTCCCTTCCCCAACATGATGTGATTGGGCCGGGCACCCAATGTAACAGGCTGTCCAGAAATCCCTTTCTTGGTCAAGTCAGCACTCTTTTCAAGTGACAACTCCACCTTGATGCCGCCAAGTATCACAGAGTACCGGTCTCCTTCCCTTTGCAGCTCCGCATCAAAAAAATTCATCTGCGGCGTACCGATGAAGTCAGCCGCGAACAGATTGGCAGGATGGTCAAAAACCTCCTGAGGCGTACCGATCTGTTGGATGAAGCCATCCTTCATGATAACAATCCGGTCCCCCAGAGTCATAGCCTCTGTTTGATCATGGGTGACATAGAGGAAGGTAGTATTGATCTTCTGGCGCAGTTTGATAATCTCTGCGCGCATCTGATTACGCAGCTTGGCGTCCAAGTTGCTGAGAGGCTCGTCCATCAGCAGGATCTTGGGTTCCCGTACGATAGCGCGGCCAATCGCCACACGCTGCCGCTGCCCACCGGATAAAGCTTTTGGCTTGCGGTCCAGGTACTGCGTAATGTCTAGGATCTCCGCCGCCTCACGTACAGCTTTGTCAATCTCGCTCTTAGGGCGCTTGCGCAGCTTCAGTGGGAACGCCATATTTTCATACACTGTCATATGGGGATAGAGCGCGTAGTTCTGGAACACCATAGCGATGTCCCGGTCTTTAGGGGCTACATCGTTCATCAACTTCCCATCAATGTACAGTTCTCCGCTGGAGATCTCCTCCAGCCCCGCCACCATTCGCAGAGTGGTCGACTTGCCGCAACCAGAGGGGCCGACCAATTTCCCCTTGAATTTTTGTTTAATATAAGCATTTGATTTTTCATGATCTCTCAATTCATGTGCTCACTCCTCATGGCAGATGATCCATTCCCATTCGGACAGCCCTGAACTGTGGGCGCTACCTTGTTATGACGGCCCCAAGTCTTCAATCCTTTGCTGCACTCCGCATTATCTTTGAAATCAGAGCGGATACGTCCGTGTTTCCCGCCTCGAAGCACCTTTATTCTTGAGCCAGGTTGACACCGCAAAATGACGGGAACTCCGAGAAAAAGAAAGCCGCCGAAATCAGCCGGGCCTAAGCTCCTTTGATCATCCGGCGACTTCTATTGACAGAGCTATTGATAACTTCCCCACCTTTCACTTAGACTTTTTTAGGAATAATTTTTAATTTTCTATGCTTTTAGGGACTTGGTTCTGCGTACTTCTTTGGGAAAAAGCGCCTATATTACAATGTTCCAGCCTTCTATGCCCCAACATGATGAGGTCACTCAAAGCGGGTTCTCATAAAATGAATAAACTGGCGGATCTCCCGGGTAAGGAATACGTCCCGCCGCCATACCACCGCGATGTTCAGCGGCAACGGCGGGTCCACCGGCAGGGCTATGATATTCTCCCCGGGCTCGATCACTTGGGGTAATAAAAAGGCCCCTGCCAGATTCTGCCGGACAAAACTCTTGATGGTCAGCAGTTGGTTGGAATAGAACAACACATTAGGCGTCAGTCCTGCGTCTCGGAAACGGGTCTGCAGCAGGGTCTGGTGATAATATCCGCTGGTAAATAGGATTAAAGGTGCCATTGCAATTTCCCTCAACTCCGCCTTCTCTCGCCCGGCCATGGGGGTGCCGTAGCCGGTGCAGTACATCATGGACATCCGCATCAGTGGATGAGCGGCCAGTGCAGCGGGTGGCGTTTCTCCCACGGCGATGATCGCCAGATCTAGCTGACCGGCGCGCACCATATCCCGTGCTGTATCAGATCCTGCTTCTGTCAGCCGAATGTGTACTTCCGGACAACTTCCGGTGAACTCCGCAAAAATCTTGGGGAATAGAAAAAAGGCCACCATAGGCGGCACTCCCACGGAAAGAGTGCTCCGGCGCTGGCTCCGGGCCTGAAAATCCGCTGTTAGGCCCTCCACTTCTGTCAGGATGCCATCGCAGCGGGCCAAAAACGCCTCACCATCCAGTGTGGGAACCAACGTCCGACCACCCCGACTCAGCAATAGCAGCCCCAGTTCATCTTCCAAGTTCTGAATAGCCGCGGTAATTGCCGGCTGGGAAACGTGGAGTCGCTCCGCCGCCCGGGTAACCCCACCCAAGTGGCAAACGGCGGAAAAGTAGCGCAGCTGCATCAGTTTCATCCCATGGTGCCTCCCCTTTTTAATATCGAAAAAAACGATATTTAAATAAATATTATATATTATATTTATTATAAAATACGTGCTAAAATAAAGTCAACCGCCGCTCTGCGGAATTCAAAAAAGGAGGACTGCCCTGTGATGGACAGAGAATTTTGGATGGGACCCAGTTTTCCCCAGCAGCCCCGAGAACTGTTGAACCGCTTGAAATCCTATGGTGTCTGCGTGGTGGCAGATGCCCTGAAGGGCTTTAACGCCATGAACGGCTCTATTCAGCCGGTGGTACCGGGCAAATGCATATGCGGTTGTGCGGTAACCGTGCGTCTGCACCCCGGAGACAATTTGTTGCTCCATAAGGCCATTGAGTCCGCCCAGCCCGGGGACATTCTGGTGCTGGACACCAACAGCAGCTATCGCAGGGCCGTCATCGGCGGAATCATGTCCGGGGCCGCTTTCGGCAAAGGCATCGGCGGCTTGGTGGTGGATGGCGCCGTCCGGGATGTGGAGGAGCTCCGCGCCCACGGCTGGCCGGTGTTCGCCGCCGCCGTGGTTCCCTGCGCCGCGGACAGCGATGGCCCCGGCCAGCTGAATCACCCCATCAGCTGCGGCGGTGTGCCGGTCCATCCGGGAGATATCATCCTGGCGGATGACAACGGCGTCGCCGTCATCCCCCCCACATGGGTGGAGTGGGTGCTGGAGGGCTGTGAAAAGCGGCATCAGTCCGAGGCCCGCCGCATGGCGGAGATCCGACAGGGGCAGCTGACCTCCGCCGCTGTGCTGGGCAAGCTGGAAAAGCTGGGACTGTGAGGAGGGGCAGCATGATCTCCAAACTGGAACGCCTTTTGTCCGGCGGGACCGTGACGTGGGACCGTCTCCTGGTGACGGACGGCCTGTCCCCGGAGGCAGTGGAGCAGATCACCGCTGTCTCCCCCGCCGCGCCGGACCGGGTCTGGGTGGTCATTGATCACGACACTCCCGCCGGCTCCGTGGCGGTGGCGGAAAAACAGAAAGCCCTGCTGGACTGGGCCCGGCAGACCGGCGCCGTCTTCCGCTCCGGCCGGGGCATCGGGTATGCCCTGCTGCTGGAGTCCGGGCTGCGGGAGGGCGAGATCGTCCTCTCCGGCGGAGCCCATGCCGCGGCGGTGGGAGCCGCCGGCGCGGTGGGCCTGTCCCTGCCTCCGGCGGAGCTGGCCGGCGCGCTGGAGAGCGGGCAGATCTCCCTGTCCCCGGCTCCGCCGCTGCGGCTGGCGGTGACCGGCCCGCTCTCTCCCTATCTCTCCGTCCGGGATCTGGCCTGGACCCTGATCCGGAGCGGCCAGTGCAGCGGAAAAGCCGTGGTCATCCGGGCGCCGCAGCTGACCGCCGCCCAGGCCATGGACCTGTGCGGCCTGCTGGGCGCCGCCGGAGCTGTGACCGCGCTCTGTGTGCGGGAGGACTTCCCGGCAGATGAGACGGTGGATCTGACTGCCCTTCAGCCCATGGCAGCGCCGCCCGGGGACGCCGCGCGGGTCGTTCCCGCCGGAGAAACCGACGGACTGCGGGTGAATCAGGTGTTCATCGGCGGCTGCGGCGGCGGGAGCCTGGAGGCCCTGCGGGAGACAGCGGACCTCTGGCGGGGCCGGACCGTATGCCCCTATGTGCGGGTCATGGTGGCGCCCGCCACTTCCTCTGTCTATGTCCAGGCACTAGAGGAAGGGCTTCTGGATGTTTTTCTGGATGCCGGGGCGTTGGTGATGAACCAGGGCTGTTCCGCCTGCTGGGCCCAGAGCCAGGGGCGGTGCGATCAGGCGGAGGCGTTCGTTTCCACCGGCTCCATCAACTGTGCCGGCTGGGCGGGCAGAGCCCACAGCGGCATCTGCCTGACCACGGTCCGCCGGGCAGCCCAGGCGGCGCTGTCCGGCAGTCTCTATGGTTCCTGAGAGGAGGTCCGCCATGGAACAGACGTTTTGCAGCCGCATCTGGCGGCTGGGTGACAATATCGATACTGATATCATCATCATGAGCAAGTATCTGGCCAAGCCCTCCCTCCGGGAGATGGTCCCCCATCTGTTCGAGCCCCTGCGGCCGGAGCTGGCCGCCCGGCTGCGGCCCGGGGATGCCATCGTGGCCGGGGAGAACTTCGGCTGCGGCTCCTCCCGGGAGATGGCTGCCTCCGTCCTCAAAACCGCGGGCATCCGCTGCATCATCGCCAAGAGCTTTGCCAAGATCTTTTTCCGCAATGCCATCAACAACGGCCTGCTGCTGATTGAGTGCCGGGACCTGTATGACCGCTGCCGGGAAGGCGACACCGTGGAGGTGGAAGTGGGGCGGCAGATCATCTGCAACGGCACGGCTTACCCTGTCCCCGGCATGAGCCCGGAGGTACTGGATATCCTCCGTTACGGCGGCCTGGCGTCCCGGATGCGGGCTCTGGACAAATCTGTCCCGGCCGCTCCCGCTCCACGCGACACCCTGCGGGACGTGCACCGTCCCGGCCATACCCTGGCGGAGCAGCTCCTCATCCACAACACCGGCGCACAGGATCTACGCCCCGGAGACGTGGTGACGGTCCGGGTGGACGAGGCGGTCCTCCATGATATCTACACCCCTTATATCTTCCAGCAGTTCCGGGACATGGGATTCGATCATGTGTATGACCCGGATCGGATCTCCGTCATGGTGGACCACCTGTATCCCACCTGCCTGGATGACGACCCCCGGTGCTTCCGGTATAGCCGCCGGTTTCAGGACGAGTATGGTGTGAAGCGCCTCTATGTGGCCGACGGGATCAGTCACCAGCTGGCGCTGGAGGAACATCTCGCCGCCCCCGGCAAGATCATCTTCGGCACGGACAGCCACACCACCACCTACGGTGCCGTGGGCGCCTTCGCCTCCGGCGTCGGCTATACGGAGATGGCCTCCATCATCGGCTGCGGGCGGCTGTGGGTCCGGGTCCCCTCCGCCATCAAGGTGGTGGTGAACGGGCCCTTGCCCAAAGGCGTCTTTCCCAAGGACATCATCCTGCGGGTACTGGGAGACCTGACTGCCGCCGGCGCCATATACAAGTCCCTGGAATTCACAGGCTCTACCATTCAGCAGCTCAGCATCTCCGGCCGGGCCGCCATCGCCAACATGGCAGTGGAGTGCGGGGCCAAAGCGGCCCTGTTCGCCCCGGACGAAAAGACCGCCGCCTTCTGCGGCGTGGACCTGGCGGACTGTGACTGGCTTCGCTTTGACGGGGATGCCCGGTACGAACGGGTCCTGACCTATGACGCAGGCACTTTCCGGCCTTACCTCTCCTGCCCCTACGGGGTGGACAACGTACACCCCATTGAGGATGTAGCGGGCACGCCGGTGGATCAGGTGTTCATCGGCAGCTGCACCAATGGCCGTCTGGAGGATCTGGCCGCGGCGGCGGCAGTGCTGAAAGGACACGCCATCGCCCCCTTTGTCCGGCTGATCGTGACGCCGGCCTCCAGAGCTGTCCACCGGGAGGCCGCCCGGCTGGGATACCTGAAGACGCTGGTGGAGGCAGGCGCCATGGTGACCCATCCATACTGCTCTCTGTGCCAGGGCCGCAGCGGCGGTCTGGTCAGCGGAGAGCAGGTGGTCGTCGGCACCCACAACCGCAACTTCATCGGCCGTATGGGCAGCCCTGCCGCCCGGACTTTTCTGGCCAGTCCCGCAGTGGCCGCGGCCTCCGCGCTGGTGGGACGCATCGCCGACCCCGCGCCCTATCTGTGACGGTCCCAGATCAGGCCCGCTTCCGGGGTACCCCAACACAGGCCCCCGGCTGTCTGGTGTAGCCGGGAGCCTGTGTTCTGTGAGGGTCGGGTGAGCGGGCTTTATGTCCGAGTGTAATTCTCCACAAAGTTCAGGATGGTCTTGTTGAACTGCTCCGGGTCCTCCAGGAACATCACATGTCCCAGATCCAAGAATTCGTGGAAGCAGCAATTACCATTCACCAAATCCCGATAGTACCGCCCCATTTCGATCCCCCGGGGGATGGCCGGGCTGTCCGCACAGCACAGCAGGAGGGGAATGTCGATCTTGGAGAGAGTCTCTGTATAATCCTTGAACAAAAAATCGTTATACAGAGCAAAGGCGATATATACCGGCAGCTTCTTCATTTCCGTACTGGCCCAGTCCTCGTCCTCCTGACAAGGCGGTGTATGGAAGCAGAGCCGGGTAAACGTCCGGGCGTAATCATCGTGGTGGGAGAGCGCGTTCTCCAAGGTGGCAGTCATGGCGTCCATGTTGAAGCCCGCCAAAGAATGGCTGTTCCAGGACTCCGGCGAAAAAGGGTACAAGGCAGAGTCGATGACGCCGATCTTCTTCAGATGCTCGTCGCCGAACTGCTCGTAGTACTCCATCACCACACTGCTGCCCATAGACCAGCCCAGCAGTGTCACATCCTCCAGGCCCAAATACTCAATGAGTTCATGAACATCCTTGGCACAGCGGTCCATAGTGAGATTTTGAAGCGTTTTTGACGAAGAACCGTGCCCCCGCCAGTCTATCAGCACCAGCCGGTGATCGGCGGAGAGGGCATCAATATTTTTATAGAAAAATTTGGACGAGCAGAGAAAGCCATGGAGGATCATGATCGGCTCCCCCTTGTCCTTGCCGTAGTCCTCAAAATAGATCCAGGCGCCGTCGCTGACCTGAAGGAAATTGTCCTTGCTCCTGATCATACCTCTACTTCCTTTCTTAGTCTTTCAATGTATCGATCTTGGCATACTTCTCATCATAGTCCTCACAGAAGAACACCTGGAAATATCCCAGCTTGACCCGTTCTTTCTGCGTGGCATAGCTGACAGCCACCAACAGCACCAGAGAGATCAGCCAGGCAGGCAGGAAAGCGTGGACACCCCCCAGCGCCGCAGCCCACCACTCCTTTGTGGATGGGATCACGCCGGAGATGAAATAAAGAATGACGTATGCGGCAAAACCGCCCACCGTAGAGGCGAACATTCCCTTTGCTGTGGCTTTCTTCCAGTACATGCCCACCAGAACAGGGAAGTACCAGGCCGCTGCAAGGGCTGCCAGGGCGAAGTTGATCATGTACTGGGTCAGGGTAGAGGGCTTCAGGGCGATCAACGTCGCCACCAGGGAGATGCCCAATACAAATGCGGTGTTGATGGTGCTCTGGGTCTTGGGAGGCGTGTTTGGCTTCCAGCAGTCCACCACAAAGTCCTTGGCCAGTATGGACGCACCGGCCATGGCCAGCCCCGCGAGAGAGGACTGGATAGCAGCAAAGATACCGCAGAAAATGATGCCGCCCATCCAGGAGGGCAGGAGATTGGTGGCGTTGAAGATGGTCGTATAGTCCGCAGTCTCCAGGCCGGGGTTAATGGCCCGGGTCAGGGGGCCGGTGAAGCACATGATGCCCTGGATCAGAGTAAATACACAGCAGGAAATGATGACGCCCTGCTTCAGCTTCTTATGGTTGTTGTAGGTCATCGTGACCGACAGGGCGTGGGGTACAGCGCCCAGGCCCACGCCGGCAAACAACGCAGTGCCCATAGCGTTCCAGAAGGTGAAGCCTGTGTCCGCCTGGATCGCGCCGGGGAAGGCTGTGCCCAGATACTCCATGGCGGCCTGGACACTGCCGTACTTTTCCACGTTGTCGGCAATCAGAACACCGATGATGGAGAACGTGGCAATCAGCATGATGACACCTTGAATGCTGGCCACCTTGGCCATGGACTTGATCCCTCCGGAGACGGTGTAGATCACAGTGATGACGATGGTCAGCAGGATGCCCAAGTAGTAGGAGTTGGAGCCGGTGACAGCGGCGAAGACCTTGGCGCCGGAGGTGATCTGACCCACGGCGAAAAAAGTCAGGCCGAAAGCTCCGGTGATAGCCAGCGCCCCCACGACCTTTTTAGACTGGAACCGCAGCCCCAAAAGCTGCTGGAACGTGACGGCACCGGTGCGGTCACGCAGGATCGCCACTTTGCGCCCCACGCTGCCCAGGCCATAGGCAGCAGTCAGGAAACCGGCGTAATAGACCAATGCAGCTGTGAATCCAACGGAATACCCAAGGCCGGGCGCGGCCACCATGGTGCCGCCGGCCATGGAATTTGTAGCGGCGATCATGGCGATGGCAAAGGCTCCCAGCCCGCCGCCGCCCGTCAGAAAGGAGGCCAGGCCGTCTTTACCGCCCTTTTTGGATTGATATTTGATGTAGAAGCCGAAGCCCACGATAACAACGCTGTAAACGGCAAAGATGATCAACATGACCCGAGATGTGGACGCGGTTACAGAGAATCCGCCCAGATCATAACTCATGCTTGTTCCCCTCCCTCTTTCTTGTTCATACTGTCTTTCTTAAACCTTGCGGTCAGCGGAAACTCCTCCCATTTGACCAGCCAGATCATGCCCACCACAAACATGGCCAGATAAATCACGATTGCGCCAGACACCCACATGGGCATGCCCAGAAAGTACCTCATCTCTGCGGGATCGCCGGTTCCGAAGGCGTACATCCAGATGGTGGCGATCACTGTGGCCACCACCCCCAGCACGTGAAAGAACACGGCGTCTTTTTTGCCCACCTCCAGGCGGCGGTCCAGATTGCCCACCTGGGCGGGGTCATAGTCGGTACTCTCCAGATCGACATTTGACAGTTTTTTGTTTTCCATGATTCTCACTCCTTTAAAATTCTCTTCCGGCCGGCAGATTCCGGTCCGGCTTGCTGCTCTTCTTTTTAGCAAAAGATATGCCATTCATTTATTGTCCGTTTTGCCTAAATTGTCCTTGCAATTTTGTCGTTTTCCAAGATATATTAGAAAAAATGCCCTCTGATTTTCTCTGATTCGCGAATTTGTTTTTCGCATTTCGGCGAAATGCAAATTTTTCAGAAAGGAATTGACCACAGCATGGTACAGAGACCGGAAACACATCTGGCCGGGGATCTGGCTTCAACCCCCGCAGCTCAGAAGGAATATGAGTTGTTGAAGATCTTGGCGGAGCACTACTTCGGCAGCATGCTGGTCACGGATGACCGGGGCCGTTTTCTCTATGTCAGCGACGGCACCTGTCGCCTTTTGGGTGTCGACCGTGAGACGCTGCTGCAGCTCTCGATCTATGATACCCTCAAGGGCTACTGCTTTGCCACCAGCGCTTCTTCCATCAAGACGTTGGAAACAAAGCAGGAGTGTCTCAGCAACCACACGCTGACCGCCTCCGGCCGACAGGTGCTTGCCCTGTCCCGGCCTCACTTCGGCCCGGACGGGGAGCTGCAATACGTCCCTACATACAGCTGGGATGAGGAGGAGCTGTACACCTTGCTGGAGAAGTTCGACCAGGAGCGGGACAACGTCCGCAACGTCATTCGCTTCATGCAGGGCACTGACAAAACTCCATCCATGATCATCGCGGAGAGTGATGCCATGGTGAAACTGCTGGAGTATGCCGATCATGTAGCCGCGGTGGACAGCACCGTCATTCTGTACGGCGAGTCCGGCAGCGGCAAGGAGATGTTCGCCAAATACATCCATGCCCGCAGTGACCGAGCCGATCAGGTTTTCATCCCGATCAACTGCGCCTCTCTCCCCCCCTCTTTACTGGAAGAGGAGATGTTCGGTTACGAACGGGGCACCTTTACCGGCGGTTCCAAGGACGGCAGGATCGGCCTGTTCGAGTTCGCCGACAAGGGCACTATCTTTTTGGATGAGATCGGCGAAATGTCTCTGGAACTCCAGGCCAAACTGCTGCGGATCATCGAGACCGGCGAAGTCAAGCGTCTGGGCAGCAACCGAATCCAGAAATGCGACGTACGGATCATTGCCGCCACCAATCGGAATCTGCGGGAGATGGTAGAGGAAAAGGCATTCCGGGCAGACCTGTATTACCGATTGAACGTATTGACCATCCACGTGCCGCCTCTGCGGGAACGAGTGGCGGATATCGCCCCACTGACCCGGTACTTTGTCCAGCTTTTCAACAAAAAGTATGGCTTTACAAAACATCTGATGCCCGCTCTGATTCGGGCTCTGGAACAGTGGTCCTGGCCGGGCAATGTCCGAGAGCTTCGCAACACCGTGGAGCGGATGATGGTGGAGAGCCGGGATTCCATCATCGATGCGGCGGCCTTCCGGGAAATCCCACCGGGCATATCCTCTCCAAAAACCAGCGAATGCCCAGTCCCGGACCTTCTGCCCTATCAGCAGGCCATGAATATCTATGAGCGGGAATACCTCTCCGCCATGGTGGCATCCTGCGGCGGGGACCTTCGAAAAGCCGCCGGAAAGATGGAGCTCCACCTTTCCACCCTGTACCGGAAGCTGGAGAAGCTGGGTTTGAAGCCACCCCGGACATCCGGGAACTGCCAGGGCCCCGGAGAAGAACCGCTCCACTGAAAAAGCCGGCATGAAAATTGCTTAATAATTTTGACGCGGTGTTGAACACCGCGGGAGAGAAGGAACCGATTTTGCTGGAGAATCTGCTGTTCAGCCTCAATATGAGCCTGCCCCTCTTCATCGTCATGGGGCTGGGCTGTATTCTCACCCACAAGGGGTTTTTCACAGAGAATTACATTGCCCATACCACCAATCTGGTGTACTACGTACTGCTGCCTGGAAAAATGTTTCTGGACATCGCCACCAGCGATCTCAGCACCGCCTTTGACATCAGATATGTCGCGGTGGCAACGGGCGGCGTGGTGCTGCAGTTCGCGCTGGCCTGGGCAGCCGGCTGGCTGCTGTGTCCGGACCGCAGCAAGCAGAGCGCCTTTTCCCATGCCGCCTACCGGGGCAATTTCGTCTATCTGGGCACGGCTCTTCTGCGAAATATCTATGGAGTCTCCCATGTGCCCAGCGCAACGCTGATCCTGGCGCTGGTGATCCCCCTTTACAATATTCAGGGCGTTGTTCTGATGACTGTCAAGGAGCGCCAGGGCCGGTTCCGCCTGTCCACCGTGCTTCTGAACGTTCTGAAAAACCCCATGATCCTGGCTGTGCTTGCAGCCATCCCCTTCGCCTATTTCAAGATCCAGCTGCCCTTCGTGGTCTCTGAGAGCCTGGGCTATTTCCAGGCCGCCACCAATACCATGGCGCTGCTGGTGGTGGGCGGAAGCATCCGTCTCAGTGCCCTGAAGAACGATCTGCCGCTGCTCATGCGTCTCTGCGGTGTCAAGCTGTTGCTGATGCCGGCCATCTGGGCTGCCATGGGGATCGCCGCCGGCCTTCCGGCGGAGCAGCTGGTCACCCTGATCATCGTCGGCGCCATGCCGGCCGCCGTCAATGTCTACATCATCACAGACAAGATGGGCGGCGACGGAGCCCTGGCCTGCAGCGCCGTAGTAGTGACCCACTTGATGTCTCTGTTCACCATGACAGCCATCATCTTTGCCATGCGCACAGCGCGGCTCATATAGGGCGTACGCCGTAACGTTTTGAAACATTGTCTCTGTTACATAAGACACGCCATGCAACTCTCCGGTGGTCAAGCGTATCCTCTGCGGACTATATCCGCAGGTCGAACAAATATCATGCCAATCAGCAAATATGGAAAGGAGTTTTTCACAATGGATCTACCGAAACGCATTGAGCTGATCGAAGTCTGCCCCAGAGACGGCTTCCAGAACGTCCATGATATCATTCCCTTTGAGGGCAAGGTCGCTATTATCAAGAAGCTGGCAGAGGCCGGCTTCAAGCGGCTGGAGGTTGTCTCCTTCGTCAGCCCCAAAGCCATCCCCCAGATGGCCGACGCCAAGGAGGTTGTGGCCGCTGTGCGGGATACGCTGAAGGCGCACGGCGTCCGCACGGTAGCGCTGGTCCCCAACGCCCAGGGCGTGGAGACCGCCGTGGAGTGCGGCATCAACGAACTGACCTATGTCATCAGTGTCAGCCGCTCTCACAACATAGCCAATGTCCGCCGGACGCCGGAGGAATCCATGGAACAGTTCAAGACCCTGATTCAGGAGTACGGCCACAAGATCGACTTCCGCCTGGCTCTGGCTACCGCTCTGGGCTGTCCTTTTGGAGAGGAGATCCGCACCGAGCGGGTGGCGGAAATGGTGCAGTTCGGCCTGGATCTGGGCTGCAAGGAAATCTCCATTGCCGACACGGTAGGCATGTCCAATCCCAAGCGCACCTATGACCTGATGAATGCGCTCACCGCCCAGTTCGGAGCGGACAAGTTCGTCATGCATCTCCACGACACCCGGGGCCTGGCTCTGGCCAACACCCTGGCCGCCATGCAACTGGGCGTCCACAAGTTTGAAACCGCGGCCGGCGGCCTGGGCGGCTGTCCCTTCGCCCCCGGCGCAGCCGGTAATGTTGCCACAGAGGATACCCTGAACATGATGCATGAGATGGGCATTGAGACCGGCATCGACAACGATGCACTCCATGAGGCGGTGCTGCTGCTCCAACAGTATGTCCACGCCCCTATCGTCAGCCATCTGATGTCCCTGTACAAGACGAAGCCCTGCGTCTAAGGGATCAGCGGCACAGAATGGCACCAGCGGCGTTTCACTCGCTGCTGACGCCGGTCCTTCCCCGGACTTGGGAGCCTTTTAGGGAAAATCACTCCCATCCCAGTGCAACGTTTTTCTGGTGCATCCCTTCGCTGGCGCGTAGTGCGGACAGATTTCAGTCGGTCCATCCGTATCTGCGTTCAAAACGTAGAGCAGAGAGGTATATATGTGGAGATATTGAATTGGAAAGACGTTCAGCATGTCAACGATATCTGTGTTATGGCCCCGACCCTACAGTTGGCGGAAAAAGCTGAGATGCTGATCAAACAGGAGAATTATCAGAACATTGATGTAGTGGTGGCCGCCAGCGGCCGCCAGGAGACGGTCAAGTGTGCACAGACACTGGCAGCTGCGGGTGCCGAAATCATTATCACCCGCAAAGGGACCCGCCGGATCGTGGAAGAGGTCACCAACCTGAAAGTCGTGAGCCTGAACAACTCCCTCTCCGACTATCTTTGGATGCTGAAGGAGCGTGGTCTGCACACACCTGGACTGATTGCTTTTTTTTCCTATGATCCCATGAGTTCTGATATTCTGCAGATGTGTGAGATGCTGGAGGTGCAGACAAAGAACTACATCTTCAAAAGCTTTGCCGACTGCCGGGGCTGCGTGGAGCGTGCCCTGAAAGACGGCGCGGTGTTTAGTGTGGGCGGTGCCTGGACCGATCCGTGGGCCAAAAGGTTGGGACTTCCCCATGTGATCGTGGAAAATTCCGTGGGAACCATTCTCAATGCACTGGAGAGTGCCACTCAGT
The DNA here is from genome assembly GCF_025567605.1 of Oscillibacter acetigenes. Classification (NCBI taxonomy): domain Bacteria; kingdom Bacillati; phylum Bacillota; class Clostridia; order Eubacteriales; family Oscillospiraceae; genus Oscillibacter; species Oscillibacter acetigenes. The sequence continues at coordinate 654,471 of NZ_JAOQKG010000001.1, read as the reverse complement.
TGCGCCGTGTCCAGGTGGAGGAAGCAGAAAAACAGTGCCTCTTTAAGACTCAATCAGAGATGTATCAGGCAGTACTGGACTTCACGCATGACGCCATCCTGGCCATTGATGAAAACGGCCGGATTCAGGTCCTCAATCCTCCGGCAGAGCGGATCATGGGCTGCCGGGCCGCGGATTCCGTGGGACAGCCGGTGGAGGCGGTCCTGCCCAATACCCTTCTGCCGGATGTGCTGGAGAGCGGCGAGAAGCAGCTGGACCAGATCATGCAGATCCACCAGACCCTGTGCAACACCAACCGGATCCCCATCCTGGTGGACGGCCAGCGCCGGGGCGTAGTGGCCACCTTTCAGGACGTGAAGCAGCTGCAGAACAGCGAACAGAAGATCCGCCTCAAGTTGCACGAAAAGGGCTTGGTGGCCAAGTACGCCTTCAACGATATCCTGGGGGACTCCCCAGCCATCCGCAGCACCATCCAGATTGCCCGGAGCTATGCCGCCTCCCGTGCCTCCGTGCTGATTCTGGGGGAGACCGGCACCGGCAAGGAGCTGTTCGCCCAGTCCATCCACAACGCCAGTGACCGCCGGGACGGCCCCTTTGTGGCCATCAACTGCGCCGCTGTCAGCAACAGCCTGCTGGAGAGCGAGCTGTTCGGCTATGAGGCCGGGTCCTTTACCGGCGCCTCCCGGGGCGGCCGGGAGGGCGTGTTTGAACTGGCCCACGGCGGTACCCTGTTTCTGGACGAGATCGGCGAGATCCCCCGGGAGACCCAGGTGGAGCTGCTGCGGGTCCTGCAGGAAAAAGAGATCCGCCGGGTGGGCGGAAGCCGGGTGATCCCTGTGGACGTGCGCATCATCGCCGCCACCAACAAGGATCTGCTGCAGGAGACCGTGGAAGGCCGCTTCCGGGAGGACCTGTATTACCGTCTGGACGTGCTGGACCTGAAGCTCCCGCCTCTGCGGGAGCGGGGTGACGATGTGAAGATCTTAGGCCTCCATCTGTTCCGCCAGCTGCCCGGCGGCAAGGACCCCATCATGCAGAGCCAGTTCTTGTATCTGCTTGAACAGGCCGGTCCCTATCAGTGGTACGGCAATATCCGGGAGCTACAAAACTTTGTGGAGCGGGCCAATATTCTGATGAGGAACGCCGGAGCCTCCTCCGTGACGGTGTCGGATATTCTGCGCCGCCGCGCTGAGCCTGCGCCGGAACCCTGCCAGGAAACGGAATCACGTGACCGCCGCGCCATCGAGGCCGCTCTGCACAACCACCCCGGCTCTATGGCGGATGCCGCCAGAAGCCTTGGCTGCAGTCGACAAACTCTATGGCGGAAGATGAAAAAATACGGCATCCAACGGTGATCGTTTCATTTTCTGCTGCGCCTTTAACCGTTTGCAACACACGTTTAACAAATCGCGTTACACTCCCCCGGCCAAACGCCTTGTCTGCCTATTTTCATTCGCGGGCAAGGCGTTTTTTGTGCATTTTTACCTCCTTTTTGTAAATTTTCTACAGCTTTTTCAAATATTTAGTCAAATATATGAATTTTTCCCGAAGGATTGGCACATTTTTTGCTATATCTGTAATAATAGCTTTTGACGTCGTGGGCGAGCTGCGTCTGGGCAGGTCACAGGGGATCCTGTGGCAAGACTCTACTATCTTTTAGGAGGAGATTCCATGGGTAAAACAAAAGTCCAAAAAATCGGCTTCCTTGTCGGCATCGTTGCCATGCTGGTCATCGGCTTCATGCCGACGCCTGAAGGGCTGTCGCTGGTGGGGCAGCGGGTGCTGGCCGTCACCGTACTGATGGTGGTCTTTTGGATCACTGAGGCCATGCCGATCCCGTTCACAGCGCTGTTGCCGATCTTCCTGTTCCCGGTAATGCAAATCACCGGCTCCAAGGGACAGAATGACATCACGCTGTTCGCGCACTATGCCTACTCCACCTGCTACCTGCTGGTGGGCGTGGGCTTCCTGTCCGGCGCCATGGTGAAGCACGGCCTGCACAAGCGTATTGCTCTGGGCATCGTCAGCAAGGTCGGCAAGAAGCCCACCACTCTGATCCTGGGATTCATCATTGCCGTAGGCTTTGTGTCCATGTGGATGTCCAACACGACCGCCACTGTCATGATGCTGCCTGTAGCTCTGGCTATTTCCAGCACCTTGGGCGATAATGCCGCCGGTCTAAAGAAAGCCATGGTCCTGGCCATCCCCTACGCCGCCACCATCGGCGGCATGGCAACTGTCATCGGCACCACCACCAACCCCACCGGCATCGGCCTGATCCGTGAGACCATTGGCATCGACATCGACTTTCTGGACTGGATGAAGATCGGCCTGCCTTTCACCGTCATCCTGATCCCCTTCTTCTGGCTCTATATGGTGAAGTTCTTCAAGGTCGACAAGATGCCCCCTACTGACATCTCCATCGCCCGCAGGCAGTATGAGGAACTGGGGCCCATGAACAAGGGCGAGAAGTGGGTTGCCGCCATCTTCGTTCTGTGTGTCATCCTGTGGGTCACCCGTTCTCTGGTCTGGGGTGACTGGTTCCCCTATGCCACGGATGAAACTATCGCCATGTTCGGTGCAATCTTGGTTATGATTGCACCTATGGATTATAAGAAAGGTGAGTACGTCTGCGACTGGAAGACCGGCTTCAATGACATCCCCTGGAACGCCGTTATTCTGCTGGGCGGCTCCATGGTCATGGGCAACGCCTTCCGGGATGCCGGTTGCGCGGAGTGGATCGCCAATATGCTCTCCGGCTTGGCGGGCATGAACTCCATCCTGATTGTAATTCTGGTTGGTATTGTCACCGCTGTTCTCACTGAACTGACTACCAACGCCGTGGTCGTGGCCGCCTTTATCCCGGTCCTGGCCGGTGTGGGCGAGGCTATCGGAGTCAGTCCCTTTGCCATGATGATCGCCTGCATGTTGGCCTGCAACTTTGCTTTCATGCTGCCTCCCGGAACGCCCCCCAACGCCATTGCTTATGGCTCCGGCGAAATCGAGCTGAAAGATATGTTGAAATGCGGCCTTGGCCTGAAGCTCATCGCTCTGATCATCTTCCCCATCGTTCTGTATTTCATCACCATGGGCATCTTCGGTGTCGGCACGGTTTGACCGTCCCTGGTACATCTGTCACAAGGGCTCCGCACAGTATGTGCGGAGCCCTTTCCTGTCCCCCCGCTCCTCCGCTCCAGCGATCCAGCTGCTGGAGTTCACAGGCACAGCACAGGTGTGCGGACCGATCCACACCGTCTCTTCCAGCTGTCTCACAGGCGGCCTCAGGAGAATCATAGGGTACATACACCCCCGAGTACAGAGTCTGTAATCCCCAGGGCCAGCCCGTCCAAAGCCCTGTGCGTCAGCCCTTTCTCGTGCGATCCCCCTGTGTTCTTCTCTCTGTACGGGCTCTGCGTAAGCCGCCGCAGAATCCCCGCCTGCATCTTCTTCGCCCAGCCCTGCAGAAAAACCCCGCCCCCTTCCATTTGGGAAGGGGGCGGGAAGGAGTGTGTGTTAGATGACTTATCGCTCAGGCTTGCAGGGAGTTTCTTTTTCTACATGGATATGGTGGCCGCTGTATGTACCGGGGATGGCCTGCATCTGGGCCTTCGCAGCAGCCAGCAGCTTGGAGAAGGAAATGCCAGTGTCGCAGCCCATCTCATTGAGAGTCCACACCACATCCTCTGTGGACAGATTTCCAGAGGCACCGGGGGCAAAGGGGCAGCCTCCCAGACCACCCAGAGCAGCCTGCACCTTGGTAACCCCCATATCCATGGCCGCCAGGGTGTTGGCCATGCCCAGGCCGCGGGTATCATGGAAGTGGACCATCAGATCCAGACCGGGATATGCGTTCTTCACGGCGCCGATCACTGCGCGCACCTGGGCGGGATCGGCAATGCCGATAGTATCGCACAGGCAGCAGGTCTTCATACCGGCGTCCACATAGTCTTTCAGAAAATTTACCGCGGCGGAGGGATTGTCGTATTTCCCCTCAAAGGGACAGCCAAAGGTGGTGGCCAGATCCACGATGATGTCCAGGTCGGGATAGGCAGCCCGGATTTCCTTGTACGCCTCCAGAGACTGCTCGTGGGTGCGGTTGATGTTGGCCTTGTTATGGCTCTTGCTGAGAGAGACCACATAGCACACCCGCCGCAAGCCCAGCTCATAGGCGTTCTGTGCGCCCCGCAGGTTGGGGATCAGTGCGAACAGATCCATGTCTGGATATTTCTCCAGCACCACCCGGGTCACGTCAGCCGCGTCTGCCAGCTGGGGAATGGCCTTGGGGCTGACGAAGGAGGTATACTCGATGTGCTTCACTCCGGCAGCCACCAGTTGATCGATGACGGTCAGCTTCTGCTCCGTGGTGATCGGGGTGCATTTGACACTCTGGAATCCGTCCCGGGGCCCCACTTCGATGACTTCAACTTGCTTGCTCATGACAGGAAATCCTCCTCTAAAATCAGATAACGCCTTTCTCCTTCAGCTCGGTCAGTTTGGCCTCGTCGAAGTCCAGCATCTCACCGTAGATCGCGGCATTGTCCTCGCCAAGCAGGGGCGCCCCCTTTCTGGGGCAGGACTTGGTGCGGGTCAGCTTCTGGGCCATGGCCGTGATCTGCAGCTTGCCCATGCCGGGCTGGTCGATCTCCGGGAACATTCCGCGGTCGCCGGCGATCTGGGGGTCCTTCACCAGACGGTCAATAGTGTTCACCGGACAGGCCGGGCAGCCGGCGTCATTGAGCATCTTGTCGATTTCGTCAATGGTATGGTTTCTGGTCCAACTGCTGATGATCTCCCGCAGCTCCTCGTGATTTGCGATGCGCTCCTGGATGCCTGCAAACTTGGGGGCATCAGCCAGCTCGGGGCTGCCCATCACACTGCACAGGATCTTCCAAAGCTTGGCGTTTCCGGCGGCGATGACCACGTCGCCGTCACTGGCCGGGAACACATCATAGGGATAGGTGGACTCATAACGGTTGCCGATCCGCTGGGGGATACGGCCGGTAGACTGATAGATCATGGTGATATTCTCCATAGCGGAGGCCACAGAGTCCACCAGTGCCACGTCGACCTTTTCACCCAGACCTGTCCTCTGCTTGTTCACCAGGGCCGCCAGCACGCCGACGGTCAGGTTCAGCCCTCCCAGCACGTCGCCCATGGGGGTGCCGCAGCGGGTGGCAGGGCCGCCAGGCCAGCCGGTGGTGCTCATCAGTCCGCCCATGGCCTGACCTACAATATCATAACCCGCACGCTTGCTGTATGGGCCTGTGTGGCCGAAGCCGGAGCAAGCGCCATAGATGATGCCGGGGTTGATCTCCTTCAGCACATCATATCCCAGGCCCAGCTTCTCCATGGTGCCGGGACGGTAGTTCTCGATCACCACGTCGGCCTTCTTCACCATCTCCTTGAAGATCTCCTTGGCCTCGGGGGCTTTCAGGTTCAGGGTGACGCCCATCTTACTGCGGTTAAAGTTGGCAAAGTAAACGCTTTGATCATTGATAAAGGGGCCCATGCTCCGACTGTCATCACCCTTGCCAGGCTGCTCGACCTTGATAACCGTAGCGCCCATATCCGCCAGCAGCGCACCGCAGTAGGGCCCTGCCAACACGCGGGTCAGATCCAGAATAACAATGCCTTCCAGCAGGCCTTTTTCGTGCTCCATGATAAACCTTCCTTTTCCGTCAATAATATGCCTTCAGAATTGGCCTATCGCTCTGGGGGCGAGACCAGAGGAGGGCCTTATCCTATCGGGATATTAAGCAATTTTTGTGCCAACATTTTGGAGCAGCCCAGACGTCGTAATACCACAGATATCGGTCTGTTTTTTTGAACCGTCCGCTATCAAGCTGCTAATTTGTATCAGTAAGTATTAAATGTACCGTAACATATTGTTACATCCCGTAACACTTCAAGAAGACCTACTGCGGAGCCAAATTTTCCGGTCGGATGCGCCTATCGTCCGCAGCTTTCAACTCCTGAGAGCATGGCGTTCATGCGCCTGGGAAATGCCACATTCGCTCCCATCTGGTTCTATTGGCAGTCATGCCGATATCTGAGCAATGTTCCGGTCGATAGAATGCTGCTCCTTTATTTTACAGTAGATATTGAAATGAAGAAAATAGCGCCTCATCCGCCTTCTCCCCCACCAACCTGCGGCTCTTCCTTGATCATTCCTGGAATTATGTGGTGCCAGACATTGATCTCTCTGGCTGAATGAGCTATCAGTGTCGACAGGTTCTTCACACAGCTCCTCTCAATTTGCAGCCTGCTGCCGGCAACATACAACTGCATTTTTGACAAACTTTTCCCGCTGAGATGGGCGAGCCCTTGCCCTCATTTCCCAAACTTATCGGGAATACTTTTTCCGCTCGTTTATAGCGGTTTTCGGCGCTTTTTAATTTGTTTCACTTACTCTTTGACGCTCTTATCTCCGCTGTTTCCGAGTGTTCCGGAGCCGTATGTGGTAATCTATGTGGTCAAAAACGCTTCCCGCCCGGTTTCCGGTGAACTGTCACCGGGGCCGGACGGGAAGCGTTTTGTGTTTCAAATCGTCTGCATTGTAACTCTGCGGAGGGTGTTATGCAAGTGGTTTCTGCAAGGGTGCGGCTCAAAGGTTGAGCCGCTATAGACAAAGAATAGGCAGGAAGATAAGCGAGGTACTTTTCGTGCTCCCTGAGTATAAATTCCTTAATACAGGCATAATAGTAAGGGATTTATGGCACAGTCTATTGACTATTCCCTTATTTCGTATTACTATTTAAGGGAAAGCGAATGGAGGTGAGGGAATGAGAACCTTCAATTACTCTGCAATTAAGGAACAGAAGTGGGACTCGGATGTTCTTGGCCTAATTGCGGCCATATACAAGGAAGCCGGAAAGCAAGAATTGTATTTGAAGCAGCGTCCGGAGGAACTTGAAAAGCTCGTGGAGATTGCCAAGATACAGAGCACTGAGGCATCGAATGCCATCGAGGGCATCGTCACCACGAGTACCCGAATCCGGCAGCTCGTCGAGGAGAAAACCACGCCGAGGAACCGAGATGAGCAGGAGATCGCTGGATACCGCGATGTGCTGAGTATCATTCATGAGAGCTTTGACGCGATACCAATTACGCAGAACTATATCCTGCAGCTTCACAAAATCCTGTACAGCCACATGAATAACCCGCTTGCGGGCCGCACAAAAAGCGTGCAGAATTATATCACTGCCACCTATCCGGACGGTCATGTGAAAACGCTGTTCACGCCGCTTGCCCCTTATGAAACGCCGGAAGCGCTGGACAGAATCTGCGAGGAATACAACCGTGTGATTGGAAATATGGAGCTGGAGCCGTTGATTGCAATCCCGGTTTTCATCCATGACTTCCTGTGCATTCATCCGTTTAATGACGGCAACGGAAGAATGAGCAGATTGCTCACAACGCTGCTTTTGTACCGGAGCGGATTTTATGTCGGCAAGTATATCTCACTTGAAGCCAAAATCGCCAAAAACAAGGATTTGTACTATGATGCGCTTGCACAGGCGCAAACCGGCTGGCACGAAGGCACAGAGGATGTAGTGCCTTTCATCAAGTATCTGCTCGGGACAATTCTTGCGGCGTATAAGGACTTTGAGGATCGCATGGCGCTTGTGGAAACCAAGCTGCCCGCACTGGAAATGGTGCGCAGAGCAAGCAAGAATAGAATCGGGCGGTTTAATAAGCAGGACATCCGGGAGCTCTGCCCGACGCTCAGCGACAGTTCCATTGAGGGTGCTCTGCGGAAGTTAGTCGCCGTTGGTGAACTGAAAAAAGAAGGAAAAGGTAAAAACACCTGCTATTTCAGACTGAATTAAATTTCCGTCAATTAGAGGGCCGCACCTGTTCATACGAGCAGGTGCGGCCCTTTTAGTCGCTTTATAGTAGTTGGCGCACAGTTTAAGGGTTGAGCCGCTATAAACAAGGAATACACCAAAGTCTCCTGCCGGAACACACACTTGCCTTACCCGAAGAAATACTGCTTCATATCTGAGACAGCGCCATCCTTATCGCAGAACCATTCATAATTAGAGAGACAATTTCGGCAGTGAGCAATCACATCGAAGCCGCCGGGTGAATGCCAGTTGTCGGTAATGCTCATGATCTCCAATGGTTTTCCGCAGGCTGGACATAGTCTGATTTTCCTTGCCTTACGAGTGGCACGCTCTCTCTGTTCTGTCTCAAGTGCATCTAAAAGGTCATGCCAAAGATTCGGATTCGGCTCGTGTTCTGCGTAATCTTCAAGATGCCGCCTAATCTCATCGGCAGCCAGTACGAGAAACTTATCATCCAGAAGCTGAGTGTGACGCTTGATATAATCAGCGACTACCATGGGCATACAAGTATTCCTGCCCATCGCATACCGCATTGCCGACAGCAGAATCAAGCGAAAGTCAGAGTCGCAGATTGGGGCGAGCAGATCCTGAGGGAACAGCAGAAACTCCTTGCCATTATTCATGCATACGCGCAGCGGCCGCTGTTCTTCCGTTACCAGATTCAGTAGACTGTTAGCTTGATCCTTTAGCTCATCAATGGTGATCGATTCGTAGTCCTGAAACGGGTTTACTTCATAATTCATCATTTAACCTCCAATCAGTTTGTCCTCACGATGAGGTGTTGGCATTGTAGCTCTGACTGCCCGGAGGTTCAACCGTTTCTTTTGCAGCTCGAAAAGAAATCCAATAGGGTCGGAATTCGTGCGGATTTATCATTTTCTTGCTTTTCCTGCCCAAATGTGCTATCATTATAAACAACGCTGTCAAGTGTTGGAATAGGCCTTGGCAGTATGGCTGCAATAGACCGAATGCTCTGCCAAGTGGCAGAGCATTTTTCGCATATCGGTACGGAGGAGATATTTATGTCTGTGAGTTATAAAAAACTCTGGAAACTGCTCATCGATAAGGACATGAAGAAAAAAGACTTATATGAAAAGGCGGGTATCAGCCCAGCATCCGTCACTAAGATGGGGCGGAACGGGCATGTTACCACGGAGATTCTTGCGAAGATTTGCGCTGCGCTGGATTGCCGGATAGAAGATATCGTGGAGATTGTGCCGGATCCTGATAAGAGTCGTTAAATAGTAGAATATTCTTGATAACAAAGGGATACATATGGGAAACATCATTCAGTCGATTCCGGAAGCAAAGCTTCTATTGGCCTCTTTACGCTCCGTTGGATATACAGAGGAAACCGCAATTGCGGATATTGTTGATAATTGTATTTCTGCTAAAGCCAAGCATATTGATATTATCTTTGAGACTGAGAAAATGCGAATTCTAATTCTTGATGATGGTATTGGTATGACAGCACAAGCCCTAATAGAGAATATGAGAATTGGGTCTTCTGATCCGTCGAAACAGCGGGATGATACTGATCTTGGGCGATTTGGTATGGGCATGAAAACTGCCGCCTTTTCATTGGGGAAAAGGCTTACTGTTGTAACCAGATTTGAGGAATCTACCAGTAACGCTGCATGGGATTTAGACAAAATACCTGATATTGGGTGGAATCTTATTATCGAGGAAAGTGACTCAATAGCCGAGATTTCATCCAGGCTTGGAGCGCAAGGTACTGTTGTTTGTATTGAGAATCTTGATCGAGTAATCGGTTCTTTAGATGAAGCGAAGGCCAAAAAGAAGTTTTACAAAACAGCGGAAAAAGTTGAAAAGCATCTCGCCCTTATTTTTCATCGGTTCATTGAGGAAGATGGCCTTGTTATTCGCATCAATGGAACAGAGATTCAACCATGGAACCCGTTCGTTATCAATAATAATGCCACTCAAGAGCTTGCAGATGAAACTATATGGTCAGACGATGGTGCATCTGAAGTTGTAATTCAGCCATATGTTCTTCCCCATAGAACCAAGTTTGCCTCGGATGATGACTATCAAGCTGCGGGCGGTGCAAAAGGGTGGAACTATCATCAGGGTGTGTATGTCTATAGAAATCGTAGACTTATAATTTGTGGTACATGGTTTGATTATATCAAGAAAGAGCCAGCATACAATCTTGCAAGGATTAAAGTTGATATATCTTCTGTTAGTGATGAAGAGTGGAAAATTGACATTAAAAAATCAACAGCCTCTTTACCTGGGTATGTTCGAGACACTGTGGAACGGGCTATTGATATTTGTACGGAGGCGTCCGCTCGTGTCTATAACTCCCGTGGGACATACTCAAAATCTAATATAAGTGCACCGAACCTAAGTTATGTTTGGGAACAGCGAAAAAAGAATGGGCGCTATTCCTTCCATATTAACCGTAAACATGCCTTGCTCACCGAGGTCAAAAAGCATCTTGACACAGATGGCGCAGCTGCGTTGTCAGCGTATTTAACTCTGGTAGAAAATTTTGCACCGTTTATGCTGTCTGGTGTAACAGACTCGCTGCAAAAATCGACTGAAACTGCAGTAAATAAAGCCTCACTTGAATATCAAGTGGAGATATCCGAATTAAAAGAATACATCGCGTTGTTTCTGTCTCAAGGATTTACAAAAGAAGAAACAAGGTCCACCTTACTGGATATGGTGAATTACCGTCATCTCCGTAATGAGATTATTGAGTTGTTGGAGGAAGCCGAATGATAAACGTGCCTAAGGGCTTAGCCCCGCATGAAGTTGATCTTTACATAAGTGCCTTCAAGTTTTGCGAAAAGTTAATTCAGGAACAGAATACTGATATTGGCGCTGCAGTAACAGAGACAACGGAGAAATACAGCTTTATTATTTCGGATAAAGAGTTATTTGCACAGTTTCTTTTTAGAGAAATCACTGCATATACCGAGCCATCAATAGGTGTTGTGTCCCCAGAACTTGATGATAAAACTTGGTGGAGTAAACTTAAAAAAACGGAAAAATTCATACCTGAGTATTGGCAGCGATATTATGACTACTTAAATAGAAAACCTTCTTGGAGTTTAACTGCAGTGCAGGATATTGATTCGTCCACTGACGAGATAATGAACGCACTTGCAAACCCACGAAGTGGTAGAGCATGTGATCGCATGGGCATGGTCTTTGGTTATGTACAATCTGGTAAGACCGCACATTACATTGGGCTGATCAATAAAGCGGTTGATGCGGGGTATAGAATTGTAGTAGTGTTGACTGGCATTCATAATAGCCTACGCAGCCAGACGCAATCACGTATTGATGAAGAAGTTTTGGGCTATGAGACAAGCTTGGAAAACTTGGCCGATATGATTAGGGAACCGAATGTTATTGGTGTTGGGATAGGTGCGCACAACCGCGTGAAAACGATAGTGCAGTCCATTACAACCCGTGATGAAAAAGGCGATGTAAATAAAACTACAGAAGGCGTCTCCATGGTTCCGCCGTTTATTATTGTTACAAAGAAAAATGCAACGGTTTTGCGTCGTATCCTGCGCTTTTTCCGAAAAAACCAATGTGCCGAAGTAATTGACGGCAAAAAAATTATAACAGCTAAATATCCGGCGCTCATAATTGATGATGAAGCAGACCAGGCCTCCATTAATACAAACGATAGTTATGATGAGAAGGGTAATCTTCTTGATGATTATAATCCTACAACAATAAATGGACTGATTCGAGAAATTCTTAAAACATTTGAGTGCAGATCTTATGTTGGATATACAGCTACTCCGTTCGCCAACATTTTTATACCACCGCATATTAACTCTGAGCGATATGGAACAGATCTCTTCCCTCGCAACTTTGTTTTCAGAACACCGCGGGCGGATCAGTATATCGGTGCCCGAGAGTTTTTTGGATTAAGCGGCGATGAAAATACGCCGGTAATGCCTTTGTGCAGAGATATTATCGCGGGAGCTTCTTACCTTGGTAAGGGTACTAAAGCAGGAGATCCTGTTGGCAACATACCAGAAGAGCTAAAAAAAGCAGTGAAATGTTTCTTGATATCCACCGCGCTTCGTAATTGCAGAGGACAAATTAATAAACCCAATACGATGTTGATTCACATTGTGCGTTTCGTTTCTCAGCAAAATGCAGTAAAAAAGAAAGTTGCTGCATACTACCAAGATGAACTTGCCAACTTCATCCGATATGGCGACTCAGGTATCTATGATGAACTGAAGACGATTTGGGAAAATGATTACCTTGAGACAACAGCTGCATTACGTTCTCAATTCAGTAAATATATGTCTGATTGTGCAGATATTGAATGGGATGATATTTGGGATGAAATTAGGAGAATCGTAGCAAAGAAAGAAATTAAAATATACAGTGTCAACGGAAAAAGCGAGGATGCTCTGCTATACAAAAACAACGAAGGAAAGCCATTTAATGTTATTGTCATTGGCGGGGACAAACTGTCCCGAGGCCTGACGCTTGAGGGATTAACTATCAGTTACTTCACGAGAAGCTCTAATACTTATGATACTCTTATGCAAATGGGGCGCTGGTTTGGCTTCCGTCCTGGCTATTTGGATGCGTGTCGCCTATATACAACGCCAGGGCTAAGAGGACTTTTTTCTCACATTTCTATGGCAACCGAGGACTTGGCTGGACAGTTTGATTTTATGAATGATGTAGATCAGACTCCAGCAGATTTTGGCCTGCGTGTCGCAAGTCATCCCTCTTTAGAGATTACAAGTAAAAACAAACTAAAGACGGGTCTTGAGGTAAAAAGAGACTTCAGCTGCAAGCTTAGCCAGACACGCGTTTTCGATATTGACGGTTCCCAATATGACCGCAATTTTGCAACAGTTGAGAATCTGCTGTATTCCATAGCGGGATGCAGAGTTTCAAGTGAACAGTATGAAGCTCGTCTTAAGAGAACGCACCCAGGTGATCATTATTTTTGGATGGATGTATCGGCTTATGATGTTGCTAATTTCTTCGAAGGCTATGAAACATCGAAAACGGCTACTCGCGCCAATAGTAAGTATATGGCAGACTATGTGCGTGCGATGAATGTAGATGGTCTTGGCGGAGTAAAAAATTGGACCGTCTGCCTTATAAATGTCAGCGGAAACGGAGAGCCATTTTCTATTGCGGGACTTGATGTTGGTGCGGGTATTCTCAGAAAAGAAGGTGCTGGTGTATCTTCTTTTGAGACAACCTGTTCAATACACACCATGACATCCGCTGGGCACGAGTATTTTGATTACAGTCAGGCACAGCTCGACAAGGAACATGAGCTCCGAGAAATGTACTCGGCTGATCCATCCATTAATCGGGTCAACGAAAAAATTCGAAAGGAAACGCGGTCTTTTGATCAAGGATTGTTAATCCTCTATCCAATTGCAGATGCAGGAAAACTAACTGCTCAGAAAGAAGATCACAATACCCCATTTGGCTTCGCAGCTGTGTTTCCTGATAGAAAAGGAAAAGGTAATCTAAAGTCTTATCGGATGAACGATATAGCACTGGAGAAAGATAACGATGAGTTTTACGGCTGACATCTATAAAGAAATATGTACGGATATTGCAAAAAACTCTCGGCCTAATTCTGTTTACGCCATGAGAATGTTGAAACTCTCCAACGGAATTAATATTGCATTCTCTATTAATACACTTACATACATGCGGGGAGCGTTTTTCTCAGTTGACGCTAAAGCAACGGCAAATCAATTCCCTCGCTGGAAAGGCGTTGACATCGTCATCGCTAAACTTCCTGCCTATGGTACTGATCAGGAGTATGTAAATGTAATGCAGTTACCAGGAAGTGCAACTGATATTTTCGAAATTGTCATTGAGAACTTGCGAAGCGAACTGGAGAAATGCTCCGTTGCAGAAGACTCCTTTGCAGTTATTGCTGCGGTTTTGACCAAATGGAGAGAATTCTTCAAGACAGATAAAGATCTTATTATGTCTGAAGAACGCCAGCAAGGGCTGTATGGAGAACTGCTGTTTTTAGAAGAATGCCTTGAAGTATTTGGACCAATGGCTGTTTCTCAATGGGCTGGCAGTAATGACGAGACTCATGATTTCTACTTCTCGTCTAATGCGGTTGAGGTGAAAACAACTTCTTCTCAGGCTCCGTACTATGCACATATCAGCAGTGAATATCAACTTGACAACAATGATATTCCCGGAAAGTTATTCCTGCGTTTTTATGCGTTTCGAAAAAGTCAAAGTGCAGGGGATAAGCTGCCAGACATTATAGAGCGGATCCGTCGGGCAATTTCACATATTCCACAGACAGCACAGACCTTCACAGAAAAAATTCAAAAGTATGGGTACTATGATGCGGCTGCGGATTATTATGGTGCCGGTTATTTTGTCCGTGATCAATACTATTTTACTGTTAAAGATGGATTTGCACGAATCACAAAAGCTGCGGTGCCCACAGGTGTAACAGATCTAACTTATACGATTAGTGTTGCTCAGTGCATGCCATTTGCGGTCAACAAAAATAGCGTGTTTGCAAAGTTGAAGGGAGGGGTTAACAATGTTGAATGATAAAATATTGGAGTTTTACAGCGAACTGCGCGAGGAAGTGCAAGATTATGTGAAAACCAACGGCCCCGTCTCTGTTAACACAGCGTTTAAGACACTTTTCTTGTCATATCTGACTGAAACCGGAGAAACACTTGTTTCGGACTGCACTCTCGTTGATTTCAAAAAAGATTCTGAGAATATGCGTTTGGACGGTTATGCCTTCAGTGAGTATTTTCGTTCATTGACGCTACTCGTCAGCAAGTATCAGGCTAAAGCCATACCAGATAAAATCAAAAAAACAGAGCTTGATAAACTGATGCGAAAAGCAGTAAAATTCTATAAGACCTGCCAAACGAATTATTTCGAGGAATTAGAAGAGTCCAGTGATGGGTATCAAGCCTATGAGTTTATTAAGGCACATAGAGCGGATATTGAGACAGTGAATATTATTTTTCTGACGAATGACGAAGTGGTACAATTCGTTCCAGAGGATATTTCTTACGGAAAGATTTCCATTAAGTTTGATGTCTGGGATATTGAACGCCTTTATCAGAGTATATTCAGCGGAACAGCAGTAGAACGTCAGCTTGTTATAAAGCTAAAGAAGAAGTATGCTGCTCCGTTGCATCTAATTAAAGTAAATGGGAGCAATGATATCTATGACTGCTATATTGGTGTCATTTCCGGGGAACTACTGGCTCGCATTTACAAGGATGAAGGGCAAGAACTAATTCAAAAGAATGTTCGTTCGTTTCTGCAAGCAACTGGCAAGGTCAATAAGGGTATTAAAATGTCCTTGGCAAGTAGTCCCGAAATGTTTATGGCATATAACAACGGTATTTCTACAGTTGCAGATAGTATTGTTATTGACGAAGCAAGCAGCCATGACGATTTAGTGACCATCACCGAAATTACTGGGTGGCAGATAGTAAACGGCGGACAAACAACGGCGTCTATTTATAATGCATTTCAAGCAAAACTGCCTCTGGAAAAAGTGCATGTTCAAATAAAGCTATCTGTCATTAAACAGAAAGAGCAAGCGGATGGTATTATTCAGAATATATCTAAATATGCCAATAGTCAGAATAAAATCAATATGTCTGACTTTAATGCAAATGATGTCTATCATGTGAAAATGGAACGGCTGTCCAGAAGTACCTATATTCCAGTAGCAAAAGGTAAGCCTACCGATCAGTGGTTTTATGAGCGTGCCCGAGGTCAGTACCTTGTTGAACTGAGCAGACAGCCAACCAAAGCGGCAAAAGATCAATTCAAAAGTCGATGCCCCAAGAATCGCTGTATTTCAAAAACTGTTGCCGCAAAGTGCGTCATGGCGTGGTCTGGATATCCATATATCGTAAGCAAAGGGCTGGAAACAAACTTTGTGTTTTTCTCAGATATGGTTTCCAAAGGCGAATTTCCAGAACCGTCTGAACAGAGTTACATCGAAATGATTTCAAGAGTGATTTTATTTAATCGATGTGATGATATTATAAAAAGCTTGAAATTCGGTGGTTTCAAGGCTCAGCAAGATTACTATACTGTTGCGCTTATCGGGAAATACTATTCGGATCTTATAAATCCTCAGGAAATTTGGAACAATCAAGATATTAATGCAGAAACAGCGAAGATAATCGAAACCTTGGCTTATTTTGTATGGGAGCATTTCCAAAATCCCAGTGTACCCGGTGTGAATATCGGTCAATGGTGTAAAAAAGAGGATTGTTGGGAACTGCTGCAAAAGCGCTTTGAAGCACAAAAAGATAAAGCAGGAGCAAGATAAGATATGTACACAGCGGTAGATCTGTTTGCCGGAGCGGGGGGACTCAGTCTTGGGTTCATGCAAACAGGAAAATATGATATTAAAGTGGCTTTTGAGAATAGTCCCTATATGCAAGATACATATCGCTTGAATCATCCAGGCGTAGAAGTTTTAGGTGATGTATGCTCGGCCAACTATAGTGACATTATGCGCAAATATGGCGCTATTGATGTTGTAATTGGTGGCCCTCCATGTCAGGGATTTTCCAATGCTAATCGCCAGAAAAACCATGCGATTAGCCAAAATAATATGCTTGTGAAGCAATATTTACGTGCAATTTTGGAACTGCAACCAAAGGCTTTTGTTATGGAAAATGTAAGCATGTTGAGTTCCGAAGTACATCGATTTTATATGGAAAAGCGCGATGAAGAGACCATTGAGCGCTGCAACATCCCAGTAAAGGATACTCTTCTGCATTTGCTGGATGCGAAGTTTATGTTCGAAAAAGCACTGACTATTGTGCAGTCGGAAAAAGAAATTTCGAAGTATCTTTGGGCAGAAGAAGATTATTACCTGTTGAATGTTATTTACAAGGCATCAAGAAGCGCCGCTAAAATGCAAAAAGCATTGGATAAACATAAGAAAAAATTACTTAAAAGAGCAGAGCGGTATTTAACGATTGCAGAGAATGATCATGTTTTTGCAGAAGCAAAAACAGCATTTCAGGCGGTAGTGGACTTCTATGAGGGAAGACTGGCTATTGATAGAATAAAAGATAAGATTGAACCGTCCATAATGATCCAGCGAATGCTGAGCAAGGCTCAAGAAATATTTGAGAATAACATTGTTGTAGACAAATATGTTCAAGATAATGGCTTAGCCGCCCAAATACGTTCATTCGCAGTTTATGATTACCTGAAAAAAATCCTCGAAGCTCCAGAAAATGATTACGTGATTTATAGCGATGTTCTTTGCGCTGCTGATTATGGTGCACCTCAAAAAAGAATGCGTTTTGTTGTTATAGGAATAAAACGTAGTATTTCTGCAAAAATTGCTTTGCCCAAGGGGCATTTTGACGCAGATGAATATCGTACAGTAAGGGATGCAATTAGCGACCTGGAAGATGTCAAGCCGGTTATTGATCTTGCTGATGACCAAAATGGCATTGTACTACAGCCCAAGGAAAACCTTAGTGAACTTGCTTCATCTTTGCGTAACTCCTTAATCCTAAGAAATCACATGGTCACGAAAACAACTGATACTGCGATGGAGCGCTTTCGTGCTCTTAAACAAGGGCAGAATTTTCATTCACTTAAAGACTCTATGAAAACGAATACCTATACAGATGCTGCACGGACTCAGAATACAATCTACCTTAGACTAAATTATGATGAACCAAGCGGGACAGTGGTCAACGTTAGAAAGTCAATGTGGATTCATCCAACGCAGGATCGGGCGATAAGTGTTAGAGAAGCCGCGCGATTGCAGACATTCCCAGATAGTTTTGTGTTCTGTGGGTCAAAGGATAAGCAGTATCAACAAGTTGGCAACGCTGTTCCTCCAATTATGGCTAAGTCGATAGCAGAAAAACTCGCTCAGATTTTGGAAAAGAATTTAGCTGGTCGTGAAAGAAATGGCTGATAATCACTCTAAAGAAGTCCGGAGCATGAATATGTCCCATATTCGCAGCACAAATTCAAAACCGGAAGAAATTGTGAGGAAATATCTTTTTTCACAAGGGCTCAGATATCGAAAAAATGTGAAGAAGCTCCCAGGGTGTCCGGATATAGTGCTGCCTAAATATCATACTGTCATTTTTGTTAACGGGTGCTTTTGGCATAGACATGATTGCTCCAGATTTGTGTGGCCGAGTTCAAATCAAGACTACTGGAGACCTAAAATCCTGCGGAATGTTGAGCGCGATAAAAAGAATACCGAAGAATTGAAGGCCTTAGGGTGGAATGTCATTACAGTTTGGGAATGTGAACTGAAAAGAGCTGTGCGAGAAGAAAACTTAAATCTGCTTATAACAAAAATCCAACAGAGTAAAAGCTAACAAACAGAGAAATGTTTTGATTCTGAAATCTTGCTTCTTGAAGGGGCATAGTTAACCTGCGAGCCCGGTTGAAGCGGTAAACAACCCCCGCACTTAAAACTCAATATTTACATTCTCTTCCATATGGGGGTATAGCTCAGATGGGAGCCCGCATCATGAGTACCCCACATCCCAAATAGCGACTGAAATGCAATGCTTCAGTCGCTATTTTTCTTAAAAATTTCAGTAGCTATTCCTGCTGACCTGTGGTATATGTTTGTGCTGCAAGGAGGCGAGCACATGAACAAACTGCTGAAGGATCTGTACGACTGCTTCTACACCCCGCCGGAGCTGGCGGCGACGAAGCGGGAAATCGAAGAATGCCACCGCGCGCTCATTGAGGCGCTGGGCAAGCCGGAGCGCCGATTGGTGCTGAAGATCATCGATGCCAAGGATCATATTTCGGAGGACACTTCGCTCGACAGCTTCATCTCCGGATTTCGGCTGGCGTGGCGGCTGTCCGCAGAATTGAATCACTATGACGATGAGCGTCCGGCGCGCTGCCAAGCGGCAGAGAAACCGGGCGCTCGTTTTACGTTCAAAAAGGAGGATGATGAACAATGAAGAAGCGCATCGTGACAGCTGTGATTACCGCTTGCTTGGCCCTGTGTGCCGCTGTGTGGCCGCAGCCAGACACACGGGAGGAACGACCCGCCCCAATACCAACGCACGCCGCAGCTGCTCCGAAAACGGATGCTGTGACAACGGCAGAAAGGAAAAATACGGAAACGCCGCGGGCAGAGCCGGACGAGGAGCTTGGCGCCGTTCCTGTCCCCACACCGGCAGAGCCGACACCTGCGGTCGAAACGCCGCAGCCGGAGCCTGCGCCTCCCGCACCGCAGCCGACCATAGAGCTGCAGCCCGGCGACGAGGTCTATATTCCGGGCTTTGGTTGGGTACCATACGAGGGGCCGAATCACCGCGAGTATGCCGCGGATATGTACGAAAATGGCAATAAAATCGGGAGCATGGGCTGAAACAGGAGCTGCTGGGAGCGGTTAAGCTGCTTGATTACGAAAGTTGCTGCACCGAAAAGTGGTTGGTATCAAAATGTGATACCAACCACTTTTTTTGTCGGTGTGGAATTGAAAAGCGCCATCCGGCGCACGATGAAAGAACTCATGTGCGCACCTGCTTGCGGGGCGATAGTGTGGGGATTTGTAATAGAAACCGCGGAAATCGGCAGTATCGTTTCTCAATTTGCAGTTGCCTATTGCATTTGATTTCGATTTATGTTACCATGTTAATGCTGAATTGTTGGACTATCCTAAGCTTCAACCATTCGTATCATGAGAGTACGAATCATATTGAACCTATGTAGTGATATAGACAATTTAGCGGACAAATGAGTAAATCCTCGAAACTATTGATTCCAATCAAATTCTCATTATGGAATTGAGAAAGCAGTTTGCTGGTTGACTGTCGTTGTCCCCCTGTTGTTTCGATGCTTTGCACCACAAAATCGAACCGGAGAAAGTGTTCTTTCGTCGGGTTTGTTTTGTTGCGTGCAAAGCGGTCTTCCGGATGATCGCAGTCCACGCACGAAGCAAAGTGCGTGGGCTTTTTTCGGTTCAGAAAGGAGGCTGATTATGGGAAAGGTATCAGGAAAAACACATACCAAAGCACAACTGGATCACTGGGCAAATCTGCATAATCCCAATAACAAGGCATATCAAGCTGACGCTGACAATCGGGCCAATCAGATGAATCCGAACCACAGATCGTACCAGAGAACTCACAATGCAAACCGCAGAAACAAAGCGCATTGGATGCCCGAGTGGGCGCCTGACTATCCGGAATACGATGATTAAAATTGGAGGTGCACGGTATGTCAAAGTACATTTTCGACTACGATGACGGCGACTTCGCCATGAGCATTTCTGACAGCATGGCGATGGACTCCGATGGGAATCTCATGATGCGCATGGGAGATCACATGGCGATGGACATGGACACCGGGGATATTCACATGATCTCCTCGTGGCCCGATGATGACGAGGAGTAGAGCATAGGCGGCAGCTCAGCGATTGAGCCGCCATAGACAAGGAAAACACTTTCAATCCGGGCAGAGAAAGCAGCGGGACAGGCCGTAAAGGCTTGTCCCGCTGTCTGTATCCTATGGCAGATATTCTTCTGTGATCCGATACCGGCTCATGCCGAAGGCGCTGCTCCGCTCCACGATCTCCGGCGGGATCTTGGGCAGATATTTCTTGCTGAAGCTGGTGTCCCCGAAGTAGGCGTCAAAGCTTGCCACCGGCAGGACGACCCATTCGCTATCATCCTGACGGTTGGCGAGGTAATAGCGGATCAGCGTACAGACGACCTCGGCTGGAATTTCCTTCGGAAGCGCCGCTTTCACTTTCTCTGTCAGTTCAGGCGGCAGCTCCGGCTCCTCTCTGCGCAGCGGTCCCAGCTCCAACGCATCGGCAAGGACATCATCAAAGCGCAGTGTCCAGGCGCCCTTGGTTTGGGACGCAAAAATCGGGATCTGATATTGCATCACCTTGCTTCGCCATGCGGCGGCAAACTTTGAGCGAATGACCTCCACATACTTGAGCGAGGTGCTGCGCACCTTTTCCGGGTGCGTCAGCATGAAGTCCGCCGCACGGAGAACATGACGGAGGAACCAGCCGACCCCATCCGCATCCACCAGCTCCGGGAACTCTGTATGCAGCTCCGAAAAGTCCGTCTGGAACTGCCACTCCTTGTCCTGCACACGCTTTCCGTCCTCTGGCACACTGCACCAGGCGCAGAGCGCACGGCGGGCGTGGTCGATCCGATTATGCGAATCACCCGAAAGGATTGCTCCATCCTCCCCGTGGAACAGGTATCCGCGGGCCAGGATGGTCAGAATCCGAGCCATTCCCTCAAACTCCAGGATCGTGGCAAAGGTGAAACGGCCCAGCCATGTCGTATCGCTCTTCCTGCTGGCGGTATAGGAAACCGTTCCGGTATATGCGCAGAATTCCTCCCGTTCGTTAATCATCCCGCACCTCCAGAACATTTTTCTCGATATACTCCGGCAGTAGATCCCACAGCAGGTCACGTCTGCCGAGAGCGACCACATAGCGCACGGCCAGAGCCGGTCTTACAATCGCGGTCAATAACTCCCGGCACTTAGCCGTCACCGCATCACGGTAGCTCTGGGAGGCGGATTTGTCCGCGAAGGCGCTCATCATGGCGGTGAAGGCTTTCGAGTCGCTTTCGCGGAACAGCTGCTTTTTCTCCCTGCCGGTGTTCTCTTCCTCTATATCACAGACAATGTCTCCGAGGATGCGGTAGCCGCCGAAGCGGAAATCGGTCAGCAGATCGTAAATATCCTCAAACTCCGGCACCGGCAGCCATTCCCGCAGGAAACGCTCCCGTGCATCCTCGTCCATGAGGTGCCAGGCCTGCTCCCGCATGGCATACAGCAGGGCGGACACCTTTTCCGGCGGCAGGCTGCCGAACAGAGCGTACAGCTCGTCAGGATCGTATGCATCCTCCTGCCCTCTGGCATATAGAATGCGCTCCACATCGCTCTTCCGCTTTTTCTCCTTCAACGGAACGCGGCAGGCCCGGATGCGGGAGAGGCAGGCATCGTAATCCCGCAGCAGCGCATCCACTGCCGCCAGCTTATCGGAGTTTAACTGTTCCTTCCAGTCCGGCTGCCGAGCGAAGGAAAACAATTCTTCGTCCTTGGCGGGCTTTGCCTTGATGCGCGGCGTGTTCTTTTTCAGCTGCTGTGCCAGATACGGCAGGCGCTCCACATTGGAGTCCACCTCGTCCCAATCCACCTTTTTGAAAAACGCCTTTACCTTGGCCGCATGGGTAGGCTCGTACCAGGCGCGCCGGGTCTCCGCCTCCTCTACCAGCGTCTTATATTTGAGGAAGGCACTGCGCTTGACGGTCTTGTGGGTCAGGTACTCATCCAGATCGGGGCGGATGCCGCTCTTAGCCGAGTCGATCTCCAGCCCGGTAAGGATGGCTAATGTTTCCGTCTCCTCCCGGCAGCGCTCCCGCTCCTCGGCGTCGGAGTTTTCGTTGTAGGCAATGATGCTGCGATCCAGCGCGGCATTGCAGATCTGACCGACGCGGGAGGAAAAGGTGCTGCGAACGGTCTCAAAGCGTGCCTCCCAGTCGTCGGCACTGCGGATCTGGGGCTGGGCCGTAGGGATCATCAGCAGAGGAATGTTCTCTGTGTTGGTGAGGGATTTGTGTTTCTCGTAGCGGTAGAGGTTGTAGTTGCGGCGGACGCAGGCATTCAGGATTGGATCAGATATGGTCTTGATCATATCACCGTCGTAGTCAGCGCCGCCCAGCCGCTCCGCAGCCAGCATATTGGAATCCACCATCACCACATCCGTCAGGTGCCCGAAATAGTAATGCCGCATCTGCTTTCTCTCTTCCTTCGCGTCGTAGAAGGAAAGCTGTAGCTCCTCGTTGCGGGCAATGTGCGGATTGCGTAGCAGCGTGCAGGCGTCGTCATGGGCATAGGCCGCTTGGGGTGCATAGAAGGAACTCTCCGGGAAGTGGTCGGTCATGACGGTGCTGTAAAACATCCGTTGCCTGCGTTTGCGCGGCGGAACAGTCGGGAGCAGAAATGCCAGAAAGTCCAGAAGATCACCGGAAAGATAACGGTTGTCTCCCGCCACGATCAGGCGGCCGACGGCGTACTGCTCCACGATCTTGTCCGCTTCGTCCTCCAGCCGCCTGGCATAGACCGGTTCGTTGATGAAATGCGGATTCTTTTTCAGCACGGCAGCAAGAATCTGGTCTTTGCCCTGATGCCGTTCCCACCAGCTGATCCAATCCGCTTTCTCCAGAAAGTAGTTCTGCCGAAATTGCGGGTTTGCGCAGAGGTTATAGTACCGTAGCTCCGTCTGCTTGGTGAGCCAATTTCGCTCGTCCGTCTCCGGGCTGTGATCCCAGCCGTCCGGCAGATCGGCGGGGCGGAACTCGTCACCCTGAATGGAAACGGTGGTCAGAAACTGATAGTTCAGCTCGGTGGTCTGTTCCGGTTTCTCCTTGCTCACATTGGTGATGTACAGCGCATGGCGGTACTTGCGAAACACCGCCCGGTAGTCCTCCCAGTTCATGCCACTGGCAGTGAGCCAGCCGTATCCCTTGAACATGCTCTTGGTGAGGATGACGTCCACATCCCGGACGGAATGCTCCATGCCCCACAGATCGGTGATGGTGTCCGTCCCGCAGAGGGTCAGGAAGTCTTTGAAGTCCACCTCGTGCAGCATACCCTTGACATAGGGCATACGGATCTGGAATGAGGTGTGGACTTTCTTCCCGCACAGCTTCTCGTCCACGACGCGGGCATATTCTTTTGAGATCAGCCCCTCGCCGTCGAAGCAGGTGATTTCGATGTCCTCTTTTTTCTCCACCCGGTGATATTTGCGGGTACTGCTCTGCGTTCCGTCGTCCTCTACGGTGATGACGCTGACATTCCGCTCTGTGCGCGTAGGATTGTCGATGACCACCACCCGGTGGGGCCGGTCAATGCCGATGCCGTCAATGCGGATACCGCTGGACAGCATCAGTCCGTTGTAGGCGTAGAGTTTGCTGAGCTGACAGTCACCGATGGTCATATCCATCATGATGCGTCGACGCACGGCGTCAAAAAAATCTTCCCGAATGAAGGACAGCCGCGCCTGCCGGCTCATGCTGCCTGACCGCTCAAAGGCGAGATATCGATGCGGGTCGGAGCCAAAATCAAGGCTCACGCCCTCGGGACGGAACAGGGCCTTGGCCTTCTCCTGTCGAATCAGGTGTTTCTTTCTGGCACCGCTCCGGTCGAATATGCCGGAGAAGTCCATATAGAAAATGACATCCGAAAGGTCGGTCACCAGCTGCCCTTCAGGTGCTCCGGTGAAAGCGTCGCCGTGCAGCACGCACATGGTCTGATAGAACAGTGCGTTATCGTCCTGCTCATGGGGCGCGGAAAGTGATTTGCATTTCTCTGTCTCGGCGGCGCTGAGATGGAAGGTATATGTCCCGTCCTGCTGCCTGCCATAGCTGATCACGGCTCTGGCGGACAGCTCGTAGATCCTGTATTTCATCAACGGCATCGGCTCACCTCCTGATGCTTCTATTCTATCATGAGGTTCCAAATTTGCAATATGGATACTGCTCCCACTTTTTCAGTGGGAGCTTTTTGCTTGCAGCTCTCAATAAAAAATTATAAAGGAGGAATCCAATGCAAGAATCCACATTCACCAACTATGACCAGCTGCCGCTGTTCCTCAACGCGAACACGGTGGCGCAGGTGCTGGGCGTGTCCATCTCCAGCGCCTACGAACTCATGCACGAGACGGGCTTCCCCGCACTGCGGATCGGCAGCCGCATCGTGGTACCAAAAGAAAAATTCCGCCGATGGGTCGATGCGCAGACAGGAGGTGATGCCTGATGTTCCAGCGCTGGCCTAAGCGGGATCCGAACAAGCACTACTATCTCGTCCCAAACGAAGTCTTCAATCTCGGTCTCACTTCTCACGAGATTGCCGTCTACAATTACCTTCTGCGCTGCGAGGATCGCAGGACCTATCAGTGCCATCCCAGCTACCGCACCATCGGTCGGTCGGTGCAGCTGAGCGAAAACACCGTGCGAAAATATGTGGCCGGGCTGGAAGAGAAGGGCCTCATCCGCACGGAGCCCAGCACCATCACCACGAAGGACGGCCGCGTGCGCAACGGCAGTCTCATCTATACCATCCGTCCCATTCAGGAAGCGCTGGAGCTGAACTACCAGCGGCAATTTCTGCAGGCGGAGCGTGATATGGAGCGGGCACAGGCAGAGAAGCGGCTGGTCGAGTTGAATCAGCAGAACAAAAAGGAGGAAAGCGCATGATGCAGCAACTTGCGAACTTCATTGTAGACCATGACCCGATGATGGTTCTCCGTCGCACGCACGACACGATGCACTACATTCGGTGGGCGTGGAACAAGGATCATGCCGACCCCATCGACGAAGAAGAGCTTCGCCTGTTCCTCTGCGATGAGCACTACGGTGATCTGACCGATGAGCAAAAAGCCGTTGCCCGTCGGAGCCGGGACGAGATGCGAAGTGTCTATGCGGAGCTGTGTGTGCGCTTGCTGCAAAGTGAGATCATGCTGGAGCGTGGCATGGTGCCGGACAGCGGTACCTACCGCAGCGTGTTTTGCCCGGAAGGGGGTGATGCGCCATGGATGCTTGACCAAGCGGGATGACTGCCTTTTCCGCAAAGCGCCGCAGAGCGGCTGAAGTGCGCGTCAGCGCCGAAAATTCTCGCTTCGAGAATGACAAGTTTCGCCTTCGTGGTACGGAACGGGGCGATTGCCCCGTTCCGACCCCTTCGGCAGGCGGGCTAAGCCCACACCCCTATCAACACAAAGAAAAATGAATTTAAAGGAGATAAAGATTATGACGAAGAACACCTATAATCCCTATGAAATTATGATGGACAAGTACGATAAGGAAGAGATGCTCAGCGATGTACGGGAAGCCATGCTCTATCAACTCGGCGTGGATGTCTCCTGTGAAGAGTTGAATCACTTTTTCACCGGCAAGGGCAAAGCCGCACTATCTGGCTGTGCGGAGTGGCAGCAGTGCTTTGCAGTCGAAAAGATGCTGGAGTTCTATTATGTGCATGCGCGGGACGAGACTCTGGCTAAGCAGATCGAGACGATGACTATGCTGGCAAGCAGAGGTAACGAGCACCATGGCTAAGAATCAATTTATCCGCGCCCGCGTTGCCGGGTGGGAAAAGGACTGCATCCGCCGTAAGGCGGATGCAGCTCATATGACCGAGAGCGAGTTTGTGCGCCGGGCGGCTATGGATCGTGAGGTCACGGTCATTGAAGGTATGGATGAACTTCTGCGGGAGCTGCGCTATCAGGGAAATAACCTGAACCAGCTCACGGTCATGGCTCGGCAGGGGCGTATCACGCAGGTGAACTATGAACCCTTTACGGAGGTGTACCGGAACGCATGGCAAACATTAAATTCATTGCTGTCTCACGCAGTCTGAGCGGTATCCTGGACTATGTTACAAACCGTGAGAAAACGGTGGAGCGTCTCATATCCGGTGTCAACTGCATGGCTCAAACAGCTCAGGATGAATTCGAAGCGGTAAAGAAACAGTTCCGCAAAACAGATGGCCGCAGCTACTACCACATCGTCCAAGCCTTCGCCCCGGACGATCCGCTGGATTTTGATACAGCGCATGAGATCGGGTTGAAGTTTGCGGAATACTTCAAGGGCTACCAGTGCGTGGTGGTCACGCATATGAATACAGCGCACATCCACAATCACATCATCATGAACTCGGTAAATTTTGAAACCGGTCAGAAGTTTCATCAGAGCGCCAGGGAGATGCAGCAGGCAAAGGAGTACAGCAACCAACTCTGCCGGGAGTATGGCTTGTCCTTCACCGAGAGCAAGGCGGATCCGTTCCGTATTCCTGCTTGGAAGAAACGGCTGTGCCGTACCATTAAGGAAGCTATGGAGAACTGTGCTACCCGTAAGGAGTTCATCGCATTCATGGCGGAGTACGGCTACAAGGTGCGATGGGAGCCGAATCAAAAATACATCACCTACACCACACCGGAGAATGTCCGATGCAGAGACAATAAGCTCTTCGACCAGACGCTTCTGCGCAGCAGCATGGAAGCCTACTTCGATATGGGCGGCTGTGAGTATCTGGAAAGCCGCATCGATGCCACCGAGTACGGTGAACTCCTGCCTACGGTGGACGATGCCGTCTGCGGTTTGATCTCCATTCTGGATGCGATGAACACCGGCGACAATGACCGCTTCCATCTGGAAACACTGCATCACAGCAAGCAGGAGATCCGGCGTATTCTGGAACGCGGCGGCAAGATCGACCGCACGGTGGAATACGCTGTAGATAATGAAGAGGAACAATACGAGCAGTACCACGGGTTTTCTATGCGGATGTAATGACGAACAATTCCAAAGTTCTGATAGCTATTTCCGCAAAAGTGTGGTAGTTGTTTGTGTTGCAAAAAGAAAACGAATTCAAAGGAAGTGAAATGCATGGCAAAACGAAGACCGGCCGGCGACGGCATGGTGCGAAGGCGTGACGACGGCCGCTGGGAGGGCCGCATCGTCATCGGCCACAAGGAAAATGGCGAACCGCTGTTCCGTCACATCTACGCCAAGACGCAAAAGGCGCTGCTGGACAAACTCCATCAGAACATCGAGTGCTACCGTGATGTGGAGCTGACCGAGGACAGCCGCATGACGCTGAGCCAGTGGCTGGATCGCTGGCTCACAGAGTACAAGGCGGGTACGGTGCGCCCCGGTACCCTCGAGGGCTACCGCCGCTACATCGAATACTACATCAAGCCGCAGCTGGGCGACAAGCAGATCTCCCTCCTCTCCCAGCAGGACATCCAGCGGATGTACCGCCGCCTGAAAACGGAGGGGCGCATCCACGAGCATCCCGAGATGGGGCATCAGCTCTCCGACTCCATGGTGCGCCACATCCACTCCACGCTTCACGCCGCACTGAAAGACGCGGTGCAGGCGCATGTCATTCCCAGAAATCCCACCGAAGGTACAACGGCGCCCAAACCCAACTACAAGCCCAAGCGCATCCTGACCGGCGAGGAGCTGGATGCCTTCCGCGCGGTGGTGGAGCGGGACGAGGTGTGGCGGGACTTCTTCCAGACGGAGCTGATGACCGGCCTGCGCCGCGGCGAGATCTGCGGCCTACAATGGAGCGACTTCGATGGGAATACCGGTACGCTGAAGGTGGGCCGCACTCTCCACAGCCAGCGGAAGGGCGAGTATACCGTCGGTGAGACAAAGACCAATCAAGGTATGCGTACCATCATTCTGCCGCACAGCGTGGTGGACATCCTGCGGCGGCGAAAAGCGGATGCCATCAGCCAATGGATATTCCCTGATCCGGTGAAGCCGGAAGATCCCGTCGATCCCAACGCGGCGTATCGCCACATGAAGACGCTGCTCCAGCGGACGGGGCTGCCCAGTATTCGCTTCCACGATCTGCGCCACACCTTCGCCACCCATGCCCTCACCAGCGGCGTGGACGCCAAGACACTGTCCGGTATCCTGGGCCACACCAACGCCTCCTTCACGCTGGATACCTACACCCATGTCACCTCAGATATGCAAAAGCAGGCTTGCGGCATCGTAGGCGGCTTCATGGAGGATATTTTCGGAAAGGAGTTGAAACCGTGGCAAGAAAACGAAAAGCCGGAGACGGAACAGTAAGGCAGCGCAAGGACGGTCGGTGGGAAGGCCGCATCGTCATCGGCTATGACGATAACGGCTATCCCAAGACGAAAAATGTCCTTGCCAAAACGAAGAAGGAATGCGTCGAGAAGCTCCAGAAGCTCAAGGTGGATTGCGGCGGGCTGAAGCCCGAAAAAGTACGGTCTGAGATGCCCTTCGGGGACTGGCTGACATACTGGTATGAGAATCACTCCAAGCCTAAGATCCGCCCAACTACGCAGGAGACCTACGAGAGCCGCATCCGCCTGCATATCATTCCGGAGATTGGGGACATCCCGCTGAATAAGCTGACGCAGAACGACCTGCAGCAGTTCTACGGTCGGCTCAAGAAAAGTGGCCGGAAGCGCTTCACCGACAAGTACGGCGAAGGGCTGTCCGACCGAATGGTGCGTATGTGCCACGCCACCTGCCGCTCGGCGCTGGAGAAAGCGGTGCAGGATGGGCTGATCCGTGTGAACCCGGCCCTCGGCTGCAAGCTGCCGCCGAAGAAGGCGAGGGAGATGCAGGTGCTGACGCGGGAGGAGTTGCAACGGTTTCTCATCCAAGCGAAGTTTGAGGGCTACTATGAAGTGTTCCTCCTGGACTTAGCCACCGGCCTGCGCCGGGGTGAGCTGATGGCGCTGCAATGGGACGACCTGAACTTCAAAACCGGTGTGTTGAATGTGAATAAGCAGGTCTACGATGTGCGTGGCCAGCTTCAGATCAGCACGCCCAAGACGAAGAACTCCGTCCGCAAGATCGTCCTGCCGCCTGCTGTGGTGGCGGTGCTGCGGGAGTACAAAAAGACGGTGAACTCCCGCTGGATGTTCCCGTCGCCGGTGAAGGAGGACTGTCCCATCACGCCCGGCGTGGTGCGGCGCAGGTTGCAGCTCATCCTGGAACACGCTGGGTGCAAGCATGTACGCTTTCATGATCTGCGCCATACGTTCGCGACCTTGGCGCTGGAGAACGGCATGGATGTGAAAACGCTCTCCGCTATGCTGGGTCATGTGTCGGCGGCCACCACGCTGGACATCTACACCCACATCACCGACGATATGCGGCTCACGGCTGCCGCCAACATTGACCGTGGCATCGGCAAAGCAGCGCCGCAGGAGGACGCTTCAGAGTCGGGGGAGGAAACTGCCCCGGCCCAGGCGGAAAAGCCGAGTATGACCGATTTTAAGCCCTACGTGGGCCGCAAGCGCAGGTCCGGCACCGGCTGCGTCAGCGAGATCAACGACCACCTCTTCGAGGGACGCTATTCCCCCAAATGGCCCGACGGCAAGAAACACGCCCGCAACATCTACGCCCGTACCCGCGAGGAATGTGAAGAGAAGTTGAAGGTGTTGATCGTGGAGATGAAAACGGAAATTGCGGAAGCACAGCGGCTGAGGGATATAGACGAAGGTAATGGAAGTCCGCCAGAAGAGCAGAAAAAGCGGGGAAAGAAGACATAAAAAACACCGGTAAGAGTGTGAAGTGATTGGTACACTATTTACTTTACAACACAATGTCTCAAATTCTACACCGCAATAAAACAATGATAGAGAACTGTTTATGATTCTGGTTATGAATACGACCTAACTGATAAACAAGTGCCCTAACACACTTGATTGTGTGTTAGGGCACTTCGGAAATAATGGGGGGACGCTGGTTTCAGCTCGGCATGAGCAAAGAGCGTATTCCGCAACCACTTTGGTTGCGGAATATGACTGTGAATTGGTATTTCATGTATGACAGAATTACAGAAAATTATATCCCCAGTTTATCAAAGAGGATTCTATTGCGCTTCTTTGCGTCATTTATAATTTTGTCATAAGATAAGATTTCGATATATGCATTCATCTTATCATTATACTTATAATACCCAAGTTTATCAGGTGTTTGTGAAAAATCGTGGAAATCCAAAATCTGCTCTAATGTGGTTGTGATGTCACACACGGCATATAAGTAGAATTTGGTGTTTTGTCCGACTCTGATTACACGTCCATCTTTATCCCTTTTTTTGTTGCTCCTCAACTGTGAAACATATTCATATAACTGATTGACAGGATTATTACTGCTATTATAGTCATCTCGCATCGGACGTTTGAGTTCAAACAAGACAATATTCTCGTATTCTCGACCGTCATTTTCTTCATCAGAAACAGCGACTGGAGAATCCAAGATCATTATGTCTGTTCGGTCTTCTTTCGGATTGTTATTAAACGGAATATCGGAGGAAATATAACTGCAATAGGCGAGCTTCTCATCCAGCAACCACAAATTATGATTGCTATAAGGAGTATCCGCAGAGGTTGTTCTCATTGGATAAATGATATTATGGAGAAAACTCTCTTTTTGAAAATGCCCATCATCATTTTGACGTATTGCAAACTCCATCAAGTCGAGGATAACCTTGCGGTGAGCAACATATTCGGCTAATGCGGCCCCATTAGCGCTATTTATTTTTTCGATTTGCAATCCAAATTTCTGTATGTACTCGTCTGAACTGATTACACCTTTATTCAGTTCATCGAGAAGCTGAGTATTTTCTTTGGCTGTTGTTCTATCGAACTCTCTTTTTATACGATGTAGTTCATCATCCAATTTATCCTCACTTAAATTAGGCTTGATTTTCGCAATTGCCTCAGGTGTGTACTTCAACAGATGACGAAACTGTGGGGCCCGATGCGTTACATAATCTGTTATTCTTCGAATTTTTTCTGTGGCAATAGGCTGAAGGTAGTCTTTAAGAAATTCATTTACTTCGACGACAACCGCTCGCATGATCTGATCCATAGTAATCATGTTTGCCATGCTATCTAATGGGCCACCGTCAGGAATGTTAAAGGAAAGCCTGTTCATATCAACGGCCTCATCGAGGTAATGCCCTCTCAAAACACCAACATACCAGAATCCACTTTTTTCGAAGATTTGTCGATCAAGATCGGTAATATACTTATCCAGTTCTTTTGTTTCTACTAAGCGGTTATGTGCACACAAATATAATTTGTTGCCGTTGATAGTGGACTCTTCGGCTTTTACATGGAGCAACTCAAAGGTTTCATCATTCAAGACAATAGTCTTGCTGTTAGCTTCAGATCGAATTTTCTCCTTAAATATATGATTTAAGTTATGAGTTTCATCAATATCCTGCAGGATGATTTGGGGACAATCATCAGAAATGAAATATACAAGACAATGCTGGATTATCCGCATAGCAATGGTAATACTGCGTTTAGGAACATTATCGGCATACGGTTTAATGTAATTGAGCAATCTGACTGTCGTTTGATTATCATTATACCCGGTGCAGTCGGTGAGGGTATCATTGATGCCAGAATTAGAAATGGAGAAATCAAAGGATCGTTTTACATATTCATCTTCCTCGGAATAGACACTCTCTATCTCAGCTTTTTCGAATGCAATCAGCCAAGAAAACCGTCCGACACCCTTGCCGCCAATTTGGGATTTGTATGTTGAGTCCGATTCCATAAACGAAGCAATATTTGCTTCATTGAATCCAATTCCATTATCAATAATTTCGAAGGACTGAATTTGGGGCAATTCACCAGTGCCATCGAGTACAAACTGTCCATCACGAAGAATTCTGATAATTATTTGGCCTTCAAAAGATGGATCGGTGGATTTCCGCTCACCAATGGCATGAATTGCATTCACGATAGCCTCAAAAAGCGGCACAAGTGGCTGATTTTTAGGAAGATTAAAGTTTTTTACGCGACCGCGTATATTGATTGAAAACGGTCTCATATGGTAGCAACCTCCTTGCTGATAGAATTGCTTTGATTGGTTACTTGGACGAGTATCATAGGAAAGCGCCCTATGTCATTTACAGTTTCCATCATTAAAGTTTTCCAAATCGAGTGCCGTGCGGCTTTTTGGCCGCTTTACACTCGAATTGTTGCTTGACATAAAATAACTCCTCTTTTGGAATCAAAAAAGACCAAAAGAGGAGTTGAATACAAATATAAAAAGCAACAGCTTAAAATGATCGTATGGGGGACTCGAACCCCCGTCTACCTCTTAGTCAAGGAGGCGCTCTATCCAACTAAGCTAATACGGCTAATTGGAATATTAAAATTATAACACAGTCAAATTAATACTGCAAGAGGGAAAAATGTTTGATGGAAGGCTTTTGTGTGGGATGGACTTCTGTATATTAAAAGTGCTTCCGACAGGATTTACTACCGAAAGCGGACGGTTTTGCTGTAGAGAGTAACTCAGAAATTGCGCCGCAATAGACAAAGAATAAGAAAATCCCTCTGAAATCAACGATTTCAGAGGGATTTTGGTCCGAGTAGTGCGGCTCGAACGCACGGTCTCCTGGTCCCAAACTTTTGAATAAAAATTTTTCTACTTTTTCCAGTTCTTTATAGCCGTTTTTGCTTTATTATGGCCGCTCTTCGCAACTCTTGACTCCACTGTTTCCACATACTCCACGGCCGTCTGTAGTCAAACATGTGGTCAAAAACCGCTTTCTGAACACCCTCGTGACAGGGGGACAGAAAGCGGTTTTTCATAGTTTGCCGGAGTGCTGCGGACAGATGATTAGTCGCTCCGGTTTGCCGCATTGTACCTCTGACGGAAAGGTTAAGCAAGTCCTTTATACAGGGACAGGCGGCGCAGAATTTGCATCGCTATAGACAAAGAATACCTTCACGCATTTGCCTTCTGGAGATAAAACTCACTCTCCGCAACTCGTGTCACAAAATCATATTCCAGCCGTGTTGCCTTTGAGGGGGAAATATTGTAACGCTTAAACACAGAGCGAAAATATGCAAAGAACTCCCGGTCTTCCTCTGCCATCGGTGCAACCCAGCCATTTTCGGCACCATGGGCTTCGATTTTCTCTAACTCTGCCATACGCTCTTTATCCATGTCAGTTACCCCTCCTGGAAGGAATCACGTTTTTCCCTTAACAGCTATTACATTCCCGTAATACATGTGGTATTTTAAGGGAAAGACTCCCCTTTTCGCTACGGACTTACGTTTCCAGAAGATCCTCCATCGTACAGCCGAGGACTTTTGCAAGGCTAAGAACAGTCTCCGCACTGGCTTTGTTGATGTCCTTGTTGCGCTGTTCGTACATTTGAATTGAGCGAAGACTGACATTGCTTCGCTTGGCAAGCTCTGCCTGCGTGCAGCCATAAAGCGTGCGGATACGCTTGAGGTTGGTATCAGCGAAGTATTCGCGCACTTTGGCATCGACAATATCAGCGAATTTAGTGACATCCGCTTCATGAAGGGGGGAATACATCTGCTGCAAATCTTCAAACGAAAGAACCTTAAAAATATCACTGAACTTTCTTCCGGAGAACCATTGGTAGTAGGCGACTGCCCAGCCGATCCAATACTCTCTGGAACGGCTGAAATTCGCTTGAGGCTTGGCGGTCAGCGCTTTGCCCGTAGTCTCAACGAGAACATCAACAGCAGTTTCAATCCCGCTTTTCCCCAAAAGATATGAAGGTTCACCATTCTCAATCCGATTACTGACGGAACTGACGGAAAACAGCTTTATAAAGCTATCTCCGGCAACTCCGCACGCGTTGATAGCATAATCAAAAGCATCGCCCAGTAATGCCTGCGCGTTACTCAGATAGATTTCTTGGTATGCGTGGGTCATCGTTTTGGATGCCTCCTCTTATGATATCAAGGATATACAGACCATCTGTTTCCTCTTCAAGTATATCCGAATAAAGTTGGTCGGCTTCATCATTTCGAGCCTTGCGGCGGACATAATATTTTTCCTTTTCTGCAATAGAAAATCCATCGTAATGCAGCAGCGAAAAGGCGTATTTAGACTTGATGACAATCTGTTCGCCTAACTTGCCAAGTCGCATAGCGTTTGCGAGTTGCTGTACGGAAATTCCGTTATTTAGGAAAGACGCAGCAAAGTCAAAATAGGAGTCATCGGCACGATATCCGATGATCAGGTCGTAGGCATTGACGTTGACGCCGAAATTGTCGATCAGATATCGTTTTGCCCGCTGTGCGGCTGGGCTTTTGATAGAAAACAGACGATGCGCTACCAGAACAGCAATCCAGTTCAAAATCGTATAGTCTGGATTGTTCAGATTCAGAATTTTCAGGTATTCTGTATCAAGACTGTAACGATTGACGAAGCCGTTACGCAGAGAGGATACAGCCCATTCTTTGGCGAGTTCCTCGCTTTCCGTGCAGTAGAAGCCCAGTCCGAAGTCATTGTTCTGCTTACCCAACCCAAAGGTTGGAGATTCTACGATCTGTTCGGAGCCATGATATAGGGTAATTTTCTGATTCATCTCCGCATCCTCCTAAGTATCACTGTAAAAATAGTATCACCAAAGTGATATAAAATCAAGCAATATTTGTAGAGAAAAAAGAGAGCATTTCCCGCTTGAAAAATGCAGGCTCTTCAGACGAATATTTCCAAGAGAAACATAAAGATAATCAATGATATTGAGCATCCATTTTGCTGGTGGTATAATTAAATGCAGCTAAGTAGGATATTGCAGAACTGCTGGAAAAATACAAATACTCCGCAGCAAAGCGAAAGAGAAGCACCGCACCAATATTTGAAAATATTTAAGAGCTTCCGGGTGGTAGTGCGCCACTTGAAACCGACTTGATACTAACTTAAAACTAACTTGCGTGTAACTTGCGACCTAACACACAATCTGACGTTCAAATTGTTGGATGGATTATTGATATGGGAAGACTGATTTCCAAGAAGACTGTGGAGAGAAAAAATGAATTCGATTCTCGACAGCATAAGAGTAACCTCCGCAACATCTGCGGGACATTTGCTGCTGAGGGTATGACGATCAGCAAATATACCCGCAGAAATCTTGACCGAATCGCCAGCGGGCAGACCAGCTATCAGCAAGTTCTGGCCGAGCTGAGAGCGAAGTACGAAAAGAGAGGATAGTGGTGCAGTGTCCGGACACTGACACCGGCCAGTTTGCTGACTTCGTGAATGGTCATCATGGGCATCCCTCCTGCGTGTGAGCTTACCATACACTATGACGTAACGGAAGAGTCAAGAGAAAAATCCTCTATTTGCGAAAAAATCTATGCGCTGTGATTGCTGCAAAAATCGTGCAAATCTATCATTTTCTTGCTTCCTGTGTCAAAATGTGCTATTATTATAAACAACGCTGTCATGTGTTGGAATAGGCCTTGGCAGTATGGCTGCAATAGACCGAATGCTCTGCCAAGCGGCAGAGCATTTTTTGTATATCGGTACGGAGGAGATATTTATGTCTGTGAGTTATAAAAAACTCTGGAAGCTGCTCATCGATAAGGACATGAAGAAAAAGGACCTGTGTGAAAAGGCAGGCATCAGCCCTGCATCCGTCACCAAAATGGGCAGGAATGGGCATGTCACCACAGAAATTCTCTTGAAGATATGCACCGCGCTGGATTGCAGGATTGAGGATATCGTGGAGATTGTGCCGGATAAAAACGACTAATTGGATTCATCCTCATTTTTTGAACGAATTTCAAATGACTATAAACTTTTGGTAGGCATGAGATATATGGGAGGAAAACACTATGGCTGGAAATACAAGCAATATCGGCTTTGAGAAGCAAATCTGGGATGCAGCTTGCGTCCTTCGCGGCAACATTGACGCATCGGAGTATAAGTCCGTTGTCCTCGGTCTTATCTTCCTTAAATACATATCGGATCGCTTTGAGGCGAAGTACCGGGAACTGGTTGAAGAAGGCGATGGATTTGAAGAAGATCAGGACGAATACACTGCCGAAAATATCTTCTTTGTCCCAGAGAATGCAAGATGGAGTGCGATTGCT
The DNA here is from genome assembly GCF_025567605.1 of Oscillibacter acetigenes. NCBI lineage: Bacteria > Bacillati > Bacillota > Clostridia > Eubacteriales > Oscillospiraceae > Oscillibacter > Oscillibacter acetigenes. Next base: position 618,197 of record NZ_JAOQKG010000001.1, on the reverse strand, counting down.
GCTGCCGCTCACACGCCGGAAATTGGCACGGTGATTGATGATGCAATGCGCAGTATAGAGAAAGAAAACAAGCGTCTCAAAGATATTCTTCCTAAGAACTTCGCCCGTCCAGAACTGGACAAGCGGCGGCTTGGTGAAGTGGTTGATCTCTTCACCAACATTCAGATGATCGAGCATGGGAGCAGCAAGGACATTCTCGGTCGCACATACGAATATTGCCTTTCCAAGTTTGCCGAGCAAGAAGGCAAACTTGCTGGTGAGTTCTATACTCCCTCTTGTGTTGTGCGTACCCTTGTTGAGGTGTTGCAGCCGTTTAATGGACGTGTTTATGACCCGTGCTGCGGCTCTGGCGGTATGTTCGTTCAGTCCGCAAAGTTCATCGAAAATCATGGCGGCAACATCAACAAGATTTCCGTCTTTGGTCAAGACTCCAACCCGACCACATGGAAGATGGCTCAGATGAATCTTGCTATTCGTGGTATTGAAGCTGACCTCGGCAAGTTCAATGCGGACACGTTCTTTAACGATTGTCACCCGCTGCTCAAGGCAGACTTTATTATGGCAAATCCGCCCTTCAATCTCTCCGGCTGGGGCGCGGATAAACTCGTTGATGATGTCCGTTGGCAGTATGGTACGCCTCCTGCTGGCAACGCAAACTTCGCGTGGTTGCAACACATGATCTGGCATCTCGCTCCGAATGGACGTATCGGCATGGTGCTTGCAAATGGTTCGCTTTCCTCACAGTCCGGCGGTGAAGGCGAAATCCGCAAGAACATTATCAACGCTGACCTTGTGGACTGTATCGTCGCAATGCCGACGCAGCTCTTCTACACGACGCAGATTCCGGTATCACTCTGGTTCCTTGCAAAGAACAAGAAGCAAAAAGGCAAAACGCTGTTCATCGACGCCCGGAAGCTCGGTACTATGGTCACACGAAAGTTGCGCGAACTGACAGATGAAGATATCAAGAAAATTGCTGATACCTACAATGCCTTCGTCGAAGGAACACTTGAAGACGAGAAAGGATTCTGTGCGGTTGTTACTACTCAAGACATTGCAAAGCAGGATTACATTCTCACGCCGGGACGGTATGTTGGCATTGAGAAACAAGAAGATGACGGTGAGCCGTTTGAAGAGAAAATGGGACGCTTGACTTCTGAACTTTCTGAGCTTTTCGCTAAGTCTCATGAACTTGAAGCTCAGATCAAAGCGCGACTGGGGGCGATTGGATATGAGATTTAATCTATGGGAAGATTGCAACAGGGTTCCTCTAACCGAGCTGTTGTCTTTTATTGTAGACAATCGCGGCAAGACTGTTCCTACTGCGCCAAGCGGACACAAGCTGATAGCAACGAATTGCGTGACAAACAACACCCTGTTTCCGGTGTATGAAAAAATTAGATATTTAAGCGAGGAAACTTATCAGACATGGTTTCGGGCACACCCGATTCCCGGCGATATTCTTTTCGTGAACAAGGGAACTCCGGGACGAGTTTGCCTTGTTCCTGATCCCGTTGATTTTTGTATCGCGCAAGATATGATTGCATTGCGCGCTGACGAATCGAAGATTTATCCCAAATATTTGTTTGCAGTGCTAAGAAGCAGAGAAATTCAACAACAGATATATAACACAAACGTGGGAGACGTTATTCCACATTTCAAGAAGCAATTTTTGAATCAGTTGTTGATTCCCATACCTGAGTGGTCTATACAAGAGTCAATCGGAGACTTGTATTATGTGCTTAGCCTCAAGGCAGAACGTAACAAAAAGGTAAACGATAATTTATACGCTCAAGCCAAAGCTATCTTTGACAACCATTTTATCAATATTGATGCCATCCCTGCTGGATGGAGAAAAGGCAATCTCTTAGACATTGCCAATTACTTGAATGGACTTGCCATGCAGAAGTTCCGTCCTCAGGGGAATGAAATAGGTCTTCCAGTATTGAAGATCAAGGAACTCCGCCAAGGTTCATGTGATGATAGTAGTGAACTCTGCTCCTTGAGAATCAAACCTGAATACATCATTCACGATGGCGATGTCATCTTCTCTTGGTCTGGAAGTCTACTTGTTGATATATGGTGCGGGGGAACTTGCGGATTGAATCAGCACCTTTTTAGGGTTACATCAGACATCTATGACAAGTGGTTTTACTACCTGTGGACGGCTCACCACCTTGCCCGTTTTATTGCAATCGCTGCTGATAAGGCAACAACAATGGGGCATATCAAACGTGAGGAACTTGCCAAAGCAGAGGTCTTAATTCCTTGCGAAGAAGATTATACAAGTCTCACCTCTATCATGCAGCCCATTTTTGAGCTGATAATCTCGAACCGGATTGAGGGTCGTAAGCTGGCTGTACTTAGGGATGAACTGCTACCAAAGTTGATGTCCGGCGAGATAGATGTCTCTGCCGTCCAGCTCTAAGCCGCTAAATTATCGTTTATAGCTGAGAAAATGCGAAAAAACAAGATGGGGGTTGAATATGAGTAAGTATGTTGCCTTCCTTGATATATTGGGATTTAAGGAAAAGTTAAAAAAACTCAAACAGCAAGATGCTAAATCATTTATTGGACGGTTTTCTACAACTGCCTTTGAACAGTGGGAAAACATGAGTCCTACATTGGTAGAAGGATATATTGTAAGTGATTCCTTTATACTTTATACGCGTGATACAAGCACACAAGCTGTCTCCCAACTACTTACATTAGTCGAGAAGATATGCCAACAAGAATTCATAGACAACGGTATTTTGATTCGAGGCGCTATTGCAAAGGGTGAATTTGATAGGGTCGAAGCGAGAGAAATTCCATCCTTGCGAAAAGGTTTGATTGTTGGTCAGGCTTATGTAGATGCGTATTTAATGGAGGGAAGTATCAAAACTGCCGGGATAGCCTTAACCGATGAGGTGTTTCAGGATATTGAAGCATATGTCTACCCAATTGACTGCTTTCGAGAAAACATAAACGGTAAAGACATTTGCGTTATGCGATATTTTAATTTTGATTTTCTAAATGAGCCAGAAAACATAATCAACTTTACAAATATGGCAATAGATGCAGGATGGATCCCACATTATTATAATACGTTATACTGGGCGCTATTGAATGAGAAACCAACTAAGGCGATAAGCCTCTTTAATGGCATAGTGAACTGTGTAAATAATGGGAATCCGGGAGAAAATTGGCGTTCTCTTGATATGTTCATTAAAGGTGCCTTCCATGACGAAGTTAACACACACTTTCAAACGCGTTTCTTGGCATTTCTTAGAAGCTATATTGTTGTTGAAGGTAATGACCAGAGATTTTTGAGCAGCAGAACAGGAAATGAGGAACGAGTGTTGCGGTACATAGACTCCTGCGGCAATGTAACGCTAAAGCAGATTTCATTGGGCGTGAAATTATCACAAGCCACAACCTCACGTATTGTTAAAAATCTCGTTAAGGATGGACGGGTGAGGATTACGAATAATGGGCGAGTACAAGTGTACTCATTGGCTGTCATCAACACAAATACCAGATAAATAATTTTCTCTCACCAGTGGCGAGAGTTTTACAAAAGGGACTGCCACTGAATGTCGTTCTCTTACCTTGAAAGGAGACACGACAATGACAGAACAACTCATCACGGAGATACAGCGAAAAATGCTGCCGTATCTCAACAACGAACAGCTCATGCACCTTCGGGATGCAATGGCTGAGACATTGGAAGGGGCAACGATCACCTATGATGGCAGCGCAATTCCAGCAGCAGAAGAGACGGATGCAGTCGAAGCATTTATCACGGCAAAGCGGATCGAAGGCTGTTCGGAGAAAACCCTGAGCTACTACCGGAAGACGATTGAGACTCTGATTGCCGGAGTCGGAAAGGCTGTGCAACAGATCACCACAGATGATTTGCGTCGCTATCTGACCAACTATCAGGTTCAGCGTAGGTCGAGCAAAGTGACCATAGACAACATCCGCCGGATCCTGTCCAGTTTCTTCTCTTGGCTTGAAGATGAGGATTTCATTGTGAAAAGCCCGGTACGCCGGATTCACAAAGTCAAGACCGCAAAGGTGGTTAAGGACACCTACACCGACGAAGCGTTGGAGCTGATGCGCGACAACTGTACAACGGCGCGAGATTTGGCAATGGTTGATCTTCTGGCTTCGTCCGGAATGCGTGTTGGAGAACTGGTCACGCTAAACCGCGAGGACATCAACTTTAACGAACGCGAATGCGTGGTTATCGGCAAGGGCAATAAGGAACGATTGGTCTACTTTGATGCAAGGACGAAGATCCACCTTCAAAACTATCTTGAGGGTCGAACGGATGGAAACCCAGCATTGTTCGTTTCACTGAAAGCCCCATTTGACCGGCTGATGATCGGCGGTGTGGAGACACGCCTTCGGGAATTGGGAAAGCGTCTGAATATCCCGAAGGTTCATCCCCACAAGTTCAGACGCACTCTGGCTACTACTGCCATAGACAAGGGAATGCCCATTGAGCAGGTCCAGCAGCTCTTAGGACATCAAAAAATCGACACCACCATGCACTATGCAATGGTGAAACAACAGAATGTGAAGCTGGCACACAGAAAATACATCGGATAGGATGGTTTGAAATGGAGTACACAGTACGGTCGCTGGGCAGCTTTTCAGAGATGAAATACGGGAAAATGCCCAATAAGAAAATGTCCTCAGACAAAGGGAAATACCCGATATTTAGTGGATATAGAGTTGTTGGCTATTGCGATGAATGCAATATAGGCGAACAGCAGCTTGTTGTTGTCGCACGAGGCGTGGGTGGAACTGGTGATGTCAAATTATCTCCTGGTGCGTGCTTTTTAACAAATCTCTCAATTGCCGTATCGGTTGATGAAAGCGTGGCTCTAAAAAAGTATCTGTATTACTATTTCCTAAAAAACAACCTCCGTTATTTGGACTCGGGATCGGCACAATCTCAAATAACTATTGGTGACTTGAAAAATGTTGAAGTTCCGCTGCCCTCTATTGAAACGCAGAAAAAGGTTGTTTCGATTCTCGATGCTATAGATGAAAAAATCAACAACAATATTGCCATAAACGATAATTTAGCGGCTTAGAGCTGGACGGCAGAGACATCTATCTCGCCGGACATGAGCTTCGGCAGTAAACTATCTCTCAATTTCGCAAGCGATTGATTCTGCTCTTCCAAAGTACGTTGCTGTTTAAAGATAGGTGCGCAAAAGTCGCTGAATTTGGCAAGAGTTTCAGCGTCAGGAATAACCGCCGGGGCATTTTTCATAGTGCTGCCAGATACTTCTTTGAATGTTGACCCGGATGCCATGCCTTCAATAACCGGGAGAGTGTTTTTCAAGAAGAAGTAAACAAATGGTGTTCCAATTTCCGGCTTAGGCACAACCGATTTGAAACCTTGATTTGTTGTTACTTCACCAGCGGCGATAGCAATATAACCTATTGGCGCACGAGATGAGAACAACACTGTTCCTTCTGGCATGATTGCTGCGCTGCTGTTCTTCAAACCGAGTTCAGTTATGTCATTCTCACCATGAGAAACGAACTTCGACTTGTTGATAGATAAATCTTTCGGGGTTATCCATGCTATACCGGACTCCGTGTAATACTCAGGTTTAGCTTTTGAAGGTGTACTGCCTCCAACAACAGTACCAAGATCGCTAATTGTTCCGGTAGTCCATTCTGGACTGGCATTATCAACAAATAATTCTTGAAAATAGGACTGTACTTGCTGCTCTAAATTATCGTTTACCTGATATGGAGGATATACCATGTTTGATAAAGTTCAGGAGAGCTTGAAAAGAAGCAAAGACGAGCGCCAGAAAAAGCGGCTTGAAAAGGAACGGCTTCGTCTTGAGAAAGCCGCAGCAGAAGCAGCTCGTGAGGAAGAGCGGCTTCAACAGGAGGCTCAAAAGATACAGACTGAAAAAGAACGCCTTCTCTCCCTTGATGACAAGGGGTTGATGGTTGAGCTAATTCTGGCGATGCGTGGCTTATACGCGCAGATCGAGGATATTCAATTTCAGCAGATGACATTAACTTCGAGAATCGAAGATATTGAGTCGGACATCTCTTCCATCCGCAGTGATATTTCAGATTTGGAAAGCAGACTGGGCTCGTCCGATCAGTAAAATTCAATGAAGGAGGCGCAGACGTGATTATTTCACCGCAATCTCTTGATACAAACCTCAGTCAGCTTTTAGCGGAGGTTAAGTCCGGCTCAATGCAGTTGCCGGAGTTTCAGCGTGACTGGACTTGGGATGATAACCGAATTAGGGGCATTATCGCCAGCTTATCACAGGGTTATCCTATGGGTGCCATCATGCGGCTGCAATACGGCAATCCGGACATCCAATTCAAATACCGTACAATTACGGGCGTAAAAGGCGTTTCTGTGAAGCCGGAGCATTTGATTCTCGATGGTCAGCAGCGGCTTACTTCAATTTATCAGGCAACATCCTCTAAAGAGCCAGTCTCGACCAAAACAGAAAAAGGCAAGGCTATTAAGCGTTATTACTATCTCTCAATGGAGAAGTGCCTCGACGATGATGAGGATCGTTTTGATGCTGTCCTCTCCATCCCCGAAGGCCGCAAGATTAAAGAGAACTTTGACCGGGATGTGAAGCTCGACCTCTCAACCAGAGAGTATGAATACGAGAACAAGTTATTTCCGGTCAATATTGTGTTCGATAGCAATGCCGTAATGGACTGGTTCATGGGCTACATGACGCACTATGGAATGAAGCCGGAAGCAATGGACGAGTTCAAGCGTTTTCAGGCGGATGTGCTGAATACAATTTCCGGGTATAAGCTGCCTGTGATTACGCTGGACAAGTCCACGCCGCGGGAGGCAGTGTGCAAGGTGTTTGAGAACGTCAATACTGGCGGTGTTCCTCTCACGGTGTTTGAGCTTGTTACCGCAACTTATGCCACAAGAGACTTTGACCTGAGAAAAGACTGGGTGCAGTGTCGAAATACAATTTGCGGTTTCGGTGACACGCTGAGAACAGACCTGTTCGATGGGATTGATGAGACTACATTCCTGACAACTGTATGCCTCTATACAAGCTATTTGGACAAGCAGTCTGGAAAGACAAACACAATCTCCTGCAAAAAGAAAGATGTTCTGGGACTTCCTTATGAATCGTACATAGCGAACCGGGATGCAGTGCTGTCTGGGTTCAAAATAGCAAAGGAGTTTCTTCTTCGGGATCAGTGCGTTTTCCGTCAAAGAGACTTGCCATATACAACGCAGTTGATTCCACTTGCGGCAATCTGTGCTGTTCTCGGAAAATCCAAATGCAATGAGCCAAACACAATCAAAACACTTTCTCGGTGGTATTGGTGCGGGATTTTGGGTGAGATGTATGGCGGTGCGAACGAAACCCGCTATGCCTATGACATTGAGGACATGGTTGAGGAGGTCAATGGACGTCCAAATGCGATGCACACGATCAACAGCGCAGTCTTTTCTTCTGCGCGGCTGCTGACCCTTCAAACCCGTTTGAGTGCGGCATATAAGGGAATTATGGCTCTTCTCTACAAGGAGAAATGCCGTGATTTTATGAACAACACGACGATTGACATTGTGAACAGTATGCTTGAGTCTCCGGACATTCACCACATCTTCCCGGAAGCATATTGCGAGAAACTGGGCATCAAGCGCGAACGGTATAATTCCATCATTAACAAGACCCCGATTCTTCCAGCCACCAACCGCTCGATTGGCGGAAATGCGCCGAGTGAGTATCTGGGGGCAATTCTAAAGAAGGTTGATGGACTAACCGAGAACGAGTTGCAAGCACGGGTGGAATCGCACTTTATCAACTATGCAGAATTGAAGGCAGATGACTTCAATGGCTATTTCATCGACAGAGCAAAAAGCCTTCTCAACCTAATTGAAAAAGCGATGAATAAGCCCGTCACTGACAGAGATGCAGAAAATACGCTGGATCAGTTTGGGGCGAGTCTGGCGTAAAAGGGAGTGACAAAACTATGGCAGGATATTTTACAGAATCAAACTATGAGAACGCTGTTTTGCAGCTTCTCAATGAAGAACTGGGCTATAACTATATTTATGGACCAGATGTGGAGCGCGATTATCACTCGCCGCTTTACGAGGATGTTCTGCTACCTTCCTTGCAACGGATCAACAAGAGCTTGCCTATGGACGCTCTGACGGAGGCAATCTACAAACTCAAGAACTTTGAAACCGGAACGCTCTTGCAGAAGAACATGGTCTTTATGGACTACCTCCAAAACGGAGTTCCGGTAAAATACTATGACAAGGGTGAAGAACGCTCTACCCTTGTTTACCTTGTAGACTTCAAAAATCCCGCCAGTAACGAGTTCACAGTTGCGAATCAGTGGACTTTCATTGAAAACTCCGAAAAAAGACCAGATGTGATCCTCTTTGTCAATGGTTTCCCGCTCGTCATTGTGGAGTTAAAGTCTCCATCCCGCGAAGAAACCGACGCTTCCGCAGCATACCGTCAGCTCCGGAACTATATGTATGAGATCCCCTCTATGTTCATTTATAATGCGGTATGTGTCATGAGCGACTTGACCACTTCAAAGGCTGGCACAATCACTTCCGGCGAAGACCGCTTTATGGAGTGGAAAACAACCGATGGAAGCTACGAGAATACGCAACACGCTTCGTTTGACACATTCTTTGTAGGACTATTTGAGAAGAACCGCTTCCTTGACATCGTGAAGAACTTCATCTGCTTTAATGTGGATGGACAGAATACATTCAAGATACTCGCTGGGTATCATCAGTATTTTGCAGTCAAAAAGGCGATTGAGTCTACGAAGCACGCGACTGTGACAGACGGCAAGGGTGGCGTCTTCTGGCATACACAGGGCAGCGGAAAATCGTTGTCTATGGTCTTCTATGCTCATTATCTGCAAGAAGCGTTAGAAAGCCCCACTATCGTTGTCATTACTGACCGTAACGATCTGGATGACCAGCTTTACGGGCAGTTCGCTCGTTGCAAAGACTTTCTCCGGCAAACGCCGCAACACGCAGAGAGCCGCAAGAATCTGAAAGAATTGCTTGCAAACAGACAAGCAAACGGCATAATCTTCACGACCATGCAGAAGTTTGAAGAAAGCAACGAAGCGCTTTCAGAACGCCGGAACATTATCGTAATGGCAGATGAAGCGCATCGCGGGCAATATGGTCTCAATGAGAAGGTTGTGGTCAAGCAGAAGGACAACGGCGAAGTTGAGGCGAAGACGGTCATAGGCACTGCCCGAATTATAAGAGATACGCTTCCGAACGCGACCTACATTGGTTTCACCGGAACACCAATCTCCACGAAAGACCGCAGTACACGAGAAGTCTTCGGTGATTACATCGACATCTATGATATGACACAGGCAGTTGAAGACGGAGCTACAAGACCCGTCTACTACGAGAGCCGTGTGATTCACCTGAAACTCGACGAGAACACCCTCCATCTGATCGATAATGAGTATGACATTATGGCTGACAACGCCGATCCGTATGTCATTGAAAAGAGCAAAAAGGAACTTGGTCAGATGGAAGCAATCCTCGGTGCCGACCAGACGATCAATTCCTTGGTAAATGACATTCTTGATCATTACGAGAATTACCGTGAGAATATCCTGACCGGCAAGGCGATGATCGTTGCTTATTCGCGTCCCATAGCAATGAAGATTTATAAGCGCATTCTTGAGCTACGCCCAGCGTGGACGGAAAAGATTGCAGTGGTCATGACGCAAGGCAATAACGATCCTGAAGAATGGCGTGAGATTATCGGCAACAAAGCTCATAAGGACGATATGGCGCGGAAATTCAAAGACAACAACTCTCCGCTGAAAATCGCCATCGTCGTGGATATGTGGCTGACCGGCTTTGATGTTCCCTCCCTTGCTACGATGTATGTCTATAAGCCGATGGCTGGACACAACCTGATGCAAGCTATCGCCCGCGTCAATCGTGTCTTCAAAGATAAGGAAGGCGGTTTGATTGTTGATTACGTCGGTATTGCGGCTGCACTGAAACAGGCAATGAACGACTATACTGCCAGAGACAAGAAGAACTATGGTGATACAGATGTAAGCAAGGCTGCATATCCGAAGTTCCTTGAAAAACTCTCTATTTGCAGAGATTTGTTCCACGGATTCAGTTATGAGAAATTCATGACCGGAAGCGACCTTGACCGTGCAAAGCTCATCAGCGGCGGTGTGAACTTCATACTCGGCAAGAGTGTTGCAGAGTATGAGCTTCCCGACAATGAAAAGACACAGAATGTGTTTATCAAGGAGGCTCTGCTTCTCAAGCAAGCACTCTCGCTGTGCAGCAGCTTGATAGATGAGAAAACCCGTATGGAAGCAGCTTTCTTCGAGTCCGTAAGAACGATGACCGTGCGCTTGGTTTCAGGCGGTACCGGAAAGAAGTTTACGCTTCCAGAAGTAAATGAGCGCATTAACGAGCTTTTGAAGCACAGCATCAAGAGCGAAGGCGTTATCAACCTCTTCTCCAATGTCCAGACTGAGTTTTCGTTGTTCGATCCAAAGTTCCTTGAAGAAATTGCAAACATGAAGGAAAAGAACCTTGCAGTCGAACTCTTGAAAAAGCTGATTGCTGAACAAGTATCTGTTTATCGTCGTACAAACATTGTCAAATCCGAGAAGTTCTCCGAAATCATTCAGAGTGCGATGAACCGTTACCTGAACGGAATGCTCACCAATGAGGAAGTTATTCAAGAACTACTCAAGCTGGCAAAAGACATTGCTGCCGCTGCTGCCGAAGGAGAAAAACTCGGATTGACAGCGGACGAACTTGCCTTCTACGATGCTCTCACAAAACCACAAGCCATCAAAGATTTCTATGAGCATGATGAGCTTATTGCAATCACGAAGGAACTGACGGACTTGCTTCGTAAAAACCGCACAATAGACTGGCAAAAGAAAGAAAGTGCAAGAGCTGGAATGCGGCGCTTGGTCAAAAGGCTGCTGAAAAAGCACAAATATCCGCCAGAGGGCATGGATGATGCCGTTCAGACTGTCATGAGCCAGTGTGAAATGTGGGTGGATAACACGTAAATCAACAGCTTGTATTGGGGAGGGAAGAGATGCCTATGGACGCACGAAAGCACTTAATCATCATAAAAGGAAAAGACCAGACGGACTCGGTTGCGAACTTTCAGTTCCGCAACGGAAAGTGCGAGGTCGTCTATACCAGTGCGCCCAATAAGACATACAGCTTTCAGAGTAGCAATGTGGAGATCCTGCCTCTGAAAAAGAAAATTGACCCTGCGCAGGTGATTGTCATCGCAAATGGGCAAGCCATCAGCGGAATTGATGAGATTCTCGATTTCGGCGGGTATTATCGTATTGTCCGCAACGGAAAGAGAGATTTATCGTTCTACAGGAGCGAAGTGCAGTTCCAGCAGAATTGTCTGGCGGACGGTAAAAATCAAGAAGCATTCCAATATTTCAAGGAGACTGCCGCTGCAATCAGTCTGGTGGCGGAAAACGGTATCAACATTCTAAGCATGCAGTATGACAAGATCCAGCAGGTCAGCGAGGATACCGTGTTGGCAAGCTATCTTGCACCGCAGAAAGACGTCAAAATGCCCCAGATGCCGGAGGCAGTGATCTATCCGTTTGGCCTGAACCAGAGTCAAAAGCTGGCGGTAGAACGGGCGCTTTCCTCCAAAATCAGTATCATTCAGGGGCCACCGGGTACTGGAAAGACACAAACGATCCTGAATATCATCGCCAATGTTGTTCGCAGCGGAAAAACCGTGGCGGTTGTCTCCAACAACAATTCCGCAACGCATAATGTTGTGGAAAAGCTGGAGAAGAAAAATGCCGCTTTTCTGACTGCGTTTCTCGGCAGCCTTGCCAACAAAGAGAAGTTTCTGGATGCACAGACAGGCACCTATCCGAATATGAGCGATTGGGAAATGCCGCCGGAGGAACGACAGCAATTAAATCAGGAAACGACTGCGCTCTCCAAAGAATTGAACGAAATGCTCAATGCCAAAAACCGCATTGCGGAAATTGAGCAGGAGTTCTTGCAGCTAAACCCGGAGCAGCATTATTTTGAGGAATATTACGCAAGTTACAGTGACGCGCCAATGGAGAGCTTGGACAAGCTGTCCTCGCAGAAGCTTCTTGCGCTTTGGATGGAATTTGAACAGCACGCAGAGCGTGAGACTCACTTGAGCCTGTTGCAAAAAATCTCCATCATGTTCCGATTCAACCGTAATGCACTCAAATTGTTTGCCTGTTCCCCGGAACAGGTCATTCCCTATTTGCAAAACCAATTCTATTTCGTAAAGAGGCGGGAACTGGAGGCCGAAAAGCAGGAATTGAACCGAAAGCTGGAGTGCTACGCTTTCGACGCGAAGATGGATGAGCTCACACAGAAGTCCCTGCGGCTGTTTCGGGCGGAGCTGGCAACACGGTATCATTGGCGGAATAATAGACAGTGCTTTGAAAAGAATGATTTCCGCCGGAATTCTGTGGAGTTCACCCGTGAGTACCCGGTGGTGCTCAGCACGACCTATTCCATTAAGGGGACGCTGAGCATTGAACATATCTATGATTACTTGATTGTGGATGAGGCCTCGCAGGTTGATCTGGCTACCGGGGTACTGGCCTTCTCCTGTGCGCGGAATATCGTGATTGTTGGGGACTTGAAGCAGCTCCCCAATGTGCTGACGGAGGATGACATTCGTACCAGCGATGCCATTTGGCAAAAGTATTCCTTGGATGAGCGGTATCGCTTTTCTACGCACAGCCTGCTGTCCTCTGCATTGAAAATATGGCAGGACGCACCTGTTACGCTGCTGCGGGAACACTACCGTTGCCACCCAAAAATCATCAACTTCTGCAACCAGAAGTTCTACCACGGGCAACTGATCGTTATGACGAAGGATCATGATGAGCCGGATGTATTGACCATGTACCGGACAACTGCCGGTAACCACGCCCGTGGACATCTCAATCAGCGCCAGATCGATGTCATCCAGCAGGAGGTGCTTCCGCGGCTGCATCAGCAGAATTTCCAGAGCATCGGCATTATCACACCATATCGGGATCAGGTGACAGCCATCCGCAAGCAGCTGGGAGATACTTATGAGGTGGATACCGTCCACAAGTTTCAGGGGCGGGAGCAGGATGCAATCATTCTGACTTCGGTCGACAATGTCATCACAGATTTTGTGGATGATCCCCATATGCTGAATGTGGCGGTTTCCCGCGCGGTTCATTCTCTGGCTGTGATCACATCGCAGGACCCACGCAATGACCAGACCAACTATGGTGACTTGGCCCGGTACATCGAATACAACAATTTCGAGATCATCCAGAGTCAGATCTATTCTGTATTCGATATGCTCTATCAGGGTTATGCCGAGCAGCGCAGAGAATATCTGCAAAAGCATAAGCGGGTGTCTGAGTACGATTCTGAGAACCTAATGCACTCGGTAATTCAAGAGATATTGTCCGATGAGCCTTTTTCCTCTATCGGCTGTGCGGTGCATTTTTCTCTTGCCACGCTGGTGAAGGATTATGCGCCACTGACAGAGGAAGAACGCAAATATGCCCGCAATCCGCTGACACATGTGGATTTTCTACTGTTCAATCAAATGGATAAGCAACCTGTTCTGGCGATCGAAGTAGACGGCGGATCTCATAAATCCGGGAGCAAGCAGGCAGAGCGGGACGCGAAAAAGAACTCCATTCTGGATAAGTGTGCTATTCCTCCGCTGCGACTGCGCACAGATGGCAGCGGGGAGAAAGAGAAAATCAAAAATGCGCTAAAGAAGGAATGACTATGCCGAGAATTATCAGGAACGCAATCAGATGCAAAAAATGCGGAGAAGTCATCGAAAGCGAAACCGTTCATGATTTTAAGTTTTGCAGCTGTGGTTCGTGCGCCGTGGACGGCGGTCACGATTACCTTCGCAGATGCGGAAACCTTGGAGATTGGGAAGAACTGTCCGAAGTGGAAAAGGCGGAAGACAACGGCGCATTGACTTGATCCTGGGTGATTAGGAATTGGGGTGATAGGATGTCTCTTAAAATTCAGCTTTTTGAAAACCAACGCATTCGCACGGCGTGGGACGAGGAAAAAGAGGAATGGTATTTTTCTATTGTTGATGTGGTTGGCGTACTGACGGACAGCGTTGATCCCACGGCGTATTGGCGCAAACTCAAACAACGGTTGAAGGCCGAGGGCAATGAAACCGTGACAAATTGTCACGGTTTGAAAATGGCTGCTCCAGACGGAAAAAAACGCCTGACCGATGTGGCCGATACCGAGCAACTTCTCCGCATCATCCAATCTATCCCGTCACCCAAAGCAGAACCGTTCAAACTCTGGCTGGCGCAGGTCGGTCGGGAGCGCATTGAGGAAACCATCGACCCAGAGCTGACCATCGAGCGGGCATTGGAAACCTATCTCAAAAAGGGCTATACCCGCGAGTGGATTAACCAGCGGCTGCAAGCCATCCAAGTTCGCAAAGAATTGACCGATGAATGGGATGCCCGCGGCGTGCAGAAGGGCGTGGAATACGCCATCCTCACCGATGAGATCTCCCGTGCATGGTCGGGGATGTCCACCCGGCAGTACAAAAACCTAAAAGGCTTGAAAAAGGAAAACCTACGTGACAACATGACCACGCTGGAGCTGGTGCTGAATATGCTGGCGGAGGCCACCACCACGGAAATTTCCAAGCAGAAGGCACCGGCAACCCTTTCGGAGAACATCGACGTGGCCCGTGCCGGTGGCAAGGTGGCCGGTGACGCACGGAAGGCCATTGAGACGCAGACCGGCGTTCCTGTCATTACTTCCAAGAACGCCGCGCAGCTCAGCGAAGTGGTTACAAATCTGCTGGAAGATGCGGGGAATAAAGAAAAATAGCATTCAGATCCCGCACGAGGCGGTTTAAAATCTGCCTCGCTATAGACAAAGAAACACCGTGTGCTGACCGCAAGGTCAGCACACGGTTTTTCATTTGGATTCCTTCAGCCACTGCTGAAATTCCGCTAACGAGATAATATCTCGGTCACATTTCTGTTTCTCTTTTCTAGCTTTTTCGCTCCATGCATAGAACGCCTCGTCCGTGATGCGCCCCGCCTTGATCCACGCAAAGCGCCGCTTATACTCTTTGCGGTATGCCTTGAAGATTGGGTCATCCGACTGCTTCTTTGTCCACTGCTTGAAAGCCCCGATCTCCCGACAGACCTGCTCTCCTCTTGGAACAGGCCGCTCGCAATACTCCGCGCTGACCCGCCCGGTCTGCGGAAACCATCGTCCGCAGTTCTTGCAGCGCCGCACGGTGATGTTCCGTTCCACGCAACTCCGCAGAGAGTAGTCGATCATGTCCCGGATGCTGGAGGAATACAGCACCGGCGAACACCGCCCCGGCTCCACCGGCTCAAAGCTGAGGGGGATAGGGTGGAAACAAAACAGGTCGGGATCTTTCGGAGAGTCGTGAAAGTAATTTTTTGCCGCCTGTGCCTGCGGCTCCCGTCCTGCGCTGTCTACATCCAGCACCAACTCAAAAAATCGCTGGATCTGCTGCTGATACAGCGGAAGCTGCTCGGGGAGCTGGCGCAGCTCGTCCAGTATCTGCGCATCCTCCGCACTGCCTCGGTCATTTTGAATGTACATCGCTGACTGGCGGTAGCGGCAGTGAACATAGAGAAGTCGAAAATAAATGTGTATGGAGGCTAACCTCCCCAGTTTTCTCTTGAAATTCTCAAGTGCGTCCCTGTCATCCTCTGCGATAAACCGGCTCCAGTTATCAGTGATGCTTTGCAGTATCGGCGTCACTTCCGCACAGTCCAATTCCTGAAAGGCAAGCAGGCTTTCCAGAAAGGGGAACTCCTTCTGGACGTCCGGAACGCCTTGCGTACCAAGGGAATCATACTGGAAAATCTCTCTGTCCTCAGAGAAATACATTTTGGCATACCACATGGCAGATCACCTCAAAATAGACAATCGTAATATAGAAATAAGGACAGTCTTGACAAGGAGTAAAAAGTATGTTACCATACAAACACGGAAAGATTGTCAAAAGTAATTTACAGTTAGTCTAACATGAGGACTGCGGATTGTCAATGAAAAAGACGGTCACAAATCCGAAAAAGCACCTCGACAACTGAATACCCATCACCGGAGATGATACACGCCGGAGAAGTAACGCCAGGACGCCGCGGTAAAGCGGTCGAGCGTGCCAGGGCAGATGAAAACGCCGTGCAGGTCAAACAAGGCCGCAGGGCAGGAACGGGTACGGTGCGTGGCAGAGAACAAAGAAAGGGGGAAGAAACATACATCGTTCCTACAAAAAGGAAAACCGCTGAACTGTTGCAGCAGTCCAGCGGTGTGCCGCGTTTCGGA